>BAXV01000001.1 GCA_001310715.1 Pseudovibrio sp. JCM 19062
CTTTGGCCTTCGCCGTCCGCGACGAGGCTGCTGCTGGCCACGGTTTTGGGCTGGACGCTTTTCAGTGCCAGTTGTGGAGGCCGCAGGAGAAGCAGAAGTTGCAGATGCGGATGCAGGTGCAGCGGAGCCTTCCTGGCCCGGCACAACTACACGGCGCTTCTTCTTTTCCACGACGACTGCCTTGGAGCGGCCGTGGGAGAAGCTCTGCTTAACAGTGCCCTTCTCAACACTGCCTCCGCGTTTGAGGCCCAGCGTTTTCTTTTCCCCGCCGTCGGGATTGTCGTGGTTGTTTTTGGTATCGCTCATATTGCCTTCAGTCCTGCGCCACTGCACCCTTTGTACCGTCGTCGTCGGCCTTAACAGAGACTTCGCGGAATAGCGCAAGGCGTTGCGCATGCTTCACGAAATTTCTGCCCGCCTCGCCGGCCAGCAGTACAGCATGTATAACGTTTTCCCGACCCAGATGCGTACTCATCTGCTCCGAGGTAAACTGGCGGATCACGCTGAGACGATCCACCTTGCCAAATCTAGAAGCGGCTACGGCCGCCAACTTACGCACACCATCTTCAGAGGCATCAGTGGCGTGTACCAGAGCAAGAACACTCTCTTTTTTTGAGAGCTGCCTCGACTTTCGAAAATCCAACAATCAGATTGCCGGCTTTTCGGCTAATGGACAGTGCGCCCAAAGTTGCCTGCTCTAGTAGTTTGTCGGTGTGGTCGGCCAAACCGTCTTCAGCGTTAACCTGCTCCTTAAAGCCTCTCGAGAAAGCACGCTTTTTGATCGCTTCCTGCAAAACAGACTTCTTTGCGGTCACCCATACCCCACGTCCCGGGAGGGTGCCCTTCACATCAACTACAACAGTCTTGTCAGGAGCCATAACGAATCTGAGAAGATCTGTCACCGGTAGAACTTCACGCGTTATTGCGCAGGTGCGTTCCGTCGGCTCATTTTTTCTCGGCACTTCGTTATCCCAATCCAACTATTGTTGTTATTTTTCATTCAGTTACGGGGATGCAGAAACCTGCAGTCACATGCTGCAATTTCAACACACCCCCGTATAAATCTTTTTTTTCTGCAGTCAAGCGGCTACAGATTATTTAGAGGACGGCTCGCCTTTAGCGTCTTCTTCACCGCTCTCTTGCGCCAATTCCTCGTCGGCGTCAACCACAGTCTCTTCAATTGTTTCGTCTGCGGAGACTTCGTCTTCGAGTTCCGGCTCCTGCTCAGAAGCTTCAAGTTCTTCATCAGAAGAGACTTCCTGCTCTTCGTCAGAAGCCTCCAGCTCTTCGTCAGATGCCTCTAGCTCATCATCAACTGCTTCCAGCTCTTCGTCAGAAACTTCCACGAGATCTTCTGCAGAAATCCAGCCTGCTGCAACACGGGCTGACATAACGATGGCTTCCGCATCTGCGCGAGACAGATCGAAACTGCTCAGACTACCTTCTACGCGAATGGTTTCTTTATCCTTACGCTCGGTCCAGCCAACAAGGTCGTCAGCTGCACAGCCTGCAAGGTCTTCCATGGTTTTGATTTCGTCTTTACCCAATGCAACCAGCATTGCGGAAGTGAGACCAGGAACCTGAACCAGTTCGTCGGAAACACCAAGCTGACGACGCTCTTCCGCAAGTTTTGCTTCCTGTTCTTCCAGGAATTCACGGGCGCGCGCCTGAATTTCGTCGCAGTCTCTTCGTCGAAGCCTTCGATAGAGGAGATTTCGTCGAGGTCAACGTACGCGACTTCCTCTACAGAAGTAAAGCCTTCTGATGCGAGAAGTTGAGAAACCATCTCATCAACATTCAGTGTATTCTGGAAGAGATCAGAGCGAACCTGGAATTCTTTCTGGCGACGCTCGGACTCTTCAGCTTCCGTCATAATGTCGATGCCCCAGCCGGTCAGCTGAGAGGCGAGACGAACGTTCTGACCACGGCGACCAATTGCCAGTGATAGCTGGTCATTCGGGACAACCACTTCAATACGCTCGGAATCTTCGTCAAGAACAACTTTGGCAACTTCAGCAGGCTGAAGCGCGTTCACGATGAAGGTTGCGGCATCATCATTCCACGGAATGATGTCGATTTTTTCACCCTGAAGCTCACCAACAACCGCCTGAACACGGGAGCCACGCATACCAACACACGCGCCAACCGGATCGATAGAACTGTCGCTGGACAGAACAGCAATTTTTGCACGGGAGCCCGGATCGCGAGCAACGGCCTTGATCTCGATAACACCGTCGTAGATTTCCGGCACTTCCTGCGCGAACAGTTTAGCCATGAACTGTGGGTGTGTACGGGACAGGAATACCTGCGGACCGCGCTGTTCGCGGCGTACATCAAAGATCAACGCGCGGATGCGATCACCATTGCGGAAGATTTCGCGTGGGATCAGTTCGTCGCGGCGAACGATTGCTTCGCCCTTACCGGTGTCAACGACGACGTTGCCGTATTCAACACGCTTCACAACAGCGTTGAGCACTTCACCAATACGGTCTTTGAACTCATCGTACTGCTGATCACGCTCGGCTTCGCGTACTTTCTGAACGATCACCTGCTTGGCAGACTGGGCTGCGATGCGGCCAAAGTCCAGCGGTGGTAGCGGATCTGCCATAAAGTCGCCGACGGTTGCATCCGGGTTGCGCTCCTGCGCATCAACCAGAGCAATCTCGGTGGAGATATTTTCGACAACCTCAACAACCTGCAGCAAACGCTGGAGGCGAATTTCACCGGTTTTCGGATTAATCTCAGCACGAACTTCAGTCTCGGTGCCATAACGGGAGCGAGCGGCTTTTTGGATTGCATCCTCAAGAGCAGCAATCACGATGCTACGGTCGATCGACTTTTCGCGGGCAACCGCGTCAGCGATCTGCAGCAGCTCCAAACGGTTTGCGCTGATAGCCATTCCTCGTCAACTCCTTCCACGCCCTGCTTTCCTTCACACCAGCAGGAACATCAAAACAAAAGGGTGGCTCTTAAATTTCGGAACCGCCCATACCCCATTGCGCAACAAGAACAGCTAATCAGTGACTGAGGTAACTGTCATCGTCCGTAGGCTCACCACGGGCTGCTTTTGCGGCTTTATCGGCTTTCAAAGCCGCGTCAATCAATTCATCGGTCAAAACCAGTACGGCTGACCCGATCTCATCCAATGGAAGACGGGATGTCTCGTCCTGACCGTCCTGTGCGTCGGACAGTCTGATGACGGCACTTCCCTCTTCCACACCAATGATTTGTCCACGGTATCTCTTGCGCCCAGCTTGCGGCACAGACATTTCGATTTTCACAACATGTCCTGCCCAGCGCTCGAAATCGCCTGCGCGAACGAGCGGGCGGTCAATACCTGGAGATGAAACTTCGAGATGATAGGCACCAGAAATCGGGTCGTCGACATCCAACGCCGGGGAAACTGCGTGGCTGATTTCTTCACAATCTTCAACAGCCATTGACCCGTCCGGGCGCTCTGCCATGATTTGAAGGGTGCAGCCGTTATTTCCGTTTACACGGATGCGCACCAGTCGGTAGCCCAGATCAGCAATGACCGGCTCAACAATTTCAGCAACGCGGGCCTCTAGGCCCTTTTCCTTTATAATCCGGGGATCGGTTTCGTCCACTTGGTACCTATCGTCTTAATGCAAAGACATACTTGGTGTCTTTGGCAGTTATTTTCGGATACCTGATTTTCGACAGTCAGGCATCAATACCGACTTAGCTAATAAAAAAAAGAGCGGGTCCTTTCGGGGCCCACTCCTCAATGCTCTTAACTGAGCCGATAGAGAACTCTTGCTCTGCAATATAGTCATTTGCCCACTGTATGCAACAGAAAATCAAGATATGGGCAGACAAAAGAGAGCCCTCGTCAGCTTTTCATCTCTGCGGTCCGCAAAAATGTCAGGTAACGACCAATTCTACCTTCGCGGTGAGCCTTGCGTTCATACCGTGTGCCCGGCCAATTGTGCCACGGGGTACGCCAATCGGCGGCGCACTCGGCAGTCCACTCAAAGGCGGGATGTTTGCGACAATGGGACAAGTCCAATCGACGTAGGTGTCGATATCACTGGCGAACCGGTATTCGCATCCGGGCTTCAAAGCTCTGGCGATGCGCGTCAGGTTGATCTGATTCACAAAGCGACGTTTCCAGTGCTTCTTCTTTGGCCATGGATCAGGATAGAGCTGATAAGCCATATCCAATGATGTAGCCGGGAGCCAATCGAGCAGTTTGCCAGCGTCATCGTCGTAGAGACGAATATTCTTCAGGCCATGCTCTTCAATGCTTGTGACAGCTTGATGATGCCGGAACTGAACGGCTCGCAGCCGATAAAACCGATCTCCGGGTTTTCTGTGGCGCGATGAATTAGGTGTTCGCTGCCCCCGAACCCAATCTCCAGACAAACACTCTTGACTGGTACGGGGAACAATTCCGCCAGATTTTCCGGTGGGGACTGCGTCAGGTCCAATGCCACGGTTGGCAGGACCTCCTGAAGCAAATGCGACTGTCGCGGACTTGCTGGCTTTCCGACACGGCGGCCGAAAAAGGAGCCTTTGTAGTGATCTACCATCGTTCTCATAAATACAAACTGGCCGGAGATTGCCCCGGCCAGTTGTCTATTCTCTAGCGTTAGAGGTTAAGCGTAGGCTTTCTCTACAGCATCACGCAGGTTATGGACAAGGTCGATTTTCTCCCATGAGAAACCGCCGTCACGTTCTGCCTCACGTCCGAAGTGGCCGTAGGCTGCTGTGCGTGCATAGATTGGCTTGTTCAAACCGAGGTGCTCACGAATACCGCGCGGCGTCAAACTCATGACTTCGCGGATTGCAGCTTCAACGCGCTCGCCTTCAACACGGCCTGTGCCATGCAGGTTGACGAAAACGGACTGCGGATCGGCAATACCAATCGCATAAGACAGCTGAATGGTGCATTTGTCTGCCAGATCAGCGGCCACCACGTTTTTCGCCAAGTAGCGTGCTGCATATGCAGCAGAGCGGTCGACCTTGGTCGGGTCTTTACCGGAGAATGCACCACCACCGTGTGGAGCTGCACCGCCGTAGGTGTCTACGATGATCTTACGGCCTGTGAGACCACAATCACTATCCGGACCACCGATCACGAACTTGCCGGTCGGGTTGATGTGCCAGATGGTGTTTTTGGTAACCCAGTCACCCGGCAGAGCTGCGCGAATGTAAGGTTCTACAACGGCGCGCACATCGTCGGATGTCATGGTTTCATCCAGATGCTGAGTAGACAGCACGATGGATGTTGCCTCAACCGGTTTGCCATCTTCATAGCGGATGGAAACCTGACTCTTGGCATCAGGCCGAGCATAGGCTCATTGCCGGATTTGCGCGCCTCTGCGAGCAAACGCAGGATCTTGTGGGCGTACAGGATCGGAGCTGGCATCAGCTCTTCGGTTTCGCGGCACGCGTAACCGAACATGATGCCCTGATCGCCGGCGCCTTCGTCCTTATTGCCAGCGGCATCTACGCCCTGAGCAATATCTGCGGACTGACCGTGCAAAAGAACCTGAACATCCAGGTCTTTCCAGTTAAAGCCAGCCTGCGCATACCCGATGTCCTTGATGGCAAGACGGGCGATGTGGGCCAGATATTCATTGGTAAGAGATGCCGGACCACGGGTCTCACCTGCAATAACAAGCTTGTTCGTTGTTGCAAGCGTTTCACACGCAACGCGGGCTTCTGGCATTTCCTTTAGAAATGCGTCTACGATCGTATCTGAAACGCGATCGCAAACCTTGTCGGGGTGGCCTTCTGAAACCGATTCCGACGTGAACACATAGTTCTGACGAGCCATTGGCAAACGTCCTTCTGGAAGATAAATAGAAATGAAGCGACGGTAAATCCGTCGCCTCCGATGTTACATCAAACAAGGAATGTCGATTACGTCAAGAGATTTAGCTCAAAATTGCGGGAGAATTGCGAAAATTTACGGATCACAAACTCAATCTTCATCCCCAGCAATACTCTTCACGAGCTCGACAACCTTCTTACGGACTTTCGGGTTTTCAATACGTACGAAAGCCTTGTTGAGGCTAAGCCATCAGAAGATGACAAGAAGTCGACAACATAGGTGGTTTGTGGGTTATCACCAACGCCAGGGACTTCATCCGGCGTACCGGGAGCATCTTCAAAGAAAAAGGCGACAGGCACTTTCAGAATGGTCGCAATGTGCTGTAAGCGGCTTGCACCAATCCGGTTTGTCCCTTTTTCATACTTCTGAATCTGCTGGAATGTAATGCCAAGGCTCTCACCGAGCTTTTCCTGGCTCATACCAAGCATCATGCGGCGCAAGCGTACTCTGCTGCCGACATGAACGTCGATAGGGTTTGGTGCTTTTTTTTGCTGGGCATTATCAAAGGCCCTCTTCTTTGGTTTTTTTTACGGTGCCTTACCGTGGGTTTTTATTTAAACAAGGGCGCATCTCAGCATCCCTTGCAAGAACGCAATTCATCAAACCTGCATTTCGGCAAGTGCCAAAACACCCTCTGACGGAGGCATCGCTGGCAGGCCCGTAAGGCTTTTTTATGGTCCAATCTGACGATTAGGATAAAAACCTTTGCGTGTATTAGATGACGATATTTGCGTGCATTCGTCAATCTCTACGGGTAGGTAATAATTGCTGCATCACCAATAGGATGCTAACAACTACTAGAATAATTCCCCAAAAAAATTGAATCACCCATCCTTACGTAAAGCGTGGGCCTTAGTATTTCAGGCAATTCATTATCGAAACTACCTTTTTTTATTTAAAACAACTTCTGCGAGTATTCTACCATTGGAATCTACTAGGCCAGAAATACCAGTATTAGCAGCTCGCACCAACGGCACGCCTTGCTCGACTGCTCTAATTCTTGCCTGAGCCAGATGCTGGTAGGGACCCGACGTTTCGCCAAACCAGCCATCATTTGTTAGATTTACGAGCAAGTTAGGCCGCTCTTCTTCCGAGAGCATGGTTTGCGGAAAGATCGCTTCATAACAAATCAGCGGCTGAAAACTAAGTGAATTTCTTAAATCTATTTTCTCAAACCGAGGCCCCGCGGTAAAGTCTTCGGGGGCCGGAACAAGACGCTCCACACCAATGGATTGTAGGAGCGGACGCATCGGCAAATATTCCCCAAACGGAACCAGGTGCACTTTGTCATAGATATCTATGAGTGCACCTTCGTCCGATACAACAAATGTACTGTTAAAAAAGTGATTACCGCTTGCTGAGACTTCGCGTCGAATGCCACCGGTAATCAACATTGTATTTTGGGGAAGTGTGGCTGCAATCGCCTCCAGAGCGCCCGGTTCTTCATCCAGCAGAAACGGAAAAGCCGATTCAGGCAGAAGATCAGCGTTTCCTTATCCAGATTCATCTCTGCAAGAGCCTGCTCTGTTTGCTGCAAATAGAGCGGCAGGAGCCTTTGCCGGTTCTCGGGCTTCCACTTGTCAGCCTGGGGCACATTGGTTGTATAACGAGCACCTGATGACCCGCAACCGGCTGTTGCGGAGCCTGCAACCTATTCGTTCCGTATGCAACCACCCCTGCCCACACCAGCACACACGCGGTGATATAGACAGTGGCGGCTTTACGTTCCTGATCAATCAGGACAACAGGCATTGAGAAAAGCAGGAGGACGAGGAAGCCGACACCGTAAATTCCCAAGGCAGAGAAGCTCTGCATGAGTGTCAGGTTTTCGGCAAAGGCATAGCCCCATACGTTCCACGGAAAGCCGGTCAGTATATGACCGCGCAGCCAGCTGGACAGGGCCAGTGCGACAGCGAAGAGCAGAATGCGGGAGATACCGGATCTCCAGAAGGCGGAGGCTCCGCCCAATATAATGGAGGGGATCAGGGCAAGCCCGCCGGGCAGAATGAGCAACGCAAACGGGATCATCCAGGCGTAGCTTTCAGCGTCCACGAGGAACGCTTCGGCAATCCAGAACAGGCTGACCAAAAAAAAGCCAAAGAAAAACGCCCAGGACACCCGGAAGAACGCGACAAAGCGTGCTTTACGGCTTTCTGCTGCCTGTTGCTTTGCCCCATCAAGGAGCAGGATCAACTGCGGCAGGGTAAGCCAGAGGATGGGAAAGGCACCGTACGGGGGGAAGGCAAAGGCTGATGCCAGTCCCCCTACAAAAGCAAGTAGTGCACGTCTCCACCCTGATAATTCTCGAATACTGCTTATCAGAGTTCGAGGGGTATCAATGGCAGCGACCATGCCCCACTCCCGAATGTCATAGGTAAAAATTAGCGATGTGCTGCTTATTCCGCAGCTTCAGACTTCCGTGGGCGAACACGCTGAACAACGACGCGCTGCTCAATCCGTCGCTTGGAAATGCGAAGACGCTTGATGCGACGCAAATCGGCATCAATCACTTCGAATTCGTAGGCCGGAAGGCTCTTATCGATGATCAACTCACCACGAACCGGAACCCTGTCCAAAATCGAGAACAACAGACCACCAAGGGTGTCCACCTCTTCTGTCTGCTCTTCACCGACTTGGAAGTCCGCTCCGAGTTCTTTTTGAAGATCATCCAAATCGATACGAGGATCAACCACCCAAACACCGGGGCTGACTGTCATGATAAGTTCTTCTTCGTCCTTATCGTGCTCGTCTTCAATATCACCCACCACGGTCTCGACGATGTCCTCAAGAGACACAAGGCCGTCAGTTCCACCATATTCATCGATCACAAGTGCCATCTGGACACGGGTGACCTGCATCTTCTTCATCAGATCAGAAGAGGACATGGACGGTGGAACAAAGTGCAAAGGTCGGGTCAGTCCTGTTCTGTTCAATGGCGTGGACAGGTCAACACACGACAAATCGAGCAGAGATTTCTCTTCTGCACTTATCTCAGGCGCGCTCTGTTCCGGCTTCACCAATGTCAGTGGGGCACCGTTCTGATTGGCCTTCACAGCCAGCTCCACAAAGTAGGACATCAGGTCCTTAATGTGGATCATGCCCCGAGGGTCATCAAGGTTGTCATGATAAATCGGCATACGGGAGTGACCTGAGGCCTTAAACAAAGCCATCACTTCGCCGATTGTCGTTGTATCTTCCACGGCCTCAATATCGGCACGCGGGATCATGACATCTTCAACACGAGACTCGCGCAGTTGGAGGATGTTGGTAAGCAACTCGCGCTCTTCCTTAGTGAAGGCAGCATCAGCACCTTCACTGTCGCGAGCGAGCTCATCTTCCAAATCTTCACGTAATGAGACAGCCGCGCTTCTTCGGATACCTTTAAACGGGTTTAGTATGGATCCAAGCCTGGTCAGAAAACCAGGCTTGGTCGCTTGTGGTTCAGAGGTATCGTCGGCGATAGCTGTGCCGGTACTACTTGCAGGCTCTGCATTCTCAGCCTGAGTGGAGGTGCTTGCACCTTCTGTACTTCGAGGTTCCGGGCTCATCTCTCTCTCGTTGTTCCCTGTATTCCCAATGAATACTGGGGTGTCATTTATCAGCCGAAAGTGGCGCATCTTTGTATGGGTCGGGGATTTGCAGGCTCGCCAAAATCAGGCGCTCTTCCGCTTCCATTTCCTCCGCTTCCTCATCTACTTGGTGATCATATCCAAAAAGATGAAGGGTTCCATGAACAATAAGATGAATTAAGTGATGTTCGAATGGAATTTCAAGCTCCAGAGCTTCGCGCTTTACTGTCTCTTTTGCAATAACAATATCGCCCAAGAGTGGACCAAATGGCGGCTCTTCACTGTCATCTCCCGGAAAAGACAGAACATTTGTCGGTTTGTCTTTCTCGCGCCACATCTTATTCAGTGCCTGAATATGGGCATCATCGGTGAAGACAAGGGAGACTTCGGTATTTTCTACCACACCAAGGTCACTTGTTGCAAAAGCGGCAGCGATTGCCTTTTTAGCAATCGCCTCCAACAGATCTTCACTCTGCCAATCGCCTGCTTCAATCAGCAGGTCGATGTGGACCGGGCAAGCTTTGTTCATTCCTTGGAGCCTTGCTCTGCATTTTCTTTGGCAGATTCTTCCGCCTGCCTGAGTTCTTTGGCTATCAACCGGCGACGACTTTCGTTGTCGTAGGCGCCAACGATACGGGCCACAAGTTCGTGACGCACCACGTCGCTCTCTGTGAAGGTTACACGAGAGATGCCTTCAACACCGTCAAGAATCTTCAGTGCGTCACGCAGACCAGACATCTGGCCCGGAGGCAAGTCGACCTGACTCGGGTCACCAGTCACAATCATCTTTGAGTTTTCGCCGAGGCGCGTCAGAAACATCTTCATCTGCATGGATGTGGTGTTCTGCGCTTCATCGAGAATCACGACCGCATTGGAGAGCGTACGTCCACGCATAAAGCCAGTGGTGCGACTTCGATCATGCCACTTTCCAAGCCCCGCTCGAGCTTTTCCGGTGCCATCATCTCATTGAGCCATCGTAAAGCGGACGCAGGTAGGGATCGACCTTTTCCTTCATGTCACCCGGCAAAAAGCCAAGACGCTCACCAGCTTCAACCGCCGGACGGGACAGGATCATGCGATCAATCTCGCCGCGCTCCAACAAAGCCGCTGCGTAGGCAACGGCAAGGAAGGTCTTACCCGTACCAGCCGGACCAACACCGAATGTCAGATCAGAACGATCCATTGCCCGGATGTAGGCATCCTGAGCGCTCGTTCTGGCAACCAGAGTCTTACGGCGCGTTGCGATCTGCGCAAACGCCATACGGGACTTGGGCTCCATCGTTGGCAAAGAGAGCTGCGCTTCAGCAACTTCTGCCAAACGGATTGAACCATCCACATCGCCGGGTGTGATGTCATGACCACCCTGCAAACGCGTATAGAGCGATTCCAGAGCAAGCTTTGCCTGCTCTGTGGATTTTTATTGCCTCGGATTGTGACCTGATTGCCGTGGGCGACTGCCTCAACACCTAAACGCTGTTCGATGAGCGCGAGGTTTTGGTCAAACTGACCAAACAGATCGCCTACAAGCCTGTTGTCTTCGAATGCCAACACCACATGCATCATATCCGATGCCGCAATGGGGCGCATGGCCGTCCTTGAAGCGGACGTTGTCTGGGCTCTGCCCTTCAAATAATGCCTCCGTTCGCCTTTACGCGATAATCTGGGAGCATCATGCACTTAAACGAGACGCCCTTCCAGACTATTTGCACTGGCAGCAACAATTTCTACCGATCCGATTTCACCATACAGGTCCAGCGGTGCATTTACATGAACTGGCTGGAGCCAAGGTGATCGGCCTGCAAGCTGGCCTTCTTTGCGGCCTTCCTTTTCAAACAGTACATCAATTGTTTTTCCAATCAATGATGCATTAAAGTCTTTTTGCTGCGTGCTAAGCAATACCTGCAATTCTGCGAGACGTTCGGACTTGACTTGTTCGTCGATCTGATCTTCCAGCGTTGCACCCGGCGTACCCGGGCGTGGGCTGTACTTGAAGGAGAATGCAGAGCCGTAAGTGACACGCTTGATCAGATCCAGTGTATCTTTGTGGTCCTGATCGGTTTCACCGGGGAAGCCAACAATAAAGTCGCCGGACAGCGCAATATCGTCGCGCGCTTCGCGAATGCGGTCGATCAAGCGGAAATAGTCATCGCGGGTGTGCTTGCGGTTCATGGCCTTGAGGATTGCATCAGAACCGGACTGAACCGGCAAGTGCAAGTATGGCATCAGAACATCGAGGTCGCGGTGGGCGGCGATCAGGCTGTCTTCCATGTCCCGTGGGTGGGATGTGGTATAGCGCAGGCGCTCGATTCCATCGATTTTAGCAAGGCGGAACAGGAGCTCACCGAGGCCCCACTCGCGGCCATCAGGCCTTCGCCGTGCCATGCATTGACGTTCTGCCCCAGCAACGTCACTTCACGGACACCAGCAGCTGCCAAGCGCTCGGTTTCCATGACGATCTGCTCCACTTTACGGGAGACTTCCGCGCCGCGTGTGTATGGTACCACGCAGAAGGTGCAGAACTTATCGCAGCCTTCCTGAACGGTCACAAATGCGGTCACACCACGCTTGCGAACAGCTTCTTTGGACGGTGTTGCCAGGTGCTTGAACTTGTCCTGAATATCGAACTCGGTTTCAACGACCTTTGAGCCATTGGAGGCCCGGGTCAGTAGCTCAGGGAGGCGGTGGTAAGACTGAGGGCCGACAACAAGATCAACGATTGGTGCACGGCGGGAGATTTCCGCGCCTTCGGCCTGTGCAACACAGCCCGCAACGGAAACCATCATCTGCTTGCCATCTTTGGCACGCTCTTCTTTCAGCTTACGAATGCGGCCCAGTTCGGAGTAGACCTTTTCAGCAGCCTTTTCACGGATGTGGCAGGTATTCAGGATAACCAGATCTGCGTCATCAGGAGTTTCAGTCTTAACGTAACCATCGTTGCTCAGCGCGTCGCTCATGCGGTCAGAATCATAGACGTTCATCTGGCAGCCATAGGTTTTGATGAAAACCTTACGGGTCGCTTCGGTCTTTTCGCGCGCCTCCGTTGTGTTTTCGGATTGGCTCTGGGTGTCTTGGTCTACTAGGTTATCCATTAAATCCTCAAGTGGATCTGCAGCCGGGGTATCATTTTGTTTCAATGCCCGACAATTCGAGCACGCCTGCGCTGTTCAACAGCAACGCCAGCTCGTCATGTTCAGAATTTTGCTGAGCTTTACTCTGTTTTGCGCAGAAAGAGAAGCCTTGTCTTGATCAGCTTTCAGCCAGCTCTTTCTGTTTGGATCGATCGCCATGCAACGCGACAAGGGTCATCACCCTGACCTGCTCATGTAGATCCCGTGTTAAGGCCTTACGATCAGTGGCTTTCTCGATTGGAACCGGGGTACCCCAAGTCAGTTCAACATCCAGTCCGCCTTCTTTAAGGATAGCCCAGAGATGTCCGGCGAGTTCCATATCCCCATACCACGCAACATGTTTGCGCCAGAAGTGGCCCATGGGCATACCGTGCAAGCGGGTGTAGGCGATAGACAAAGGCTGCACGTAGGCTGCTTCCTCTTCTCCCACATGCATTGCCTGGTGAGCCGCACCGATGAGCGCTGAACGGAAAGGTAGCACCTCGTTGCCATTGCTGGAGGTGCCTTCAGCAAACAACACCATGGCCTCACCCCCTGCCATGCGATTAGCGACTTCCTTAGCGACCCGGCCAATATCTGTTTTTCGTTTGCGATTGACGAATATGGTCCGTTGGAGTCTGGAGAGGAAGCCGAAGACAGGCCATTCGTTGACTTCGGATTTCGCAATGAAGCAGACCAGGTTGGTTGATCCAAGAGCGGAGATATCCAACCACGAGCAATGGTTTGCAGTAATAAGAAGAGGCCGTTCAGTGGCCATTTTCCCATTTTGGTGAACGCGCAACCCCACCAGCCAGCACACAGCTTTGTGCCAGAGCAGAGGAATGTGCGGTTTTGTCGATAAACCTAGCTTAACTATCACCCATTGCGTAGGAATGACGAATAGAGAAACGAGGATTAGCCCGGCAATTACACAAACAGCTCTGACAGTCGCCATGAACGGCTCCTATTTTTCATCTATGGGAATGCCGTATAGCTCCAAGCGATGATCAACCAATTTGAAGCCCAGCTTTCGTGCCACTTCTTCCTGCATCTTTTCAATTTCTTCACTACGGAATTCGATCACATCACCTGTACGCAAGTCGATGAGGTGATCATGGTGTTCGTCAGAAACGGTTTCGTATCTGGAACGACCGTCGCGGAAGTCGTGGCGTTCGATAATACCTGAGTCCTCGAAAAGCTTTACAGTCCGGTAAACAGTGGAGATAGAAATTTTAGGATCGATCCCGGAAGCTCTTCGATAAAGCTCTTCCACATCCGGGTGGTCTTCAGCAGATTGTATTACATCAGCAATCACGCGGCGCTGTTCTGTCATTCGCATACCCTTATGAGCACACATTTCAATCAGCGTCATTTTTTTCTTCTGCCGTCATTTGCCCCAAATCCCTCAAATCACACAGGCACTACCGTTTTCAATCCGCACGGGTATCCTATCTCCCAAAGCAACGAGAGAAAAGAACCAGATTCACTGTACCCCGGTTTGATTACGAGCTTAAAGCTCCATCTCACATGCGTAGTGTCGCTTAAAGAAGATCGCAACGCATAACAAGCGCTGTTCCACTGCCTTCGCTCGCCGCGTAATAGGCTTTTCTTTCTCCGACCTGCTTGAACCCCAGCTTCTTGTAGAGCTTCAGTGCTGCGCTGTTGGTATCATCGACTTCGAGGAACAACGCTTCGGTACGGTCAGAGTAAAGCTGGAAGATGGCGGCTTCCATGAGTTTTCGACCAATCCCCCTATTTTGCTGTTTGGGGGAGACTGCGATGGTCAAAACTTCCGCTTCGCCTGCAACCGAGCGGATGATAACAAAGCCCAGATTGGCTTGTCCGGTCGCACGGGATGTGCGCGCAGTCAGGATGAAAACGCCTTTTTGCTCGAACAATGTGGTGAGTTCTGCGGTCCCCCAGTGCTGCTTGAAACATTCAGCGTGGAGTTTCGCAAGGTCAGGCAGGTCGTCTTTTTCAGCGCGCTCGATCATCAGAGGCTTTTCTGATGTCCACCAGGACTTCATTGACGACGAACCTTTCCTTTCTCACCCGGAACAGCGTCAGGGGCACGAAGATAGAGAGGGACCGGCGCCTTGTCCTGACGCTTTGCACCCTTACCAAGCTTCGCGATGTATTCAATTGAGGCAGCAGCAGCTTCGTTGCAAATACGTGATTTGTCTAAGCCCGCCATGTTGGCAACCGCCTGCGCCGCAGATCCTGCCAGTATTGTGTCAGCATCGAAGTTGTGCGCAAGGTCTTTCACGGTAGAAATCCGCGCTTCCCCGATAGGAGCCCCGTTTTCATGAAAATTCTGGCAGTAGACCTCATTTCGGCGCGCATCCAGAACCACCAGAATTGGTTTTCTGACGGGAGCGGCGTCCAAAGCTTCGTGCGCTATTGCAGCCAGTGTTGTGACCGAGACAACCGGTTTTTCGAGCACCAAACCAAACCCGCGTGCAATCGAAAGACCTACGCGAAGGCCGGTGAAGCTTCCCGGACCGACGTTTACAACAATCCGGTCCAGCGAGTTAAAGGTGTCGAGGAGTCCGTCATGACACTCGCCACCATGCCCATGATGCGCTCGGCATGACCCCGTCCGAGATCTTCGCATTGGGAGACAATATTCTGCACTCCGCCGTCATCGATTAAAACGGCGGCGGCACAGGTACTTAGTGCGGTATCAATAGCAAGCAACTTCATTAGTTCGGCTTATCGTTAGGGTGACGAATTGTCGAGCAACCAATTCGTTTAACACCCGGAGTATTTTTTTTGCCTTGCAACAAAAAGGGCAGCGTGTGCTGCCCTTCTTCAGAAGAATTATATTAGCAGAAACTAGATCTGTTTAACTTCTTGAACTTCTGGGATGAAATGCCTCATCAGGTTCTGAATACCATGGCTCAGGGTTGCTGTTGAAGACGGGCAACCGGCGCATGCCCCACGCATGGTCAGATAAACGATACCCTCACGATATCCCCTGAATGTTATGTCGCCACCATCCTGAGCAACAGCTGGACGCACACGGGTTTCCAGCAGTTCCTTGATCATGTTTACAGTCTCTTCGTCTTCCGCTTCGAAGAACTCTTCACCTGTATCGCCGTCACCTGCTTCCTCACCTCTCAGGATCGGGGTGTCGGACATGAAGTTTTCCATGATCGCACCAAGAATGGCCGGGCGCATATGCTGCCAGTCAGTCTCATCCTTTGTGACGGTGATAAAGTCGTGACCGAAGAAGATGCCAACAACACCTGGAATTGAGAAGAGCTTTTCTGCCAGCGGAGAAACCGCAGCTTCCGCAGCCGAGCGGAAATCGCGTGTGCCTTCCGACAATACTACGCGGCCGGGCAGAAACTTAAGTGTTGCCGGGTTTGGTGTCGCTTCGGTCTGAATGAACATGGTTTTGTTTCCGATTTTCTTGCCAAAGAGTGCTCTTAAGCAGTTGCAGCACAGTTTACACTACTTAACGTGCAGCACTCAATGCATCAGCAATGTCTGTTTTCTTTTCTATATGATAGGTAATCCTGATCAGGCAAGGGCATCCAGCGCATCATCGTCCAAATTACCTGGCACGATGGTGGTTGGAATCGGGAATGTCCCTGCCGATTTACCCGCTATGGATGAAACCAGAGGACCCGGTCCTTCTTTGCTGGTTCCGGCCGCCAGAACAAGAATCGCGATATCCGCGTCTTCCTCAATCAGAGCGATAATTTCATCAGACTGCTGCCCTTCGCGAACAACCAGTTCCGGCTCTGTGCGGGCTGCGGCTCTTACCTGTTCAGCAGCTTTTGCCAGGATTGTGTCTGCATTATCACGCGCTTCCTGACGCATGATGTCCTCAACTCCCAACCAATGCTGGAAGTTTCCGGGCGCAATCACATAGAGCAAGAGAACGACGCCGCCAGTTCGGGCTGCCCGTTTTGCGGCGTAAACGATGGCTCGACCACACTCTGGCGTGCCGTCGACGACAACCAGAAACTTTCGGTGGTGACCTTCTTCATTACTTTTACGAATAGCTACCATGTAGGTATGCTGCCACTTGTGGTGGTATGCGGCAAGTATTTTTCCTTGCCACACACCAACAGGTTTTCTGTTTAGGTCTGAATTATGCGTCGGTTACAGGATGAACTGAGACAAATCGACATTCTTGGCCAATTCACTGACGTTGGACTTCACATAGGCCTCATCAATCGTTACCTGCTGGCCAGACTGGTCCGGTGCTGTGAAGGAAATTTCATCCAGCACACGTTCCATGACGGTCTGCAAGCGCCGCGCACCGATGTTCTCAACTGTCGCGTTCAGGTCCACCGCAATGTTTGCGATTTCTTCAATTGCATCCTTGGTAAACTCGATGGTGACCTCTTCGGTTCCCATCAACGCAACATACTGCTTGATGAGACTTGCTTCCGTGTCGGTAAGGATCTTCACAAAATCCTCTTTCGTCAGAGCTTTCAGCTCAACACGAATTGGCAGACGGCCCTGAAGTTCCGGCAGCAAGTCAGATGGTTTTGAAACGTGGAACGCACCAGAGGCGATGAACAGAATGTGGTCTGTTTTCACCGGGCCATACTTGGTGGAGACCACAGTACCTTCGATCAATGGCAACAGGTCGCGCTGCACACCCTCGCGGGACACATCACCACCGCTGCGGCCATCCTTGCCACAGATTTTGTCGACCTCATCAAGGAAAACGATGCCGGAATTCTCAACCAGCGAGATCGCTTCCTGAGTGATCTTTTCTTCATCCAAAAGCTTGTCGGATTCTTCTGCCAACAGAACATTATGGCTTTCTTTAACACTGGTGCGCTTTGGCTTGGTTTGACCACCAAATGCTTTGCCCAGCATATCAGAGATATTCATCACACCAACGCTGCTTCCTGGCATGCCAGGAATGTCAAAGCTTGGCATCTGAGGGGAAGAGCGCACTTCGATCTCGATTTCTTTTTCATCAAGATCCCCTTCGCGCAGTTTTTTGCGGAAGGTGTCACGGGTGGCTGGGCTCGCATTATTGCCGACCAGCGCATCCAGAACGCGCTCCTCAGCTAGTACATGTGCTTTCGCTTCCACATCCTTGCGGCTTTGTTCGCGGACAAGCGCAATACTGGATTCCAGCAGATCACGGATGATCTGCTCCACATCGCGACCCACGTACCCGACCTCGGTAAACTTGGTAGCTTCGACTTTTGTGAAAGGAGCATTCGCAAGCTTAGCCAAACGACGAGAGATCTCTGTCTTACCAACACCGGTTGGTCCGATCATCAAAATGTTCTTTGGCTGAACTTCCTCGCGCAGGCCTTCATCCAACTGCTGTCGGCGCCATCTGTTGCGCAGCGCAATTGCCACTGCGCGTTTAGCATCATTCTGGCCGATAATGTAGCGATCGAGTTCACTAACGATTTCCCGTGGAGAGAAATTTGTCATTTTCTTACTTTCTAGTTCCGGATAGGTGGCAGATATGTAGTGAGTTTGGTTCCTGCAAGAGGGCGCATGACGATCCGCCGCGCCGCGCTCCAGCCTGAACCGAGTAGCAAGACAAAACTCCCAAGCAATACAAGGGAGACAGAAGTTAGCTGTAATTCCGAAAAGTCGGCGGGCTCCAGCAAATAGCCAAGGGCAATACCGAGGTAACTCAGGCCTGCGACCAGCATTGCTCGGCGATCAACAATCAGTGCGACGACACCAAAGACCAGAATGACCGCGATGGAAACCAGTGCATAGTCTTCTGTCTGCTCCGCAGTGTACATCCGACTTAGGATGGAATGGACGATGAGCGGTGCCGCAAGCAGGTGAAGCCAAAAGGCTTTGTCTGTGTTGAGCGTTTCGCGGGCCGTGTCTTTGCTGTCAAAATACATTGCGCAGGCAAAGGCAAACAAACCGCAAACCAGCGTGACCCAGGGAAAGTAGTTCAGAATTCGCGCGTCTGTCGCCAGGGTCAATACCCCGACAATCAGGCCCATCACTCCTGCGACGATGACTGTTAGGGTGATTGGCACCTTAAAGCGCCAGTAAAACAACGAGGCACCGCACAACGCAAAGATTGAACCCAACATGATCTGAATGGTTTCAGAGTTCTCATTCAAGGCGTTCGATGTAAACAGGCTAAAGCCAACGAGCGCAATCGATCCCCCGAACAGTCCTGTCAGAAGGATAGAGGGAAGGGCGAGTTTTTTTGATCTTGGTGAACCATTCGGCCATTGCCCAAGAGATCATCGCGGCAACACTTGCAACAGCTGCTGCGGGCATACCGCCGTGCGCGAGCGGTTCATTCAGGCCGATAATATAGCCTGAAAACAAGATTAAGATGCCGAGGCTGATGAAGATATCGTGAAAACCTTGGGTAAACCGGACTTCTTCCGGGTCATGAAGGTTATCAGCGGATTGCTGTGCTTGGATATTATCGGCTTGCAGTGTCAAATAGGAGACAAGCTTATCAGCTTGATCTGCGCTGATAATTCCAGCGGAGACGGCTCCAGCAAGGGCTGCTCTTGATATCATCAGGTCCTCATTAAATCCAAACGGGGCAATAAAAGCGTCAAGTATCCTCGCTTAGCAAGGCAAGCTGATCTAAAAATGTCTTGCTTGCAGAACTGGAGATCGAAATTCACTGACCTCCAGTTGCTTCTTGCGATAATCGTCACTCTGTATCGAGGGACTCGATGGTGACGTTGCTGTTTGTGTAGACGCAGATCTCAGCTGCAATTTCCATAGACTTGCGGCAAATCTCTTCTGCACTCAGATCCATGTCAACCAATGCACGGGCTGCTGAGAGTGCGTAGTTGCCACCAGAACCGATGCCCATCACGCCATTTTCAGGCTGGAGAACGTCACCGGTACCAGTCAGAACAAGTGAATCCGTCTTGTCGGCAACCAGCATCATGGCCTCCAAGCGCCGGAGGTAGCGATCGGTACGCCAGTCTTTTGCCAACTCAACACAGGCTCGCATCAACTGGTCCGGATATTGTTCCAGCTTTGCCTCAAGGCGTTCAAACAGCGTAAATGCGTCAGCAGTGGCACCTGCAAAGCCTGCGATGACTTTGCCGCCAGCTAATGGGCGGACTTTACGAGCCGTGCCTTTGATGACCGTCGATCCAAGAGATACCTGACCGTCTCCAGCAATTACGACTCTGCCGCCTTTGCGCACGGTCAAGATAGTTGTGCCGTGCCACTGTTCAGGTTCACTCATTCAATCTTCTCCAGATTTCAATTGGCAGCAGTGCAAACTTCCGCGCAAACCAATTTCAAAATTGTGTCTGCGGTCTTATGTATGTAGTCATTTCCGCATTGCCAATGCAGCAAACCAAAAAAAACTCAGTTATCCTGTAGCTTTACATGACTTGCCTCGCTCACGAAGCGGCCAACCAACTTATGCAATCGCTTGATCTGATGGTCTTTTGTGAGGTCACCATTTTCATCAAAGGACTTGCCTGCAAAGTTAATAGAAACCATCTCCGGCAGCACAAGGCAGCCTAAAGACACTTCCATAATCGTCCGCAAGTGCATTAACCCGCGCAAAGAACCATGGGCACCGGGTGACGCTCCGCCAACGGCATAAATGGATTTATGGAAGACCTCTAGCGGCTCTTCCTCCGGCAGCTGGATACGGCTGATCCAGTCCAACGTGTTTTTAAGCAGAGGGGTAACCGATGAATTGTATTCGGGACTTGCGATAAAGATCCCGTGGTGGGCCTCTATGAGTTTTCTGAGCTTGTAGACATTCTCCGGGATACCGGTCTCATCCTCAAGATCGCCATCATAAATGGGGAGAGGATAATCGGCTAGGCTGATTTGGGTGACATCGGCGTTCGCGACTGTCAGATGTTTTGCCATCAAATCTGCCAGCATCTGGTTGTAGGAGCCAGTGCGGGTTGAACCTGAAAACACGAGTATCTTGGGCTTCATAAAGCTATCCTTACAACATGGCACAGCACTCTCACGTACTGGAGTGTGACGTTAGAAAATCAAGTCAGCATGTAGAATATCACATACTACCCAAGCGGAAGGTTTATGAAAGGCGCGTGGTTTTAGAAGTTACTCAGCTTAAGGTTTTATGCAGAGAAATCAGAAAGGCTTACGGAAGATCCAGACCCGGGCAGGGGGGATGTTCTTTACGATCCACTCGGTCTTCGACCAGCTGAACATTTTGGATTTCAACGTCACTGGGGAGACCAGAGAATATGAGAATTGAATGAACGGGGCCCCTGGTCGCATGAGCGTAAACGCGTCGCTAATGCACTTCAGCCGAGTTTCCATAGGTCTGGCAACCAATGGCAGGCTGGATACAACAGCGCAGAGGGAGTTTGCCGCAATGTGCCCGAGGCTCGGACGCATGTTATAGGCGTCGCCTTGCACCACGTTCAGGTCCCCGAATTTCTCAGTAAGAAGCTCACAGAAGTCCGAGCTGTATTCCAAGCAGGTCAATCGCTCTTTGGCAACGCCAGCGTCCAGAATAGCTTTTGTGACCGGACCAGTGCCTGGGCCTAGCTCCAAAACGGGGTTTTCTGAATTTGCTGGAACGAACTCTGCCATTCTCTGGGCGAGAACGGGACCTGACGGGGTCACAGCTCCGGTCGTGAGTGGCGATTCCACCCACGCCCGAAGAAATTTGGAAGGTTCACGAAGTCTGTTGAAGGCACTTTCAGCCAGTGACCGAGTTTCGTGAAACATTCAACTCTCCGTAGTATCAACAAAGCGCACTACTGAGATATTACTATTTGATGGCGTTTTAAAGAGCTAAGCCTTGAAGTTTTCCAAAAAAATCTTTGGCCTTAGCAAAAAAAGCCCGTAGATTCAGGATGATTTTCGCCTGAAGATTCACCTTCAAATTCTGAAAGAAGCTCGCGCTGCCTCTTGGTAAGATTTGTAGGTGTCTCTACGGCAACCTGAATATACATGTCGCCTCTCTGGTTAGACCGCATAATCGGCATGCCTTTACCACGCAGCCTGAACTGCTTTCCGGTCTGAGTGCCTTCCGGAACCTTCACGCGTGCGGTATTGCCATCCAGCGCAGGAACCTCAAACTGACCACCCAAAGCAGCGGTTGTCATTGAGATTGGTACCCGGCAGAAGATATCCGCGCCATCACGCTGGAAGAACTCGTGCGGACGAAGGGACAGGAAGATGTACAGATCTCCTGCAGGGCCACCGCGCGCGCCAGCTTCACCTTCACCAGACAAGCGAATGCGGGTGCCATCTTCAATGCCAGCTGGAATGTTGACGGAGAGCGTACGCTCTTTTGTCGTCCGGCCAGTACCGCCGCAGCTGTCACATGGATCGGTGATGATTTCGCCACGGCCCTGACAGGTCGGGCAGGTGCGTTCCATAGTGAAGAAGCCCTGAGCCGCCCTTACGCGCCCAGCACCGCCACAGGTTGGACAGGTGGATGGACGGGTGCCGGATTTAGCACCAGAGCCGCTACACGGTTCGCAGGTGACGGAGGTTGGAACTTCGATCTCGACGGACTTACCTTCGTAAGCTTCTTCAAGAGAGATTTCCAGATTATAGCGCAGGTCGGCACCGCGTTCGCGGCCCGAGCCACGACGACCACCGCCTCCGCCAAAGAACTCGTCGAAAATGTCGGCCATAGAGGATGCAAAGTCGCCGGGACCTGCTCCACCGCCACCACCAAAGCCGCCGTTTTCAAAGGCTGCATGGCCAAATCGATCGTAGGCAGCGCGCTTTTGCGGATCTTTCAGGGTTTCGTAAGCTTCGCTCACTTCCTTAAAATTTGCTTCCGATTCATCATCACCTGGATTGCGGTCCGGGTGGTATTTCATCGCAAGCTTGCGATAAGCGCTTTTAAGTGCCTTTTCGTCGACCTCCCGTGCTACCCCCAGCACCTCGTAGTAGTCGCGTTTAGACATTATGAAATAAGCTCCAAAGACGTGATGTCTATCTGTGTTTTGAAGTCTCAGGAGAACATCAGCTCAGCCCAAGATACTCTCTCGTAGTCGAAGTTCATTCATGCTTCGCAGCGAATTAACTTACGGACCGCTCTCATCTTCAAAACAAAACTGTTTACTGTTCTGCTGGAATTCAAGGTGCAGCCATAAGCACAGCGCACACACTTCCAGCTCCCCATATGTAGGAAGCGGCACTCCCGAATGCAATTGCACCCAAAAGGCAACCTTCAACCCAAATCTTCCATACCGTTGGGAAATACTTCAATAAAGTTTACCCCGCAAGCCCGTTGGAGCTTGCGGGGTAAAAGTATTAGTTAGCTGGACTTTTTGTCGTCGTCGCGAACTTCTTCGAAGTCTGCATCAACAACATCGTCAACAGGCTTAGGCTCGCCTTCGCCTTCAGCAGCGTCTTCGCCAGCTTCAGCCTGAGCGTCCTTGTACATTGCTTCACCAAGCTTCATGGAAGCTTCAGCAAGTGTCTGTGTCTTCGCAGTAATGTCTTCGAGATCTTCACCTTCGAGAGACAGCTTCAGTGCTGCAAGAGCGCTTTCGATCGCAGACTTGTCTTCTTCAGAGACTTTATCGCCGTACTCTTTCAAAGACTTCTCAGTGGAGTGGTGCAGTGCTTCACCCTGGTTTTTCGCTTCAACCAGTTCCTTACGCTTCTTGTCTTCTTCAGCGTGGGATTCAGCGTCTTTCACCATCTGCTCGATGTCGGTGTCGGACAGACCACCAGATGCCTGAATACGGATCTGTTGTTCTTTACCGGTACCCTTATCCTTAGCGGATACGTTCACGATACCGTTTGCATCGATGTCGAAAGCAACTTCAACCTGAGGCACACCGCGTGGTGCTGGTGGAATACCAACCAGATCGAACTGACCGAGGATCTTGTTGTCCGCAGCCATCTCACGTTCACCCTGGAAGACACGGATGGTCACTGCAGTCTGATTGTCTTCAGCTGTAGAGAACACTTGGCCCTTCTTGGTTGGGATCGTGGTGTTGCGGTCGATCAGACGTGTGAACACGCCACCGAGGGTTTCGATGCCGAGGGACAGCGGAGTAACGTCAAGAAGCAGAACGTCTTTAACATCACCCTGCAGAACGCCAGCCTGAATTGCTGCACCCATTGCAACAACTTCGTCCGGGTTCACACCTTTGTGCGGGTCTTTGCCGAAGAACTGCTTAACAACTTCCTGAACCTTAGGCATACGGGTCATACCACCGACGAGAACAACCTCATCGATTTCACCAGCTGCCAGACCTGCGTCTTTCAGTGCTGCTTTCATTGGCGCAACGGTACGCTGTACCAGATCGTCAACGAGCTGCTCGAACTTCGCGCGGGTCAGCTTCAGGGTAAGGTGCTTAGGACCGGAAGCGTCTGCGGTGATGAACGGCAGGTTGATTTCGGTCTGGGAAGAAGAAGACAGCTCGATCTTCGCTTTTTCAGCAGCTTCTTTCAGACGCTGCAGAGCAAGCTTGTCGTTCTTCAGGTCAATGCCCTGTTCTTTCTTGAACTCGGCAGCAAGGTAGTCAACCAAGCGCATGTCGAAGTCTTCACCACCGAGGAAGGTGTCACCGTTGGTGGACTTCACTTCAAATACGCCGTCGCCGATTTCCAGAATGGAAACGTCGAAGGTACCACCACCAAGGTCGTAAACTGCGATGGTCTTACCATCGTTTTTGTCCATGCCGTATGCAAGGGCAGCAGCAGTTGGCTCGTTGATGATACGCAGAACTTCAAGACCAGCAATCTTACCGGCATCTTTGGTTGCCTGACGCTGAGCATCGTTGAAGTAAGCAGGAACGGTAATAACAGCCTGAGTTACAGTTTCACCGAGGAAGCTCTCAGCTGTTTCTTTCATCTTTTGTAGGATGAAAGCAGAAACCTGGGATGGGGAGTACTTCTCACCCTCAGCTTCAACCCATGCGTCGCCGTTGTCGGCTTTTACGATTTCGTATGGGACGAGCTTTTTGTCTTTCGCAACAGTCGGATCATCAAAACGACGACCGATCAGGCGCTTAACAGCAAACAGTGTGTCTGTTGGGTTGGTTACAGCCTGACGCTTCGCTGGCTGGCCTACAAGGCGCTCGCCGTCATCGCTAAAAGCAACCATAGAAGGGGTAGTACGCGCACCTTCTGCGTTTTCGATTACTTTAGCATCTTTGCCGTCCATTACAGATACGCACGAATTTGTCGTGCCGAGGTCGATACCGATGACCTTTGCCATGTTTTTCTCTCCTTTCGGCAGACCGCCCGAACCCCGAAGGCCTTCGGATTATGTCGGATCAGCTTCCAACCGGTCCCCAGTACATTGCACTTGCATGTGTTGTCGCAAACACGCAAGAAAACTTCAATTGGCTATATAAGAGGGGTGCTCTGCCCCTGCAAGGGACAGGAACGTATATATCGACACAAGACCTAACCGAAGTCTTTTTCTGAGTGAAGAAACCGAAATTTTCTTTGGAAAACGGACAGAAACACCCCCGACTTCTGCCAGTTGCCAGCATTCCCCCGAGTTACCCCCTATTTCTAAGAGGCGTTTGTGGATAGAGCTCATCAAGAGAGATCGAGTGCCCATTGCCCTGAACGATACGGACATGCTCTCGTGAAAGCTGTCGTGCAGCATCCACACCGCAGGCGTGAGCAATCATATCCACCTCCATCCGCACACTATGGCAATAGGCGGCAACGCGGTGGCTTTTTTTCCGTTGGATCAAGCCCGGCCTGAAGCGCTTTGTTGTGCGTGGTGATGCCTGTGGGACACGTATTCTTGTTGCATCTCATAGCCTGAATGCAGCCCAGCGCGAACATGAAACCGCGAGCCGTGACGGTAAAATCTGCTCCCGCACAGAGGGCCATTGCGACTGCAGAAGGTGTTATACGCTTTCCGGAGACAATAATGCGAATGCGATCACGCAAGTCATGCTTTCTCAGAATATGATCCACGATTGGAAGGGCTTCCGAGATAGTTAAGCCCACATTGTCCATCAGTGGCATTGGCGCTGCACCTGTCCCACCATCAGCAGAATCAATGGTGATGAAGTCCGGTGCGTGTTCAATTCCTCGGTGATTGATTTCACGGCACAGCTCTTCCACCCAAGTGCTGGAACCAATGACTGTTTTAAAGCCCACCGGCTTTTTGGCGATGTGGCGGACGCGGGCGATGAAGTCCAGCAGCTCACCTGTATTGCTGATTTCCGGATGGCGATTTGGGGAGTGCGATGGTTGCCCGGCCTTGATCCCGCGTATTTCGGCAATTTCAGGCGTGACTTTACCGCCGGGAAGAAGGCCACCCTTGCCCGGTTTTGCGCCTTGCGCCAACTTGATCTCGACCATTTTGACCTGAGCATGGTCGGTGATCTTTTTTTTAGCTTGTCTTCGTTCAGTGTGCTGTCATCGTTACGGCAACCGTATTTTGCTGTGCCGATCTGAAAAACGATGTCCGCTCCACCTTCCAGATGATAGGGAGACAGGCCACCTTCTCCGGTATTCATCCAGCAATTTGCCATTTTCGCACCACGTGAAAGTGCAAGAACTGCCGGTCGAGAAATCGCACCATAACTCATGCCCGAGATATTGAAGTAGCTGGGGGGAATATACGGATTTTCAACGTAAGGACCGATAAGCATCGGCTCTGGTTCGTCGATCTCCCTCTCCAGTTTTGCAAAGGGCGCATTCACGAACAGGGCGGTTCCCGGTGCGCTCAGGTTTTTCGTAGACCCAAACGCCATGGTGTTGCCTTCGGCTCTGGACGCATGACCGACCCAGGTGCGTTCAGCACGGTTGAACGGCATTTCCTCCCTGTCCATCGCAAAGAAGTACTGGCGGAAGAACTCACCAAGGTAGGAGAAGAGCGCTCGGAAACGGCCAACAACAGGGAAATTGTGGCGGATTGCATCTTTGTGTTGGCTGCGATCAATGATGTACAGCACAACGACGGCGATGAGAGTGAGCAGGATCAGGAGAGAGACAAACGCGGCAAAGATGTTGAGGACAGCTGCAAGCAGCGGGGGAAGAGGGTGCATTTATTTTTCTCCTAAATCGTGCAGCCACTATTTTGAGGATTATGAGTTAAATTCAGTTTCGGCAAGTTTCTCCAAGTTTTCCGGTTTCTTAAGCGGTCTCTTCAGGAGGTAAGTCCGGATAATGAGAGGTTCAAGATGCAGCTGAGTGGTAATTTTCCTAAAGGTTTCAAATACCTGCCCGGATACTTCTCTCTTGAAGAACAAAGAGAGCTTGTCGAAACGCTAAGGTATCTGGTGAAAGAGGCACCTTTGTTCACTCCGGTGATGCCACGCACGGGCAAGCCGTTCTCGGTTCGCATGACCAATCTGGGCGCATTGGGGTGGGTGTCAGATCGCAACGGATATCGATACCAAACTGAGCATCCGGAGACCGGTCAACCGTGGCCTGCCATTCCTGAGGTGCTTAATGGTTTATGGGGGCGTGTGGGAGAATGTACTGCGCCTCCTGAGGCGTGCCTCGTCAACTATTACACCTCGACTGCGAAAATGGGTCTGCATCAGGACCGTGACGAAAAGACGTTTGAGGCACCGGTGGTTTCTGTCAGTTTGGGAGACACAGCCGTATTCCGGCTTGGCGGCGTTAAGCGCGGTGGGCCTACGCAATCGCTGAAACTGAATTCTGGAGACGTTGTTGTGCTGGGTGGAAAAGCACGGCTTTGTTACCACGGAATTGACCGTATTTTGGGTGGGAGCTCTACACTGCTCCAAGACGGAGGTAGACTTAATCTCACCCTCCGCCGTGTCTCTGCATTTTAGCCAAGGCCTCAGGCTTCTTCGAGTGCTTTCGTCTTGAAGAAAGCACGTATTCCACTGGACACGAAGCAAATAGTGCCTTCGACGATGGCATCCTGATCCAATTCTTCGTCGTAGGGGCCTTTGGAGGCTCCTGTGACGACGTAAAGCGCTTCTAGCGTTGCACTGTGCATGAGCATCATTAGGAGCTGTGCACGTGGCCCTGTGGGGATATCGCTGCTGGTCGCTTTGGCGAGGGCTTTGGTGATGCGCAGGATAATTCTTGGCGGCTCCCATGAATGCATGATTTTCTGGCCAGCTTCCGGATCAGAGAAGACCTGACGGATAAGAACCACAAACGGGACCAGCTTTCCGGTTTCTCTGGAGATTCCCTGTACGATCAACGGCTCCATAAAGGCGCGGGTGATCTCTTCGACATCCGGCTCTCGCCCACCAACTTCCAGAGCATCCAGTCGTTGCATGCGCATGTCGTCGATCTCGCGAAGCCGGCGCATAAAAACAGCTCTAACGAGATCCTCCTTGCTGCCGAAGTGGTAGTTGACGGCAGCAACGTTGGCATCAGCTTTTTCGGTGATCATTCTTACAGAAGTTTCCGCAAGACCATGTTCAGCGAGCAAGCGTTCAGCGGCATCTAGTAACCGTTCACGGGTCCCTAGTTCAGAACTGTCTGGCACAGCGGCACCTCCAGGAAGATAGTTTTACGGACGCATTGGGCATTTCCCCAAGGGTTTGAGTAGTCCCTCAGAAGTCCCAAATACTTATCTCAATCTACCTTGCTTTTAGCACGTTTTACTGCGTCACAACCCGCCTACAATTCATATCATCAATTGCGGTTACTATATAAATCTTAGACAAAATTATGCAGCAACTTAATACATTCTAAATATCTCAGCAACTTTACGGAAAAACTGCCTAAACAACAAAAAAACGGGAGTCTCACAACTCCCGTTTTTCGTAGTATCAACTCAGAAAATCTTAGAAATAGATGCCGTAGGCAATTGCTGAAAGAGCGACTGCGATGACCCATAGCGCAATACGGCCAGAGCGGGTGTGTTTTGCCTCCGCCTTGCCAATCGCCTCTGCGGTCTTCTCATCAAATCTCAGGCCGTTGTTGGCCATCAGCTCCAGATGATTGGAGAACTTGCTCACGCGGTCGGCAATGATCGGCAGGTCGCCTGCCAGACGCCCCAGAACCGTCACGCCTGTTGCAAGGTCTGTGATGCGTCCAATCGGGCCAGATTTCGCTGTATCCAGCTTGTGACAACAGGATCTGAGGTCTTCCACATATCCAGATGCGGGTTCAGCGAGCGGGCGACCCCCTCTGCCAACACCATGTTTTTCTGCAGTAGGATCAGCTGAGGCTGAGTGTGCATGTTGAACATCTCAGTGACTTCAAACAGCTGGGTCAGCAGCCGCGCCATCGAGATTTCGCTGGCGTCATGGCCGTGAATTGGTTCACCGATCGCTCTGATCGCCTGTGCGAAGATGTCTACGTCCTGATCTGCGGGCACATAACCGGCTTCAAAGTGAACCTCAGCAACCCGGCGATAGTTGCGGGTGATGAAGCCGTAGAGGATTTCTGCCAGAAATCTGCGCTCGGACAGGCCAAGCGTCCAGTGATACCAAGGTCAACTGCTACCAGCGTGCCGTCCGGTTCCACAAACAGGTTGCCCTGATGCATGTCGGCGTGGAAGAAGCCATCACGCACGGCATGGCGCAGGAAGGACTGGATGACTTTGTTGCCCAGTTCAGGCAAATCATGACCAGCTTCTTCGATACCTTCCAGATTGGAAAGCTTCACACCGTCAATCCACTCCATTGTAAGAACGGAGCGAGAGGTACGCGGCCAGTCCACGCTTGGTACGCGGAAGTCTGTGTCTTCCTTGCTGTTTTCACCCATTTCAGAAAGGGCTGCGGCTTCCATGCGCAGGTCCATTTCCAGAACGACAGCCCGCTCATAGGTCTCTACAGTCGCAAGTGGGCGCAGACGGCGGCTTGCCCGGCTAAAGCGTTCTGCAAGGCGTGCTGCAAGGTAGAAACTTTTCAGATCACGTTTGAACCCGCGTTCGACACCGGGGCGAAGGACTTTGACAGCGACCTTCTCCAGTTCACCATCCCGATTGCGCAGGTACGCTGGATGCACCTGCGCAATTGAGGCTGCAGCAACTGGTTCACCAAACTCTTCAAAATGGTACTCGACTGTATTCCCAAGTTGCTCTTCTACTGTTTTCCGCGCGTACTGTGTCAGAAATGGCGGGACGTTGTCCTGAAGAGCGGAAAGTTCTTTTGCTGCTTCCTTACCAACCACATCCGGGCGCGTGGCAAGAAACTGCCCAAGCTTGATGTAGGAGGGGCCAAGGCGGTTCAGAGCGTCTGTCAGGCGGGCTGCAGCATCTTTTTTCTCGATACCACGGCGCTCAAGCATCCGCGCTGTGCGGATAGCCAAGCGCGGACCGGGCGGGAGATCCGGTAGAGAAACAAGTCCGAACACACCTTCGCGGGCCATAACAAAACCCGCGAAACCCAGACGCATAAATGGCACAATATTTGCGATCATAACTGGTTAGATTTTCCAGCCGGAGTGAAGTGCAGCGATACCGCCGGTGTAGTTTCGATAAGTGACACGCTCAAAGCCTGCGTCACGTATCATCTGCGCAAAACGTTCCTGATTTGGAAACTTGCGGATAGATTCGACGAGATAGCTGTAGGGATCGCCGTCACCCGTCACTGCCTGCCCAATTTTCGGGATGGCGTGGAAGGAGAACAAATCGTAGACCTTATCAAGTGCTGGCACGTCCACCTGCGAAAACTCAAGGCACATAAAGCGGCCACCGCGCTTCAGCACACGATGTGCTTCTTTCAGCGCTTTGTCGATTTGCGGGACATTTCGAATACCGAACGCGATCGTATAGGTATCAAAGTATTTATCCGGGAAAGGCAGTTCTTCTGCGTTGCCCTGAATGAACTCGATGTTCTCTGAGAGGCCTGCTGCGCTCGCACGGTCTTTGCCAACACCAAGCATTGAGCCGTTGATGTCGCAAACGGTTGACTTGACTGTACGGTTGGAACGCTCAACCACACGGGTTGCGATATCGCCGGTGCCGCCTGCCACGTCCAGATGTCGCCATGCGCGGGCGCCACTCTTTGGTGGATTCATGCTGGACACCATCGCGTCTTTCCAGAGACGATGCATTCCGCCGGACATAAGGTCGTTCATCAGGTCGTAGCGGGAGGCCACTTTGTGGAAAACATCATCCACCAGATCCTGCTTTTCACCTTCGCGAACTGTGCGAAACCCGAAGCTTGTTGCCATTTCAGACGGGTCTGTTACGGATGCCTGCTCAGGGGTTGAGAACTCACGCGCCATAATCAAATCACTCCATTTCGCGGGCGAACATAGTACAGCTTGTTACAAAGCGCTATTGTAGAACGCAATCTTTGCCCAGCAGCAAACCACTGTACCAACGGATATCTTATGCCTGAATTACCAGAGGTTGAAACAGTCCGCCGCGGACTGGCTCCTTTTTTTTGACAATGCAACAATTTGCAGAGTTGAACAACGCCGACCTGATCTTCGCTTTCCATTTGGTGATGATTTCGTCGAGCGACTGGAAAATCGCAGGGTCATCTCCTTCACGCGCCGAGCAAAATATCTGCTGCTTGATCTGGACAGTGGTGACGTTCTGGTGATGCATCTTGGCATGTCCGGGTCCTTCCGCTGGATTGAGACTGATGATCAGGAACCGACGCAAGCCGTTGAAATGTATCATGCAAACGGCAAGCATCCGCAACATGACCATGTGATTTTCCATATTCGTCCGGAAGGCCGGGAGACGATTGTAAAGATCATTTACAACGATCCACGCCGGTTTGGTTTCATGGTGCTTATTCCACGAAGCGAGCTGGCCGTGCATCCGATGTTTGCGGAGATGGGGATCGAGCCGCTCGGCAATGAGCTGGATGGTGCACTCCTTGCCAAGCTCTTTGAGAACCGGAAAACCTCTCTCAAGGCTGCCTTGCTTAATCAGAAGTTCATTGCGGGACTGGGCAATATTTATGTGTGTGAAGCACTCTGGAGAACGGGGCTAAGTCCATTCAACAGTGCGTCCACACTTGCGGGAAAGTCCGGCAGACCGTTGAAGAAGGCCGATGAACTTGCCAATCACATCCGCGAAGTCCTGCAGGAAGCGATTGCATCTGGAGGTTCTTCGTTGAAGGATCATCGCCAAGCGGATGGTTCCCTTGGGTACTTCCAGCATAACTTCTCCGTCTATGACCGGGAAGGGGAAGCTTGCCGGACCCCTGGTTGCTCCGGTATCATTGAACGCAAGGTACAAAACGGACGCTCGACGTTCTTCTGCCCTAAATGCCAGAAGTAAGTATACGGGCTGATATGTCACGCTTAAGGGAATTGCATTCTCTTTTGCAACTGTCTAGGAGACAGGCACGAAATTTGGTTGCGGGTGGGATGATCCGCAGACCCCAAGAATAAGAAAAGGATAGCCCTATGAAAATTGGTGTAGTTGGTGTTGGCGCTGTTGGGAGTACTGCCGCCTATGCCATGGCCATGAACGGTGTGGGCAACGAACTTGTTCTTGTTGATTACAACCCAAAGCTCGCTATCGCTCAGGCAGAAGACATTTTTCATGCGACCCCGTTTGCCCGCCCGATGAAAGTCGTTGGCGGTGATTACAGCGATCTGAAGGATGCGGGAGTTGTCGTAATTGCTGCTGGTGTGAACCAACAACCGGGTGAGACACGCATCGAGTTGCTGGCTCGCAATGCTGGCGTCTTTGCAAAAGTCATTCCTGAAGTGCTGAAGTATGCTCCCCATGCTATCCTGATCATTGCGACCAATCCGGTTGATATCATGACTCAGGTTGCAACCGAGATTTCCGGCCTGCCGCGCACCCGCGTTATCGGCTCCGGTACCATTTTGGATACGGCCCGTTTCCGCACCTTGCTGGGTAAACATCTGGGCATTACGCCAAGTTCCGTGCATGCGGATGTTCTAGGAGAGCACGGTGACAGTGAAGTGCTGGTCTGGTCTGGCGCAAAAGCTGGCAACACACCACTGTTTACGTTTGCCGAGCAGACCAACAAGCCGATCACTCAGGAAGTACGCGACCGCATTGACCATGGGGTGCGCTACGCCGCCTACTCCATCATTGAAGGCAAGGGCGCAACCAACTTCGGTATTGGGGCAGGGCTCTCGCGCATTGTGAAGGCAATCGTGACCAACGAACACGCCGTGATCAGTCTTTCCATCGTCAACGAGGAGATCGTTGGCGTGAAGGATACTGCTCTTTCCGTCCCGCGCGTATTGGGCGCAGACGGCATTGAAGCGACACTGTTCCCAAGTATGGATGAACTGGAGCGCAGTCAGTTGCAGGCTTCTGCAGTTGCACTGGAGACAGCTGCAAAAGAAGTGCTCTCCAAGCACCTGAAATAACGAAGTTTCCGCGAAAGCACTGATCTGGCTGTTTTATCACGCTTTTGCGGAATTTTCCTCTTGCCACCTTGGCAAAAACCCGTTTTTCACCTATGCCACTCTCCTAGTTTCTGAGGCACAAGCGCATACAATCGCCAAGTTATCTATTGGGTTAGGTTTTTACGCGTGTCTGTGCACCACTTGCAGCACGGAGAGTATTGATGACACAGGCGGACATCGGTCTTGTTGGACTAGGCGTCATGGGAGCTAATCTGGCTCTCAACATCGCAGACAATGGCTATAAAGTTGCGGTATACAACCGTACTGCAGAGGGAACCCAGGCTTTCATGGAAAAGGCCGGGCACCTGAAAGATATGTTCATTCCTTGCTACAGCACTGAAGAGCTGGTAGCGAACATCAAAGCGCCTCGCCCTATCATTTTGATGGTACCGGCAGGTGGCCCTGTTGATCAGCAGATCTCTGTTTTGAAAGATCACCTGGAAGATGGTGACATTCTGATTGACGCAGGTAATAGCGACTTCAACGACAGTAACCGCCGCTACAAAGAGCTGGCTGATACGCCGTTTACCTTTGTAGGCATGGGCGTTTCCGGTGGTGCAGAAGGCGCTCGTTTCGGTCCTTCCATCATGGTTGGCGCTTCCGAGACGGCCTACGCTCGCATCGAACCAATCCTCAAAGCTATCTCTGCAAAGCACAATGGCGAGCCTTGCGTTGCTTTGATGGGGCCGGAAGGTGCTGGCCACTTTGTGAAGACCCTGCACAATGGCATCGAGTATGCCGACATGCAGATGATTGCCGAAGTCCACGAAGTGATGACCAAGACCCTTGGTCTGAGCATTCAGGAACAGGCTGAGATCTTCACCAAGTGGAACGAAGGCCCGCTTGCATCATACCTCATTGAAATCACTGCGAATGTGATGGGCGTGATTGACGAGGAGAGCGGCAAGCCGATCCTAGACATTATTCTGGATACTGCCGGTCAGAAGGGTACCGGTCGCTGGTCTGCTGTTGAAGCGCACATGCTTGGTGTTCCGGCAACCGGCATTGATGCAGCTGTTGCAGCTCGCTGTCTTTCTTCTGCACGTGCCTTGCGTCAGGAAATTGCAGAGATCTACCCACAGTCTGATGAAACTCTGACTTGGGAAGAGAAACAGGAAGGTATCGCGGCCTGTGAGCGCGCGCTGATTGCTGGCAAGATCGCTGCCTATGCTGAAGGTTTTGCTGTACTGGCTGCTGGCGGTAAAGAAAACGGCTGGGATCTGCCAATGGGCGATATTGCTCGTATCTGGCGTCAGGGCTGCATTATCCGTTCCCGCTTCCTCGACGAGATCGCACAGGCTTACGACGAAAATCCAGAGCTAAAGTCTCTTTACATGGCGCCTGCAATCGCAGAACGTATGAAAGATGCTGTACCGGGTCTGCGTGAGATGCTTTGCATGGGCATCACAAACGGTATTCCTACGCCAGCTCTTTCTGCTGCGCTCGGCTCCTTTGACATGATTCGTCAGAAGCGGACCGCAGCCTACGTGATTCAGGGTCAGCGTGACTTCTTTGGTCAGCATGGCTTTGAGCGTACCGACAAAGGTGGCTCCGGCTTCCATGGCCCATGGCCAGCAGGCGGTGCCTAAGGCCCAACCAACTCAGGCATGCTAGTTATTAACTAGGCTATGCTATGCCTGATTGAAATTTAACGCTGAAACTGGCAGGACCACACCCGTGCCCTGCCTGTCCACTTAAGGCTGGTATGTGTAAGCTACGAACCGAGCCTTTACTAATCCCGGGAATAAAACGTGACTGCCAATTCACCCAACGGAGCTGAAATTTACCGTCGCCTCATCAAAGCGATTGAGAGCCGTGAACTGAAACCCGGCAGTCGCTTGCGGGAAGCTGAACTGGCAGAGAAATTCGGCGTCAGCCGTACACCTATCCGGGAAGGCCTGAAGCGTCTTGAAGCGCAGGGGCTTGCGGTTCACGAACCGAACCGCGGCATGGTCATCCCTAGTCTGGACCACAACCAGATCAGCGAGCTCTATTTTCTGCGTGAGGTGCTGGAAGGTACCGCTGGCCGTTTGGCTGCACAGCATGCGTCAGCTGCGGAGATCGAGATCCTGCAGGAGATGGTTGAATCAGACATGCAGAACCTTGCGGATGCGGACCGTTTGATCAAGACCAACCGCGAGTTCCACCGCCGTTTCTACCTTGCCTCCCACAACCGATATCTGGTTGAGCAGATTGACCATATGCGCCTGTCTCTGCTGTTGCTTGCTGGCACGACCTTGACAGATGACGACCGTCGCCGTCTGGCGATTGAGGAGCATGCCGAGATCGTGGACGCCATTTCAAAGCGTGATTGTGACCGTGCAGACAGAGCTGCGCGTCACCACATTGCCGAGGCCCACAAAGCTCGCCTGAAGTTCTTCACTCAGCTCACCTGAGCCAATCAAAATCTGGATAACCCGGAGCGCGGTCTGCCAGCAGAGCGCGCTTTTTGTTTGAGTATGGTGCTGGCAATTCCGACCTCCCTTGCTTATGGGCTTGTTTCCCAACTTCATCGCTGGAACACTTTTCCTTAAGTGCTGCTCACCACGACCTGCGTGGGACGCCGCAATTGATACGCTTTTCGAGACAACTTGTGCAGCGTTTCATGTGCGCGGGGATTAGGTAGGGAATTCGTAATTCTTACCCTTCAAGTTTAAACTAAATAGGTTGAATTTACAGAGATTCACGACAGTTATTTGAGGGGAATAAATGAGAGTTATCGCGATTGCAGCCTGTATTCTTACAGTATTACTCGGAATCTCCGGCTGTGCTGTCGTTTCAGTGGGAGGTGCGGCGGTTTCCGTTGCTTCAACTGCAGTTGTAACAACTGCGAAAGTGGGCGCGACTGTCGTAGAAGGAGCGGTAGACCTTGCTATTCCGGATGGTGACGACGACGATGACTAATAGATCTATTAGTTCAAATAGATAGCATCCTAACCCAGATTAATCCAAGCTAACCATCTTCTTGCCTGCCAACACTACGTCTACCGCGCGGTGCAGCTCAGACATCTGGTCTTCATCAAGAACTTCGACGAGTTCGCTCCGTGTTTCAACATCCAGTTGTTCAAGTGTGAAATCGTCTTTTGGCAGTTCCACGAGCGGCTCGGAACCGGCAGAAATCGGCAGAATTTCGCCATCCAGACGCTTGGCTTTCACGCGTGCGTCTTCCAGAATGGCGTGCACAAGGCCGCGTCGGTCATCGGGTAGATTAACCTCAGCAATGATCGCGTTGACCGTAGCACGGTCCCCCAGCAGCAGAACCGGCGGCTTGGATGTGGCAGAGTTGGTCATGGACAGGGCAGTCAGCAACGCACCCAAAAGCACTACTAAAAAATACGGCATATACGAGATTCTTACGATCGGAATGTTAGTTCAAGCTGAGATTGTACAGGACAGAGGTATGAAGCAATAGCCGCTCAAACTGGTTCATTTCCTTATATTCTTCCAATGTGCTGCGCGCCAGTGCAGGATCATCCGTGATAATTCCGTCGACGCCCATAGATATGTAACGCAGCATACTCGAGGGATTGTTAACCGTCCAGACAAACACCTGCTTACCGGTATCTTGTGTTCTTCTTATGAAGTTCAAAGTGGCGGAAGCGGAGGAGACGGCTACGAAATTTCCTTCGAGTTCAGAGAAGTTTCCGATGGAGGTGGCGGTTAGCAGGCCGATGTTCCAATCTGGCTCCAATTCTTGGACTTTTGTGAGGGCAGGGCGTTCTAAGGACATGATTGCTATGTCGTTTTCCATGTTCGCTTGCGTGATAATGCTCACGACATCCTCTTCGAACTGTTCCCTGCTGCTTTGGGGATAAAACTTAAGCTCAATGAGGAGAATTGCCTTTCCCTTCACTGCTTCAAGTGCCTCTTGCAGGGTTGGAACGCGCTCGCCCTGATACTCTACGGCAAACCATCCCCCACATCAAATGATTGGATCTCCTGCTGTGTCAGTCCCAGATATTCGCAGGTTCACCAAGCAACCGCATGAAGTCACTGTCGTGAGTGACGACCACTGACCCGTCTGCAGTTTGCTGTACATCCACTTCAACCCAGTCTGCATTGTCCTCGATCGCACGCTCGATTGAAGCGATTGTGTTTTCAGGAGCGTGAGAAGAGGCACCACGATGGGCGATGATCAGGACTTCTTTTTCCGGAAGTTCTGCTGAAACCCAATAGGTTCCTGTCAGAACCACAATGGTTCCCGCCAGACCGATCAGGACAGCAAGGCGCAGCGGCGTCAACGGATTGGTCCATTTAGGCTGGAGCTTGGGCCTGTCCGGCACCTCGGTAAAGGTGTGCCCTTTGCCGTCTGCTATGAACAAACCTGCCTTAAAAATCAACGCCATACTGCCAGACATCGCCGCAGTAATGAGCGTATTGCCTAGTAGCAGAAGCACAATAAGACTGCCGAGGATTGCCGCCAGCGTTTCCGGTGAGCTGTTATCAAAGGAGATGGCATAGGAGCCAATATACTCCATGAGAAGCAGGAAGAGCGCCTGGATTACAATACCAAGCAAGAGCCAGAGAGACACAACACCCGCAAAGACCGGGCGCAGGCCACGGGAGAGGAACCTTGCGCGGGAGAATGCCGAGCCCACGATGATCTCTCAAAACCACCAGCGGCAGAGACAGGCCCCAGACGAGGATCGCATAAAGCGGCATTACAATAACCAGCGCGACTCCGATGCCGATGAAGAAGGCCGCCATCCAGAATTCCATGGGCTGGTATTGCAGGTAGTAGTTGATGTCATATTCTTGCAAAAAGACCAGCACACTCAACACGATAATGGTGATACCGGGGATCATCGCCATCACCAGCCGCTGGGTTAGCCGCCATGTAAAAATACCAAGGCGGGGGAACAGGCCAAGCGTTGAGAACAGGGCATTTCGAGCCGCCATAAAGGCGCTTTCCTGCCTGTCGAGCACCAGAAGCAGGGCAACCTGCTCCAGCAGTGCCATGGCGATGAAGACAACAACAAAAACAAAGGCACCCAGCAATCCTATGGGAGAGAGAAAGAACGAGGCAATCTCGTAATCTGCCAGCACTGCGCTGCCGGAAAGGCCGATCACAAAGTTGCCGAGACCTGCAACGATGGGTGTGATTGCAACAGCGCCAAGGAACACAAAGGCATAGTGAACCAGCAACAAACGAAATGCGTTTGCCTTCCAGCCACGAATTATCAATTGAGCAAGCGTGTGTATTCGTGCTGCCATACCCTGTTCTTATCTTTGTTGGTGCAGACAGACTGACTGAGTTTTGTCAGGCAATTTCAATGTACCTGAAGAAGGTTCCGTAAGAGCGTATGGGTGCCGGGAAGTCAAGATATGCCAAACAAACGGTAACAGTTGAGCAAAGGATTCGTGGATTTTCCCGATCTTATCCAGCTTTTTCTTGCGAATGATTTGCAACTGCAAAAACACTGAAAAGTCATTACTGACAGTGGGTTGCAAACAGAAACTACATTTAGAAACAGTCTAAACTACTGAAAACACTCATTTTTAAACTTGACAAAAATAGTCATGTATATGAAATGGCCGCAGTTTTTCTCACGCCTTGGAGCGTGAATATGTTTGCAAACTGAATTCGTGCAGTCTGTTTTGCCCGTCCGCAGCGCGAGGCACCTTCTCTGCACATTTAAGGGGATTACAATGAGCTTTATCCGCAGCGCTCTGCTCGGCACCATGGCACTGGGCAGCCTTTCTGCTGTTGCTGTTGCAGCAACGCCTTCTGAGGTTCTTGAAAACTACGGTGATATCGCCCAGGCGGCTTTTGAAGATTCTCTGACAACGGCAAAGATCCTGCAGGACGCAATCGACACGCTTGTTGCAGCGCCAACCGAGGACAATTTGAAGGCCGCGCGCCACGCATGGATTGCAGCTCGTAACCCGTACCAGCAGACCGAGGTTTTCCGCTTTGGCAACGCAGTCGTTGATGATTGGGAAGGGAAGGTCAATGCATGGCCGCTGGACGAAGGTTTGATCGACTATGTGGATGGAGCTTACGGTAATGAGTCTGAAGAGAACCCGTTCTACGCTGCAAACATCATCGCAAACACCAAAGTGACTGTTGCCGGCGAAGAAATCGACGCGACCGAGATCACACCTGAACTGCTCTCCGAGAAGCTGCAGGAAGCTGGTGAAGTGGACGCAAATGTTGCGACCGGTTACCACGCAATCGAGTTTCTTCTATGGGGACAAGATTTGAACGGAACGGGGATAGTGCTGGCAACCGTCCTGCTTCTGACTTTGACACAGCAAACTGTACTGGCGGCAACTGTGATCGCCGTGTGGAGTATCTTCAGGCTGCAACAAGCTACTTATCACCGATCTGGAAGAGATGGTGGCCGCATGGCAGATAGACGGTGCAGCGCGTAACGACCTTGCTGACAAAGGTGATGCAGCGGGTATTGCGACGATCCTGACCGGCATGGGATCCTTGTCTTACGGCGAACTTGCTGGGGAGCGCATGAAGCTGGGTCTGATGCTGAATGATCCTGAAGAAGAGCAGGATTGCTTCTCCGACAACACCCACATGTCGCACTACAACGACGTTGTTGGCATCAACAATGTATTCCATGGAAAATACATCCGCGTTGACGGTAGTGTTGTAGAGGGTGCCTCCCTTAAGGACTTGCTTGCAAAGGCCGATTCCGCAGTCTCAACCGAGCTGGAAGGCAAGCTGGACGCCTCCATGGGGACATTTACCGCATTGAAAACCCGCGCTGAAACCACCGAGTCCTACGACCAGATGATTGGTGAAGGCAACGCTGAAGGGAATGCTGTTGTACAGGCTGCCATTGACAGCCTTATTGATCAGACTGCGTCCATCCAACGTGCTGTAAAGGCTCTGAAGCTGGAGAACGTCGCGTTCGAAAGTTCCGACAGCCTCGACAACCCTTCCGCTGTATTCGAGTAAGAAATCCAGTCCCGCAGGCAACACAGTCTGCGGGACTTATCCCCCTTGAGCCTTCTATTGCGCCGAAATGTGCGTTGGTTTGCGTTAATTAGCGCTTTTGTGAAGGCCTATGTGATTGCAGGGCCCCGTCATGCCAGCAATGGTTCCAGCCAGACTTCGCAGAGGTGCGGGAGTGATAGCCACTACCGCCGCCGCGTTTTCCAGCCTCTTTATCCCCGCTGCGACTGCCATTGATCTGGACCAGCGAACCGACCTTAGCTCCGAGGACAAGGCGAGGGTCAGTCGGGTTTTGAAAGCGCCGACTGATTTCTCAAAAGCTGAAAATTTTGAATTGATGCAAGCTGGGAAGACAACGAGCCGGAAGCCACTGGATCGCTCTGCCTTTACGCACCCGAGCGCTAATCTTCCTTTCGATCAGCATCAGGACTTCCGGCTGGGTGAGAGCCTCTTCCAGAAGCTGTGGGTCTCTACTCCGAGTTCTACGCGCGCCTCTGACGGGCTAGGGCCGCTGTTTAACGCCCGGTCCTGCGAGAGCTGCCATCCTAAAGCTGGGCGTGGCCGTCCGCCGGTCGAAGACGAACGTCCGGTTTCCATATTCCTGCGCCTTTCTGTTGCCCCTTCCACACCGGAAGAGCGAGCGCTGATTGAAAGCGGCGAAGTTCCTTTCCTACCGGAACCAACCTATGGCAGCCAACTTCAGAATTTTGGGGTGCCGGGTGTTGTGGGTGAAGGCGAGATGAAAGTCACCTATGCCGAGATCAAGGTGGATCTCTCTGAGGGTGAAGTCGCTTTTCTGCGCAAGCCGACCTACACCATCGAGAATCTCGCTTATGGCCCGATGTCGGAACATACGCTGGTTTCTGCACGGGTTGCTCCACCTATGATCGGCCTTGGTCTGCTGGAAGCGATTGCAGAAACGGACATCACCTCTCAGGCCGATCCGGAGGATGCTGATCAGGATGGCATCTCGGGCCGTGTCAGCTGGGTTAATCCAGCTGATGCTGAGTTTAGGAGCATTGGCCGTTTTGGCTGGAAAGCGCAGAAGGCGACCGTGCAATCTCAGTCAGCAGGCGCGTTCTCCGGTGACCTCGGTCTTTCGACACCCCATGATTTGCGTCACTACGGGGACTGCACCGAGGCCCAGACCGCTTGTTTTGAGCAGGTGCACGGCGAGCAGGCAGATCTTGGGGTTTCGGAGGCACCGGACCCTATGCTCGACCTTGTGACCTTTTACTCACAGAACTTAGCCGTACCAGCGCGCCGCGATGTGAATGACCCGCGCGTCCTTGCTGGCAAACAGGTGTTTTATGAGGCGGGCTGCGCAAGTTGCCACACACCGAAGTATGTGACCAGCCGCACAGCGAAAAACCCAGTGCACCAGTTCCAGTTAATCTGGCCGTATACCGACCTGTTGTTGCACGATCTGGGTCAAGGTTTGTCTGACGGTCGCCCGACCGGTTCTGCCGGCGGAAATGAATGGAAAACGCCTCCGCTTTGGGGTATTGGATTAACTGAAAATATCAATAATCACAGGTTTTTCCTACATGACGGGCGTGCTCGTGGCTTGCTGGAAGCTGTGCTTTGGCACGGTGGTGAGGCGGAAGCTGCCAAAGCCCGCGTGTTGAAATGCCTGCAAAGGATCGAGCCAATCTGATCCGGTTTCTGGAGTCTCTTTGATGCAGTTTAAGCGTGCTGTTACGTTCAGTCTGGCCCTTGCCACAATGGCGACGACCTTAACGCCAAGTTTTGCGGCAGAAACTCCGGACTACGCGCAGTTCACGCGCTCCAGCATCGAGCAGTACATCCGCCCGGCGAGCAAGCAGCTTGTCAGTGCACTGAGTAAGCTTGAGAAACGGACTGGTGCGGTGTGTACTAACCACAACGCAGAAACCACAGCTGCTTTTGACGAGGCGTTCAGCGCCTCTGTGGCGGCGCTTGCCGGTGTCGACTTCCTACGCTTTGGGCCAATGGCAGAAGATAACCTTGCACAGCGCCTCGCCTTCTTGCCTGACAGCCGCGGCGTGGTGCGCAGGCAGGTGACCAAGGCGGTTGCAGCACAAGACAGCACCGTTCAAGACCCAGCCAGCCTTTCTGTAAAGAGCGTGGCCCTACAGGGGCTGACGGCTTTGGAGCGCATTGCCTATGACAGCGATGGCGCACTGACGCTCGGTTCTGGCAAGGATGCGGTTTTCCTATGTGATTATGCCGAGAGCCTCACCATCAATCTGGAAGGGGCCGGGCTTGAACTGGAAGCGGAATGGGATGATGCCGATGGCTTCTCGCAAGCCCTGCTGGAGCCGAGCAAAGACGGCGGTGTGGTGCACACCCCTAAAGAAGCTACCGAGATGGTGTTTAACGCCATCGCAACAGGACTGATTGTCGACAAAGACCAATACCTGCTTGTTATGCTTGGCAAGAGCGAGAAAAAAAGCAAATCCGAAAAAAAGCTCCGTTTGCCCGCAGTGGCAATGCCGTAACTTATCTTTCTGCCAGCCTTGCTGGATTACAGGATGCTGTGAATGCTAGTGGGTATGCAAAGGTGCTTGAAGGCGAGCAAGACTGGGTAGACAACTCCCTGAACTTCGAGTTTTCCAATGCACAGCGTGTGCTTTCAAAATTGCCAACACCACTTCAGATCACCGGCAAGCAGCCGGAAGTCCGTGAGCAGCTGAAGTATCTGGTCACTGTCATCAGCGGCATCAAAGTGGTAATGGCAGAAAACCTTGCTGGCTATCTGAACCTTTCGGGAGGGTTTAATGCGCTTGATGGCGACTAATCCCATTGCTCTGAACCGGCGGCAATTTCTGACAGGGCTGGCAGCTTCAGGCATGGCTTTGAGCGCCAGCAGCTCTCTGGCGTTTGCCAATGGCCTGCCTTTCTCCGAGGCTGAAGGCCTGCAACTGTTTGCCAGTGCCATGCGCACACCAGCGGGCGGTTACGCGCTTGCCGTGTTCAGCGAAGACGGTGAGATCCTGTACCAGACGCCGTTGCCGGATCGCGGCCACGCGATTGCCTTTGACCACAACAGCATGCAGTTGCTTTCCTTTGCGCGCCGACCCGAGAACTTTGCAGTGCTCGTGGACCTTACAGGAGCGCGAGAGCCTGTAGTTTTCACCAGTCCTGAGGGGCGGCACTTTTATGGCCACGGGGTGTTCTCTCCAGATGGTCAGCTGGCTTATGCACCCGAAAATGACTTTGAGAATGTGCGCGGCGTGATCGGCGTTTATGACCTTACCGGCGCACAGCCAGCGCGAATTGGCGAGTTCGACAGTTTCGGGGTAGGGCCGCACGATCTGCTTCTGTCTCCTGATGGAACGCAGCTTGTTGTTGCCAATGGCGGGATCGAGACACATCCGGACAAGGGCCGCGAAAAGCTCAATCTGGACAGCATGAAGCCGAGTGTTTCCTTTATAAGCACAGCGAACGGTGACTTTCTTGGTATGCAAACGCTGGGTGCGAATCTGCATCAACTTTCCCTGCGCCATATGAGCTATGACGGCAATGGTGATGTGTGGGTTGGCGGGCAGTTTCAGGCGCCAAGGATGCAACACCACCGCTGATGGTGCATCTGGGGCTCGACAAGCAAGCAACTGCGCTGGAGTTGCCTGCGGAGATCACACAGGGCCTGCAGAACTATGTGGGCAGCGTGAAGATGAACAGGTCCGGCGACGTGATCGCAGCTTCATGCCCCCGTGGTGGCAAGATTCTGTACTGGGACGTGGCAAAGCGTTCGCTGATCGGGTTCCATCAGGTTGCAGATGGCTGCGGTGTGGCCCCTCTGGATGAGGACAGCTTTGCGATTACTGACGGAAACGGCGCAATCAGCTTTGGCGGAAGCGGGGATGATGTAGCCCAGATCATCAGCCAGAGCGCCGGTATCAGTTGGGATAACCATCTGACACCAATGGGTATCTTGCGGGAAGGGTAGGCTGGCCCCTCAGCTTTCCACATTTTCGAGGGTTGTTGTAATTGGCGCATTGCAGCGCGGCCTAGGATCGGGTAAAGACTACAACACCTCAAGGGCACCCACGCCCGAAACAGGCACCCGTAGCTCAGTTGGATAGAGCGCTGCCCTCCGAAGGCAGAGGCCGCAGGTTCGAATCCTGCCGGGTGCACCATTTATCTTAATGAAAACAATGATTTATATACTCTGAACAACTCCACGATTCATGTTTCTCATTGCTAGCCACCACATAGCCACCAAATTAATCAACTTACATTGTATAATATAGATTGGTTGCACGCGAGGAATCGCTTCTAATGGGTCCGGGATTTTGCCTTTTGAAGAATCCAGCAAAATTTTATTGATCTCATCTTTGCTACCCTTCTTTTTTTCGATCAGGCTTATTACAATCACCCGCAGCACATAACTCAAGCTACAGCGTTATCGGAGCGGAGCCACTTATCAAAGACGCTCACCTATGCAAACAAACTGGGCCACCTCTAAGCTCGTTACGCTGAGCAAAATACTTCATGGTACATTTATGACTGATACATTCAACCAACTTATTCAAAGCGCCTCTGGAACATTAACTAAACTGAGTAAGGTGAGATGTGTAAAAAGTTTTCAGCTGCCAGCAGTTTCTGAACCGAAGAATTTTTTTTCCTGGCCAAATACAAGGTATCTTGATGCAGAGGGCAAATCTTTTCTTGAAGAGAGAGGCGTTTGCATGCGTGACAATCGGGTACGGTCATTCTCGGTCCCCTATGAAATATATGATAAAATGGAAAAAAATTCATGAGCCCGACATTGCCAATATTCGACGAACCAGGGTGTTATTAGATGTGTTTCAGATTGTCTCAGGAGACAAGCCCGTTACGGGTATCACAGCAGCATGGGACATTTCAGAGGATCCGGGTCGTATTGCCCCTACCTCCATGTCAGATATTCAAGGTTTGAAAGAATTCGCAAAGCACGGAGATGGGTATCTCGTTTTCCACCGGGAGGGCGAAAAATATGACATCAAGTTGCGAACCTTTGCCCATAACGTAGTGCTGCAAGCAAGACCTGAACTGAGGGATTTTGCTATTTCTCATAATGAAATAAGAAACTTTGTCGGCGAAAAGGTAGATCATAGGGCCGAAGGAACCGGCATGTCGTTTTTGAGACGAATAGAGAATACTTGTGCGATGTCCTTCGCCAGACAAGCGATGCAGTCGAGAAACTTGTTGGCGACAATGATTTGGTGGATGTGATTAAGCATAGCTTTGATACTCAATAGTGCCGATTTCTTCGAAGCCTGCTAACCTAAGCCCCTAAATTTCCTCCAGCTTTGCGTAAAGTCCGGCTATCAAAAGTGGACTTTGCCTTCAACACTAGAGCATTGAATTTCAGCGCCGAACCATGAAGGAAGGGGCCAAAGATTGGGGCCACCCTTATCGATCTAGAGCAATGGGCCTTCCTCATCTATCAACGTTGCATTGTATGCGGACTTCAATCATCAAATCGCACTTCCCTTCAATACTGCTGGGGGAAGGCACTTTGCGCTTATGTGTTCCCCGTCGAAACCTTTTGGACAGATTGGTTAGTTTGAGTAAGGGAGTGTTTTGGCCCATGATCAGAACGACAGGAGCGAGATATGGAGCGAAGCACAAAGACTGCCAGCGTTGCTGCAGAGAGCATGGTCAAGGATATTTGGCGCAGACGCAAATTGAATTTATATATAAATCAAGAAAAGGTAAGTTTAACAGATGGCTTAGCGAGAGGTCTCTAATCTTGGACTTGAGTATGAGGGGTTGGACGATATTCCTCTGGATTGTGTTTTGCCGTTCGCTTCTCTTTATGTAAATGGATCGCAAAATAGTGCAGATCTAAGAAGAACTGCTAGCGTATCACAGAGTGATTTGGAAGCGTTTCTCCAAGAGCTAGAAAACTACGAGTTTATCGTTTTTTTCCGACAAGACCAAAGAGTTTTCATTGACTAGCAAAGGCTCTAAAGCGTGTAGAGAGATATTCAAGAAAGTTGTCATAAGAAAGCGATACGAACTAAAGAGAGCCGAAGGTGAACTGGAGAAAATTCAGGCCCTTTACGGCCGGTTGGACGAATTGTAGGAGTATCGCATTTATGAGGCATGCCCATAAAGCTGCCTGACGATTTGTTTATCTGCTTGGCTTTGCGATGTAATACAGTCAGCCAAGCGATGAAACACTGGTTGGTATTGACGGTTGCAGTCCTGTGGAGAACATTCCCTAACATTAATAGGATCACTCAGTGCTGAAAGCCTTCACCTTTAGGAGAAGAGCTCTCTAAATACTGCGCCATTGGCTTTGGGAGTAGCTTGTCGTTGATTTTCAAAATGGCTTTCAAGAGTTGCTCCCGAATAGCCGATCTTGGTTTTCTGTCACCAGCGGCATCAATTGCCCATTGAAGATCCTCAAGGATTGAAATTAGATCAGTACATTCTGCTACATTAGCCGTCTTTTTGTAAATCAAGTCCTCAATCACAAGATGTTTGGTGGGGAGGTTCTTTTTCCGGCATGGGCATATGCAAATTTTCTCTCCGTAGAATAAAATCTTGCCGCTCCATTGGTAATCCGACTGTGGATCTCGGAACTTCAGTTTCATTCCATGTGTTTCGCTGAGAGGAAAAGGAAGATTGTGATCGCGTATAGGACAAGACATATGCCTTAAGACCTTAAGTATTCCAAGACCTTTGGCAAACTCAAGACTGCGGTCCAGAAGATCTTGGATCTTATCTTTCGTAACCCAGTTTGGTGTGCTGTCGTCAAATCCAATGTCGGGGTTTGCGTCGTCTGTGCCAGAGATTATCGCTAAAGTCTCTGATCTGAGCTCACGATAGAAGTTTGATGTATCCATGGAAAACTAACTCCTAAATCGCTAGAAACAGTATTTGCGTTAACATACAGCGCTGTCTACTTAGAAAGCTACTGTACATTCTTTGGGAGAGTGAAAGGTAATCCCCCGATATTTGATCGAGTTTAAAAGTAAAGATAGTGTTGCCTCATATTGAGGACTGATTTTATGAAGAAATCTCGTTTTAGTGATGCGCAGATCATTGCGATTTTGAAACAGGGAGAAAGCGGCATTCCCGTTGCAGAGCTTTGCCGTGAACATGGCATGAGCGCGGCCTCCTATTATAAGTGGCGCTCGAAGTATAGTGGCCTTGACGCCCCTATGATCCAGTCGATGAAATCGACGGAAGATGAGTTGCGCCGCTTCAAGAAAATGTACGCAGAGCTGAGCTTACAAAACGAACTCCTGAAGGAAGCTCTTGGAAAAAAAGTACTAAGACCGTCTCAACGTAAAGAGATGGCCCGCTCAGCCGTTGCGGATAACCAGGTATCGATTGCTTTGGCGTGCCGCACATTTGGTGTGAGCCAGCGGTGTTATCGTTACACGCGGCGCTTGAGCGATGAGAATGCGTTGATTGCCGATTGGTTGGTGCGCTTGACGTGTGCCAACAGAAGCTGGGGTTTTGGCCTGTGCTTCCTTTATCTTCGTAACATCAAAGGCTTTGGTTAGAACCATAAGCGGGTTTATCGCATTTACCGAGAGTTGGAGCTGAACCTGCGGATCAGACCGCGCAAACGATTGAAGCGAGAAAAACCGGATAAACTTGCGGTTCCAATGCAGGCAAATCAAGTTTGGTCAATGGACTTCATGTCAGATCAACTTGAAGATGGCAGGCGGTTCAGAACTCTGAATATTCTTGATGACTTCAACCGGGAGGGACTGGCTATTGAAGTAGATTTTTCACTCCCAGCACTGCGGGTCGTGCGTGCTTTGAAACAGGTGATAGAATGGCAGGGCAAGCCCGAGACAATCCGTGTTGATAATGGCCCTGAAAACATCAGCGAAACCTTGCTATCCTGGGCTTCAAACCAAGGCATCAAAATCCTGTATATTCAACCAGGTAAACCAGCTCAGAACGCATATATCGAGCGCAATAACAGGACTGTTCGGCAAGAATGGCTGGATCAGAATTGCTTTAAAACGATTGCTCAAGTCCATACGCAGGCAACCAATTGGCTCTGGACTTACAACAATGAACGGCCCAACATGGCCATCGGTGGCATTACGCCCGCCACTAAACTGAAACAGGCGGCATAGCTCTATTGCCAAATTTCTCCATTATTGGGGGGATTACCGATAGCGACCCGACCTCAGCAATAGCTGTTTTAAATCAAGGGTAACTGCAGCCATATTTCTCTTTGAGAATAGCTTTTGCGTCAAAGGTACTATCGGCACTACCATTGATAGCGTCCGTTCCCAAAAGGTCAGTAACAGCATTCTCAAAGTCGGAAATATCTATCTCGGAAATCCAAGTTTTTTTCCTCTAATTGACGCTTCCAATCAGAGATGTGATCAATCGAAGTTATCTGATCGATCGCTATTTCATACTTTGGGCCATTATCAACCATTATAGTGGTTTCTAAGCAGCAGGTTTTTTTTCGACGAATTTCCAGCGGCCCCAAGTCGTATTTTGCATTTATATTCTCCTAAATTAGTAATAGGGAGAAGATCACCCCTCTCCCTAAATAGGTGCGATATTAACGCTAATTTATTTCCAGATCTACAAACTTTAAAGTGGTTCCGTTTTCTTTTAATGTTCTGACTTTAGACTTATCAATTCCGTCTGGTAGGTAACTGTTTATCTCTAATTTAAGCGTCACGTCACCACCCGGCATTTCAGTTAATTGCTCGACAATTCCCTCAATGATGTTTCTGATTTCGCTTGCTGGTCGATCAGGTGAAATCATCACTGTGCCGTTAAAGCGTGTCGGCTTCTCTTCATCGACATTATCTTTGGAAGTAGATGTCTTAGCAGGTTCAGTCAGTCGCGTATCTCCGTCTTCGGATCCAACGGTATCAACATTACCTGAGTTACCACTTACGGGGAGCGCGGATTGAACTGGCTGAGGTCTATTAGCTTCCGCTATTTCCGGTTTTACTATTACGCTGTCACTGTCTATCGTGACTATCGCATTCAAATCTTGGTCTATAATCAGCCCTTCATAAGTGGACGTATTTGCATCCCATCTTTCTGCATAAGCAAATGGTCCCGGATTGAGAGAGCTGACAGCTGAATGGACTGTCCTCATTAGGACTTCTCTGTTTTTGACACGAGGAAGGTATATATAGCGATTTAGATATTCCCATAGGTCACTTAGTTGCAGGTGTGGTTTATCATTCCAAATATGCTTTGTCAGAAGGCCATTTAATCGCTGAGGACCAAGTTCAGTAATAAGCCCCTCTTCTTTAGCAAGCTCTTTACTCGCACTTTCTAATGCACCGTTTTGCGCAGAAACTTTGCATGTGCTCCAATCCCAATCACTTTGGGGTGTTTCTTGATAGGGATATAATAAGAAATGCCAAGCCTCTTTCAGTCGGGTTCTGAATGAGCTGCGTTCTTCATCTCGTTTCGCTTTGGCTTGAGAGGCTTCGCTTTGTGTAAGGTTGAGGCGCTCTGTATCATTGACGATACTATCCCAAGCCAAATAACTCCTGACAGCAGCCTTCAGTGCATCCAGCCGAGAAGTGTCAGCGGCAATGAACACGAGTGTATTGCGATAAACACGAGGGGAATTTCCACGGTGCTGCAAAATCGCTTTCGCCTCGGGAAACGCTTCGGAAGAACTTCGCGATTTGTGTGGATATGCAACACTCAAGAAAACGGCATTTACACCACCAGCTTCGTCGGGAACGTCTGCCGAACTTGCAGGGGCAACATGCACATTTGTGAAGTGCCCCCTATTACCCATGCCGTTTACATAGGTCCGCAGCTCTTTATCAATAGTAATATCGATAAGAGCGTCTTCTAGTTGCGCACCTCGGTCAATGGCAGTTCTATTCAAACTTGCCGATATCGAATACCAATAGCGACCGAGGTCCGCATGCATATATTGCGCTTGGTTAGTTAATCTGCGAAGAGCATCGCCGAAAATAGCCGCTTTTTCGCCTGGTTGAATTACACCGAGATTAATTTGCTTGTGATCTAAACCAGTGTTTTTTTTGTGTGACGGTAGGCGCTGTACCCATAAAGATTGCGCGCGCAATACGGCGGGTTGCGGTTAGCTTATTTAGGTTCGGAACAGCCTGATCGATCTTATAGGGTGTCGAGCTATTTCCATCGACGTCTTTTGCAATGATCGATTGCCATGCAGGTTCAAGATAATGGAGCAGTTCTGGTTCCACGCGCGCATTATTTATGGCAAGGCTTCCCGGCATTACCATAACGGACGGATCATTTGACATCCACAATTCATGAACGACCTGCGCCATGAGGCGGAGTACACCGCGGGTTCTTTGGAATTTTTCAAGTGCTCCCCAACTGGTGTACAGCTGATCAAACAACTCTGGGTGGATGGGATAAGCTTTATCTAGTTTGCGCCTATAGTCTTCTCCCTCAGACCCGAGTGGAAAGTGTTCAGTATTGTCACGATAGAGCGCGGAGAACTTCTTTACTGCATTATCTTTGTGTTGGTGCTTATCGCCGGAAATTTCGCGGAATAAACGCCGACGAACAATTTCGTAACTTTCTTCTTGTGATGCTGGGCGCCAAGAAGACTCCACACGGCTAAAGGTCTGCTTAAGACGCTTTAATGCCTCGCTACCACCTTCGCCGCCAACCTCAATTTGCGAGGCCGGCAGAGAGGCTACCAAAAGCGTTTTGGGACTGGCTTTTACTGCTTCGGTTAAGGACTGAACAAAGGATAAGTTTGCATCAAAGGAGCCTGATGCAAGATCATCTACCTTGTAAATTTGTCGTAGATACGCCACCCATTCATCTATAAGGATGAGACAGGGGGAGCACTTGGCAAAAAGTTCTTCAAGAAGGTGAGAGCCGGGCGCAATGCCTTTTGCATCATGGTCAGCAACAAGTTTGAACGCTTCTTCTCCACCAAGTTGCCATGCAAGCTCACCCCATGTGGTGTAGATTTTGCGTCCGTCAGAGGTTTCAATTGCGCTGCCACTCACATTGGTAACAGCATCTTGCGGTCCGCGAGAGGTACCTACGAGGACTGCCCGGTTAATTCCTTCAGGAACGGCAAGTTTTTTTCTCTCGGAACAAGCTGTCTATGCCGGGAAGATCTTGTGTGTCTGTTGATCCTGCCATGTGGTAAAGAGCCAACATGGAGTGGGTTTTACCGCCACCAAAATTGGTTTGCAGTTCAACGACTGGATCGCCTCCGTCATTATTCAATCGGCGGGCCGCGCCGTCCAGTAGATCACTCAGACCATCTGTCAGGTAGGTACGGGCAAAAAAATTCTTTAGGGTTGCGGTACTCATCGGGCGCGCTGCCATTATGGACTTTGCCAAGGTCTGCGGCAAACTCAGCTTGCTTGAACTGACCGGTTGCAACATCTTCATGGGGTTCGACAACTTCGCGCCACGGTTTTAAGCCTGCGGCAATTTCTACTGTAACTTCGCTTTTTTTGGGTTTTGCGACGCTCTTCTGCACGAGCAAGTTCACCAAACTTCACGCGAAGAACAGCATCGCGCATTTTTCCAATTGCAGTCGCTGTGGATTGGGCTGATATGGCTTCACAAAGGCGGCGCATGGTATCAAGGGCGCGTTCTGTATCATCATAGGAAAAGTGCTCATTGTGAGAGAGTTTATTTCGAACTTCCAAAAGCTCGGAAACGTAGGAGCGCTCAGCGTGACCGAGTACCTGCTTAAAGGCATCATTCCAATAAACCATAAATGCTTTTAAAAGCGCTTGCTGGTCCCAAGCGATGCTTCCGTTAGAATTGGATCGAGCACCCAAAAGACGTTGGGCGACATCTTGTTGCCAATATCCTTTTATTGCATTTTCCAGACGCTTTTCAACGAAGGGCGTGAGCGCTTCAGGCAGCATTTCCATGCATTCAAAGATGATCTTGCGTGTCGGCTTTGCCATTTTATTCCCCCAATATTCCTATAGATCCAGCTGAGCCTGAGGATCACCGATGTCTTCCATTCGAATGCTTGCAGCTTCGCGGGTCAGGTCAGACCACACCGCAATAAGGCCGTTGTAAGAGGTGGCCTCTTTGGCGTCCTTGCGCTTGCTGGAGCATATCTCGTAGAGCAGATACGCCAGCTCCTTTACGTCCTCGGCTTTGTCTTTTAGTTTTTTTGAGAACGATTGCGGCTGCGTATTCGCCATCATTTTCCAAAGTGCGAATTAGGTGCTGACAGCTTTCCCAAATAGTAAGGTGCGTGTCATTCAGCGGGTCCCAATCTGTGTCCAGCTCCTCGCGTGCCCACAGTTTTACTTGACCAGCAGAAGATGAAACTATTCCCGCATGCTTTACGCTTTCAACGGAGGTTCCCCGCGCTTGGGCCAGATTGTTGCCGGTTCCATAGTCTCCAGCTCCAAAGCCAAACTGCTCAAACCATGTGATCGCAAAGCGCGTTTCGGCGTCATAGTCACCTTGAGAACCGGTAAGGTAGTCGTCTAGTTCGCGGTTGATGAGCTGTAGCGCTGTTTTCACGCTCATGGGGCTATCATCACTCTCCAGAACCGCTTTGTAGCGGGAAAAAAACACCAATGCCGGGGCCAATGGCAGATTGCGGCATATCGGCAGGGGCGATGTTGGCAGCTTGCAATTCATCAAGTGAGGAGGGAAGTTCTCGCTGCAAAGCACGGATGAAACCTGCACGACTTATGGTTTCGGCACTTTCCTCTCGTTTACGGCAGACGAGAACAACAGAGTTGGCTAGGGCATTCGAGCCGATCCCCCTCATTCGATAAGTTTGTTCTGATCGCACAGGCCAAGTTGCGTTAATTTGTAACCCTGCGTTCATGATACTTTGTAGGAAGGTCGCCCAACCAGTAGAAACGATTCCTTCTTTCAGTATTTCACTTTGCTTGAAGGCGTAATAAATTGATATTGGAAACTGTTCGCTTACCTGTGTTGATATTTGCTGAATTGCTTTGCTCATTCCTTCTAAGAAGAAATTTTCGGCCTCTTTTTTTCCCCCCATTGCGACTGGGGGATGCAATTAGCTCTTCTGCTTTCGGAGTTTGCAGGAAGGCATAGAGATTTGGATATATCTTTCCTAGTAGTTTCCTTTGCCAGACGTAGAAGAAATCAGACAAATCTGCATATCCGATATTGTCATAATAGGGTGGATCAGTAGATACGACTGAGTTAGGCAAAGTCTCCAATGATTGGGCATCATGCTGTTTTGAATTGCCAATAGCTAATGGCTCGTCCGCCCTAAACACTTCGCTGTGAAATTGACACCTGGTAGAAAGCCTCCCACGACATTTTCGAGAATATTTGCTTCGGCAAAATCCCATACCATTGGAATCGCCTGCCGGTTGAATAGATGCATCACTTTTTGGTTGCTGTGACTCCAACCAGTGAGTGAGTTATTGAAGTCTGTACATCTACTGGAAATTGAAAGCGCCAAATACACACTTACCGCTTCTGCATACGCTTTGGCTCCGGTACCACCTTCACGGAGCGGATTCGGTTCGTCAGAGTGGCCAACGGTTAGCGCATCTTCTTCAATCTGTTTTCGCGCTTCGTGCACCAACTCACTAAAAGTATTCAGCGCGACTAATTGACGGTCGGTGAACAAGTCCCCGAATGTTTTCATCCCGTAATCAGGAGTAGTAAAAGCACGCCGATCATCAGATATGTTCTGATTTGGACGAATATCAGGTTTGGTGGATAACGCACAATTCTGCTGTTCAACAGTAGGTGCAAGATAAATGCGTCCTTTTTTTCCCTTCTGCCACTATTGCAATCAGAGATGTACCAAGTCCGTTCTTAGAGGCAACTTCTCGGATATGAGCTTGATTTATCGCTGTTCCAGAAATAATGCAGCGGAAGTTTGCGCCTCGCCCACTTTTTGTGCCAGTTTTCGCGGCAGCCAACTCTTCTTTGGTTCCTCCGCTACGAATGTGGTAGGAAATGGTTTTATTCGCACGATCCACAATGGGTTCGATCCAAGCTTCTCTCCCCTTCTTGCTGGAAAGCAAAAAAACTAGACGCAATGGGAACCTGCACGCTTTCAAAAGCAGGGTCCGGGCTTGGCACGGTGCGGGACCAGATCCATGCAATTACCGAGGATTTACCTCCGCCATGTTCCGCTGGCAGATCAACTTTCGGGTAAAGATGGCCAATGCGTTCTAAAGCCTTTTCTCGCATCCATTCGCCGTAATATTTGACGTCCTCAGCTAACCCTTCGGCGTTTCTGTAATTAAGCTCTTCAGGCCACCCGGATGAATAGGTATTTGGTCTTTGAACTTGGGCGGAATTTCGATCATCGCCTTGCCGATCATCACCGCTACAGGATTAAGGTCACTGCCGAATGCAGGTAAACCGAAGCGTTGTGCTTCAGCAGGAATAGAGAAGCCACCCGCAAAAGGGTCGTAGACGTTGGGAAGTACGCCGTCACAACTTCTTAAAATTTCTTTATGCGCTTCTGTAAAGAGTTCTTCATTCTGGCTGTTCTTCCAATCAGCCAATTTCTCGATAATGCGAAATAACCGCTCTCGTTCGTCGTGTTGAGTTTCAGGCGTTGGGAATTTATCTGGATGGCTTGAGGGGTCGTCGACTAACTGTGCAAATAAAATTGAACGACAAGCAACATGCGGACGTTTGGCCCACCAGTGATGTATTCCTCGTGGATGGGCACCAATCCCGGGCATTTTTTTCATAGGCAGAACCGGCGCTTATCGCTCCAATGGTATGGCAACCTCGATCAGTTTCTTTTTGTAAGCGGTCATTTATACATCGGTCCTGTCTATTTCTTTAACTCAACCCGGTAAGCGTAAGGAGCGGTTTCATAGACCTGAACCACATCGCCCGGTGCAGCTTTGAATGTGTTAAAGAATGCTTTAGTGGAGGCACGGTCTCGAAAGAAGAGCTTGCTGCCGTCAATATCTGTTTTGGACAGTCTTTCCCCAGCCCAATCCACATCCACCATTTGTGAAGCAAGCGACTGCTTGTTGCTGCGACCTATAATGTCATCTGGAAACTGATTGATGAAACCGCGAAGGTAAAAATGATTATTTTTGATGTTACCTTCTGTCAAAGAAGTCTCGCCAACCAATGTTCCGCCACGAAATGATTTCGCTTGCTTCGATTTTTCTAACTGCCGAGGATTGTCATTTTTATGAGGGGATTTATGGAGCGTTGCTGTTGATTGTTTTAGCCGCGCTGGCTCGCTCGGCACTGCCTTCTCATGTTGCCCGAGAGATATAGTTTCCTGTGATTGGATCGTCTTAATGCACTGTGGATCAAGATTAACCCAAGTCACAGCACCGTTCTTATGGATGTAAGGTACAGGTTCGGCAAAAGCCCGCACATTTTTCAGCACCCAAGGAACTTTCCAGTCACCAATTTCGCCGGAAGTAATTATTTTTTCCGGGATGCGGTGCCGGTCAAAATTGTCGATCAGCTCAAAATTGCTTAGTCGTGGCAAAACTTCAACCAATTCAGCGGTACCAACGACCGTACCCGTACCCTTTTTTATTAAGCCAAATGGTCCGCGGTGCGCTGCGTTATTTTTCCGCATTTCCCATGTTTTTGAGCCGGTAAGAATAAATGAAATCCACGGATCATCAATAATAAGTGCCTTAGTAATCATAGAATAAAATCCGATAAACTTAAGTTGGAATCACAGAGCGACCTAGCAATTGTTTCAAGTTATACTGAACTGCGCTTTGGTCAAATCGTGGAGCCCTTTCATCTAGCGCACCGTGGATATAGCGCGGTTGGTCGGCAAAGCCATTTCGGACATTCACAAATGCAAGGATGAATTTTTCGGGTTCATGGAGGGATGTAATGATTTCTTGTTTCGTAATCATAACAGAATCTGCACCATCTACACGACCCTTTACCTCGATAAATCTAAATGATTTTGATTGAGGATTATAGGACGCGATATCATAGCCCACTTTTTGGGCCGATACATCTTCTGGTTGGTTCCCCAGTGCCTTTTCGGTTGCCATTACAGCATCCATTGCAGCAAGTTCAATCTCTCGTCTTGCTGCAGGATCTTCAGCAAAGCCGGTTGGCGCGTGCCCGTTTAGTTCAACAGCTCCTCGCAATTCAAGAAGACCCTTTGGGATAACGACCATTCCTCCGCGAATTTTCGGACGTTGCGAGGTAATGAATTTTTCCTGCTCAATTACTTCTAGTCGGCGCTTTAGGCGTTCAGCAAGATTTTCTGCGCGGCGCTGCGCGTTCTGCCAGCTAAGACGGGTTTTCTTTCCCGCCTTTTCTTGCTCCTTTAATTCAAAAGCCCGATTGTCCCAATAATTTATTTCTTTCTTCAATCTTGTGCGAACTTCTTGCTCAACTTTCTGAATCTCGGGAATGCGTCGTTTTTTTGACCTCTTGAACGTGACTTTGGGCCATTTCCAATGTCGCGTAGTTGACTGCTGTTTGCTCCAAATTATCAGAAAGCCAGGATTCGTTAAGTAATTCAGTGACTAATGTAATTTCTGTTTCTGATGCGGGACGTAAATTGAGGTGAGGGGCAATACCGGCGTTTAAAACTGTGCCGTGCTTATCTACTGTTGCAAACTGCAATTTTTGTGAGACAACGTGTGGCAGGTCATTCGCGTTTTTGCGAGCATCCTGCACTGCGTGCTCTAATAGGAACAGTGCAGTTACATCCTGTCTGTCATCGGATTCATCGACCAGCACAGCGCCCTGTTTTAGAAGCTGGTCATAACGCTCTCGCAAAACACTAATAGTTGCGTTCATCAGTGGGTGGCCGGGGTAAACAAAGGTTGCGACCGGCTGTAGAGTGATGTGCTTCTTATCGAAGCATATACGCTCATATTTTTTTTCTGGATCGGAGAACCAATTCCAATCTGGCGGTCCCGTTCCCGCAGTACCAAAGGGGTATGAAGTATCTCCCAGCGTCCATCTTCTCGTGGCTTTACCGTACCACCCAGGTGTTTGAAGGCTTCGATGAAAAAACTCTCAATGTGGTGGGGCTGCAGGCGTTGGGCTTGCGATTTTTCCATTTCCAACCGGAGTTCTTCAACCTTTGCTTCCGGCATCGTGTCATTGGTCAATGCTCTTCTTTGAAGCAATTCAACTAAATGATCTTGTTCAACGGCACCGTCAACCGCTTGCATAAGTTTTGCTTTTACGTCTTCTTGTTCGCCATATTGGATTGCGTCAATAAGCAAGTCCTTCAAGGCTACGCCTTCAAACAATTCTCCCAATACATCGTATACCCGGCCACCCAATGCCTCTCTGGCAGCTTCTAATTTTTCCAGGAGACGCGAATAAACTTCACCTTCGCGTGTATCGGCTGCGACAAGGTTCCAAAGGTGGCAAACTTCAGTTTGACCAATACGGTGAATACGGCCGAACCGTTGTTCAATTTTATTTGGGTTCCATGGAAGGTCATAATTTACCATCAAGTGACCACGCTGGAGATTTACGCCTTCCCCGGCTGCATCATTCGCGATGAGCACGCGCAAGTCTTTATCTTGCATGAACCGTTCGACAACTTTGCGACGTTCTTCGCGCGTCACACCGCCGTAAATTACATCGACTGCTTCAGGGCGCCCAAGACGAGTGCGAACTTTTTCAAGTAAATAAAACAGCGTATCTTTGGGTTCTGTAAAAATAATAAGTTTGCGCTGATTTCCTTCACCGTCCCGCATTAACTCATCATCAAGTATGCGGTTAAGCTGCGTCCACTTGGTATCAGTACCAGAGCTATAAACTTTCAGTGCCATAGCTTCCAGATTGCGGAGCGTTTCAACTTCTAGAGCAAGCTGTTCTATCGTTTCTGCCGAAGTTGCCCCGGTTGCAATTTGCTCCTCAAATGCGTCGACTTCTTGCTGGTCAAATTCCTCCAAATTATCAAGCCTGTCATCGATATCATAACCGCCATGAGAGGTTGCTCCTTTCCCTCTTTGGCCGAGTTTTGCTTCGGCAAGATCGTTTTCCAGCCTTTCCCGTCTTCGTTTCAAAGACTTATAAATTGCAGCAGGAGAGGAGGCTAATCGGCGTTGAAGTATCTGTAATGCGAAGCCAACATTATTACGCTTGCGACCATCTGTGTCAGCAAAGCGTTGGACGCGGTTCATTTCTGTTCTGACGTAGTCAGTAACTGCGGCGTAAAGCTGTGCTTCTAGATCTGAAAGATCGTATTTTACAGTATAGGCGCACCTTTCGGGAAAAAGTGGGCGGCCGTCAAAGCGAAGTAGCTCTTCCTTGGTTAATCTGCGCATCATATCGGCTGTATCAGCAAAATGAACGCCATCGCGGAAACGACCTTCGAAGCGGTCTCCGTCCAGTAATGCCATGAAAAGTTGGAAATCTTCCTCTTTACCATTGTGCGGCGTTGCAGACATCAGCAGAAAATGGCGACAAGCTTGACCCAGTTTCTGTCCGAGTTGGTAGCGTTTGGTGTATTTTACATCACCGCCGAAATAAGTCGCTGACATACGATGGGCTTCGTCGCAAATTGTGAGATCCCATTCAGTGGATGCCATTAATTTTTGCTGTAGCTCTTCATTTCTTGCCAGGACATCCACCCGAACAATTAGGTGATTTCTGTCGTCAAATGGGTTTCCTGAACGGGATGTTTCGATCATGTCGCGAGTCAAGATATCAAACTCAAGCCCAAATTTTTCTCCTAGCTCATCTTGCCATTGTTCAACAAGGCTTCCAGGTGCTACGATAAGGCAGCGTTCTAAATCACCTCTGGCGATAAGTTCCTTTACCAATAGGCCTGCCATAATGGTTTTGCCTGCGCCGGGGTCATCCGCGAGCAAGAACCTAAGCGGCTGTCTAGATAACATCTCCTGATATACTGCCGATATTTGATGCGGCAAAGGATCAACGATACTTGTATGGATAGCTAAATATGGATCAAAGTAGTGTGCCAGCTTTATACGATTGGCTTCGGTTACAAGACGGGCCATGTCAGCAGGAGCATCAAATGACCATTGTCGTCCATTTTGGCGCAACTCTATGTTAGTTTCTTCTTCCCGATAAACTGTTCTTTCACGGACCTGCCCAGCGGTGTCACGATATACTATATTTAGTGCTTGGTTTCCGATCCAATCTAGAGAAACAATCTCGACATTTTGGGAAGGAACAATACCTTTGACTAATGCTCCTACACGCAGTGACTCTAACTTGCTCATGGATTAACCGCCCCCAACTTTCAGTTTTCTCGATGCTGTCATAGCCTCCATCGCAAAATCTAGAGTGCCATGTGGTAATCCCCCATTAATGGAAGATTACCTTTCCAAAGCGTTCGATAAGAGTATCCAGCTGACGAGTGAAACGTACTGCGCCAATGCAAAGTCCACGAGAACACCTAAATTTTGCTGAGTTAATCATCGATGACATTGAACGGGTGTATGCAGAGCTGCCCTAAAATTATTTTGATTTTAGATAGGCACTGAACGAATAAGAAGTAATCGGGCGGCCATTGATTGAAGCTAAGGCCGCACCAAGATGAACAGCCGCGTCAAGCTCCTCACTTGGGTTACCGCGAAGGTCAAAACGCACTGCGTAGTCTATTGAATAGTTGATGACAAATCCGAACGTCTTGCCAAATGAGGGGATTTTGTCAGGAACAATCTCTAGCACCTGCTTCACATAAGAAGTTGAGCTGGAACCTTCTTCAAAATCGATCTGGCGCTGTTTGGCAAATCCACCTAGAGCAGCAACAAAAATCGGCTGCGGTACAGTTCGTTCACTCAAGACAATTGCGTGGGGTTTGAATGTGCTTGCATATGCAGCTTTGTCTTTGGCAAGAGCATCAGATTTAAAATCCTCAATCGCCCGACTGACTGCCTCTTTATCAACTTGCAAGAGCTCTGCAAGTTGGGTTCTAAATTGTTCTGCCCCCTTCTATTAAGTCTGATTTTATGAAGAAATTTCGTTTCAGCGATGCGCAGATCATTGCAATATTGAAGCAGGGCAAAAACGGTATTCCGGTAGCACAACTGTGCCGGGAGAGGCTCAGGATTTTCATAGACTTACTCGGACAGCAAATTAGCTCATTATTAATCAAAAATGTAATTTCAAGTTATCCTTCTACAATTTCTGAATGTTTTTTTCTCTGTAATACGGAAAAGCGGTCAAACCTTCTGGAGTTGATAATGATCACACGGTTTGCGGGAATAGTTTCCATACTCCTTTCCTCAGCTACAATCGCTACAGCTGACGATATATCCCCGCTCGTGGGCGGTTGGGTTGCGCAGGGTGTTCCTTGTAAAGCATTGGAAGACTATTCCCATGAGATGATCTTAAAAATCAAACCTGATCTTATTGAAGGCTATGAATTCGATTGCCGGATCCGCTCGGTAAATAGACAAGGCAATACCTACGAATTATCGACCATCTGCGAAGGCGAAGGTGAAAGCTATCGCGCCCAATTCGAAATTACGTCAGTGAGCAAAAATGAGATCAAAAGACCATCGGTTACTTATCAGCGTTGTTATTAGTTCCAGTCTTACGCTCGGAGCTATAAGTGCATCATATGCAGACCGGTTTATTGCTGCCGGTGGCAATATGGGTGGTTACTATCAGGCTTATTTTGTCTCAAAAGAAGATTTGCGTCTTGGAGAAAGCTGGATAGCGAACATCAAGAAGATTGGGAATGATGGAACTGTATCCGTTAGAGAATATATCGTAAATTGTAACAACACCATGCCGCACGTGGTGACGCCTTTTGAAACCACGTTTGAAATAGATCTTTATACTGATCCTCCTTCCGCGACCCAACTTGAACATGAAATCTGGTATGCTGTCTGTGTGGGTAATTTTGGTGTTTTTAGTTACGACGAAGCAGACAATCTCATAGAAAACGAAAGCTTAGCCAAGCAAAAAAATGAGCGATGGCAGCCTCTTATCGGTTAACCGGGGTAATCCTCATCCAATGGAACAGATGCGTAATCTGATCCCTATTGAGATTGTAGGAGAAGGCAAATTTGCCGAGTTTTCAGGACCAGCCGTTCTGTATTGTTCGACTTCGGTACCAACCCTATATTTCCCAAAAACAGACCGTCTCTTTGAAATTTCTGTTATCGACAATACGTATACATATAGCGAAATTGATCAGGAATTAGCGCTGGCGATCCATCAAAACTATTGTCGTGATTAAGGCGTTACCGCCAAGGTGTTTGTCTTTCGACGGCAAACTTGACGGCATTGATAAAATCACGCTATTCCTGCGAAAGCACCGAAGTAAATTTGGTGATAGAGGCAATGAGTTCGTCAATTTCTTGCTTTTGTTCTCCTAAATGACCCTGGGTCTTCAAAAGCTTCTCCAATTCATCAAGCCTGTGGTTGATCTTCATTTTTATCGACATTGCCTCTATCTCCTTGTTACTTTTTCAGCCGCTTTCTACTCACAATTCCAAACCGATTGCGTTTCAATCGCTTGGCTGGCTGCCTGCAATAAGGTTTTTTTGTTCTGAACTCAGTTGATAAGAACAACGATCAACCAAAGAAAGCCGATGAAGCATTTCGCCTTTGCCAACGCCAATATGCAATCCCGATTTCATATTCACCAGGAACTTGCGGAGTTCATCGTCAACTTTACTCTGGTTCGGACCAGTGGGACGCCATTCTAAACAATTTTCAACGGCCATAGATGCCGCTTTGATGAACTCATGGCATTCATCAGTCAAGACAGCGTCACAGCCGCTCAGCCCCTTTAAAAGCCGTTTAACACATTGTCTTTTTGGCCCACGATGTTCGTTAGTTTCAAGGCACCCCACGATCAGACGCAAATATTCATTACGTTTTCCCACTAAGGTCGCATCACGGTCACTTGGGATTTCCAATTTCATATATCTTTTCACAAGCGGGCTATTGATATCAGGAAAACAAAATTCCAATAGATCACCGTGTTGAAGATCAGTCATATAGTTGCGGCTAAACTTGCTTATATAACTCTGAACTTTTTCAATTTTTTTCAGGGGTTTGAACATCAATTGTCGCTATTGACGACATCTCCCTTGCCAGCTCTTTAAAGAAACCTTTTTGTTCAACCTGATCAAATCGGGCAATTTTCGACGGATGCAACAATAGAATTCCATGAAGATGGGCGTTGTTTCCGAGGTCACCGATGCTGGTATGGCTTTTATACTTGCTTCCGGCGCAATCGATACTGAACCAACCAAAGGGTTTATATATTCACGCCTTTGAGATATTTTTTTTCTTTACCGCAAGTTTCCTCAACTATGCGGTTATAAATGTAATCAAGAGATCTTTTGATCTTCTCTTGGTTGAACCGAGCATTCTCCGGAGCAACCATTTTATCCGTAAAGTCTATCGTAATGAAACGTGTGCACTGAAGAAATTCATATTTGCTATTAGTGTTTACTTTTGAATATTTTTCTTTATCGAACAAGTATTTCCTCTTAAAAAACGATATATTGTAAGCATCATTGTTGATGATAATTTGTCGGTTGCTCCACTCTCTCATTGTTTCTATTTGCATTTCGGTAGAAATCATTATCGTATGTTTTAACTTTCTTTAAATTGTAAGTTATATGTATTTTGACAATAGCTATCGCCTGCCTTTAGAAAAATCTAAAAAACAAATGGCAATGGAATTGCGGTTCAAATGGAATCCAAAATTGAATTAATTATATATTTCAATATCTTAATACAATTCAGGGGGAGGTAGCTTTTTACAAAGCTGCGCTCACTTGCTGCAGTCCAAAGTTTACACAAGGATAAACGCTATGGAGTTTAGCGGTCTGCTGCGATTTTATTGATGAAGAGAAAGCGCCATTATATGTAGCAAATTCGCGAACGCGCTTTCAATCAGGTAGAAACAATCTACTCTTCTATTTATACTCGCAAGTAGCCTTGAAAGTATTGGCGTTTGCCCAATCAATCAAAGATTGCTCTTTGTATATGATTCGTCCGCCAATCCGCGTGAAAGCTGGCCCAGTACCATTAGTTCTGTGACGTTCAAGGGTTTTTGTTGAGACTCTGCAAAAAGCGGCAGCCTCGCTTGTGTTAAGGAACATATAGATCCCCTTTTTAAAAGTGTTTTTGGGATCACGGAATACATAATATAATCTTACAATTATTAACACAAATTAACCAAAAAAATCTAGTGAATAATATAAGTTTTTCTAATTATTTGCGATAAATAAATCAATATTGTTGACTGCTAATGCTAAAGGATCTTCAGAAGTGTGGGTGTACCTCTGAGTAGTTCTGAAGTCATCATGCCCTAACTGTTTCGCTATTTGGTCGGTACTGAGCCTTTATCTGCCGCGATACTGGCAAAGGTGTGCCTAAGATCGTGAATTCTTAAGTCCGCAAATCCATTTGGTTGAATATTGCGCTTCCAAAAACTATCCAGCCCTTTGTAGGTAGCTGCCCTGTCCTTAAATCCCGGAAAAACATAAATTCCTTCGCTGGTGCTTTCATTGTTCATTATGAGCGTTAATGCCGTAACTCCAATATGCACAATTCTTGCGCCAGTTTTACCATCGTGTAATCTGAGAAGTTATTTTTCATTATCAACCTCACTCCACTTGAGATTGACAATTTCCGACTTGCGACAACCTGTTAGCAAAAGAATTTTGATCTGGTCTATCGCATAAGGGTTATGTCCATTTTTCTCTAAGCTCTTAAGTAGATTGTTAAAATTAGGCAACTCACTGTTTAATAGTCGCCTTTCACATTTCCTATCTGCGAATTTTTTTAACACCTAAAGTAGGATTTTTATCTATTACACCAAGTTCAACAGCGAAGGTTAGAATGCCCCCGAGCAATCTTACAGTTCGAGTGGCGGTTCCTTTGCCTCCAGTTCCATTACTTTTTGGTGAGGACCTCCCGTCTTTGACGTCATTCATGAAGTTCTGAATATCATTTTTAGTAAGATCCTTAACGCGCTTATTGCCAAGTAAATAAATGATATACCCCTCAATTCGACCTTTATCTGTGGCGATGGTTGACGGCTTTTTGGTTCCAATTCCTTCTCTTTGGTATTTGTCGCACAGCTCTTTAACGGTCATTGAAGTGCGTTCTTTTTGCTTGTTTTTATTTGGATTGTTACCTTTTAAAATACTAACATAGATTTCGCGAGCAGCGTCTCGGGCAGCTCTCAATGTAAGTTTATTGGTGTTCCCCAATTTAACTTCTGTTTGTTTTCCATCAGGTAGTCGTGCTTTAAAATAGTATCTCTTGTTCCCCAAAGGAGAAACCCGAACATGCAGACCGGTAACCTCCGTGTCCCAGTAGCGGTACTCTTTGGCTTCACTTTCTAAGTTGCTGACAATATTCACGGTCAATTTTTGTTTTCTAATTCTGATTGTATTCATATGTTTCTCTATATCTGCTAGGGAATCCCAGTCACCATATAGCCACCAGAAAAATAATATAGCCACCACATAGCCACCAGAAAAATAATATAGCCACCACATAGCCACCAGAAATTTGAGTATAAATGAGAAGTCATGTCCGGCCATGTCTATACAATACATTGAATTATATAAAGTAATTCATATTCTGACTAGACCTGTCTATTCTGACAACTGCCCTCCTAAGGCAGAGGCCGCAGGTTCGAATCCTGCCGGGTGCACCATTTATCTCAATGACTTTGTAGAGTATAGAGTGTTCCGGAAATAGGGACGTCGTTTGCGCGTCTTTTCGCAAGTTGGATTTTGAAGGTCTTTCGATTTTGGCAAGCTGTCATAGCGGGAGGGGCCTCTCAAACTGTGATAAAGGAGAACGCAGGAAGAGGAGGAACTTATGCGCTACTTTTGCAGCAACCCCTCCGGTTGTTTTCTTGTGGAAAACATGCAATACTTGCCTTCAGTTAATTGACATAACTTAACTCAATTAAAGCAAGAGGTGCAGAAAAGCACCCGCGGTATGGCAGAGGCAATGAAAATCGCCGTAATTCTTCCGCCCAGGTTTACCTTCGACCAAAAAAAAGCCCAACTCGATTGAGACTGTTGTCAGGACAATCAACAGCGCAAGCCGCTTTCTTGGGTCCATGAGCATTTTGTGTGATGAAGGGGCTGATGTGGGCACGGACTTTCACACCATTCAGGTGCCTGCTTACCACAGCAAAGCAGCCCGGTATAAAGCCATTCGTGCTGTGCTGGAAGATCTTAGGCCAGACTTTCTGGAGATCCATCAGCACGCGCCGAGTGGTTATCAATTAGCCTCACGCCTTGGCGCTATTCCGAGCGCCTTTTACCGTCACAACGTGGTCAAAAGGCCAAGCAACTTCATCACAAAGTGGCGTTACCAGCGCCGCTACAACGCATTTGATGCGCACATATTCGTAAGTGACTTCGCGCGGCGCACCTTTACAAGGGCCTTTCCCAAGTTCAGGGAAAGCAGCTTTGCGGTGCCAAACCCCATCGCACTGGAGCAATGGGCCGCCCCCGATATTCCCAAGGAGAATATCATTGCGTTCGCAGGCCGGGCCACCCCGGAAAAGGGGGTCGCGCAGTTGGCGGAGGCCCTTGTGTCAGTCCTGGAGGACAATCCTTCCTGGAAGGCAGAACTGGCTCTTGGGTGCTGGGAAAAATACAAAGGGTGGACGGAAGAAGTCACCAGCTGCCTCGCACCGTTTGGCGATCGATGCATTCTCCATCGCGACCTTCCTTTGTCAGCGGTCAAGCGTGTGCTCCAACGGAGTAAAATCGCTGTGGTACCTTCGGTTTGGCATGAGCATTTGGCCTTGCTGCCATCGAAGCCCATGCAGCAGGATGTGCGGTCATTTCTTCTGGACGTGGCGGGCTGCGAGAGGCGAGCGGCGATCATGCAATCTACCTGAAAAACGTGACGGCTACGGATATTACCAGCGCTCTGAACGATCTCATTGGCGCACCTGATCGCCTGACGAGCCTTGCTGCGTCCGGCTTTGAGTTCACGCGCGCACACCACAACGTAGAGGTGCGGGCAAACCAGCTGGATACGATCCGTCAGATCATTGTTGAAAATTGCCACAGGCCCTGAGAACCAGACTAGGAAACGCATTCATGCTCCACCGGCTTACTTTCAAAGAAAAACTGGTCTCTTTCCCGCTGAGGGCCATTTCCTATTTGTTTATTGCCGATCCGCAGAGCCGCCGCGAGTTCGCCTATCACTATTGTAGGGTTTTCATTTCTCCGCAGAGCTTAGCCTCTCTTTCAAAGCTGCGTAAGATGGCGCTGCTGGAAGGAGAGCGGAGCGCTATTATAGCAGAACCTACTGACTTCCATGGAGAGGTCCTCCTTGGGATGATAAACTACTATGTGGACTTAGGGTTCCAAAGAATTTTGGTTCTTGTCTCCCCGAAGCAATACAAGCGTCTGGAAGGTGCAATCGTTACCCACCCAAACGTGACCGTGCTTCCACTGGATGAGATCTTCTTCAATCGGGTCTTCAGATACGGAAATTTAAAAGTCGATAGCTATTTCTTGACGACACTCATTTTCCGTACGTTTTCCCTGAAAAGATACTGCAAAGGTAACCCGCATTTTGCAGAAAGGGTGTGCGGGATCCTCCACACACTGACGGAGGACAGGAGGCCGGAAATAGGCAACCTTTTCAAAAGACAACGGGCCTTCTTACTGAACAATTTCAGTTCTGAAGAGGGTGTCAGGGAAGTGAACGCCAGTTACTTTTGTCGTTCAAGCGACCAGAAAACGGAACCAAAAGACGACAAACTCCGGTACATTTCTGTTGGAATGCGCAACAAACAAATCCTCTATGACGCATTCAGAGCCTTGCGGAAAATACACCCGGAAGCTCAGCTTACGCTCGTCGCCCGAACACAGCAATTGGTTCCGCCAGACCTTTTGCCCAACGTTCGCTGTCAGGCAGACAAGGGGTATGATGTCCTTTTTGAAGAGATTCGGTCCAGCCGTTTCATACTCGCTCTCCTGAGTAGTGAAGAAGAAACCGATCGCGCGTTTCTGCGAAAGGATTACTCAAAATCTTCAGGCAACGCCCAGCTCTCGCTGGGTTTTAACCGTCCTATGATCATTGAGGAGGCTTTTGCCGGCTGTTATGGCTTTACGGCAGAAAACGCAGTTGTCTATCCCGCTGGCGGGCTGGAAGATGCCTTGATGCAGGCTGCCAACATGTCAGAGGAGGCCTACAGCGCCATGCAATCTGAGCTCTTCAAGCTGTTTGAAGAGAAAAAGGCCCGTGCTTTGGAAAGTTTGAAGAATGCAACGAGACACTAGCATACCTATCGTCTTTGCATTTGATGACGGCTTTGCCTTGCCTGGCTCCATCGCTATTGCGTCGCTGGTGCAAGCCGCCAAGCCGACAACGCGCTATAACATCATTGTTCTGCACGATGGCCTACCTACAGACACGCAAGACAAGCTAGCGCAATCTGTTGCAGGGACAACCCACCAACTTGAGTTCCACTTTCTTCAGCAAGATATTATTGCCGGTGCGCCCTCCTCAAAAAAAATGGCCCCTAATCGTCTACGCGCGGCTGTTTATTCCCAAGCTGTTTCCCCAGTTCGAGAAGGTCATTTATTCCGATGTAGACGTTCAGTTCAAATGCGATCTGACCTCGTTGTTTAGCGAAGACATGAAGGGGCATTATATTGCGGCGGTTCCAGCGGAGACAATGGAGCAAACCTTCCGCGTGCATCAACGGCTGGATGGTTTCAAAAACGAACACGTCTTTATGTCAGGCTGATTATTTTCAATACGCCCGCTATTCTGGCGGACAAGCTCTGCGGCAAGGTGGTTGAACTGGTAGACCAGTATGGCGACCAGCTCGGGATGTTTGATCTGGAGCTGATGAATCTTACTTTTTCTAAGATCAAACCAATCGCGATAGACTATTGTGTATTGGAACGGCTGTTGTATGGAGCGCCAACAACCACGGCAGATTGGCAAATGCTTCTGGAAACACATGGCGAGGATGCTTTAGTGCGTGCCATTGATGACCCCAAAATCGTGCATTATGCAGGTCATCCGGTAAAAGTCTGGAACCGGATGGAGCAGCCAGAGGACTATCTTCGCTACGTTAAGCGCTCGCCGTTTTCTCAGCGCTGCTACCAACTGATTAGCAGAAAAAAAAAGATGCAGCGCCACCTATGGTTTTACATCTTGCTTTCAAAACTTCATCCACGCAAGAAGCGACGCAGGGATTTACGTGATGTGCTAAGGCAAATAAGGCATGAAAAACGTGCCAAATCGTGGGCCACACCAAAATACATTGGAGCTTCCTTGCCTTAGGCACCAAAGAGCAGCCAAAGGTAAGAGAGCTACAGCTCAGACCCGCGCACTTACCAGAAAATCTTAAGTTCTCTTCTCGGTGACCAAAGTAAATTCTTGAATTATCCGACTTTTCGATCACGACGAGCAGTTCTTATTTCGGAAGCATATGTATTTTATCAAAGTCATTCGCAATAAGTTATCGTCGGTACTTGTATAAATTCAGTCTATAGGCAGAGTTTATACAAAAGAGCATCCCAGTGAAGAAAGTGCCGGTATCTGCGTTTATTATTGCAAAAAAATGAGGAAGACAGGGTTTTATCAGCCATCAACAGTGTCAAAGAATGGGTTGATGAGGTCATTGTTGTCGATTCCGGCTCAACGGATCGCACAGTAGCGGTTGCAGAAGCTGCCGGGGCTAAAGTTTTCTTCAATCAGTGGGATGGTTACGGAAAACAAAAGCGCTTTGCGGAAGACCAGTGCCAGAATCTTTGGCTTTTAAACATTGACGCTGATGAAGAGGTTACCCCCGAGCTTGCGAAGGAAATTACGCAACTCTTCGATCCGGCACCACCAGACGATATCTATAAAGTGCACATTGTGAACGTGTTTGCGCACGAAACTCGCCCCGCAAAATGGGCCTATGGGTACTGGCAGTATCGCCTCTACCACAAAGAGTACGGGCGCTTTGCTGTTTCAACGGTGCATGACACGGTAAGGCCCTTTGCTGGTGCCCAAACAGCCAAATTAATGGGGAAGATTAGCCACCGATCTCAGCGATCCATTCAGTTTGTGGTCGAAAAGCTTAACCGGTACTCCGACATGCAAGTTCAGGACATGGTTTCGCACGGACGGACAATTACAAGGTTCCGGCTCCTGACAGAATTCCCGCTCGCCTTTCTGAAGAGCTATGTCATCAGACGGAGTTTTGTTTATGGCTGGTGGGGGCTCATCATTGCCTACAATCACGCATACTCGCGATTTGTCCGTGTGGCGAAAGCCTATGAAGATCAGCTGATGAGTAAATCATCTGCACCGCCTCGTGAATGAGGGCCCAGGTCGCGTCTCATTGCCTCCTCAGACTAAGTCGAGTGGAACGCCTGCGCACTCATCATTCCAAGCCAGCAGCGCTGTTAGGCGTTTACTTCTACGGTATCCGAACAGATATTTTTTAGGCTTTCCCATTGCCACTGGGGGAGGACTGGTGTTTTTGCGGCGTTTGGGTCGGCGATTTGGGTTAGTGTGTCGACACGCTCTTGTGTTGGGGGGTGACTAGCGAGAAACCCGAGGGCCTGTGAGATTGCAGCCTCCTCTCTGCCTTGCCTTGCAGCAATCTTTTCAAGGAAACTTGCAAGGCCGGTAGCGTCCACATTTGCGTGTTCCAGCATTTCTCTGCCCCAACACTGCGCCGCAAGTTCATCGGGCACCTCTACCACTTCCTGCGTGGTGGAAAGAATAGTAATCCTGCCGCCCCGGCAGAGCGAATGCATGAGAATTTCTTTTGCGAACAAAAACAGGCGCACTTTTTATAGGGCGCCTGTTGATAGAATCGTTAATTCTTGTTGGTGCTAGACGAAGCAGTCCATGATTTCCTGCTCGCGAATGATGCCGACGACGCGGTCTCCGCGGTAAACGGCGATTGGGCCAGCGCTGCTGCGCTTCATCTCAATCACCTTACGGATGGCCTGCTTTGCAGTGCATCTTGGCATCTGCTCGATCCCTGCGACCAGATCGGGGCTGACAGCACTGAGATCTGACATGATATCTTCGGCATGCAGAACGTTGAGCGGGTTCATGTGAGCAACGAAGGATTCAACGTACTCATCCACCGGGTTCTTCACGATCTCCTGTGGCGTACCGATCTGAACCACATGACCGCCTTCCATGATGGCGATGCGGTTGCCGATCTTGGCAGCTTCATCAAGGTCATGGCTCACGAACACGATGGTTCTGTGCAGCTTTTCCTGAAGGTCCAGCAGCTCATCCTGCAAGTGACTGCGGATGAGGGGGTCCAGTGCGGAGAACGGCTCGTCCATGAGCAAGATTGGTGCGTCTGTTGCGAATGCACGCGCCAGACCGACACGCTGCTGCATACCGCCAGACAGCTCGTGCACGTATTTGTCACCCCAGCCACCAAGGCCGACGAGTTCCAACTGTTCTTCAACTTGCTCCAGACGCTTGGCCTTTGGAACACCAGAGAGTTCCAGCCCAAAGCCGACATTGTCACGGACCGTGCGCCATGGCAGCAGGCCGAACTGCTGGAATACCATCGCAACACGTTCACGGCGCAGTTTGCGCAGGCGCGAGGAAGAGCATGTGGATGGGTTCACCTGCTCGTCCTTATCAGAGACGAGCACTTCACCACGGCAGACCTTGTTGAGGCCGTTGATGGCGCGGAGCAGGGTGGATTTACCAGAACCGGACAGGCCCATGAGAACGAGAAGCTCGCCCTGCTGGATGTCAAAGGTGGCGTTGGCGACGCCAACCAGCTGGCCGGTTTGCTCCTGAATTTCAGCACGGTTCTTGCCGGCATCAATCAGGGGCAAGGCCGCAGTCGGTTTATCACCAAATACGATGGACAGGTTTTTGAAGGAAACGACGGGATTGGTCATTATTTGCCACCCTTTTCTTCTGGTTTTTTTGAAGAAACGGTCAAGCACGATAGCGATCAGAACGATTGCGATACCAACTTCAAAGCCTCTGGCGATGTTCACTGTGTTCAACGCACGAAGTGTTGGCACACCAAGACCATCCGCGCCAACAAGGGCAGCGATCACGACCATGGAGAGCGACAACATGATGGTTTGCGTCAGGCCAACCATGATATTTGGCAGCGCGTATGGCAGCTCGATCTTGAAGAGCTTTTGCCAATAGGTGGCACCAAACGCTTCACCTGCTTCCAGAAGGTGCTTCGGAGTGGAAGCAACGCCAATCTGGGTCAGACGGATTGAGGCAGGCAGAGCGAACACGACGGTAGAGATCAAACCCGGAACCACACCAAGACCAAAAAGGATCAGGGCAGGGATCAGGTACACAAACGTCGGGATTGTCTGCATCAGATCCAGCACCGGGCGCACCCAGGAGAAGAACTTGGGTGATGGGCGGAATAAACACCGACCGGAACACCGATCAGCATACAGACGAACGTAGAGCTGAGAATTAGCGCCAGCGTTTCTGTGGTCTCATCCCAGTAGCCCTGGTTGATGATGAGCAGCAGGCTCAGTGCAACAAACAGTGTAAAGGGGATGGACCTTCTGACAACAAAGGCCAGTCCGGTGGCAATGATAACAACACCGAGCGGGTGAGGGGCTTGCAAGAGCCAAAGTACATTGTCAATAAGCCATTCAATTGCAACGGAGATTGCATCGAAAAAAACCACTTGCGTTGTCGGTGAGCCAATCAACTCCCCACCTGGCCCAACTGCCGATGGGTAGTTTGTGCTCTGTTAGCCACTCCACGGGAAACCTCAGATTTTGTTATTGTATGTTTACGCGCTCACGCCCTGAACCTGGTTCTGGCGGATCGCAGGATATTTCGTACCGACAAACAGCAACCCCAGCTGCAAATTGGATATTCCGGCTGTCGGAAAGCTCCGGAACTAAACGCTGAGAGGCAGAGTGCGAGTGTATCGCATCCGCCCCTCAGGATATCTTTGGTAATGACGCTTAGAGGCCGAATGCAGACTTTGCTGCGGACAGGCCGTCTTTTCCGTCAAAGGTGGTTACGCCGTCCAACCATTTATCAAGAGATTCAGGGTTTTTCTTGATCCATGCTTTTGCAGCGTCGGTTGGCTCGTCACCTTCGTTCAGAATTGCATTCATAATCTCGTTTTCCATCTCCAGAGAGAAGGTGAGATTCTGAAGGAACTGACCCACGTTGGCGCATTCGCTAGCGTAGCCAGCGCGGGTGTTCGTACGAACGTCTGCACCGCCAAAGTTTGGACCGAAGAAGTCATCACCACCGGAGAGGTACTCCAACTCAAAGTTGGAATTCATTGGATGCGGAGCCCAACCGAGGAAGACGATGTCCTCGTTCCGGCGGGTTTTACGCGCAACCTGAGACAGCATGCCAGCTTCGGATGATTCAACAATGTCGAAGTCGTCGAGGCCGAATGCATCCTGCTCGATCATGTCGAGGATCAGACGGTTGCCGTCGTTACCTGCCTCAATACCGTAGATCTCACCATCAAGCTCCTTAGAGAATTTTGCGATGTCAGCAAAGTCCTTAAGGCCTTTTTCGTATGTATACTTAGGAACAGCCAAAGTATACTTAGCGCCAGTCAGGTTGGTTTGCACAGTATCAACGGTGCCGGCTTCGCGATACTTCGCGATATCAGCTTCCATTGTTGGCATCCAGTTGCCGAGGAATACATCAAGATCGTTATTTGCAAGAGACGCATAAGTAACTGGTACAGAAAGTACTTTTACATTTGTCTCGTAGCCGATTGCATCCAGAACTGATGTTGCAGCTGCTGTGGTTGCTGTGATGTCAGTCCAGCCCACGTCGGAGAAGCGTACGGTTTTACAGGCATCCGCTTCTGCGGCGAGAGCTGACCCAGTAATGAGTAAGAATACTGAAGCAGAAGTAGCAAGTCTCTTTGTAAGGCCCTTAGTAACGCCCATGTAAATCTCCCTGATTTATGTATATTTTCAATATAACCATAGAAACGCCGAGAATTTTCACACCGGCCAGCTTCCAGAAGATAATTGAAACTTCAAATTCCTTTGATGTCCTTAGCTAATAAAGCCCAGAAGGACTAAAGGCAAGCTATGCTCATGATAATAATTACGATAAATCTAAGCGCAATACTTTTCAAAACACAAAAAATGTTATATGAACTATTTTTATTGATTGAACGTTCAATAAAAATAATTTTGGAGCTAGTCGAGCGCAGATGCCTAAAGTTGGAATGGTAGAGGAACGCAAAACCTCGATCATCATGGGGACGATCAAAGCGATCCATGAGAAGGGGTATGCTGCGACCACAATGGCAGACATCGCCAAGAACGCCGGTATTTCAACGGGGTTACCGCATCACTATTTCGGCTCGAAAGCAGGTGTGTTCAACGCGACCATCAGCTTTTTGCTGAAAGACCTGAGCAAGCAATCCCGGAAGCGGCTATTGCGGGCGAAGACACCCGTGGAGCGGATCGACGCGATCATCCATACTAGTTTTAGCGATGAGCAGTTTCAGCCTTCGGTGATTTCGGCATGGTTTGCATTTTATGTTTTGGCGCGCACGGAACCGGAAACGCGCCGATTGCTGCAAATCTATCATCGACGCCTGATTTCGAATCTAACTTCAGAATATCGGCGCGTGACGGATCGCGAGACGGCAAATACGGCAGCAGCAGGCACAGCCGCCATGATTGACGGGCTTTGGCTGCAATGTGTGCTGACAACCAACCGACCTGACGGATCGCCAGCCACGATGCTGGTTCAGGACTACGTAAAGAAATGTTTCGACAGCTTTGAAACGACAGATACCCCACAATAAAAACTGAGAAGTGGCAGAAAGCCAAGAGAATACATGACCGCAGATTTCATTATTGTAGGCGCTGGCTCAGCTGGATGCGCACTGGCGAACCGCCTTTCAGAAGACCCTAAAAACAAGGTGATCCTGCTGGAATTTGGAGGCACGGATATTGGTCCGTTCATTCAGATGCCTGCTGCCTTGTCCTACCCCATGAACATGTCCCGTTATGACTGGGGTTATGAGAGCGCTCCTGAGCCACATCTGGACGGACGTAAGCTTGCTTTGCCGCGCGGCAAGGTGATTGGTGGTTCGTCCTCCATCAATGGCATGGTGTATGTGCGCGGCAATGCCTGCGACTTTGACACCTGGAAAGAGATGGGAGCAGAAGGCTGGGGCTATCAAGACGTCCTGCCTTACTTCGAGCGCCTTGAAAATGCGACGGCTGGTGATGACGGCTGGCGCGGCAAGTCCGGCCCGCTGCATGTTTCCCGCGGTACACGCTGGAGCCCGCTTTACGAAGCCTTTGTACAGGCGGGTGAAGAAGCCGGTTACGCTCGCACCGAGGATTACAACGGCTATCGTCAGGAAGGCTTTGGCGAAATGGAGATGACGGTGCACAATGGCCGTCGTTGGTCCGCCGCCAATGCTTATCTCTGGCCGATCAAGGGCCGCGAAAATCTGGAGATCATCTCCGGTGCGCATGTGAACCGCATTCTTATGGAAGGCAAGCGTGCCGTTGGCGTGGAGTACCTGCGCGGCGGGAAGCTGACTGAACTGAAATGCACCCGTGAAGTGGTTGTCTCTGCATCCTCCATCAACTCACCAAAGCTGCTGATGCATTCCGGTATCGGTGACGCGGCGGCGTTGTCTGCTTTGGGCATTGAAGTGATTGCGGACCGTAAGGGCGTTGGTGCGAACCTTCAGGACCATCTGGAGCTTTATATCCAGCAGGCCTGTACGCAGCCGATTACGCTTTACAAACACTGGAACCTGCTCTCCAAAGGGGTGATTGGCGCACAGTGGCAGCTGGCGAAGTCCGGTCTGGGCTCTACAAACCACTTTGAGACTTGCGGTTCATTCGCTCCAAAGCGGGCGTACAGTATCCGGACATCCAGTTCCACTTCCTGCCATTTGCGGTTCGTTATGACGGGCAGGCAGCGGCGGAAGGACATGGTTATCAGGTTCATGTTGGCCCAATGCGCTCCAAGTCTCGCGGTGCAGTGACGCTGCAGTCTGCAGACCCAATGGAACAGCCGAATGTTCTGTTCAACTACATGAGCCATGAGGACGACTGGGAAGATTTCCGTCAGTGTATCCGGCTTACACGTGAGCTCTTTGCCCAGAAGGCGTTTGATCCTTATCGCGGCAAGGAGATTCAGCCGGGTAGTGACGTTGAGACCGACGAGCAGCTGAATGCCTTCATCAAGGAACATGTTGAGAGCGCATTCCATCCATGCGGCACCTGTAAGATGGGTGATGCAAATGATGAGAGTGCTGTGGTTGACAGTGAATGTCGTGTCATTGGCGTTGAAGGGTTGCGCGTTGCGGACAGCTCCATCTTCCCGCAGATTACAAACGGCAACCTCAATGCGCCTTCCATCATGGTTGGTGAGAAGGCTGCAGACCACATTCTTGGAAAAGGTATGCTTCCGGCCAGTGACAAGCAGGCGTGGGTACACCCGAACTGGCAAAACGAACAACGTTAAGTGTTGGATTTAGATATGACAAAAACAGATACTCTGACGAATGCATCCCTGCGTGCGCAGCCGGATGGTTCTCACTTCATCGGCGGCACTTACGTTGAAGATACGACGGGTGAGGAAATTCTGAGCCTTTATCCTGCAACGCAGGAGGTGATTGCACGGGTTCACTCCGCAACACCGGTGATCATCGACAAAGCCGTTGCTGCAGCACGCACCGGCTTTGCGATCTGGCGCTCCATGGCGCCTGCTGAACGCTCCCGCGTTCTGCGCAAGGCTGCAGACTTGATGCGTGAGCGCAACCGCGAGCTTTCCGAGCTAGAAACGCTTGATACGGGCAAGCCGCTGCAAGAAACACTGGTGGCTGATGCTGCTTCCGGTGCTGAGGCGCTGGAATACTTTGCGAGCGTTGCTGCAACGTCCAACGGCGAACACATTGATCTGGGTGGCTCTTATGCCATGACCAAACGCGAGCCATTGGGCATTTGCCTTGGCATTGGCGCGTGGAACTATCCGATCCAGATTGCAGCATGGAAGCTGCTCCGGCTCTGGCAGCTGGTAATGCGATGATCTTCAAGCCATCTGAAGTGACTTGCCTTTCCGCGCTCAAGCTGGCCGAGATCTTCCGTGAAGCGGGTCTGCCGGATGGTGTGTTCAATGTGGTGCAGGCAAACCGTGAGGCAGCTGCTTCTCTGGTGTCGCATCCTGACATTGCCAAGGTCTCTCTGACGGGTTCTGTGCCAACCGGCATGAAGGTTGCTGAAAAAGCAGCTTCCCAGCTGAAGCACATGAGCCTTGAGCTGGGCGGCAAATCTCCGATCGTGATTTTTGAAGACAGTGACATCGACAATGCCGTTGCAGCGGCGATGAACGCAAACTTCTACTCCACCGGTCAGATCTGCTCCAACGGCACCCGCGTGTTCGTGCATTCTTCCATCAAGGATGAGTTCTTGAAGCGCCTGAAAGAGCGGACCGAGAAAATCCTTATTGGTGACCCGCTGAACGAAGACACGCAGCTTGGCCCGCTTATTTCCAAAGCTCAGCTTGAAAAAGTGATGGATTACATCGCTATTGGTCAGAGCGAAGGTGCGGTTCTTTACGCTGGTGGCGGTCGTCCGCAGGTGGATGGTCTTGGTCGCGGTCTGTTTGTTGAGCCAACCATCTTCACTGAAGTCAAAGACGACATGCGCATTGCTTGCGAAGAGATCTTCGGTCCTGTGATGTGTGTGCTGGACTTTGATGTGGAAGCTGATGTGGTCCGCCGTGCCAACAATACCGAATTTGGTTTGGCTGCTGCCGTGTTCACTAAAGACATTCAGCGGGCTTACCGCGTGATTGATCAGTTGGAAGCTGGCACTTGCTGGATCAACAACTACAACCTGACGCCGGTCGAGATGCCATTTGGTGGCTTCAAGAACTCCGGTATTGGCCGTGAAAACGGCCAGTGGGCGCTGGATCAGTACTCTCAGGTCAAGAGCATCTATGTGGAAATGGGTGATGTTGAGGCTGGCTGGTAAGCACCACGACACTCTGTTTTGAATGAGCGAAAATAGGGGCTTCGGCCCCTATTTTTGTGTGGTCTTGGCAATTCAGGTGCTTGGGCCGGTTCACATGGCTTCAGCACCTAACAATAAGCCTCCCGACATACGCCAGAAGGGCTCACCTGTTTTACTGCCTTGTTCGATCAGCTCACGCGGTTTTCCTGAGCGAAAGAGCGGTGCTGGTATGCACCCATGTCTTTTCCAATTTCCAGGTCTCTGATGTCCCTGGCCTCGAAGTTTGCCGGACTCAGATCTTTCAGAGTGATGCCGTTCAAGGTGTAGGTGTGGCCACCATTGTCCAGAACCTCAATCACAACACCATTTTTGCATTCTTTGATCTGAACCTGAGACGGGTTCAGGTTACCGAAGTCAATGATGTCAGTTGCAGGATTGAAGTTCATAATGACTTCTTCTGCGGCCCAATCCCAACCGATGCGTACGGTCTCACCGCCGATTGCTCTTCGTCCTGTTCTGGCGGCAACATTATTCGTTGCTGCTGCTTGAGTAGAAGCTGGTTTCGGAGCCCGTGAAACTGCAGCGGCCTCTGGCTTTTTCATCTTTGTCGGAGTTTTAGGATTTGCCGATCTTTCAGGATTTGCGAGGAAGTCGTCAATCTTGGCCTGTGCCTCTTTGTCATTGGCACGGACATTTTTAGCTGATAGCTCGGCAACAGTGATGCCAGCGAGCAGAAGGGACCGTCCGCCGTTGCCCGGCAGAGTGAACAGGACGCCATCCTCCGTCTGTTCCAGCTCGAACTGGCGGTGGTTGAGCCAGCGGATGTTTACAGTATCTTCTTCAAGGTTGAAGTCCCGCAGCACATCCTGCTTCCCCCAATGCCAATCCAACATGAACTCACGCGGGGAATCATCAGCCGGATCTGCTTTGGCAGGCTCCGCAGCCGTGTGTTGTTCAGCTGGTGCCGCAGCCACAGACGGTTCTTCCTGACCTTCGAGCAAATCATGTACTTCCTGTAAGCTGATGGGTCTTTGACCTCGAAGTTCTCGGCCTTCAGGTCGTCCAGATAGATCCCTTCCAGCAAGAGGTTCTGTCCGCCGTTTGATGGCAGGGCGATGGACAGACCTTCTTCGGTCTCGGTAAAGCTGATCTGGTCTGCGCTGATCCAGCCGATATTGATCTTATGCGCTGCGGGGCTGAAGTCGGTGATAACGCGGTTTTGACCCCACGCCCATGTGAACGCGACCACACCATCGTCAGGTACCTGACATCTGGTAACAGCTGCTGTTTGACCGGACACATTCGCTTTCGTTTCATGCCCATCTTTTGCCCCCTCGGCGGGCGCTCTGGCGGTCAACATGCCTCACGGGTAACGATAGTCACCTGACTCTGGCTGAAACCAAAGGGGGCTTGCAGGTTGTCATCCACTACCTGACTGGCATGGAATTCCAGATGGCCTGGAACCAGATCTTCCAGTGAGATGCCTTCAAACAGGAAGCTTTGCCCTGTCGGCTGGGTGGAGATCAGCAGACCATCTGCGGTTTCATCAACGCTCAGACGTTCACGCATTCCGAAGTACAGAAAACTGATTTTCATAGTTGCCGGCTCAAAGTCGGAGATGGCTTCGCGTAGGCCGTATTCATGGGACCGGATATAAACTGTGTCGTCTTCACGTGGGCCCATACCATGCTCCCAGGAGACGATGCCTCCAATATCCTGCCGGAGATGCTTATCTTCAACGATACCGAAGTTTGAGATCTGGACGTCATGAAAGCCGACACCTTGAATGATCTGCGCTTTGGATTCCCATGGGGTGTCGATAACAATCTCACCGGAGGGTGCTTTGGTCACTGTCAGATTGTGCGCAGAGGCACCTTCGAGATCCAGCTCATCCGTTTCCGGATTAAAGCCAACAATATCGTCAGCATTCACATCCGCGCGGAATCTGGAACCACCTTGTTCTGTTGTTCCGGTGATTTCTGGTGGGTTCGAGCCATCATTACTATAGACAAGCTCACACCCGCCGCTGCGACCCAGCGTGAGTAGTTCTGCGGTTTCGCCAATGGCCGCAGCAACCTCGTTAAAGGTTGACTGCTCGGAAACTGAGAAGTTGGCCAGCGACAGGTCGGAGAGCCTCACATCCTGAAAGGTGGTGGTGGACAGGGCTTTGCCAAACCCATCCGTAATGACGATGTTGACGTTCTTGCGTGGTATATGGTCCTCTTCTTCAAGGATCTGAAAATGATCTCCTGAAACACCTTCCAGAATATGGATCATGTCAGAGGAAGAATCGAACTTTGTGATCACCTGGGTTTCACTCTCCATGCCGAGTTTATAAGTGTCACCGGCATGGCCATGATGGCCATCATGCAGATCAGCTGCCTTTTCCTTCTCGGAGGCGGCCAGAGCAGCTGACTGTGCGCTGCTCTCAATATGGCCACGGATCAATCCAGCTGCCGAGGCATCCTGAATGGAGAAGTTGGTCATTGTCAGGTCCGCAAAGGTCACACCGGACAACAACAAGGTCTGACCACCGTTGGAAGGGATTGAGAAGAGCACACCATCCGTTGTCTCGACGATCTCAAGCTGGTCAGAGCTGATCCAGTCAACAAAGATCACGCCGTTCGTGGTATCGAAGCCATGAACGATCTTCTGTTCGCCATAGGACCATGTGATGACCACATCGGCTTCTTCTTTTGGAACGCCCGTGTGTGGCAGAGAGTCGCTCAGGTCCTTCTTGCCTGTCAGGTTGTCCTGGAAGTAGTTGATTATTTCGTGAAGGGACGGGCTTTCATAAGCACCAAACTGCTTCATTGACCGGAGAATTAAGGAGCGGGATTCATCCTGAGACACGTCGCCGCCAAGCAGGACCGCAAGAGTACTATAAGCACCGCGCATGTGGGCCGCCGCAAGGATACCTGTCAGTGTGAGGGTTACGCTGACTTGCTGGTCATCCTGTTGGTAAGTGAACTCACGCCCGATGAAGTCATCCAGCATCCGACCGCTGTTGGACAATCCAATTTCAATAATCTGGAGATGGTAGCCAAACGCTTCCTGAATGGCGACTTCCTGAGCCTCTGGTGTCATAAAATCTTCGAGTGAGTGGATGTTGTTCTTTCCGGTCCAGCTGCCATCCCAACTGTTGGAGACGGAGCCGTTGCCGTAAAAGACATCATGATCATAGTAGCCCAGGTCGATCAGCAGGGCTTCACCGAACTGGTATCCAACAAATCCTAATGGACTCATGGAACGGTAGGACATTTCATTCCATTGGCCATCATCCAGATCGCCCCAACTATCGCGGTTTGGGTAGAAGTCTTGCACCGAGCCGCCTGCTAATTCGTTGAGCAGCTCGTCCTGAACTCCGCCCTGATTGTATTTCGCGCGGTCCCAACCGGATTCAAAAGCCCGAAGTGCATCACGGAATTCGTTATACGTGCCACGATAGTCCATTTTATTCCCTCAGTTTTATTGGAAGGATCTGGACATATGGAGCAAGTAGTATTGCTAGAGTCCAGACGGCCCCGTGGGCCCCTCCCGTTAAAACGAACACTCTTTTGATCTGACTGCCGGCTGTGTTCGCTCCGCTCCCAACAGCGCCTCATGTACAGTTCACATGATCGTTTTTTTACGTTCGATGGGGGCGATTGTTCTGGAAATTGAGGCTATATTTCGGAGGGAAAAAGGAGGAATTATTACGGATAAATTTATGAAAAACATTTGTTATCAATATGTTACAATATTCAAATGTCGCTCATAAAATTTCAGGAGCCTATTTTCTTACAATATTTCCATAGCTTATCTGGTCTGGCAGTTTAGAAAGTTCCTTGGTTCTTTATCCGTGCTGGAGCTGCCTTAATTGCCATTTGGAAACATGTCTCGGAATTTGCACATTGATGAGTTCTGTGTCGGAGATCACAGGTGTGAAAACGCCTCTTTGCCCGAGAACTCAAGCTGCCTATGCAATCCCTAAAATACTACCCGCATACATTGACGGTTTTAGCAGTTAGCATTTGCCCCCAAGATGAGAAAGGTAACTAGCTTATCTTGGGAGGAAGCTATGGCCACAATCGTGCTCAGCGTAGCTTTGAGTCTGTGCCTATTTTCGATTGCCTTCTTGTTCGTTGGTATAACAAAAAGGCGGGCTGCCCGCGCCAGAGCGATCAAGCGCAAGGTGCATGTGAAGAGGACTTTGCGCTCCACCCACTGAAGCTCCTTGAAGAGGAGAAGGTCGAGAAAAGGCGGCTCAAACAACGGGATGACTTGTAAACATTTTCGGGAATACCTGAGATCAGAGGAGCTGGAAGTCGCCTCTGACTTCGTTGGGTCTTTGGGTGAGCTCAAAGTCCATGCAGCAGGTTTCAGGCCCTTCGCGGCCGATCGATTCGAAGTTTCACCTCCAGACTTATGGTCGGCCCAGAGGTTTCGGGAATCACTCTTAATGATATATCAGCAAGACGGGTAGACGCATATCTTCTGACCTTCTAAAGGAACACCCTAAGTACTTTATCTTATCAAATTCGAAGGTTATGGGATTGCGCATATGAAGGTCTTTCGTCTTCTCCTTTTGGCAGCTTGGACTTGGATCATTTATCTGACAGTTCACGCCGTTATGGTGCTTGGCCCGAACTGGCCAGCCGTTGCAGTTCAAGACCTTCTTGGTCATGCATGGCGCGCTCAGTTCAACACCGACTTTATATTCCACCTACTGCTGCTCGCTGCCTGGGTCTGCTGGCGCGAGGGTACGAATTTGAAGGGTGTGATTTTTGGTATTCTGAGCGTTGTTGGTGGCGGGCTCTTTAGTTTTCCATATTTGATTATTGAGAGCTACCGGGCAAACGGTAGTCTTCCCGACCTCTTGCTGGGTCGACATGCGCAAAAGTGATCGTTCCTTTGCGCTTGTAAGCATTCCAGCTTGATTCAGCCCTCTTGAGACCTGCAAAGCGCGTAGGCCATTCTGATTGGGAGCTACACTCTGCTGTAGCTTCCTCCTCCCTCCAAAGTAGCGATTGTCCGTATTTATTTTGTGTGCAAACTATTTGTATGCAAAATATCTGGAGTACCTTTCATGCACTTGAAAGACTGCATTTTTTTATCTGCTTTCCAGAAGCGCCAGACGTGGTGCACGGTTTTATAAGAAGCAATTGGATGCGCTGGGGCTGACCCCGGTGCAATCCATTGTTTTGCAAGCCCTTGCGGTTCAGGATGGCTGCACAACTTCCCGGTTGGGCAAAGCTGCCGAACTTGATAATGCCACGCTCACTGGCGTACTGGACCGGTTGTGCCCTGCTGGATATCTGGAGCGCAGGGTGAGTCTGGAGGACCGGCGCGCGCAACAGATCTTTCTCACAAAGCACGGGCGAAAAGTTGTGCGTACCCTCGACAGTTTGACCGAAAACGCCAACGCCAAATTTCTTGCAGAGCTGAGTGATCGGGAGAGGGACGATCTCAAGGTGCTGCTGACCAAGCTTTAGCCAAGGGCTCACATACTCACGTGAACTCAATTTTCACTGCGTATTTCCAGCAAATAACTGAGCGGCATTTGTAGGAATACGGTTTTATCTCAAAGATTTTCAATAGGACGGATTGAAAAATGGACATAAAAGCAATGTCAGGACTTGATATTCTGAAAGCCATGCAGAAATCGGGGACTCGGCCAGCTATGGCGAAGACCATGAACGTGGACCTTATCTGCATCGAAGACGGCATGGCTCGCTTTAGATGCGAACCAACCAAAGACCACCTCAATCCAGATGGCGGCGTTCACGGGGGCTATGCAGCAACGGCACTCGACTCGGTCATCTCGCTGGCAGCCCAAACCAAGCTCAAAGATCTCTTCAATTTCCGCGGAACATCAGACTCAACGTCAAATTCATACGTCCCATTAGGGAGGGCAGATTGTCTACGCGGAAGCTCGTGTGATCAGCATGACGCGCCAAACCGGTATTGCTGCTGGCGAAATTGTCGATGAGGACGGCAAGCTTTATGCTTACGCGTCGGGAACTGTCATGTTCAAGCCAGAATCTTGACCGGATAGGGCCACGAAGGAGCATATGGCACCCCTATATGCTCCTCCTGTGGTGGAAAAATTAACTGGCTACATAACCTATTCTGGCAAGCAAACCAGTACGTTCCACTGATCGGAACGAGATAAATCCAACAACAACTTGGAGTTTTTATCCTGATTTACCCGTGCTTCTGTTCGATAAAATAGAAGATTTCGCAAATGGCACAATATTCCGCCCTTCCCCAAGGGCATGAAATTTTATAATTGCATATATCATAGTTCACACGCTATACGTGCTTACAATGTTCCTATGATGAGAAAGCCGAAGCGATCAGCATGATGAAAGCTTAGCTCCATTCTCATCCAAAAAAAGCGCTTTTGCCATGCTGCACCCGATCTCGGACCGTTCCCTTATAACACGATTTGGAATTTCTCCCTGGTCATCTGTCAGTAGCCGCAAGAGTGACGCTGTCTATCGGTATCTAGAAGAACAAATCATCATTGGTGCTCTGAAGCCTGGCGACGCAATTGCTGAGCAGACCGTGGCAGATGCTTGTAATTGCGCGCAGGGAACTGTACGTGAGGCCTTGCTAAAACTGCAACAATCGGGCTTGGTGGTGAGGCATGATTACAAAAACACGCGGGTTGCAGGTATTAGCCGTGCCGAAGCTGTCGAGATTGTTAAGATCCGCATGCAGCTGGAAGAGACAGCAGGACGTATAATCGCCTCCAACATTTCTGGAGAAACGCGCGACCAACTTTTCGAGATTCTAGACGCTATGTGTCAGGCGGCGGATAACAACGAAGTATTTTTATGCAGCGCATATGACCGGCTATTTCACGACACCTTATTCAAGCAGGCAAATCTTCGCGGTTTAGAACCCATTCTACAGAGATGCACGCTTCACATGCACCGAGTGACCTTGGCTCACAGAGGTGTTCCGCTTGATAGTGCAGAGGTTTACCAACAGCACGTTAAGATCATAGAGACCCACTGCAATGGCTCGCCTGAAGAAGCTGCGAGCGCGGCACACGCCCATGTCAGCTTCCTATTTAACCTCTGGGTGTCAAAGCATTGCTTTGAAAGCATTTCGGGCTAATATCTTCAATAATCAATCTAGGCCGAGCATGAAAAAAAGCCGGAGTGCAGAAGCAGTCCGGCTCTTCGTTTTTTGATGTCTTACAAAGGCGTGCGCTGCTTAAACGTCGAGGTTTGCAACAGACAACGCGTTGGTTTGAATGAAATCGCGACGTGGTTCAACTTCATCGCCCATCAGCTTGGTGAAGATGTCGTCTGCGGCGTCCGCTTCTTTGATCTTCACCTGCAGCAGAGAGCGTACATTCGGATCGAGCGTCGTTTCCCAAAGCTGTTCCGGGTTCATCTCGCCCAGCCCCTTGTAGCGCTGCATGGAAATGCCGCGGCGACCTTGCGCATAGACAGCTTCCAGAAGGGCTTGCGGGCCACGGATTTCGACAGACTTGTCTTTGCGCACCAAGGATGCAGCCTTGTGATAGACTTCATCCAGATGCTTAAAGTAGTTGGCGAGACGACGAGCATCTGCAGAACCGAGCAGGGCTGCATCGATTGTTGTGACTTCTTTCACGCCGCGCACAACACGGGTAAAGATGAGATCACCCTCTTCAGTTGCTTCACCTTCCCAGCCACGCTCAAACTCGTCAGCCAGAATGTCCAGGCGACGCGCGATGTAAGCAGCAGCTTCCTGGGCTTTTTCATGGTTGTGTAGATTGTCGGCATTCAGCGCACCGGCAATGGCAGCCTGCTCGACAACAGCTTTGTCGTAGCGGGCATGCAGGCCATTAAGAACATCAGAGATTTCACGAGCCTCATTAACGACGCTGCGCAGGTCTTCACCCATGCGAACTTCGCCATTTGCAAGGCTGAGTGACGTCTCATCCAGACCACTGCCGATCAGGTATTCTTCAAATGCCGCTTCATCTTTCAGGTACTGCTCGGACTTGCCGCGCGTTACCTTGTACAGCGGAGGCTGTGCAATATAGACATAGCCGTTTTCAATCAGATCCGGCATCTGACGGAACAGGAAGGTCAACAACAGAGTACGAATGTGCGCACCATCGACGTCCGCATCGGTCATGATGATGATCTTATGGTAACGGAGCTTTTCGAGGTTGAATTCCTCGTTGCCGATACCTGTTCCCAGCGCAGTAATTAGCGTGCCGATTTCCTGCGAAGAGATCATCTTATCGAAGCGTGCACGTTCCACATTCAGGATCTTACCCTTCAGCGGCAGCACGGCCTGATTTGATCTGTCACGGCCCTGTTTGGCAGAGCCACCCGCGGAATCACCCTCCACTATGAAGAGTTCGGCTTTAGAAGCGTCGCGCTCCTGACAGTCGGCCAGTTTTCCCGGCAGCGACGCGATATCCAGTGCGCCTTTGCGGCGGGTGAGTTCGCGTGCTTTACGCGCAGCTTCACGGGCACTTGCCGCTTCGACTACTTTGGAGACGATGGTTTTTGCCGGAGCTGGGTTTTCTTCAAGCCAAGTGGAGAGCGCCTCACCAACAAGGTTCTCAACCACCGGACGGACTTCTGACGAAACCAGCTTGTCTTTGGTCTGGGAGGAGAACTTCGGATCTGGAACTTTCACAGACAGCACGCAGGACAGGCCTTCGCGGCAATCTTCGCCAGTTGGGTTTACCTTCTCACGCTTCAAGATCCCTGATGAATCTGCGTAGCCGGTCAACTGACGTGTCAGAGCGGCGCGGAAACCAGCAAGGTGCGTACCACCATCACGCTGTGGGATGTTGTTTGTGAAGCACAGAACGTTTTCGTGATAGCTGGAATTCCACCACATGGCTACTTCTACAGTGATGCCGTCTTTTTCGGCCATCATTGTAACCGGCTGTTCAATCAGCGGGTGTTTGGCACGGTCCAGATACCGAACGAATGCTTCCAGACCACCTTCGTAGTAGAGCTCTTCGACGCGAGGCTCGACACCACGGTTGTCGGTCAAGATGATGCGGGCACCGGAGTTGAGGAAGGCCAGCTCGCGCAGGCGGTGCTCAAGGGTATCGTAGTCAAACTCAATCCTGGTGAATGTCTCGGGAGAGGGAGTAAAGGTCACCTCTGTACCGGACTTACCCGGAGCGTCACCGACAACTTTCAAAGGCGCTTCAGGCTCGCCATGATGGAAGCGAACGAAGTGCTCTTTATCGTTCCGGAATACACGCAAATCCAGCGTGGTGGACAGCGCGTTGACCACGGAAACACCCACACCGTGCAAACCGCCGGATACCTTGTAGGAGTTGCTGTCAAACTTACCGCCAGCGTGCAGCTGGGTCATAATGACTTCGGCTGCGGAAATTCCCTCTTCCGAGTGAATATCTACCGGGATTCCGCGTCCGTTATCGGTCACCGTGACAGAGCCATCCGCATTCAGCGTCACAGTCACATAATCGGCATGACCGGCCAGCGCTTCATCGATGGAGTTGTCGACAACCTCATAGACCATATGGTGCAGGCCGGATCCATCATCAGTATCACCGATATACATGCCAGGACGCTTACGCACGGCATCCAGGCCCTTCAGCACTTTGATGGAATCTGCACCGTACTCACCTGCGCCATTTTCCTGCTCAGGTCCGCCATTTTCAGGGGTCGACGTTTCGCTCATTCGAATCACTTCACACAACGGGTTTCATTAGGGTTCATGTTATAATTGGTTGGGCAAATGGTTCAAGCAATCTGAGAGTTTAACCGCTCGTAAACCAAGGGAAATATTGCATAAACGCGTTTTTACAGGGGGAAAATTTCCTTTACGGCCATCCCCCGGATTTGCGCCTACAGCCAGCTCCTCCAGTTTCCATTTTTGCATTTGGAGTTTTCCCAAAGCCGGCCATTCTTTCCGACGATAGGCCTAGCGCATGATCATTAACACGGCAATGCCAAGAAGTCCTAGGCAAGCCAGTCGATTTATCAGATGCGTTACTTTCTGCGAGGTCAACAAGCAGCGATGTCTTGGCAGAAGATTGTGGTGGTATTTGGTTGCCCTTAAAACCTGAGGGCGTTGCCGCTGCGTTCTTCCCAACACCCTAAGCGATATAAGTGAGACAAGCGACCCCAAACCACTGCAACGCTACAAACGCTCCGGAAAAATTACCGGCCAGCGTGGGCGATGATTGCAAGCTTGAAAAGTGTACCGTCAAACAACGCGAGGCGAATTACATCCATAAAGGAACAAGCTGTTCTTTGCTGAAGGCGATTACGCTCAGGGTGCGGCGCTTCATTCAATTACAAGCGCCGCTTAGAGAGTTGACTTATCAGCGGGTCACCATGGTTGCTGCAACGCCGACCATAACCACGCTGGAGCCTTTGTTGAGACGTTGGAACGCTTTTTGCGATGAGATCAGCTTCTTTGCAGAAGCGGCCAAATAGGCATAGATGCCGAAGACAACAAACAACACAGCAGCCATTGTCGCGGCCAGCTCCCAATAAGCAAGCATATTGATCCTATCCATGGGCACGATGTTTGGCATCAGTGCCATGTAGAAGATCACAACTTTCGGGTTGGACAGGTTCATGGACAGGCCTGCAAACAGCGCAGCCATGCGCGAAGATGGCTTTACAGCAACATCATCGGATTGTGTTGGGCTGATGCCTTTGGAGTTCCACATGCCCCATGCCACGTAAAGCAGATAGCTGCGCCAACCCACTTGAGGGCTACAAACACCATTGCGTAGCTGGTTGCGATGGCCGCCATCCCCAAAATGGCAAGCGTAAACCAGAACAGATCTCCGAAAACCATACCCACGACAAACATGGGTGTGCCCCGCATGCCGTGGCCGAAGATACGTGCCAATAAGGCTGCGACACCCGGCCCCGGGGTAATCGCGGCAGCAAACAGAGTTCCTGCAAAAATTAAAAGAACAGCCAATTCCATCTTAATGCCCTTATTATCGCGCGACGATTGCAGCAGCCGCGCCAAACATTGCGAAGCTCGCGCTCTTGTTCAGTCGGGTAACAGCTTTTTCTGAGGTCAGGAGGTTTCGTGCCCGCAAACTCACTCCAATATAGATCGCAAAGACCACTGACAATACGGTGAGCGTGACAAACATCAGCTCCACCAAACCATTGGTCGTGACGGTATCCATAGGTACCACGCTTGGCATGAGCGCCGCATAAAACAGCAGACCCTTTGGGTTAGAGAGCGTGATCAACATACCGGAGATCAGCGTTCTTGCGCTGTTTCTTGTGGTTTGTTGTGGTGTTGCTGCGATTTGCGTATCCGCTTGCGGTGTCTGCAAGCTGCTGGCATGCCAGAGTTTCCACGCCAGATAGAGCAGATAGGCAGCGCCGACGTATTTGACGATAGCGAAGGCCAGTACATAGGTGCTTGCCAGCTTCGCCAGACCGAGGATTGCCAAAAGAAACAGGCACATACTGCCAATCAACATTCCAGAGACAAACGCAAGCGTGCCTTGCAGTCCATACCCGAGTGTACGTGAAACCAGCGCTGTAATAGCCGGACCCGGTGTAATGGCAACAACAAACAGAGTTGCGCCGAAAATGAGAAGAATTTGCAAGTCCATGAAATCACATTGATTGAAAAGCAGATTGTATAAAGCAGATTGATTACCCTCGCCCCAAAAGGTCGATTGTGCCACCAGAGAGCAGAAACCAAGAGTAATCACATAGATTTTGCGCTGACAAGCGAGATAAAAGTGTGTTGCCTTCAGGCCAGCTCAACGAAATGGGCTAACTGGTCTTGATTACACCCTCTGCAACTTCAAAAATCTGCGCAGCGGTTGGGAGGTCTTTGAAGAGGTTTTGGTCGGTACCTGTCATGAAGACCTGTCCGCCGAGTGCTTCAAGGCGGGTGAAGAGGGCTTCGCGGCGGCCCGGATCGAGATGGGCTGCCACTTCATCCAACAGCAGAATTGGCGTCATACCGGAAATGGAGGAAGTGAGATCTGTATGTGCGAGAACCAAGCCGATCAGCAGGGCCTTTTGCTCTCCGGTTGAGGCTTGTGCGGCGGGCATTTGTTTTTCGCTGTGAACCACATAGAGGTCCGAGCGATGCGGGCCATCCAGCGTGCGGCCTGCCGCCCGGTCCCGGAAACGGCCTTCCACCAGCAGATCGCGGTAGCAATCTTCCCGATCAGACGCGCTGAGGCCAATGGTTGCGGTTTCAAACGCGCCTTGCAGGTGAATTTCCGCAGAGGGGAAGGGGAGGCCGAGTGCCTTCTGGGCTCCAATTGTTTTGGCCAGCAAGCTCACCGTTTCACTGCGTGCCAAAGCGACCGCAGTGCCTAACTCAGCAACCTGCGCTTCAATGGCATCAAGGTATGCTGGCGTTCCTCCTTCAGAAAGCAGGCGGTTTCGCTGCCGCAGGGATTTTTCAAAGCTGGCAACCATTCTGCCATGAGACGGGTTGAGGGAGAGAACCAGACGGTCGAGAAATTTGCGGCGATCCGAAGCAGAACCGTGAACAGGCCGTCCATGGACGGGACAAGCCATAAAACGCGAAGATATTCCAGCAAAGCCTCGGAGGAGCGCGCCTCCTCGCCATCGATACGGACGCGGCGGCCCGGTTCTCCTGCGGTCAGGCCGGTGCCAATGCGGGTTTCGCCAAACTCACCCTCCAGCACTGCGCTGACGGCCCAGCCACCCGTGCCATCGGTGCGCGCCACATCACTAAGGGTTGCACGGCGAAGGCCACGACCAGCGGAGAGAAAAGAGATTGCTTCCAGAATATTGGTTTTGCCTGCACCGTTGTCGCCGACAAAAGCGACCATTCGGCTGTTCAACTCAACGCTTGATGCGCTGTAGTTTCGAAAATCCGTTAGCGCGAGGCGAGTAAGCGCCACAGGCACTGGATCCGACATTCAGGCTCTCTCTGGTTCCGTGAGTTTTGGTCATACTCTCATCCGAAAACCAGTGACCACATTTCGGGAATATGTACCAAGAAAAATGCCCCCGGCTTTGGTGGCCGAGGGCAGAACACTTAAACGCGCATTGGCATCAGAACGTAGATCGCTTCGTCGCTGCCTGCATCGCGGATGAGGGTCGGAGAACCGGAATCTGCGAGAGTAAACAGTGCGGTGTCCGCCTCCAGCTGGGCTGCGATATCCAGCAAGTACTTGGAGTTAAAGCCGATCTCGAATTCTTCGTTGTCATACTCAACCGCAACCTCTTCCGTCGCACTGCCGGAATCCGGGTTGGTAACAGTCAGAACGATCTTGCCTTCGCTCAAGGACATCTTGACGGCGCGGCCACGGTCTGAGGCGATGGTAGAAACGCGGTCCACGGCTTCTTTGAAAGCGTCGCGGTCAACGCGCAGTTCTTTGTCGTTTCCTTTTGGAATGACGCGCTCATAATCCGGGAAAGTTCCGTCGATCAGCTTGGAGGTGAGAATGATATCGCCAATGGTGAAGCGGATTTTGGTCTCGGAGATTTCAACCTTGATCTCTGCTTCCGGATCATCCAACAGCTTCTGGATTTCGCCAACGGTTTTACGCGGGACGATGATGCCTGGCATGCCGTTGGAGCCTTCCGGTGCCTCAAGCTCAGCTTGAGCGAGGCGGTGTCCGTCGGTTGCAACTGCGCGGAAACGCAGGCCTTCGCCCACATCCAGAGAATGCATGTAGATACCGTTGAGGTAGTAGCGGGTTTCTTCCGTGGAGATTGCGAACTGCGTGCTGTCGATCAACTTGCGGATGCCGCCAGCTGTCATGGTGAAGCTGTGTGTGAACTCACCAGCGGTCAGATCCGGGAAGTCAGTGACTGGCAGAATCTGCAGCGCAAAACGGGAGCGTCCGGCACGGATTTCCATGGTGCTGTCATCGCCGGAGGTTCCAGAACAACCTGCGAGCCATCTGGCAGCTTGCGCACGATCTCGTAAATCATGTGGGCAGGAACGGTGGTCGCGCCTGGTGTTTCCACCATGGCTGCGATGCTTTCCACGACTTCAAGATCCAGGTCAGTTGCCTTGAGATTGAGGTTGCCACCTTCAGCCTGCAGCATGACGTTGGAGAGGATCGGAATGGTGTTCCGCCGTTCGACCACACGGTGTACGTGGGTCAGAGACTTCAAAAGCTCGGTCCGCTCAAGTGTCACTTTCATGCGAAACGTCCATTCTTCTGGGCGGAGCATCGTGCCGGTGCAGCAAGCTCCGCGAATTACTAATACAAATTTGCCCAGTGCTGGTGCAGAGCTACGCTCGCCACACCATCCCAACCCACGGAGTTTGACCTCCTGCGGGGTCGTTCAAACTGCACTTTTAGCTCTCAAAATGCAAGAGGGGCGCTGCAAGCAGCGCCCCAATAATCACCAAATTCCTACGAGAAGCCTATATGCTCCTATGTGGAGACGCTGATTAGAGCACGTAGCGTTCATTTCCGTTCACGCATCACACTCTAATTCTCGTTCTAAGCGAATTCTTGTCAGTTGATTGAAAACAATCAAAAGGAATGCGCTTAGGCGTCCAGCATGCGTTTCAGCAGTTCCAACTCCTGCGCAAGACCGTTATCAGCTTTAGAGAGCTCTTCGATTTTACGAACTGCGTGCAGCACTGTTGTGTGGTCACGATTGCCGAAGCGACGACCGATCTCTGGCAGAGAACGTGGGGTCATCATCTTAGCGAGATACATAGCGATTTGACGAGGGCGCACGATTGTGCGGGTACGGCGCGCAGAAAGCAGATCTGCTTTTGTGACGTTGTAATGCTTGGAGACGACGCGCTGGATGTCTTCAATCTTAACGCGGCGCGGCTCAGCTGCGCGGATGAGATCACGCAGGGTGATTTCAGCCATTTCCAGAGTGACCGGAGAGTTTGTCAGCTGATTATGAGCAACAAGACGGTTCAGAGCACCTTCAAGGTCACGACCTGAAGAGGTCACGTTGCGAGCAACGTAATCCAGAACAGCGTCCGGCACGGTGAAGTTCGGGTATGAGCGCTGCTGGGCGCGCATCCGGTCTTCAATGATAGCACGGCGCAGCTGGAAATCTGGTTCGGAGATATTTACGACCAGACCACCTGCCAAGCGGGAGCGAACGCGATCATCCAGACTTTCCAATTCAGCCGGAGCGCGGTCAGCTGCAACAACAACCTGACGAGCACCATCAATCAATGCATTTAGTGTGTGACAGAACTCTTGCTGAACCTGCTTGCCGTGCAGGAACTGCATGTCATCGATCAGGAGAAGGTCGATCGAACGCAGAGTTTCCTTGAAGGACATTGCAGACTGTGCCTGAAGCGCAGCAACAAAGCGGTACATGAAGTGTTCTGCAGTGAGGTAGAGGACGCGGCGACCACCCATGCGAGCCTGATTTGCAATCGCCTGCATCAGATGTGTTTTACCAAGACCTACAGATGCGTGCAGATAGAGCGGATTGAAGGTTACGCTACCACCACCGGCAACCTGCTTTGCAGCAGCAAGCGCCAAAACGTTGGACTCGCCTTCAACAAAACTATCAAAAACGTATTTTGGATCGAGGGAAGCCCCTTCGAGAACGTCTTTTGAGGAGTGGTCAGAACGACCGCCACGACCACCCATCATCGAAGGCATTGGGGACGTGGCGCGCAAACCAACAGGATCATTTACCTGAATTGGGCGCATATCAGCGACTTGCCACCCATTGCTGGACGTGCAGCTGGTTTAGCCGCCGCCGGGCGAGGGCGAACTGCACCGCGCACGGTGAGTTCAATCTTATGAATGTCATCACATTCATTTTTCCAAAGTCCCATCAGACGCTCTGAATAATGAGACTGAATCCATTGCTTCAAAAACCGCGTTGGAACAGACAAACGAACGGTGCCGTTAGTGTGCCCTTCCATGTCTACGCGTGCAAACCAGCTGGTGAATACATCTTCACCCAGTTCCGCACGTAAACGTTTCTTAACGCGATCCCATTGCTCCGGCCCTGGAGCTTCCTGAACGTGCATGCTCGCCTCCTTGCAGCCGTTGGGTATTCCGCCACAGATACCCAACCTTCAAATCTGTTGCGCTCATTTTGAGCTTTGTTGAACCAGGCGTTTATTTTTTTTCATTGTCATTAGACAAAAACATCACAGCGGTGTGGCGCCCACACACCGTTGCTAAACTCTAAAATTTTCTGGGAGCTATCCTTGGCTCCACGGAAGACCTTGCGCCTTCCATCCAGAAACCGATCCCCGATGACCTTCAGGATCATGACCGCCTTCAAAGCCATCTGCCACGTTGTAGCAGTTCTTGTAGCCAAGGGCTGTCATCGCGATCGCTGCTGCCTTACTTCGTGCTCCAGAGCGGCACAAAAAGTAGATTACGGCGTTTTGGTCAAGTCCTTTTTGCGCCAGAACGTCAGAAAGTTGATTTGCAAAGCCCTCGTGAGGGCCATTGGACGGGAAACCCTGCCATTCGGCGAGGATGGCCTCCTTACCCAACATGGAAAGATCAGGTACGCCAACAAAGGTCCACTCGGCATTTGTTCTCACATCTACAAGAGTTGCAGAACTGTCAGCTTTCAGGCTCTCGAACACTTCCGTTACGCTTCGATCGCCCGCATAGGCCTCACGCATTGATACTTCCATTTACTAACCTAGACGCATTCCGTTAAATCACCCAAATGAGAGGATCACTATAAATAGACTCAAATTCGAATTTCAAGAAAAATCAACAAGAAAAAGCAGCAGCAGCATCAAAATGACGCAACACTTCTAGTAGTCTAGACTACAACTACTATAAATTGCATTTCTTAGACTTGCCGCCACTTGACCATTCTTGGCCAACTCTGGATTGATTCTTCTAACTTGTATGCTGGGATCGGGAAGTAACCCGACTTCTTCTTGACCATACACAGCCGATTTTGGTCCCGCAATAGCGGAAAGTTTGCAAACCGCAAATGCCCTTTCTGTGACGTTGGGTCAAGCCCATATGTCGTCAACGGTTAAGTTCGGCAAAAAGCAGTGAACTCAACAACTTTCTTACGATGCACGTGGTTCATGGTGGGCTTTGGGCGCGAATAAAAAAAAATTATCCGGCAATCTCTTGACTCACCAAGAATCTACTCGTTTGAGCCGCGACAAAATTAACCTAGATCTAACCTGTTGTTATTTAAGGTTTTTCTCTGACAGGCTCCGAGACTATTCCACAGGCTATTCGATGCGAAAATGCCCCAGTTTTATCTCTAGGTAAGGTTATCCAGCTAATAAAAAAAGCCCGGCCATACGACCGGGCTCTTTTAGTCCAAGAAACTTGGATTAGGCGCCGAGTGCCTTAATGCGGGCATTCATACGGGCTACCTTGCGAGACGCAGTGTTCGCATGGATAACGCCTTTGTTAGATGCACGCATGATTTCAGGCTGTGCAACTTTGAATGCTTCGTTAGCAGCTGTCTGGTCACCCGCGACAATTGCTTCTTCCACTTTACGCACGTAAGTACGTACGCGGCTACGGCGAGCCTTATTAGTGGCCGTCTGGCGAGCAATTTTACGTGCCGCCTTCTTGGCCGAAGGAGTGTTGGCCATGGGCTCTGTCCTGATCTGTCAGTAAGAACTGTTTTCAAATCGCGAACGAGGCCGCCCAGAGCCGCCCCGGTCAAACGAATTCAGTGACGAATAAGTTCCGCCACCGGTTGTGAGCGCTTATAGTTGGGAGTCATAGCCTCGTCAATGAAAAAAGGTGTAGACGATCCCAAAAACAGCTTACCCGTCTTCAAATTCAGGTTTTCTCTTTTCTATGAAGGCCTTCATACCCTCTTTTTGGTCACTGGTCGCAAACATAGAATGGAACAAGCGGCGCTCAAAACGAATGCCTTCTGCAAGGGTTACTTCGTAAGAGCGGTTTACACTTTCCTTCGTCATCATGACAATTGGAGTAGAGAAACTTGCAATCTTTTCAGCAGCTTTGATTGCTTCTGCAACCAAGTCACCATTTGCGACAACACGGGAGACCAGACCGGATCGCTCTGCTTCAGCTGCATCCATCATGCGGCCTGTCAAGCACATTTCCATTGCTTTCGACTTACCAACAAACCTTGTTAGTCTCTGTGTACACCTGCACCTGGCATAACACCGAGTTTGATCTCTGGCTGACCAAATTGCGCGGATTCCGCCGCTAGAATGAAATCACACATCATTGCCAGCTCACAGCCGCCACCCAGCGCGAAGCCTGCAACTGCTGCGATGATCGGCTTGCGCTTTTGTGCGATCTGGTCCCAGCTGGTGATGAAGTCCATCAGATAGGTCTGCGGATAGTCGTATTCGGCCATCACTTTGATGTCCGCACCCGCTGCAAAGGCCTTCTCGGAACCTGTGATCACGGTTGCACCAATCTCCGGGTCGCGATCAAATACATTCAGCGCTTCATCAAGTTCAGCGATCAGGTCGCTGTTCAGCGCATTTAATACTTCGGGCGGTTTAGCGTAATCAGGCCAACCTTGCCCCGTGTCTCAACCAGAATATTCTCGTAGGACATCTGTCCCTCCCAATAAAGTCAACTTGGATTTCTGCCCTAACATTGAAGAGCGCTCGCTTAGCGGCAAGGTATCCGTTTGTCTTAGTCGCCTCAGGCAGTAGTCGCTGCCTGCTCCGGGAACAGTGCAGCAAGCCCTTCTTTGCTCGCAGGGCAGACCCCGCGTTCAGTGATCAGACCACTAACATATTTTGAGGGGGTCACATCAAAAGCAAAGTTGGAAAGTGGCGTATCTGGCGGACAGATTCGGACTTTCTCGATTTGACCTTCAGCTGTTTCGCCAGAGATCCATGCGACTTCCTCGCCGCTGCGCTCCTCAATCGGGATTTCCCTCAGGCCATCCGCGACGGTCCAGTCAATGGTGGAAGAGGGCAGCGCTACATAAAACGGTACCCCGTTGTCATGTGCAGCGAGGGCTTTGAGGTAGGTGCCGATCTTGTTGCAAACATCACCGTGAGCGTGGTTCTATCGGTTCCGACGATGCACAGATCCACCATGCCGTGCTGCATGAGATGGCCGCCAGCATTATCGACGAGGAGGGTGTGCGGCACACCGTGCTCGCCCAGTTCCCAGGCGGTCAGGCCTGCGCCCTGATTACGCGGGCGGGTCTCATCCACCCAAACGTGGACGTTGAGGCCTTTATTGTGGGCCTGATAGATTGGTGAGGTAGCTGTTCCCCAGTCGACGGTTGCCAGCCAGCCTGCGTTGCAGTGGGTCAGGATATTGATTGGTTCGCCCGGTTTTTTTTACGCGCAGTAATCTCTTCAATGATCCGCAGGCCGTGCTTGCCGATGGATTCATTGCATTTTACGTCTTCATCAGAAATCTCGGTCGCGCGTTTCCAGGCTGCGTTTGCTCTTTGCTCAAGCGGCAGTTTTGAGAGCAGGTTTTGCATGTCGTTCAGCGCCCAACGCAGGTTGATTGCGGTGGGGCGGGTGGCGTGCAGCACCTGCCATGCGTTGCTCAGAGCCGCGTCACTTGGGTCGCGTGCCATTTCCAAAGCGACACCAAAGGCAGCTGTTGCGCCGATCAACGGGGCTCCACGCACCCACATATCTTTGATGGAAACAGCCGCATCTTCCAGATTGTGCAGCTCAACCTCAACAAAACGATGGGGAAGGTGCGTCTGGTCGATGATCCCGACCGATTTACCAGCCTCCAACGGCCAAATGGAACGGTATGCTTTACCATGAACTTCATCGCGCTGTCTCCTACCCATTTCAGCGATATGTACGGCAGATTATCGGATTAATCCGGGGCACCATCTGCATTTTGTTACACACCATTTCTTTTCCTCATAAAGTTATAAAAGGCGGTGAGTTTCCCTTAATTGATTTAAATGAAACCCCTTCATTTCCTCTTTAACCATAATGCGCTAAGTTAGCTCCTCAATGTCTGTTTACCCTTCAACTGTGCCGGGTTGATGAAAGAGGCTCGCGATGGCTCCGTTAGACACTGAAATTCGCGTAGAAGATGAGGATGGCATTCTGACCATGCTGGATTGGGCTGCCGAAGAGGGGTGGAATCCGGGCGAGGATGACGCTCCCTCTTATTTTGCCGCAGACCCGGACGGATTTCTTGGCTGCTATCTGAACAATCAGCTGGTTTCGATGGTATCTGCAGTCAAGTACGGTGAGGCCTACGGTTTTCTTGGCTTTTTTATATGCCACCCGCACTTTCGTGGGCAAGGCTTTGGTGGCGTGATATGGAATGCGGCATTGCGACGGCTGGAAGGGCGTACCATCGGGCTTGATGGTGTGGTTGAACAGCAAGACAATTATGCCAAGTCCGGCTTCAAGCTTGTTCACCAGAATATGCGATACTGCGGCCTGTCGACCGTGACGATGCCAATCGACCCACGCATTTCCATCATCGGGAAAGGCATTTTGCCGAGCATCATCGAGTATGACCGCAACTACTTCCCGGCAGATCGCACGGCTTTTCTCGAGCGCTGGCTTGAGCCGATGAACCCAATCCGTCGCGGAGTTTGTGTGGTTGAAGGGGGATCCTTCAGGGCTACGGCGTAATTCGCGCAGCGCGGGATGGATACCGCATCGGCCCCATGGTAGCAGAGACACCGGAAACCGCAGACCTGCTGTTCCGTGCCCTTGCCGGTAGCGCAAGAGGTCAGATGGTCAGCATAGACCTGCCTTTGCCCAATGAATTCGCGGTGGAACTGGCAGAGCGCTACGAACTATCACCCGTGTTCGCAACTGCCCGAATGTATAAAGGTCAAGACCCCAACCTGCCGCTGCACAAGATCTACAGCTTTGCGAGTTTGGAGTTGGGCTAGGGAAGGCATGGTTTAAACGGCTCCCTATCTTAGCTTGCAGTGCTCCCTATTGCGGCAATAATGTCTCGCGATCCACTTGCTGTTCGTGGGCTTCTTCTTGCAGCCATGCTTTGAAGGAGTTTACCACCGGTCGCAGGGTGCGGTTTTCGGGGTAGACGAAGTGGTAGGCCGAGGAGAGTTTCAGGCTGATGTCGAACAGGCGGACCAGTGTTCCTGCGGCGAGTTCCTCTTCGATGAAGAATTTTGGCACCAGCGCGACACCTAAACCTGACGCGGCTGCCTGCGAGATCATTGTGAATTGGTCGAAGCGTGGGCCCTGAAAAGCTCCGTCTGTTTCGACACCCGCCAGAGAGAACCATTTTTGCCATGCATCGGGGCGGGTTGATTGATGCAAGCGCATGACGTTGACCAGATCTTCTGGTGTGCGCAGGCTGTGTCTGTCGCGGAATGCTCTGGATGCGACCGGAATGACTTCTTCCTGAAACAGTGGCTCTGCGATTGCACCTGCCCAGACCGGTTCTCCGTAGTGGATCGCTCCATCGAATGGCTCTACCGAGAAATCAAAGGGGCGGAGGCGAACAGACAAGTTAAAGCTAGCTTCCGAGTAACGCTCATGGAAGCGAGGGAGGCGGCGGGCGAGCCAGCGAGTGCCGAAGGTTGGAAGTACGGCGACGTTGAGCACATCCTCACTGCCCGCAAAGGACATTACTTGACGGGTCGCGCTGGTCATCTTTTCCAGAGTGCCACGGATATCGTGCAGATAGATGCGACCGGCATCGGTTAAAACAATACGCTGGCGTATTCGTTTGAACAGCTCTACGCCCAGACGGCCTTCCAAAAGGCGCACTTGTTTGCTGACCGCGCCTTGGGTCAGGAACAATTCTTCTGCTGCGCGCGTGAAGCTGCCATGTCGCGCGGCGCTTTCAAATGCGATCAAACAATCAATGGGAGGGATAAAACCACGCTTCATGCAGACCTTTCATGATGCGGTGAACAACGCGAAACTCCTAAAGTCGCAGGGTCAAATATAGCCAATGCGAGTAAATTTCGTTCTATTCGGCATCATCTCCTTATCAAAACAGATTCCAAAACAGGCAAAAACTACATTTATCTCACTGGTTTTACGCAGTTTTATTTATTTCGCAAGCTTCGAGTGAAACTCCCAGTCATTCCATATACGAATGAATACCGGAAAAGACGTAGCTTTTACAAATGCTTCTGACAAGAGAAACTCTTTCCAAATTTTGAACTGGCCGCTTCTCACAATTTGGGGACTTCAATGACCGTAGGTCTGGATACCGCGCAATTCGCAAAAGAAACAATTGAGCTCATGGAGCGCATGGGCGTTGCCCGCGCTGCTTTGGAGGGTGGTACGCTTGCTGCGACTTCTCCTAACTCCGGCGAAACACTGGCGATGATCAAGGAAAACAGCGTTGAGGAAACCTCCGCTGCCGTTGGTCGTGCGCATGATGCTTTCAAAGAGTGGCGCAAACTGCCTGCACCTCGCCGTGGTGAATTGGTTCGTCTGCTTGGAGAAGAGCTCCGCACCTACAAAGACGACCTTGGTAAGCTTGTGAGTCTGGAAGCGGGTAAGATCACCTCTGAAGGTCTGGGTGAAGTTCAGGAAATGATCGACATCTGCGACTTTGCAGTTGGGCTTTCCCGTCAGCTTTACGGCCTGACCATTGCGACCGAGCGTCCGGGTCACCGTATGATGGAAACCTGGCACCCATCTGGTGTTGTTGGCGTGATCTCCGCATTCAACTTCCCCGTCGCGGTCTGGTCCTGGAACGCTGCACTGGCCTTTGTTTGTGGTGACTCCGTTGTATGGAAGCCATCTGAGAAGTCTCCTCTGACCGCGATGGCTGTGCGGGCACTTTATGAGCGCGCAGCTGCCAAGTTCGGTGATGATGCGCCTAAAGGACTGCTGGAAGTTATTCAGGGTGGCCGTGAAGTTGGCGAAACTCTGGTCGACGACAAGCGCGTTCCGGTTATTTCCGCAACCGGTTCCACTCGCATGGGTCGTCAAGTTGGTCCACGTGTTGCACAGCGCTTCGGCAAATCCATTCTTGAGCTGGGCGGTAACAACGCCGCGATTGTGACTCCGTCTGCTGATCTAGATCTGACCCTGCGCGGTGTTGCGTTTGCTGCTATGGGCACTTGCGGCCAGCGCTGTACCTCTTTGCGCCGCCTGATCACTCATGACAGTGTTTATGATGCGCTGATCCCGCGCCTGATCAAGGCATATGCTTCTGTGAAGATCGGTATCCCAACCGAGGAAGGCACTTTGATCGGTCCGCTCATCGACAAAGACGCTTTCGACAACATGCAGAAGGCTCTGGAAGCTGCAAAAGCAGCTGGCGGCACTGTACATGGTGGCCAGCGTGTGATGGCTGATGAGTACCCTGATGCCTACTACGTTCAGCCAGCAGTTGTTGAAATGCCGGGGCAGGTTGGTCCTGTTCTGGAAGAGACTTTTGCTCCGATCCTCTATGTCATTCGTTACAAAGACTTTGATGAAGCAATTGAAATTCAGAACGGCGTTGGTGCTGGTCTGTCTTCTTCAATCTTCACTCAGGACATGGGCGAAGCGGAAACCTTCGTTTCTGTGATTGGCTCTGACTGCGGCATTGCAAACGTTAATATTGGTCCGTCCGGCGCTGAAATTGGTGGCGCATTCGGCGGTGAGAAGGAAACCGGTGGTGGCCGCGAAGCCGGTTCTGATGCCTGGAAGGCTTATATGCGCCGCGCAACCAACACCATCAACTACTCTGGCGCTCTTCCATTGGCGCAGGGTGTTAAGTTTGACGTTGAATAAGGAATTTCAGGCATGAGTAGTGATCCAACCGGCGGTGGTGTCTTCAATTGGGAAGACCCATTCCTGCTGCGCGACCAGTTGAATGAAGACGAAGTCCTCATCATGGAAAGCGCGCGTGCCTACGCTCAGGAAAAGCTTCTGCCCCGCGTGGTGGAAGCTTACCGCGAAGAAAAAACCGACCGCTCCATCTTCAACGAGATGGGCGAGCAGGGCCTGCTTGGCGTGACACTTCCTGAGCAATATGGTGGCTCTGGTGCGTCTTACGTGGCTTATGGTCTCGTTGCGCGTGAAGTTGAGCGCGTCGACAGTGGCTATCGCTCCATGATGAGCGTGCAGTCCTCGCTGGTGATGTACCCGATCTACGCGTATGGCTCTGAAGAGCAGCGCATGAAATATCTGCCAAAGCTTGCTTCTGGTGAATATGTTGGCTGTTTTGGTCTGACCGAGCCTGATGCTGGTTCTGATCCGGCTGGAATGCGCACCCGCGCTGTAAAGACAGAGAGCGGATACCGGATCACCGGTTCCAAAATGTGGATCTCCAACTCGCCAATCGCAGACGTGTTTGTGGTTTGGGCGAAGTCGGAAGCGCATGACAACAAGATCCGTGGTTTCGTTCTTGAAAAAGGGATGGAAGGTCTTTCCGCACCCAAGATCGAGGGCAAGCTTTCTCTGCGTGCTCCATCACCGGTGAAATCGTGATGGACAATGTGGAAGTGGGCGAAGATGCGTTGTTGCCTAACGTTTCTGGTCTGAAGGTCCATTCGGCTGTCTGAACCGTGCACGCTATGGCATCTCCTGGGGATCGCTCGGTGCTGCGGAAGATTGCTGGATGCGTGCTCGCCAGTACGGCATGGATCGCAAGCAGTTCAACCGTCCTCTGGCGCAGACACAGCTGTTCCAGAAGAAGCTGGCAGACATGCAGACCGAGATTACCCTCGGCCTTCAGGCTTCCCTGCGTGTTGGTCGTCTGTTTGACGAAGGCCGTGTTGCTCCTGAGATGATTTCCATGGTGAAGCGCAACAACTGCGGCAAGGCGTTGGATATCGCTCGTCAGGCACGTGACATGCATGGTGGTAACGGCATCTCCGAGGAGTTCATGGTGATGCGCCATGCCCAGAACCTTGAGACCGTCAACACTTACGAAGGTACACATGACGTTCACGCCCTTATTCTGGGTCGTGCACAGACTGGCCTTCAGGCTTTCTTTTAAGCCCTGATCAGAAACGTCGTCTTGCAAAAACGCTGGGAGGCTTTTTTCGAGACGGCGCTTGATACTCTTTGGGAGGCGCTTCGCCTTCCTCTTAGACCGGCGCCCGCAATGCCCGCCAAATATTTCGGGCGTCGGTTCTTACCTTTTTCATTTCTCAGTATTCAGGTGTGACTATGGCGGTGGCTTCAGTTGATGTTGCTATTATTGGGGGGGCTGTCATCGGCTCGTCCGTGGCGTACTATCTTGCTCAGCGCGACGATTTTAAAGGTCGCATCGTGGTCTTCGAAAAAGACCCGTCCTATCAGCATTGTGCCTCAGCACTTTCTGCTGCCTCTATTCGCCAACAATTCTCCTCTGCCGTAAACATCGATATCTCCCTTTATGGGATCGACTTCCTGCGCAATATTGGCGACCTGCTGGCCGTGGACGGCGACAAGCCACGCATCGATCTGGTTGAGGGCGGTTATCTGTTTCTCGCAACACCGGATAAGCGTAGCATCCTGGAGGAAAACCATGCTCTGCAGCGGAAGATGGGTGCAGATATTGGATTTCTGGAAGCAGATGCACTCAAGGCCAAGTTTCCATGGCTGAACGTCTCGGATCTTTCTGCAGGATGTCACGGGCTTTCTGGTGAAGGCTGGTTTGACGGGTATGGTCTGATGCAAGCTTTTCGGCGCAAAGCACGCTCCTTGAACGTGCCTTATGAGCCGCATCAGGTGGTTCATCTTGAAAAGATCATTGGGGGCAACTGGATTTTGACGCTCTCCAACGGGGAACAGGTGGAAGCTGGCGTGGTCGTGAATGCGGCTGGTGCCTCCGGCGGCACCCAGATTTGCATGGAAGCTGGCTTTGAAGCCCCCGTGCACTCCAAAAAAAACGGATGATCTTCACGTTTGAATGCCGTGACGAGGTTCCGGGCCTGCCGTTATTGATCGACCGACTGGTACTTACGTGCGCCCAGAAGGGACCGGCTTTATTTGCGGCAGCGCACCGGATGAAGCGCAGGATCCCGATTGCTTTGACTATGATGTGGATTATTCTTTCTTTGAGGAGCATCTCTGGCCGACACTGGCAACACGTATTCCTGCGTTTGAAGCCATCAAGCCAGGTGCGGCATGGGCAGGGCATTATGACGTAAACCTGTTTGACCACAACGCGTTCATGGGTCCGGTTCCCGGTATTGAGGACTTTTACATCGCCCTAGGCTTCTCTGGCCATGGTCTGCAGCAAAGCCCTGCAGTGGGGCGAGGTCTGGCAGAACACATTGTGACAGGTGGCTACGAGACGCTGGATCTGTCGGAACTAGGTGTGGAACGTCTGGCTGCAAACAAACCGCTAATTGAGCGGAATGTGGTGTAAGAGGGCGGATATGCCTGCTTCGCCTTTCTGAAGAGTTTACAGCTCAACCCCAGCAAAAAGCCCTGTCACATGGTGTTCTGTGACAGGCTTTTTGCTGTGTTTTTCTGTGAGAAGGCGCTATTGCTCCTTCTTCTTCATCGCTTTTTCAAGGGCATTCACGGTTGTTCTAAGAACCTGAATACGGGCGTAGCGTTTGTCTTCAGAGGAAACGAGTGTCCACGGGGCGTAGCGTGTGGAGGTACGATCCACCATATCGCCTGCAGCAATTGAATACTCGTTCCATTTCAACCTGTTACGCCAGTCTTCCTCGGTGATCTTGTAGCTCTTGTAAGCGGTTTCTTCACGCGCTTTGAAGCGGCGCAGTTGCTCTTCTTCGGAGATTGCGAGCCAGAACTTGCAGAGGATGAATCCGGAATCGGTCAGCTCTTTTTCAAAGGCGTTGATCTCATTGTAAGCGCGCATCCAGTCGGCCTCGGAGCAGAAACCTTCGACGCGCTCGACCAGAACCCGCTCGTACCATGAGCGGTCGAAAATCGTGCTGTGGCCCTTTTTCGGCAGACGTCGCCAGAAACGCCAGAGGTATGGATGCAGTTTTTCCTCGACAGAAGGGGCTGCAATTGGGTGGACCTTGTAGTTTCGCGGGTCCATGGAGCGGGTGAGGCGGCGGATTGATCCACCTTTACCAGCTGCGTCGTTACCCTGAAACACGGAGATGAAACCGAATTTTCTAAAGCGTTTGCGATCTGTCAGGTACGCCATCTTGTCCTGAAGCTCTGCAAGCTCCTGCTTGTAGTCTTCCTTGGAGATTGTTGCTGACAGATCAATTGCATCAACGGCATTGGCTTGCGATAGGGTTGTTACGACGGCGGGTGCGGAGATCGGCTCGCCGCTTCCGCTTTCCAGCTTTTTCCTCATGGATTGCGCGATAGTCTCTGCCAAGGCGAGATCACGGACGTCCGGGTCCTGCGAGGGGATGACAAACCAGGGCGCATAGCCCGTGCTTGTTTGCAGGGAGGCTTTCTCGCCTACGTTCTGTGCCGCACGATAATGCTCTGCACCTGACCATTCCTCAAGAAAATGACGCCCTTTCTTACCCTTTTCTTCAATGGAATGCAGGCGTTCTTCCTGATCGTGCTTGGGAAGGGTAAACCAGAACTTGAGGAGGAGAATGTGCTCATTCGCCAGCATTTTTTTCAAAACGATTGATGGCTGAAAGCTGGCGCTCCAGCTCGGCATCATCAATCTTGCCCATAACAGCATCGCGCAGTGGAGCCTGATACCATGAGCCGAAGACGATGGAGGTTTCACCCCGAGCAGGAAGGTCGCGCCAGTAGCGCCAGGAAGCTGGTCGGGCCCGCTCGGATTCACTGCGCTCTTCGTGGTAAGCATTGCAGAACAGATAACGGGCATCCATCCATTCATACAACCGTGAGATCGCCGCGCCTTTTCCTGCACCATCTACGCCTGCAAGCAATATAATCGTTGCAAAGGCCTTGTTTTCTCTCAGCTTATGCTGAACTTCCAACAATTCCTCACGGAGTTCGGGCAGTCTTTTTTTTGAAGCAGTTCTTTGCTGACCGTCTGAGGAATATTTGCGGATTGAAACATGCAAGTGACCTTCGCATCTGGGGCATGGCGCTAAAACGTTATTTTTTTTCATTCGACTATGAGTCAAGAATAGCCATATCGTATTGTTGCTTAAAGAGCTAAACGATGTTTTTCGCTACCAGATTAGATCTGTGGGACTTAATAGTGGGACTATTATGCTTTTTGCGAGGATTTGGACTTGTCATTTCGCTTTCAAAGCGCCAGATGCCTGCATATAAAATGTAAATAAATGCAGACCATATTTTGAACACCTTAACACGATGTATCCCTTCAGGTGATCACCCCAGCGATCTAAGTGCTTTCAGAAAGAGCTAGAGACTTTTCAGTGAACGTCGACTTCGTCACCACATACCTCAACCAAATCGTTGATTTCATTGCAGCAAATCCAGGCTTTGCTGGCCTGATCTGCTTTATCGTCGCAATGGGCGAAGCACTCTTTCTGATCGGACTGGTGTTTCCCAGCACGGTTGTTCTTGTGGGTGCCGGAACGCTTATCGGCCTTGGTGAACTGCCCTTTCTGAGTATCTTCTTATGGACAACAGCAGGTGCCGTAACAGGCGATGCATTTTCCTATTGGTTTGGTTACTTTTTCAAGGACAAGGTGCGAACCATCTGCCGCTGAGCAAGTACCCCGACTGGCTGAAGCGGGGTGAAGACTATTTTGCCCAGCACGGCGGGAAAAGCATCTTTATTGGCCGGTTTGTACCTGGCGTAAAGTCTGTGGTACCGGGTATTGCCGGAATGGCGGACATGAGTTTTGGCCGCTTTACCTTCTTCAACGTGACATCAGCGTTTACCTGGGCCGCCCTTCATCTGGTTCCGGGCGTTATGGCGGGTTCTGCTTTGTTTGCAATTGGTGAAATCAATACACGTCTGGCAATTATTCTCGGCGGTTTGCTGCTAATCCTCTTGATTGCGGTCGCGCTGATCCGCTGGTTCATCATGTTTATTCTGCCAATCGTTGGCGGGTCACATCAGGCGACTGTCAATTGGTTTGCCCGCCGACCTGGCCGGTTCAGCCAATGGATTGCGCAGACATATGACCCGGAGAACCCACGCAGTGTGGGGATGCTGGTGTCTGCGTTCTTTCTCCTTATTACCATTCCAGGCTTCATTTGGTTCAGCGGGGCCGTGGCGTTGGGCATGCCAATGGCGCGAGCTGACCTTGCCATCAGCAATTTCTTCCAGATTGCCCGGACGCCGATTATCGACAAGATCATGGTCATGATCACCATGATGGGTGATGGTCCCGTCAGTGGGGCAGTTATAGTTGCGGTCGGTCTTTATCTGTTTGGGCGTAAAGCCTGGCGGCGCGCAATAGGCTTTGTTATTGCAATTGTCAGCTCCTCTATCTTTGTGCTCATCACTAAGACTTTGATTGGCAGGCAACGGCCGATGGAGCTTGTAGTTGACTCAGGCACGCTCTCGTTCCCCTCTGGTCACGCAACAATCAACACGGTTCTAATCGGTATTGTTGCGGTTCTAGTAGCCCATGACAGGTCACGGCTGAGCAAGACAATCATCTATTCGGTTGCCGCAACCGGTGCGATTTTGATCGGGTTCTCACGGGTTTATCTCGGTGCACACTGGCTTTCTGACGTGCTTGCAGGTTTGCTGTTTGGCTCAGGAATGGTGTTCTTCTTCTCGTTTGTCTTCGGACATATTCATAACGAGAAAGTGGGCCGCACAGCATTGGCGATCATCTCGCTCAGCGTTATGGCGCTTGCGTCCTTCTGGCATATCAGCAACAACTACCCAAAGGCTGCAGAGACCTATCAGCCGCGCCGTGAGAATGTTGTTCTTCAAAAATCCAGCTGGCGTCTGCAGGACTGGCGGCTGCTGCCCGCAAAGCGCATCACCATTACCGGTGATCTTGAAGAGCCAATTGCGCTGCAATGGTCTGGCACTCCAGAGCAACTGGAGCAGCAACTCACCGCGCTTGGTTGGCAGAAGGCTCCTGAATGGTCTCTGCCAACTGCGACGGGTTATTTGCAAGGTGAAACGCCAGCGGGCGAATTGCCTCCGGTCCCCCACACCAATGCAGGTTTTCTGCCTGCACTGACGATGATTTACGAGAGCGATCAGGACCACAGGCAGGTGTTTTGGCTTTGGGAAACCCGGTTCAAACTCTCCAATGCAAGTGGGGAGATTTCGAATCTATATGTGGGTGGTGTGCTGGACGAAGAGACGGTGCGTTTGTTTGGCGAGTTTTCAGGGCTGAAGTCTGAGGATGAGATCCCATTAGATCTTCAGGTTTTCCTTAGACTACCAGATGCAACAGAAAAGATCAGATGGGATGGTAGCTCTGTGGTGATCGCGGGGCCTTAAAAGGCCCTGTTATGCTTTTTCCTGAGGGGCGCAGTAAAGACCGTAGAGTGTTTGCAAAACGGATTCGACCTCAACACTTGCGAGCGTGTAGTAGATTGTCTGAGCGCTGCGGCGGGTAGAAACCAGATTGCTGGCGCGCATCTTGGCAAGGTGTTGTGACAGCGCTGACTGGCTAAGATTAACGGCTTCAGCAAGCTCACCTACAGTACACTCGCTCTGTACCAGTCTACATAGCACCATCAGACGCTTGGGGTGCGCCATGTTAGTAAGAAGCCGGGCAGCTTCCTCAGCGTTTTCTTCTAAGTCTTCAAAATTTACATCAATCAAAGCTCGAACCCTAGTCTTCAATGCTATTAGCAGCAGGCCATTTATGGGATGTGGGCCGTAAAAGCGGCTTTGTTATTCTTGTTATCCATACATAAAGAAGAACATGAAACATGCAAGTAGCAGCTCTACGCTAACCCGAATTGTCGCCCTTTTCTTATCGGGGCAACCAGAATATTTTGCGGTCCTGCAATAATTCTAGCATAATGTGGCGGGTCTATGTTAATAGCCCGAACAAACCGAGCCGCAGAGACTTTTCCGGCAGAAAAATCCAAGGCGCTTGCCTCTGGATTGGATCACTCAAACTGGTTTTGGTTTATGCGTATTCACCTCCGAAAACCGACGCCCACTTTTCGGAGGTACGCTTTGTCTCGTGCGTATCCAATGTCCGATAACCGCTTCCACTTTTCGGGGATACGCCATGAACCCGCAATGAAATCAGCAGAACCGGCTTCGGATACTCTGCTCATTTGAGAGATCACTGTTTGACCGACTTCGACAAACTTGGTGTTGCAAAACCATTTCAGATCGCGCTGAAAGCTAAAGGCTACAGCGAGCCAACACCTATTCAGGAAAATGCCATTCCGTCTATTCTGGAAGGGAAGGACCTACTCGGCCTTGCCCAGACCGGAACAGGTAAAACCGCAGCTTTCGCAGTGCCGCTGCTTCAGCGCTTGCTTGAGAGCCGGTTCCGCGCAGCCCCAAAGAGCGTGCGCAGCCTTATTCTGACACCAACCCGCGAACTGGCGGATCAGATTACCAAGAACATCAAGGCCTATGCAGGCCGGACCAAGATGTACAGCAGCTGTGTTGTTGGTGGCGTTCCGTTTCCTCCGCAGTTCCGCGCTTTGCAGCGTGGTCTGGATGTGCTGGTGGCAACACCGGGACGATTGCTGGACCTGCATCGTAAAAACGGTGTCAGCTTTGATGAGCTGGAGATCTTCGTTCTGGATGAAGCAGACCAGATGCTGGATATGGCTTTATCGCAGAGCTGGAAGAGATCGCCTATCTGCTGCCGGAAAAGCGTCAGACGCTGCTGTTCTCAGCAACGATGCCTGCCGAAATTCGAGAGCTTGCTGATCGCTTTCTGACCGATCCTGTTGAGGTGAGCACCGCACCACCGGCAACGACCGTTGAAACTGTTACTCAAAAGATTGCCCATCTTGAGAGTGACGCCAAGTACCCGCTGCTCAAAGAACTGCTAGCAAGCGACGAGTGCGAGCGCGCACTGGTGTTTACGCTCACCAAAAAGGGAAGTGCGCAGCTTGCTGCACGTTTGAACGCAGAGGATGTGCCGGCGGAAGCCATTCACGGAGACATGTCTCAGCTAGAGCGTCAGAAGACGCTGGACAAGTTCAAGCGTGGGCAACTGAAAACACTTGTGGCGACTGATGTGGCCGCACGCGGGATTGACGTTTCGGATATCTCGCACGTAATCAACTTCGATATGCCGAATGCGACCGAAAACTACGTGCACCGCATTGGCCGTACGGCGCGAGCAGGTAAAAGCGGAACGGCGATTACATTCTGTTTGCCGGAAGACCGCGGGATGCTGCGGGCGGTCCAGAAGCTGATCGGCAAGAAGATTGCGGAGATGGATGGGTACACCTTCTTCCCGTCTGACCGTGAACCGAAGAGTGCGCGCAGCAATGCGCAAGTGGCTGGCAAGAAGCAGAAGTCTAACGGACAACGCAAAGGCCCCGGCGGCGGTAAGTTGCGCAAAAGCCAAAAGGCAAATCTGCGGCAAAACCGAGCAAGAAAGCTCCGCCACGCCGGTCGCCAAGTAAACCATCAGACGGAGCATCAGCCCTGCTGGTGGCAACAGCGGTTATCTCAAGCGCAAATAGCCTTGAGCCCTCCGCGCTATGCCCGATTGTTTAATATTGCCACACATGTCGTCACGCGGGTTGGAAATTAAACTCCAATCCGGTGGCCGCAGTGGTGTACTGGTGGTTGTTTTCTCTCAGGTACGCATACCCTCGGGCAAATTTGGGCTTGAACGGTTGTTCGCAAAGACGCAGCACGCTTGCGTCTTTGCGAATGATACCCGCTCACAATGGTACCTGAATGGGGAAGGCACTATTGATCGGGTCATTGATGAGGCGATTGCGCAGGAGAAGCCGGAGCGGATCATCTATTATGGAGCTCCATGGGGCTTATGGCGCACTGATCACCGGACTTCGGCGTCAGGACGGCGAGATCTTCGCGTTTTCGCCTGAGCTGGAACTGGGTACAGCTGGCACGCAAAGTGCTGCTTATCTGAAGCTTCCTACTCCTGATCAGGCCGAGCTGCTGGCGCTTTTGTCGGGGAACTTGCAGCATCCCGTTCACCTCTTTTTTTGGTCTGTTCGATTGGGTTGATACACGTGGATACCTTGCTGCGCGTAGCCTGCCGCCTTGCGAGAATAGAAATTGCTATGGGGTTACGGCCCATGCACTGCATGATCAGCTCTACTCTCTCAATATTGTACGCCAGCTGATCAAAACCTTTCAGCGCGACGCGTCCAAGCTGCTTTCTGATCGGGATCTTTTGGCAGAGCCAAGCGTGGAGGATTGCGAGACGCTTGTTCAACTTGGCGAGGCGCTCGCTCGTGGAGAGTTAATGCAGTTATCCGAAGAGCCTAGGCCAATCACTAACAATCCGGGATACGGGCTGCTGAAGGCCGAGCATCTGACCTTGCAAGGAAAACCGCGGAAGGGGGCTCAGTTGCTTCAGGACTGGCATCATAAACTACAGAATGATGCTGTGATGCGAACGACACCGAAGCGTTGGCGTAAGAGCTTTCTGATCCGGGCAAGCGAGCTATATCTCGGTTGTTCTGCCCACGAGAAAGCGGCGGACGTACTTATAGAATGTGCGAGGCAGTTTCCGATTGATGAGCGAATGCTTCAGCTCGCGGCACAGTTGGGGCTGGTGTTGCCGGAAACCCAATGAGGACCTGATCCATCTCTGATTGAATTTATCTGGTAGCTTGTTATCATCGATCGGAACAAAATGGGAACGATTTCATGGATTTTGTGAAGGGCTCAAATCGCGTTCAACTTGATGATCCGCTTGTTGATGGCCGTCAGTCTGAGCGTGCGCTGAAGATCCAACGAGGAGTGCAGCGGTATTTGCGTGTACTGGGTCTTACGAGCCTGCCGGAAGTGACGCTGGCCTCGGGGCGACGGCTGATCTGGTCGCTCTTGGCAAGAAATCAGAGATCTGGATCATCGAGATCAAATCATCCATTGAAGACTTCAAGGCAGACAACAAGTGGCATGAATACCGTAATTATTGCGACCGTTTGTTTTTTTGCGACCAGCGCGGATGTTCCTCAAGATATTTTCCCTGAAGAGACCGGTTTTATTCTGGCCGATGACTATATGGCCGAAATCATTCGCGAAGCGCCGGAGCACAAGCTGTCCGCTGCCACCCGCAAGGCTGTTATTTTGCGGTTTGCGCAAGCTGCAGCGAACCGTCTGCATGATCTGACCGATCCGAATCAGAGAAACCTGCGGCGGGGGTAAAACCTTCCTTTGCATTTGAGAAATGCTTGAGCACACGCAAAGCCAGCAGGGTGGTCCGTGACCTGTTTCAAGATCAAGTGTGGCCTTTCTCCTGATTGGTTGACCTGACAATTGAAACCGTCCTCCTGAAACTGGCGCCGGCCAAGAAATCAATGAAAGCTTCTAAATGATTTTTCGGGAGCCTAAAGTAACAGGCAGCATAAGTGTAGATACTTACATCTTAAGAGTACCTCTCGCAGGGTTCTTCGGCAATCCAACGTCAGATTAGCATGGCTAAGCAATACGGAAGTTCGCCCTTTGGCGGACCTCTCCCAAATTTCTATTTCCGTTTAGGTAAGTTCCGAGTAATATCTGCCAACCTGGGAGGGGATATTATGGATTTTGATTATGTGATTGTTGGGGGTGGCTCAGCAGGTTGTGTGCTGGCGGCACGCCTTTCGGAAGACCCATCTATTTCTGTTTGCCTGCTTGAGGCGGGGGGCGAAGGCAAGTCGATACTTGTGCGCGCACCTTTGGGCATTTCAGTAATGGTCTCCGGAAAACCCTTTCCCATCAACAACTGGGCCTTCAACTCTGTTCCTCAGTCCGAACTGAACAACCGCACAACATTCCACCCGCGCGGCAAGGCTCTTGGCGGTTCCAGTGCTATCAACGCGCAGCTTTATGTTCGCGGCCAGAAAGAAGATTATGACGGCTGGGTCGAGCAAGGCGCAGACGGCTGGTCGTTTGATGAGGTACTGCCTTACTTCAAGAAGTCTGAGAGCAATCAGCGCGGCGAAAGCGAGCTGCATGGGGCGTCCGGGCCTTTGCAGGTTTCGGAGCAACGCTCACCAGCTCCTATCACCCACGCCTTTATTGCTGCCGCTGAGGGGCGCCAAATCAAGCGCAACGACGACTTTAACGGCGATGATCAGGAAGGGGTCGGGCTTTATCAGGTCACCCAGTTTCATCAGGAAGACAAAAAGGGTGAACGCTGCTCGGCTGCTGCGGCTTACCTGCACCCGATCATGGACCGGCCTAACCTGACTGTATTGACTCACGCCCGTACCACACGCGTGCTGTTTGAGGGCAAAAAAAGCAGTTGGTGTAGAGTTTAAACGCAAGCGCAAGCTTGAGACCGTGAAGGCCAAACGCGAGGTTATTCTCTCTGCAGGTGCTTTCCAGTCTCCTCAGCTGCTAATGCTCTCCGGTGTTGGACCTGCAGATGAATTAGCGAAACACAATATTCCGGTACTGCATGACCTGCCAGGCGTTGGAAAGAACCTACAGGACCATCTGGATTACACACTAAGCTACCGCTCCAACAAACCTGATATGCTGGGGTTGGGGATAAAGCCGGGTATTCAGCTGCTCAAAGAGGTCATGAAGTGGCGTAAAGACGGGTCTGGCAGGATTGCATCTCCAGCGGGAGAGGGCGGGGCTTTTCTAAAGACCAGCCCGGATCTGGATCGCCCGGATATCCAGCTTCATCTTGTTATCTCCATTGTCGATCAACACGGACAGAAGCTTTACAGAGGGTATGGATATGGTTGCCATATCTGCGTCCTGAGGCCAAAATCAACCGGCGAAGTAGGGCTCAACTCAGCCAACCCAATGGACGCGCCGCGCATTGACCCGAACTATCTTTCAGACCCTGACGATATGGATGTCATGGTCAAGGGCATTCGCATGACCCGAGAGATTATGGAGGGGCCTGAACTCTCTGAGTATCGCGAGGACATGCTTTATGAGATCGGCCATGACGAAGAAAGCATCAAAGAAGCGGTGCGGGAACGGGCAGAGACGATCTACCATCCAATCGGGACCTGCAAGATGGGCAAGGATGCCATGTCCGTTGTTGGACCAGACCTCAAGGTACATGGGATGGAAGGCCTGCGCGTCATTGATGCCTCTGTGATGCCTTCGCTGATCTCAGGCAACACCAATGCGCCAACCATCATGATTGCCGAAAAAGCTTCGGATATGATCCTTGAGAAACCACTTTTGAGCGCAGAGCACGCGAGTGAACAGGTTTCTTCTTAAGACACAAGAAAGGCCGGTATACAGATACCGGCCTTTTTAAAATGGGTCTGCGCTGCAAGCCCTTATGAAAGCGCAGCGATCTTCTCAACGAGTTGACGGGCAACTTCGTCCTTACCCATCTTTGGCCAGTCTTCGACGCCGTCATGGGTTACGAGGCGCACGGTGTTGTTGTCGCCGCCCATCACATTATTCTCCGGGCTGACGTCATTTGCCACAATCAGATCAGCGCCTTTGCGTTCCAGCTTGCCGCGTGCGTTGTTGATCAAGTCATTCGTTTCGGCAGCAAAACCAACAACCAGTTTTGGTCGTTTCTCCTGCAAATGACCAATGGTTCTCAGGATATCCGGATTTTCAACAAGGCTCAGCGCTGGTGGCAGGCCGCTACCGTCCTTCTTGATCTTCTGATCGCTGTCGTGCGCCACACGCCAATCTGCAACGGCGGCGGCCATGATTGCGATATCCGCAGGAAGCGCACATTGAACGGCTGCCAGCATGGCATTTGCAGATTCAACGCGGATGGTCTGAACGCCCTTTGGATCTTCAAGGTTCGTTGGGCCTGAAACGAGGGTAACATGCGCGCCAGCTTCCGCTGCTGCCTCGGCAATGGCATAGCCCTGTTTGCCGGAGGATCTGTTGGCGATGTAGCGCACCGGATCAATCGGCTCGTGGGTGGGGCCCGCAGTGATGACGATGCGTTTGCCCTTCAAGGGCTGTACCTTCGGCGCAAGGAGATCTTCGATTGCGGCGACAATTTCCAGCGGCTCAGACATGCGGCCAAAGCCAGCTTCGCCTTTTTCGGCCATTTCGCCAGCATTTGGACCCACAAAGTTGAGGCCATCGGCTTTCAATTGCGCCACATTGCGCTTGGTAGCCGGATGGCTCCACATTTTGGAATTCATGGCCGGGGCAACAAGGACAGGCTTATCGTTTGCCAGCAGCACGCAGGAGGCCAGATCATCGGCTAGTCCATGCGCCATCTTTGCCATGATGTTTGCAGTGGCCGGGGCGACAACAACCAGATCAGCTTCGCGGGATAGGCGAATGTGGCCGACATCGTGCTCGGCCTCTCTGTCAAACAGCTCGGTGAAGACGGTATCGCCGGTGATTGCCCCGACAGCAAGAGGCGTGATGAATTGGGAACCACCGTTGGTAAGGACGGCCCGAACTTTGGCACCGCGCTCCTGAAGACGGCGGATCAGATCCAGCGATTTGTATGCTGCAATTCCGCCTGTGATGATAAGAAGAATGCGCTTGTCTGAAAGCATATTAAAACTACCTTTTGCGCGGACTTGATTATCATCAGGCCCAGCAACTCATTTCCTGAGGTATTACTAGCCGTTTTCCCTTCAAATTTCATTAGTTTCGTAAAAGCCTTTCGTCCCATTGGGAAAATCGCGTGCAGAGCTGGATAGCGCGCCTTCGCTTAAGGGCTTAGGCAAGGTCATCAAGCGTAAAAGCAACGTGCGGGTGATACTGCAGAAAGCAAAAAAGCCCCGCTCTTTCGAGCGAGGCTTGCAAAACCAGTTTCTAAAGATCTTAGAACCGATTGGAGAAACTGTTTGGTGCCGGTGCGATCGGCTCAGCTGTTCCTTTGCCGGTAATTGCGTAAACAGCAAGCCCACGGTCATTTTGCCCATCGCGGCGGAAGCGGAAGATGCCATCAATGCCGAGGAAACCATCGCGGTTTGTCATCACACGCTCAGAGAAACGCTCCTGACCAGCGGAACGGACCAGACCGGCAGCGAGAATGGTTGCATCATACGCCAGTGAGGCATTGCGCGCGGCTGAGAGCCGTAAGTTTGGCGGTAGCGGGCCGCGAGGCGCTCAAAGCTTTGGTCATCCGGCCCCGGGAACCAGCTGCCGACCATCACTGGGGACTGGAGGATATCCGGCGTGTTCCACTGACCACTCCCGATCATCTTCACTTCGCCAAGGCTTGCACCCATTTCTGTCATCACCTGCATCACGAACGGAGGCACACCGCCGCCTTCCGGAACGAACAGGGTGTCAACCTGAGAAATGGAGCGGCTTAAACTGGTAACGCGGGCACGGATGTCTTCAGCGTTACCAGGAATGTAACGCTCGATCATGATGATGCGCCCATTTTTCTGCCCAACGGCCTGACGAAACGCAGCTTCTGCGATTGTGCCATAGGCATTATTAGGCAGCAGAGCAGCGTAGGAACGGCGCTCCTGCTCAGCAGCATAGGAAACGATACGGTTTACGTCAGAAACCGGCAGATAGCTGAGAAGGTAGGTGCCGGGTTTGGCCACATTGGTATCAGAGGAGAAGGCGACGATTGGAACGCCAGCGCGCCGGGCAACAGAAGATGCTCCCTTGACTGCCGGAGCGAAGACCGGCCGATCAAAAGCTCTGCACCTTCATTGATTGCCTGCTGGGCAGCGAGGCTTGCGCCTTCACCAGTGCCGCCAGTGTCTTTCACCAGCAACTGAATGTCAGCACCCTGAAAATCTTCAAGAGCAAGTTTTGCAGAGTTCTCAAAAAGGGTTGCAACAGAAACTGCGGTCTGCCCCTCACCAGAATAAGGCAGCAACAGACCAACACGCACAGAGCCATTGCCAATAGTCCGACCGGCAACCTGTCCCTGCATGGCATCAGGGTTTAGATTTGGCTGGAAAGGAGACCTCACTGATGAGTAGTTAGGCGAATTAACACAGCCAGCCAGCAAGACCGAGAGGCCGAGTGTAGCCCCTGTCAAAAGTTTGCGGAAACTCATTCCACGAAGTGTGGCTGATCCTAAGCTCATGGATGCCCCGTCTATTCCGATGGCCGTTTCATCAACCCCTCGCATTGCAAGGGCTGAAATCCGGCAATTTACATTTAGTTTCTTTTATTTCTACAGAACCACCACCGTTAATACAGCCTTAACCCGATACCGACAGCGATTTTTTTTAAGGATTCTGTCAAAAACTCCCCGTGGTAATTAGTCATTTTGCTGTTTGTTCGTTAGATGTGCACTCTCTACTGTGCAAAACTTGCTCCGTTTTGGAGCTGTCACGAGGCGATCATGGATCATTCCGAAGCTGCATCTGAGCGAAAATACTACATAGGCGAGCACTCGCTGACGGCTAAACGGATTGAACCGGGGCTGCACATCGTTTCGACCCCAATCGGAAATTTGCAGGACATCACCATCAGAGCGCTGGAAACCCTCGCAGCCTGCGATATGATCGCCTGTGAAGATACCCGTGTGACGGGGGTTTTGTTGCAGCGGTATGGCATTCGCACCCAGATGATGACTTACCACGAGCACAATGCTCAGAGGCAACTCCCCAAGATTCTGGAGGCGCTGGCGGCTGGACGGTCCATTGCGTTGGTGTCCGACGCGGGGACGCCGCTCATTTCTGATCCCGGCTTTCGGCTGGTCGGCGATGTGGTGGAGCAGGGCCACAAGGTGGTGCCAATTCCGGGGGCTTCAGCCATGCTGACTGGTTTGGTCGGCGCTGGTTTGCCCTCCGACACCATTTTGTTTGCTGGCTTCCTGCCCAATAAAACCCACGGCAGAAAGAAACGCCTTGAAGAGCTGAAGGATATTCCAGCTACACTGGTGTTTTATGAGAGCCCGCACAGGGTGGGCGCTTCACTGGCGGATATGACTGAAGTTCTCGGCAAGCGACAGGCCGCAGTAGCGCGTGAGTTGACCAAGCGGTTTGAGGCTTTCCAGCGGGGCACCCTTGCAGAACTGAGTGATTTCTTCTCGGGGGATCGCCCGAAGGGAGAAATTGTTATCCTTGTCTCACCACCTGAAGAACAGGAACTGGCTGAGGTTGATACAGACGCATTGTTGTTGGAGGCATTGAAGGACATGCCAGTGAGTACAGCAGCAAAAAAAAGTCTCCAAAGCAACCGGGGTGGATCGAAAGACGATTTATACCCGTGCGATGGAGCTGAAAAATGCAAGACCCGCAGAAGACCCGGAAAGCGACTGAGACCAATCTTCTCAAAAAGCAGGCTGCCTATAAAAAGGGCTTCAGGCGGAGCTGAAGGCAGAGATACTTTGCGCAAAGCCGGTTGGCAGATTCTTGAACGACGCTACAAAACCAAGCAGGGTGAAATCGATCTGATCGCCGAGCAGGACCAGACAATCGTATTTGTGGAGGTGAAAGCGCGGCGCGGGGTGGATGATGGGCTATATGCAATCACCCAACGCTCTCAGCGGCGGATTGCAAATGCGGCGCGAGAATGGGTTTCTCTGCATAATGACATTGTTGGAAAAACCCTGAGATTTGATGCGGTTATTCTGCCCAAGGATGGGAAAGCCCAACATTTTCCTAATCTTTTTGAAGCTGAAATTTTCTAGGAACAAATATTTTATCGCAAAAATGTAGACAAATTGGTTTTTGGCCCACATATCTGCGGCTAACATCCATTTCATTTACATGGGGTTTTACCCCTGCGTTATTTTAGGAGTGCCTCATGCCCCAAGCAGCTTCTTCTGGTGCCAAGCGGCCGCTTAAAGTCGCCGTTCAGATGGACCATATCTCTACCATCAACATTGCAGGCGACAGTGCTTTTGCCTGATGCTGGAAGCGCAGGCTCGTGGTTATGAGCTGTACCACTACACGCCTGAGCGTCTTGCGCTTTGGGGTGAAAAGGTGATGTGCCGCGTCGAGCCGGTTACCGTGCGTGACGAAGCTGGCAATCACTACAGTTTTGGCGAGCAACGCGTGTTGATATGTCCGAGATGGACGTAGTTCTGATGCGCCAGGACCCACCATTTGATCTGGCGTACATTGCTGCGACCCACATTCTCGAAAAGCTCGCCGAGACAACACTTGTGGTGAACAACCCTGTCTCCGTGCGCAATGCACCTGAGAAACTGTTCGTCACTCAGTTTGCGGACCTGATGCCGCCAACGCTGATCACCCATGATCGTGAAGAGATCGACGCATTCCGTGATGTTCATGGCGATATCGTTATGAAGCCGCTGTTTGGGCATGGCGGCGCTGCTGTGTTCCGTATGACCAAGGATGATCTGAACTACGGTTCCCTATACGACTTCTTCTCCGTTACATTCCGCGAACCATGGGTTATTCAGAAGTTCCTTCCGAATGTGAAACACGGCGATAAGCGTATTCTGCTGGTGGACGGCGAGTTTGCCGGTGCAGTAAATCGCGTTCCAGCTGAGGGCGATTTGCGCTCCAATATGGTGCGTGGCGGATCGCCGAAAGACAGCGACCTGACAGATCGCGAAAGAGAGATTTGCGCGCGCCTTGGACCAACACTGAAAGAGCAGGGCCTCATTCTGGTTGGCATTGATGTGATTGACGGTAATCTCACTGAAATCAACGTGACCGCACCAACCGGCATTCGAGCGATCCAGAAACTGGGCGGGCCAGATGTGGCCGCGATGGTTTGGGATGTGCTTGAGAAAAAGCTTGATAGCTAAAAGAAAATCAAGGCCCTGTTATTCCACAGGGCCTTTTCTTTTGCGCGTCCCCTGTTGGTTATCAGCTAGATAAAGCGGAGAGGGCTTCTTACGGGAGCTTTCGTATTTCTGAGTATTCAAGGCTTGCGTGTTTCCTGTTCGTTCCTGCTTAATTGCTGCAATGATGATTAGTTGTGGCCGCAGGAGTGTTTGGTGTTCGCTCGCATATCTACCGTTTCCTTTCAGGGCGTCGAGGCTGCAAATGTTGATGTGCAGGTCCAGATTAGCCCCGGTTCTGTTTATTTCACTCTTGTGGGTTTGCCTGACAAAGCGATTGCCGAGAGCAAGGAGCGGGTTCGCTCAGCACTCATAGCCTCCGGGCTGGCGCTGCCTGCCAAGCGTGTGACGGTTAATCTTGCCCCCGCTGATTTGCCTAAGGAAGGGTCTCACTACGACCTTCCCATTGCGCTTGGGCTACTGGTGGCGATGGGAGCTCTGCCCGCAGAAGCGGTGGAGGGGTTCCTCGTTTTGGGCGAGCTCTCGCTAGATGGCAGTATCTCTCATGTGAACGGTGCCTTGCCTGCTGCTATCGCTGCTGTTGCAAACGAGAAGGGGCTGATTTGTCCGGCAAGCTGCGGCTCAGAGGCGGCTTGGGCGGATGAGAACCTGAAGATCATCGCGGCGGGGTCACTGGTTCAGCTGTACCGCGCTTTAAAAGGCGACATCACGCTTTCCGACCCAAAGCCGCGTAGCTCGCCAATGGCAGCAAGCTCGTTGGATCTTGCCGATATTCGCGGGCAGGAGACAGCAAAGAGGGCGCTGGAAATTGCAGCTGCAGGCTCTCATAATCTGCTGATGATTGGGCCGCCCGGTTCAGGAAAGACCTTGCTTGCCAGCCGGTTGCCATCATTGTTACCGCCGCTTTCTCCGCGCGAATTGCTTGAGGTCTCCATGGTCGCATCAATCTCCGGGGAGCTGGAGGACGGGGCGTTGAGCAGTCAGCGGCCATTCAGGGCACCACATCACTCTGCCTCTATGGCTTCTCTTGTTGGCGGTGGGGTCAAAGCCAAGCCGGGTGAGGTTTCTCTTGCGCACAACGGGGTGTTGTTTCTGGATGAGCTGCCAGAGTTCGAGAGCTCCGTGCTGGATAGCTTGCGGCAGCCCATTGAGAACGGTGTTGCCACGATTGTGAGGGCGAATTACCGCGTCAGCTATCCTTCCAAGGTGCAGGTGGTTGCTGCAATGAACCATGCCGCTGTGGTTATGCTGGCGAGCCGGGGCATACATGCCGGAGAGGGGAGCGATGCGCAAGTTCCTATCAATCTCGTGTGTCAGGGCCATTTCTTGACCGTATGGATTTGCAACTTCATGTGCCGGCGGTCTCAGCCAAGGACTTAATCAGCCCCCACAACTCTGAAAGCTCTGAGAGCGTGGCTAGGCGTGTGGCGCGCGCGCGGGCCATCCAGCAGGCACGCTATGCAGCCATGGGGCTTGATATCATGGTCAACGCTCACGCCAGCGCTAGGGTTATTGAGCAGATTGTCGCGCTGGATCGTGGAAGTCTGGAGCTGATTGAGCAGGCTTCCATACAGTTTGGCCTGTCTGCGCGCGGCTACCACCGTGTCTTGAAGCTGTCCCGAACGATCGCGGATATGGACGGATCGGAGAGTGTTCAGCGGATCCATCTGGCGGAGGCGCTCAGTTTAAAGCGCTCTTCTACCTATATGGCCGCTGCTTAGCCTGTTATATATTACACGTCGATTCTTATTGATTTTTGGACGCATTCGGGCGGAGAAAATAGTGCTGAAGCGGAGATTGAAAACTGAGGAGAGCACTCACGTGGTTACTCAGGCACGTATGTCTCTGATCAAGCAAGGCGAAATTTCCGAGAAGTCATCTGGTATTCTCAAGGTTCTGTCTATTTTTGTTGGTCTCGCATGCTTGCTTCTCGCTTTTCTGCTCACGGATTGGCGGTCGATGCAAAGCCTTTATGGTGTCATGCTTGCTTTTGGAGCAGGCGCTGTACTGTTTCGCCGTTTTCCGGCAAGTGATGTCATCGCTCAGAGCTGGAAGGCAGCCCAGATTTGCAGCGAGGTTGAACAGCTTGGAGACCCTTCTGAATTAGCAAGCGATACGGACTGGCAGCTGCGTGAAGCGGATGATCGCCACCGCACCATTCTGGATGCGCTGGGTGCTATTGTGATCCGTTGTGACAGCGAAGGGATGGTGCTTTCCATCAATGATGCAGGCAAGCGCAATTTCCCGGCAGGCTTTGGCATTGAGGTCGGACACAGCATTCATTTGCCTTATGCGGAAGATTTTACGCCGGATTTTGAAGAAAGCGCGGCTGGAGCGACGGAAGATGTCGCTCTGCGTACGAAACACGGCACGCGTTGGTATTCCTTGCTGCGGCTGAGCATTCGCGATGGCGGTGGGGGAGCTCCCATTATCCAGTGGATCCTTACTGATGTGACTGACCGACGGCAGGCAGAGCAAAAGCTGCGCGCAGATCGCGACCATGCCGCGAACGCCAGTGAGGCGAAGTCCCGCTTTCTTGCGATGGTCAGCCATGAAATTCGCACTCCCCTGAATGGTGTGCTGGGCATGGCGGATTTGCTGGAGGACACCTCTACAACCGCAGAACAGCAAAACTACATCAATGCAATCAAAACCTCCGGTTCCACTCTTCTCATGCTCATTGATGAAGTGCTTGACTATTCCAAGATCGAAGCTGGGAAGCTGGAGCTGGAGACAGGTGCGGTCGAGCTTTCTCCTCTGGTAGAGCGTGTTGTGGAGTTGCTGTCACCAAAAGCGCACGCCAAGGGACTTCAGATCGGCTCCTTCATCGATCCGGCGGTGCCGAGGACCATTCAAAGTGACCCAGCACGGCTGCAGCAGGTCCTCTACAATCTGGTTGGCAACGCGATCAAATTCACAGAGCAAGGTGGTGTTTCTCTAATCCTCGAAGTTTCAGAGGATAGTACTGGGCGTCATCTGCTGGAGTTTGTAGTGGAAGACACTGGCCCCGGAATGGATGAGGCCACCACCGCGCGCATCTTCCGTGAGTTTGAACAAGGCGAATATGGCCGTGATCGCAAGTTTGACGGGGCTGGGTTGGGACTGGCGATTTCTAAACGGCTGGCCGAGCTGATGGGCAGCACTCTCACGGTCCAAAGCGAATTGGGCTGCGGCTCAACCTTCCTCCTTGAAATGCCGGTTGATCAGATTGCATCGGGGCACTCCGAGGAAAAGCCCGATCGCATTGCGATCATCACCAGCAATTACATTGAAGCGGGGCTTATCGAGAAAACACTTCTCGGCAACGGTTTTGTTCACACAAGCGTTCTCGCAGCAGAGCAGCTGGGGAAAGCGCTTCAGGAAACACGGTTTGACCGGCTGCTTGTTGGCGAAGAATATGTTGAACGCATTCGAAGTTTATACGGGCAGGACTCCGAGGAGGCTCCTGAGGTCTTTGTCTTTATCAAACCGCAGGAACGCGCCAGGATTGCTGATATCAAGGCAGGCGAATTTTCCGGATATCTAACCCGTCCGGTGCGCCGTGCTCCCTGCTTCGTGTGATCTCTCCCGCATCAGCAGAGAGTGAAGAGGCCGGGCAAACGGATAATGCGGCGCAGGAAGAGAATACTCCCACCGAACCGCCGGAGTCGGGCTCGAAGCTGAATATTCTTGTGGCGGAAGACAATCCAATCAACTGGATGCTGGTAAGGGCGCTGCTGAACAAGCTGGGTCATAAATCAGAGCTGGCAGAGAACGGGCATGAGGCGGTTTCGCTGAGTACCAGTGGCTCATTTGATGTAGTTCTCATGGATTTGCATATGCCGGGTTTGGATGGCCTTGAAGCATCTCAAAAATTAGAGCAGCAGAAGAAAATTCCGCCTCCCGTGTGCCAATTTATGTCGTTTCAGCGGATGTTATGCCGGATGCAAAAGAAGAAGCGTTCAAGGTTGGGGCTGACGGTTTCTTAAGCAAACCCTTGAAAAAAAAGTGATCTGGAGTCTGTGCTAAAGCACTATGCTAAGAGAGGCTAAGTATAATTACTCCGTGCAATGATACGGAGCCGTTGTTATATTCAGATTAAGCTACATGGCAGCATTATTTCGCAGATGTGATCATCATCAAACTGATCAATTTGGCGCTAAGTCATTCAACTGTCTTAAAGCGGACCTATATTATAAGGGTGACTACCCAAAATTGACATGAGTGACTCGATTGGTGCACATTCACGAAGGCGTGCTCATTCTTGCAATGTTTCTGAAACACCTAAGCAAAATGAGATAATAATAATATGGCTGGGTCTGGACTTCTTTCTCCGATGAAAATCGTAAGAAAAATGACACCGAATAAATTGGCAGTGCGATCTGCCTCACGGTGGCTTCCGCAGGCAATGCTTGGAAAGTCATCAGAGGCAGGGCAGAGTCTTGGTAAGATAGGGCCTTTAGAGGTTTGCCTTGCCAACAGTGTCAAAGAACTCAGGCTGGCTCAGCGTTTGCGCTACGAAGTGTTTTACGAAGAGATGTCAGCTGTTGCCGACGCTCAAACGCAGCTCACGCGTCTTGATCGTGATCGGTACGATGACCTTTGTGATCATCTGTTGGTTCTTGACCACAATAGTCAGGTTCGCAATAAGCCGTTTTCCAAACTCAAGCCTCAGATTGTCGGCACTTATCGCGTGCTACGTCAGGAAATTGCTGACCAAAATGGCGGATTCTATACGGCTGGCGAGTTTGATATTCAAAGACTTATGGATCGCCACTCTGATCTGAACTTCATGGAGCTGGGTCGCTCCTGCGTTCTGAAGCCATATCGCACCAAAAAATCAATCGAACTACTTTGGCACGGCATCTGGTCTTATGTGCTGATGCACAATGTGGATGTCATGATCGGCTGCGCTTCTATCGAGGGAACTGACCCAGATCAGCTTGCAGAACAACTTTCCTTCCTGCACCACTTTGCCTCGGCTCCGGACGACTGGCAGGTTTCAGCGCTCCCTGATCAGTATGTGGACATGAACCGTCTTCCAAAGGATAAGGTTGACTATCGGGCAGCGTTGCGGTCTCTGCCACCTCTGCTTAAAGGCTATTTGCGTCTCGGCGCATTCTTTGGCAATGGCGCGGTCATCGACCATCAGTTTGGAACGACTGACGTTTTGATTATCATGCCCGTTTCCAAACTTAACCCCCGCTATGTGAGCCACTATGGTGAGGATGCCAGTCGGTATTCCAGCTGATCATTGAGCAATCTGTTGTCGTGGAATTTAGAGGGCGGGCTTCCGCCCTTTTTTTGATGCAGTGAGCTATCGGGTTTCCAACAGGATCAAGCGAGTTTTCTGCTCGCGTGCAGCTCTGCACCAGCTTGGCTTAACGCTCGATTAAGCATGTTTCTCTAAAATCGTTCGTGTTTTGTATCCAGGTTGCGGCCCTCCTCCCGGGCGGCTCTGTAGCCTGATTATGTTCAGGCCTGCGCAGCCTTAGTTGGCAATATTGATCGGCAGCTTGAGAAAGTAGCACCGGGGTAGTGTGGGGATATGGCGACAGGCCAAAATGGAAATGGCAGAAATCGGCGGCCAGTGCGCCCCGGGCAACGCCCTTCCGGTAGACCGCCGCAGCCTCCCGGGGGTACTCGCCCTAAACGGCCCCCGCAATCCAAGCGTCCCCGCTTGCAAGGCGTTGCTTTGCGGCCTGATGACGACGAAGACTATATCCGCCGCCCAAGCAAAGCAGCTGCCTCCGACACGCATTCTCAGTCGGGGCAGCGTTCTTCAACCCAACGTTCAAGCGCGCAGCCCAAAAAGCCGTCGCCTCAGCGGCCGCAGTCAGCTCGGGGCGCTCCGAACAGACCAGCGAAGCAGCCAGCAAAAAAAAGCCAAACCGCAGGGCAAAGAAGCAAACGCTGGCAACATTGGATGCTGCAATCTCTTCCGGCAAGTCAAAGAGCTCAGGAAAGTTTCGCCATTTTGTATGGAAGTCACTTCGCTTTTCCATGTACTGGAGCGTTGTCCTCGGTATCTGGGGAGTTGTCATTGTAGGCGGCATTCTTGCTACTATGCGGCCCATTTGCCACCGGCTTCGGAATGGGCTGTGCCGCAGCGGCCGCCTAATGTGCGCATTGTTTCTGCCAATGGAACTTTGATTGCCAATCGCGGCGATACAGGTGGTGAGGCTGTGCGTCTGGAGCAGTTGCCGCACTATCTTCCTGAAGCTGTGATGGCGATTGAGGACAGGCGCTTCAGATATCATTTCGGTATCGATCCAATCGGGTTGCCCGTGCAGCGCTGACAAACTACACCAGTGGCCGCACCGTACAGGGTGGCTCCACACTCACACAACAGCTGGCAAAAAACCTGTTTTTGAAGCCAGAACGCACCATGCAGCGCAAGATGAAAGAAGTGGTGATGGCGTTGTGGCTAGAGTGGAACTACAGCAAGGACGAAATTATGGAGATGTACCTGAACCGGGTATATCTCGGTGCGGGTGCTTATGGTGTTGATGCTGCTTCGCGTGTCTATTTTGGCAAGTCAGCGCGTCTCGTCAATCTTGCGGAAGCTGCGACCATTGCGGGTTTGCTGAAGGCACCAAGTAAATATGCGCCGACGCGTAATGCGACGCTGGCGGAAGAGCGGGCGCAGGTGGTGATTGCCGCTATGCATCAGGCAGGTTTTATATCTGCTGATGATGCCAAAAATGCCCTGTTCAGTCCGGCTCATGTGGTTGCTGGCCATAACAGCAGCAGTGGCAATTATGTTGCTGATTATGTAATGGAGCTGTTGCCGGGGTTTGTTGGGTCAATCCGGGAAGATATCATCGTCGACACCACCATTGACTGGGATATGCAGCAAGCTGCGGCGACGGCGCTGACGTCGCGAATTACTGAATCCCGCCAGAAGTTTAACGTCACGCAGGGCGCAGTGGTCACGCTTAATCGCAGTGGGGCCATTCGGGCGCTTGTGGGTGGTGTTGATTATCGCAGAAGCCAGTTCAACCGTGCTGTGTATGCACGCAGACAACCTGGTTCAGCGTTCAAGCCGTTTGTTTATCTGGCTGCACTGGAGCGAGGTTTAAAGCCTGACAGTGTTCGAAGCGATACACGTGTCACGTACAAAGGCTGGACGCCGAAGAACTACACCAACCACTACTACGGGGACGTGACGCTGACACAAGCGCTGGCGTTTTCCATCAATACGGTTGCTGCCAAGCTTGCGTATGAGGTTGGACCGGCAAATGTGGCGCGGACGGCCCGTCGTCTGGGCATTACGTCTGCACTGAAATCCAATCCCTCCATTGCGCTTGGAACCTCTGAGGTAACCCCGCTGGAAATTGCTGCTGCCTATGTGCCGTTTTCCAATGGTGGGTATGGTGTGATCCCTCACGTGGTTCGGCAAATTCGCAATGAAAAGGGTGAGGTGCTCTATCGTCGTTCCGGTGACGGAACAGGGCGGGTTATTCGCGGTGATAAGCTGAGCGAAATCAATACTATGATGGCGCAGACGATTTATAGTGGCACTGGTAAGCGTGCGCTGCTTGCGGGGCGTCCGGCTGGCGGGAAAACGGGTACCACGCAGGGCTATAAGGATGCATGGTTCATTGGCTACACGAACTCTCTAACCACGGCTGTCTGGCTTGGAAACGATGATAATAAGCCGATGAAAAAGATCAGCGGGGGCACGTTGCCTGCGGAGATTTGGGCCTGGACTATGGAGAAGGAGCACCAGAGCATTCCGATTGCCAGATTGCCCGGCGTCCCGATTAATCTTGCCGAGACATCACCTTTGATGAAGCCGGGCACTGGGCCTGTGCCGCGTCAGCCGACATATATGGCTGCCCCTCAGCAGCTGGAGCCGCCGCGTCCTGCTGTTCAGGCAACAACCACTCCACCCCCGCAAAATAGAGGTAGCAGTCCGCTGGATCTACTGGGAAGGCTGTTCGGTGGCGGTTAGCAGTTTACTTTATTCTTGTCCGTAAAGATGAAGTTGAGAGCCGTGCTCTTTTAGCCAGCGTTGGGCGTATTTGGTGTGCGGGGCGAGTTGTTCGCAGATGCGCCAGAACTCAGGTGAGTGGTCGAGCTTGACCAAGTGAGCGACTTCGTGGGCGGCAACGTATTCCAGAATATCCGGTGGGGCCATCACAAGGCGCCATGAGAAGGAGAGTTTGCGTCGTGCGAGCAAGAACCCCAGCGGCTTTTTGTATCTCGCAGGGTGATGCTTTGGTGCGTGCGCCCAAGCTGTTTGGAAAAGTGCGTTACATGACCTTCGAGGTCTTCTTTAGCCAATTTGCGTAGGAAGTCTTTGGTTTTGCGGTGAAAGCTTTGCGTTTCACCGGGAAGCAGCAGTAGGGGCTCGTCAGTTTCGTCTTCATGATCCAGCTTTGCCAGACCGCGAAGCTTTCCTGATGAGCGCAAGGTGTGCAGCACGCCTCTGACGGGTATGCGGGCTTCTTCTTCAAACCTGATGGAGTCCGGGCGCGATCCCAGCCTTTGTTTTAGCCAACCAACCTGACGATTGGCGAAGTCCTGCGCTGTTTTCAAGTTGCCTCGGGCTGGGATAGTCAGAACTGGCGTTGGGTCTCCGGGAGGGATTCTCAGGATATAACGCTTTGCTCTGGAGTTTCGTTTCAGGCGAATTTGTAAGGGCCTGTGGCTAGATCGACCTCAATAAACTCCGGCAAAGCCTTTGTCGCAAAGAACCCCATGTCACCTCAAAAATTGCACTGGCTGCTTTCGTTATTGCAGAGAAAGGGGCGATTTGAAAGTCAGCCAATGCGAATTACAAGAGGGTGTGTGCGCAAGCCCGAACACGCAAAAGGGTGCCCTGCCATAAAAGACAGAGCACCGGATGCTTGTTATGAACCGCTGGGAGCCATTAGATTGCTCCACCTGCGGAAGACTCGCCCGGACGGTTATGGCGATTTCTCATGAAGCGGTCGAATTCTTCCTGATCTTTCGCCCGGCGCAGGTCATTCATGTAATCATCGAACTCCTGACGCATGCTATCAAGCTTCTTGCGCTCTTCTTCCAAGCGGGTCAGCTCTCTTTCACGGTAGTCATCAAAAGCAGCATTACCGCTGCGGGCAGCAGTTTGCATATTGTCCATCGCATTTTTGAAATTACTACGATCCCACTGGCACTTAGCTTCACGCTTCCAGCCATTAAGGTTGTCGCCCCACAAGATGTAGGCAAGCATAGCAAGGCCTAGAGGCCAGAAAACTACGAAGCCCAGAACCATAAGTGCAATACTTAGAGGATTCCAGGAAGGTTTTATTGCATTTACATTCATTAAAAACACCCCTTTCTCAAATCAACAGACTTGAGATGGGATGGTTTTATTTTTGTTTCAAGAGTTAGAATAAAATTTTATTAGGTGAATGGCTGGATTCACTTAGATCTAACTAGAATGCACTGCGTCGTTGAGGCGTCGTGCTTGCTCAACCCAGTTATCGCGGACCATGCGCCCGCGGATGTCCAGACGGCCATCCAGAACTGTAGCCTGATCTTCGGTCAGGTTGGCAATCTGCCAGTAATGGAAGATGCCTGCTCCGTTCAGCGCGCGCTCCAGTTTGGGGCCGACACCGCTGATCTGCTGAAGATCATCGGCAACACCTTCAGGCTCGGCAAGCAGGATTTCGCGCAATGGATCGCTTGGTGCTTTCTCAGCAGTTCCCGTGCGCAGGCTCTTGGTTGCCGCGCGTTTGGCCCCTTGCTGTGCAATCACATGGTTGGGTTGTCTTTTATGAACTGTACGATGCGCGGTGCAATTTCCGATCGGTACTTTGACCCGTTGAACACCCCGTAATGGCCAACACCCGGCTGGATGTAATGCAATCTGCGGTCTGCCGGAATGTTTTCCGCCAGCTTTTGCGCCGCCTGTGTTTGGCCTACACCGGAGATATCATCGTTTTCGCCCTCAACGGTGAACAGGGCAGTGCCGGTAATCTTCTTGGGGTCCACCATCTTCCCACGATGCATCATTTCGCCTTTTGGCAGCGAATGTTCGATGAATACGGTCTCGACGGTCTGCAGATAGAACTCGGAGGTCAGATCCATGACGGCGAGGTATTCGTCATAGAAATCGCGGTGCTTTTCGGCACTATCGCCATCGCCTTCAATCAAATGCTGGAAGAAGTCGCGGTGTGCGACCATGTGGCGGTCCAGATTCATGCCCATGAAGCCGGAAAGCTGCAGGAAGCCCGGATATACCTGACGTGCAAAGCCTTTGTGCGGAAAGGGGACATCCATGATGACGTTGCGCTTGAACCAGCCGATGCCTTTTTCGACGGCCAGATCATTCACGGCAGTTGGCGCTTCACGGGTGTCGATAGGACCGCCCATCAGCGTCATGGTCGCCGGAGCGCACTTGTCTCCGTTTTCTTCCATCAGGGCAACGGCTGCATAAACAGGCACGGATGGCTGGCATACTGCCAGTACGTGCGTGTTTGGCCCGAGATGATGCAGCATTTCCGTGATGTAATCGATGTAGTCGTCCAGATCGAAGCGTCCATCAGAAACAGGCACCTGACGTGCATCTTCCCAGTCGGTTATATAGACATCCAGATCTGGCAACAGGGCTTCAACAGTGCCGCGCAGCAGGGTGGCGTAGTGGCCGGACATGGGTGCCACAATCAGGATCTTGGGATCGGCTTTTCTCTCTTCAGGCAGATCGCGCTCGAAGTGCAGCAGGTCGCAGAAGGGGCCGGACCAGACGACTTCTTCGGTAATATCAACCTCTTCGCCGTCCACGATGGTGGTGTTAAGCTCAAATGCTGGTTTACCGTAACGCCGGGTCACGCGTTCCCACATTTCGCAGGAGCTGCAACGGTGCGGCCAACCTGTGTGTGGGATAGCGGGTTCAGGGGATTTTTGAAGTACAGTCGGGTCATATCCACGGCAGCGCGGACAGGGGACATCGCTGCATGGTTCATTTCATACAAATGGTAGTACAGCACAGAATGTTACCTCCCAGACGCTCGCTTCAGCCAACTCTCATTCATGTATTTTTGTTTTGCGCAGCACGGATACAGTATAGCCGAAGTGCTGCACTGCAAAAGTATAGGCAGCTCTACACCTTTTCAGCAACATAGACTCATGGAGAAATACATACCAACTTAACTTGTATTGCAGATCAATAGGTTCTTCACCACCGTTAAGGAGTTTGTATTGTAACCAATTATGCTGCGTTGCACAATAGATAAAATATTGCTCGAAACGTCGAGAGTAAACTGATTGCGATTATTTCATTAAGTTGAAATTACTAATGAAATTTATTTGGCAATGCTAATCGGAGGCCAGCTCGGTTATTACGGCATCCAGCAGGGGGAAGCCCGCTTGTGTTGCACGTACGCGGCTGTTGCGACCCACTCCACCATTCCGTTTTCCTGCAGGTTAAGCAGTCTTTGCGGATTAAACTGGCGGCCAGAGAGCTGTTCATAACGTGGCACTTCAATGCTTCATGCAGCCGCATGCCCATCAGCAGCATCTCATCGCTTTGCTCTTCGCGACCAAGGCGATCCTCAGAAATAGAGCCGTGGCCCTGACTTTCAACCAGACCCAGCCATGTTTCCGGATGCTTTTCCGTTGAGGTTGCCAGTCGTGAGCCGTCTTCCAGCGTCAAGCGGCCATGGGCACCGGGGCCGACGCCAACATAGTCACCGTAGCGCCAATAAATGAGGTTGTGCTGGCACTGGGCGTCAGGCGTGGCGTGGTTGGAGACCTCATAGGCTGGCAGGCCGCGCGCTGCGGTGACCTGCTGGGTGAGGTCAAACATGTCTGCGGCAAGGTCCGGGTCCAGCATCTCAAGCTTTCCAGCCGCATAAAGGCGCTGGAACATTGTACCGCTCTCGATGGTGAGCTGGTACATGGAGAGGTGGTCCGCAGCCAGATCAATGGCGCGGTTGAGCTCCTGCTCCCATGCCTTCAAGGTTTGGTTGGGACGCGCGTAGATCAGGTCAAACGAGATGCGCGGGAATGTCTTGCGGGCAATTTCGACTGCTTGAATCGCTTCCGAAACAGAATGCTGACGTCCGAGGATCTTCAGTTCCTTGTCATCCAGCGCCTGAATACCAACGGAAAGACGATTCACGCCGGCAGATCGGTAGCCTGCAAAGCGGGTTGCTTCGACGCTGGTGGGGTTGGCTTCCATGGAGATTTCAGCGGTATCTGGCACATGCCAAAGACGAGCGATCTCATTGAGGACAGTCTCAACGGTTTTCGGCTCCATGAGGACGGAGTTCCGCCGCCGAAGAAGATGGAATCCACCGTGCGACCCGGTACCATCTGCGCGTAGCGTGCCAACTCGGTTGCCAAAGCTTTGGCGTAGGTCTCCTGCGAGACCGGTTGGTGACGCACATGGGAGTTGAAGTCACAATAAGGCATTTGGCCAAACAAAACGGCCAATGCACATAAATCCCAAAGCCGCCAACCGGTGACACAATCATACTTATTCCTTTGCACCTGCCGACATTTTTGAGCGAGTTCTTGTCCGAAAACCGGAAACCACTTTTCGGGAACACGCTTTAAGTCGGCAAGCACTCTTCCTGAAACTTAACAAAGGCTCGGGCGCGGTGAGACAGTGCCGCGCCATCCTTCGTTGTGTGTTTTTCTTGTTTATCCATCTCGCCGAAGGTTTATCGAAGCCTTCAGGAACAAACATGGGATCGTAGCCGAAACCTTCTGGACCGCGTGGAGGCCAAGCCAGTTCGCCGTGGATTTCGCCACGGTAGAACTGAACATGACCATCCGGCCATGCCAGACACAGCACTGCAACGAAGTAGGCGCTGCGGTCAGCTGTGCCGACCTCAGCCAGCTTGTCATGCACGGACTGCATGGCGACGCGGAAGTCTTTGCCCGGACCAGCCCAACGAGCGGAATAGATGCCCGGATCGCCGTTCAGGCCGTTAACACACAGGCCGCTGTCGTCTGAAAGAGCTGGCAGTCCGGTAGCCTTTGCTGAGGCGAGGGCCTTAATTGCTGCGTTGGCTTCAAACGTATCGCCATCTTCACCGGTTCCGGCAGGTCCAGATCACCGGCGGACAGAACCTCAAAGCCATGCGGCGCGAGCATATCCTGAATTTCGCGCAGCTTGCCCTTGTTGTGGCTGGCAAGCACGAGCTTGCCAGGTTCCAGACGGCGGTTTTCTGTTGTTTCTGTCTGCATCAAAGCACCGTTAGTTTTTGCAGCTCAACCAGTTTGGAGATGGACTGTTTTGCAAGGCCCATGAGCTGACCGAGTTCTTCTTCAGAAAATGGCTCACCTTCAGCGGTACCCTGAATTTCCACGATGCCACCTTTGCCAGTCATGACGAAGTTTGCATCTGTGTCTGCGGAAGAATCTTCCACGTAGTCCAGGTCGGCAACCGGTGTGCCTTCGTAGATGCCACAGGAGATCGCTGCGATGTGGTCTTTCAGAACCTTATCTGTTTTGACCATGTCGCGTGCTTCCATCCATTTCAGGCAGTCGTGCAGGGCAACCCATGCGCCTGTGATGGAGCTGTGCGGGTGCCACCATCGGCCTGAATGACGTCGCAGTCAACGGTAATCTGACGCTCACCAAGCGCGCCCAGATCAACAACAGCGCGGAGGGAACGACCGATAAGGCGCTGGATTTCCTGAGTGCGGCCAGACTGCTTGCCTGCGGAGGATTCACGGCGCATGCGGTCATGAGTTGCGCGTGGCAGCATGCCGTATTCGGCTGTTACCCAACCACGGTTCTGGCCACGAAGCCACGGCGGAACGCGCTCTTCCAAACTTGCTGTACACAGAACGTGGGTATCACCAAATTTGATCAGGCAAGAGCCTTCGGCGTGTTTAGCAACACCGCGCTCCAGGCTGACTGGGCGCATTTCATCAGGTGTACGTTTGGATGGACGGTTCAAGGTAAGCTCCCTCGGGTTGCTTAATAGATATAAAGTCACAAATGGTATTGCGGCTCTTTTAGCTGCGGTTTGGCTTCAGCGCAAAGGCTGGTTTTGGTTTGAGTGCCGATTTTCTGCTAAAATTGAGTTTTGGTTGTTTAATTGTCCTGTGCTAGGGATTGAACAGCGGCTTTGGCCCGCACCTGTTGTTGATCTGGAGTTCCAATACCGTGACGAGCGTTCCTCCTTCTGTCCCTCTTGAGGATCTTGATGAGCGTTCCCGCGAGATTTTCCGAAGGATCGTCGAAAATTACCTTGATACCGGTGAGCCGCTGGGGTCCCGTAATCTTTCACGGGGTCTCTCACAGCCTCTTTCGCCTGCGTCCATTCGCAATGTGATGGCAGATCTGGAGCATCATGGGCTGCTTTATTCTCCGCATACCAGCGCGGGTCGTTTGCCGACACAATCCGGCCTGCGGTTGTTCGTTGACGGGTTTCTTGAGGTTGGCGACCTGACCAGAGAAGAACGTCAGCAGATCGCAGTTCAGGTGAAGGCCAAAGGCGGTGACAAGACGCCGGAACAGGTGCTCACGGAAGCCAGCCAGATGCTTTCTGGCTTGAGCCGTGGGGCAGGGGTTGTGCTTTCCAACAAGACTGACACGACCCTGCGCCATATCGAGTTTGTGCAGATTGAGCCACTCAAGGCGCTGGTGGTGCTGGTGAGTGAAGACGGTTCTGTCGAGAACCGCGTTGTTAGTCTTCCTCCGGGGTTGCCGCCTTCTGCCCTGACAGAAGCCTCCAACTACCTCAATTCAGTCATCAGAAACCGGACGCTGACAGAAGCGCAGACCGAGCTTGTGCGGCAGCGCAATGAGTTTCAGGCTGAACTGGATACGTTGACGGCCAAAGTGTGGATGCGGGGATTGCTGTTTGGGGCGGCGACCGGAGCGATCCGGGCACGCTGATCGTTCGCGGACGCTCCAACCTGCTGGAGAATGTGGCCGCGCAGGAAGATCTGGAGCGCATTCGCCTGCTATTTGATGATCTGGAGAACAAGAGCGAGCTGATCCGCTTGCTGGACCTTGCCAAGGATGGCGAGGGCGTGCGGATTTTCATCGGATCGGAGAACAAGCTGTTCTCACTCTCCGGTTCGTCCCTGATCGTGTCGCCGTACCGCGATAGTGAGCAGCGCGTTGTGGGTGTGCTCGGGATTATCGGGCCAACCCGCCTCAATTATGCGCGGGTCATTCCCATGGTGGATTACACAGCCCGCTTGGTGAGCCGTCTGCTCGGCTAAAGCGGGTCTGCGGAATGGGCTGGCTACAAACTTGGCTTATAGCTGGCTAATTTCACGCCAAAGCCGATGAAGACGACTCCGGTTATCCCCTTGAGCCATCTTTGGAAACTGCCCGTGCGAGCGAGGCTGGTGAGTTTTCCGAGGAGGAGAACCATCGCACCAAACCAAACCGCATTGATCGCCGAATGCAGCGACACAAGCAAAAATGAAGATGCTGCGGATGCTTCGCCAAGTGAGATAAATTGCGGGAATGCAGCAAGGTAGAACATCGACACCTTTGGGTTCAGTGCATTTGTTAGAACACCTTCCGTAAACGCGCTCACGAGCGTCCGCTTTTGGTTTGCGGGAGCAATCTTCGGCGCATCCTCAAAACCCTTAAAGGTCGCATAGAGTGCTTTTACCCCGATCCAGCACAGATACGCAGCGCCTAGGTACTTCACGAGTGTAAAGGCGGTGGCTGACTGCACAAGGATGATGGATATGCCGAGGATCGCGAGCATTCCATGGAGGTAAAACGCAGCTACAAACCCAGCCACATTAGCGAACCCTGCAGCACGTCCCGAAGTCGGTACGGTCTTTGCGATGAGCACACCGTTCGGTCCAGGCGACATAACAAGCAAAGACGCGACGAAAACGAAACTTAAAATTTCTGACCAAGCCACAAGCAATCCCCCAAATCATACGTAGCAGCGCTTATACTTGGGGTATCTGGATTTGCAAGGCACATTAGGGCTGACTTCCCCGCTGGTGCAAATCTTTGAGCGAGCCACATGTTGCGATATGTTTACGCTTCTCGTTACTTTTGCTCAGCTGTGATTTGGTCAAGCTCAGTGTAGAGGCAATCAATAAACGCACGAATATGAGGCTGTTTGAGTGCCTGCGGACGGGTAACTACATAAACATCCGTCTTTGGCAGTTTCAATTGAGGGAACAATTCAACCAGTCCCTGGGCGACTGCTCTTGGTAAAATGGCGGCACCCAAATTTTCATGCACTGTATTTAGCTGCGCGGTTAGCGATGAAACCCGCACCCGCGATTTGACAAACCCAGCGGCGCGCGCTGCTCTCATGTGGGGTTCATTTGCCAATGGCTGAAGAAACCCGATGCATTCTATATCTTGAGGGCGCATTTTCTCAGACAATGTTGCAGCATACGTCGCCGTGGCAAACATTCCATACTCAACTTCAACCAGTTTTTTTATAGATCAAAGACGGCTCACCCAGATTAGCGAAACGCACAGCCACATCGACTTCGCCACGCGCCACTTTGCGATAAGTATCTTCGACTGAGTATTCAATGGAAACACCTTTATGTACGCTGGTGAATGCACCAATTGCCTTCGCCAAGACCGGCACAAAGCCATCTCCTGATGTCAATTTTATCGTTCCAGATAATTCGCCAGAAGGCGTACGGTTGGCGATATATTCGCGTTCCAGATCTGTAGACATCGATTGCGCCAGATCCGTTATTCGCCTTCCTAAATCAGTCAGCGTACAGCCGTCCACATTGCGTTCAAGCAAGGCAGCACCGAAGCGACTTTCAAAGTTTGTAAGACGGCGGGACACCGTTGAGACAGCAAGGTCCAACTCTTGGGCCGCCTGTAGAAAACTGCCGCGCTTTGCCACTGTCAGTAACAATCGCAGATCATCCCAGTTAAGTGAGTTTTCCAAGTTAGTTGCTTTCTATTTATGCAAATCTATTTTGCCTTAATGCATCTTCTACGCAAAGCCAATTTGTATATTTTCATTGCAGAACCAATGCACGGCATGGGCGGTGCATTCAGCAACGAAGAAGGAAATTTCACATGAATATTGTTGTAAACCAGCAAGATAGCTTTCGCGCGGCCGTTTTGAATGGCAGCAAAATCAGCTTTGCGGAAAAAAACCGGTGGTGCGCTTGCTGCCACTGAGGTCAGAGTAAACTTTAAAGCCGCCAGCCTGAATGCTCGTGATCTGATGATACTCGATGGTCAGTTTGGCCCAATGCCTCTGATCTTATTCCACTTTCTGATGCGGCCGGGGAAGTTGTCGCTGTTGGCGATGATGTAACGCGCTGGAACGTCGGTGACCGCGTTATGCCAATTTTTATCAGGAATGGATTGATGGACGGCTAAAATCTGGAGACTTTGAGTCTGCGCTGGGGTTTGCAAAGTATAATGGTGTCCTTGCCGAATTTGGGAAGTTCGATCAAAACACACTCGTATCAATTCCTGATCATTTGGACTGGGTCGAAGCCGCTACCCTTCCCTGTGCTGCGGTGACTGCATGGCATGCGTTATTTGAACAACATCGGACTTTTACAAGTAACGATACGGTCCTTATTCAGGGAACGGGAGGCGTCGCCCTCTTTGCCCTCCAATTTGCCAAAGCAGCAGGTGCAAAAGTCATCATGCTCAGTTCTTCGGACGATAAATTAGCCATTGTGAAGGAAATGGGAGCGGATATTACCATCAACTACAAACTGCACCCCCAATGGGACATTGAAGTCCTGCGTGCGACCAGCAATGCTGGCGTTGATATCATATTGGAACTGGGTGGGAAGGAGACACTCGAAAGGTCTATTCGCAGCCTTGCGCCACATGGCGTTATCGCACAAGTCGGCATCTTGACCGGAACTGACTTGCAACCAGACAATCTCGTAAACCTAATCCTCAATAATGGGAGTGTTTCTGGGGTTCTCGTCGGTTCCCGCGAACATTTTGAGAATATGACCGCATTTGTATCGAAGCACAAAATTAAGCCTGTAGTTGATTCTACTTTTGCGTTCGAAAACGTAGAGAACGCAGTTGCACACCTACGTGGAGCTCAACACATGGGCAAAATCGCAATTAAAATCTCCGATTAATTGATGCTATGCCCTTGCACGCTAAGTGCAAGGGCGCTTGTTCCGTCATAATTGCCGCATTTAGCCTAGCGAAGAAGACATCTACTTCGTAAAGGCAGCTTTGCAAGTTTCGCAGTCAATCAATGCGGTTTGCGTTTGGGGCTACCCTTCTTCTATGAAGACCAACAAAGCCATCATCACCACTTTGGGTATGAAACTTTATTCCTCACAATCCGTTTAAAGCAGCAAAGTGGTGTATTTTCTCACATCGCTTAATCAAATTTTGTCTAACCAGAAGCCGATTTTGTTTGAGAAAATGCTTAGGGTGCTCTTTAAGAGGTCGCCGGAAACGGACCCATATGGGAAACCCGATTTTTGGGCTAAGATACGCTGAAAACAATGAATGAGAGCGCTGCACATGGCTGCAAAGGCTTGCGATGAGCGCTGAATGACTGGAGTCCATTTTGCTTTCCCTTACAGCTTCTGAACTGGAACGTTACGCCCGTCACATCGTCCTGCGGGATGTGGGCGGTCCGGGCCAACAAAAACTCAAAGCCGCGCGTGTTCTGGTGATCGGAGCAGGGGGGCTTGGTGCTCCAGTGCTGCAATATCTGGCAGCAGCTGGTGTGGGTACAATCGGAATTGTTGATGATGATGTTGTGTCGCTGTCCAATCTGCAGCGCCAGATCATTCATGATACCGAAAAGCTTGGCGAGCCAAAGGTTGCCAGTGCTGCTGAGGCCATTGCGCGCCTGAACCGAATGTGCGCGTAGTTCCCCACCCGACCCGTATTAACGGGCAGAACGCCATGGCGCTGATCAACGATTACCACATCGTGGTTGATGGCTCTGACAACTTCGCAACGCGCTATCTTGTTTCAGATGCCTGTTTTTATGCCGGACGACCGCTGATAACGGCGGCTGTGGGCCAGTTTGATGGGTCCGTTACGGTTCTGAAACCATTTGAGCGCGACGAAGAAGGGAACTACATCAACCCAACGTATCGCTGCCTGTTCCCCAAGCGTCCTGAGGCCGGCTCTATCCCGACCTGTACAGAGGCCGGTGTTCTGGGCGCTTTGACCGGATTGTTGGGTACGTTACAGGCGCTTGAAGTCATTAAGGAAATTGTTGGGTTTGGTGAAGGTCTGGTTGGGCGCTTGCTGCTGGCCGATACGCTGAGCATGCATTTTGAAACCATCAAATATAAGCGCTCACCAAAGAATCCGCTGAACGGTGATACTCCGAATACATGGAGTGAAATGCTGGAGGCCGAGCACGGCTGATCCAGCTTCCTGAGAATGCTCTCCGCCACGGGGTTTAGGTCGTGACGGAGACGAAATGATAGTGTTGTTATAGCGGTTAGTCGGTCTCTTCATGGCCACATGTGCCGATAACCCAACAGATACCGGCCCCAATCAGAGCCCCGACAATCGGGGCAAACCAGAACATCCAAAGCTGTTCAAGCGCCCAACCACCGTTGAAAATAGCGGTTGCAGTGGAACGGGCGGGGTTCAAGGATGCACCGGAAATCGGGATTGCGATGATGTGCATACAGGTCAGCATCAAGCCGATTGCAAGTGGGGCAAGGGCTGCGGGTGCCTTTTTGGACGTGGCACCGATGATCACAATCAGGAACATGGCGGTGACGGTGATTTCTGCAATGGCAACTGCAAGTTCAGAAAAGCCACCATTGGAGTGTTCGCCAAAGCCATTGGATGCAAAGCCGGGAGGATCACCCGGGCCATGTGCAAGGATAACCCAGAAGACGCCCGCTGCTGCTGCACCACCAATGACCTGCGCAATAATATATGGGATCACATCCAACGTCGGAAACCGCTTTGCCGCCCAAAGGCCGATGGTTACCGCTGGATTGAAATGAGCGCCCGAGACATTGGCAAAAGCATAGGCCATACACGCAACTGAAAGGCCTACAGCGAGCGCCACGCCCAGTAGGCCTGATCCGCCATACCATTCAACCGGGGCGAAGGACACCATTGCCCCGCCGCACACTGCAGAGACCAACGCGAAGGTGCCTACAAATTCTGCGCCAAGTTTCCTCAACATCGCACTTCTCCTCATATTGATGTGAGGGAGGTAGCATGAGGAGATTTCCAACACGCAATGATGGTCCTTTACAATCTAACAATTGCTTTAAGGATGCAGGGCCGGTTTTAAGAGAACGCCGGTTTGGATTAGGCGGCTCTGTTCCCGCAGCTGAGCGGGCTTTTGCGCGGTCCGTGCGCTCTTATGCTGCGCGCTCCTTTTCCAGCGCGTTAGGACCGCCGGAGGTGGTGGGACGTATCTGCGACTCACTAAGGAGCTGTTCCTGCGCGAGTCCTGCGGGTTTTGGCTTAAAAGTTAGGCAGTTTCAGGAGTTGGAGCAGGGCAACTGAAATGGTTCATCATTGAAAATTTGCCTTAATTGTGTGTGCAATATTTTTGCTGTTTTGCCGCTGAAATAGGAGATAAACGGCGGAAAATTGCACTAGACTTACAAGATAAAACCCTTAACGTAACGTCATAAATGACATTTTATGCATAAGAGATGCATCTGGTATTTCGTTTAATACGCTATTGTTGGGGAGGTTTTCGTGAAGCGGTTGTTATCTGTGTTGCCTGCACTTTCGCTTGCTTTGATTCCGCTAAGTTCAGCACAGGCTGAAGCGGAAAAGAAAGTCACGGTTGAGGACGCGAGGCTGTTTATTGAGAGCTCGGAAGAGACCCTTGCGGAGATCTGGGAGGAGGCCAGTCGTGTTGCGTGGGTGAATGCCAACTTCATCACCTACGACACCAACTGGCTCAACGCGCTGATGTCCGAGCGGACCACGAAACTCTCCGTTTCCCTCGCCAACCAGACAAAGCAGTTTGACGGGCTTGAACTGCCAACGGATCTGGCGCGCAAGATGAAGCTTTTGAAGCTGGGCCTGACGCTACCTGCCCTGAAAACGAGCCTGACAAAATCAAAAAAACTAGCCCAACTCAACACCGAGATGGAAACCATCTATGGCACGGGCAAGATTGAGATTGATGGCGAGCTGCTATCGCTTTCCAAGCTCAGCCGTATCATGGCGACCAGCCGCGATTATGAAAAGCTGCTGGAGGTTTGGGAAGGCTGGCGCACCGTTTCTCCGCCGATGAAAGACATGTATGCGGAGATGGTGGCGATCGCCAATCAGGTTCCAGCGAGCTTGGCTTTAAAGACACCGGCTCCATGTGGCGCTCCAAATACGATATGGACCCGGATGACTTCCGTCAGGATGTGGACCGGCTGTGGGGTGAAGTGAAGCCGCTTTACGACGGTCTGCACTGTTATGTACGTGACAAGCTGGTGGATCATTACGGAGCCGATAAGGTGCCTGCAGACGGGCCAATCCCTGCGCATTTGCTGGGCAATATGTGGGCGCAGTCCTGGGGCAACATCTATCCGCTGGTTGCTGCTGAAGGCAACGAGCAGGGTTATGACCTGACCAAGTTGCTGGAAGAGCAGAACTACACACCGTTGAAGATGGTGAAGACGGCAGAAGGGTTCTTTACCTCGCTCGGCTTCGATCCACTGCCGGAGTCCTTCTACGAGCGCTCCCTGATCACCGAGCCGCGTGATCGTGATGTGCAGTGTCATGCGTCTGCGTGGAACGTGGATGGCAAGGATGACTTGCGCATCAAGATGTGTACCGAGGTAACGGGAGAGGACTTCAACACCGTTCACCACGAGCTGGGGCACAACTTTTACCAGCGTGCTTATAATCAGCAGTCGCCTATGTATCAGGATGACCCGAACGACGGGTTCCACGAAGCGATTGGCGATATGGTGAGCCTTTCCATTACGCCTAAGTATCTGAAGCAGATCGGACTTCTGCCGCTGGACGCTTCAGAAGAGGTGAACACCAATATTCTGCTGGCGCAGGCGCTGGACAAGATTGCGTTCCTGCCGTTTGGTCTACTGGTGGACCAGTGGCGCTGGAAGGTGTTTAACGGCGAGCTGACGCCAGAGACCTATAACGAAGGCTGGTGGGAGCTTCGCGAGAAGTATCAAGGCGTTGCGGCACCAGTTGACCGTGCTGCGGATGCGTTTGATCCAGGTGCCAAGTACCACATTCCGAACAACGTGCCGTACACCCGCTATTTCTTGGCGCATATCTTCCAGTTCCAGTTCTACCGCGAAGCTTGCCGTATTGCTGGGTGGGAAGGACCGCTGGCCGCGTGTTCCATCTATGGCGACAAGGAAGTCGGCAAGAAATTCAATGCCATGCTTGAAACCGGTGCAGCCCTGCCATGGCAGGACAGTCTGGAAGCGTTTACCGGCAGCCGTGAGGCCGACGCGACAGCTATTCTGGAATACTTCGCGCCACTCATGGCTTATCTGGATGAGCAAAACGCCGGCAAATCCTGCGGCTGGTAGACCAGCAAGGCAACCTTGCCGACCTTAACGGCCTGCAAGCCCGCCGGATATTATCAAACCCCGTCCTTTGTGGCGGGGTTTGTTTTGTGGGGTGTGGGGAGAGAAATTCTAGACTGATCAAAATATTCAAAGATGGGAGTACCATTGAGGTTTCAGTCCGACTCACTTACAATAAGATCCCATAACAGGAACAGTTGACAATATCCCAAAATGGGAGCATATAGTATTTAGCATGCGCGTCATCGCAAAAAAAGAGACTCCGTGAGTACGGCGATCGCATGCCAGATGCGAAAGCCTCTTTAGATAGCTGGCATTACGAGGCAACTCACGCGACATGGAAAAGCCCGTCAGATATCAAGGCAAAATACAGTCATGCCAGCATTCTGAAGAACGGAAGAGTCGTGTTCAACATTTCAGGAAACAAGCACAGGCTTGTGGTTTCGATAAATTACCAAGCTGGCATCATCTTCATTAAGTTTATCGGCACGCATAAAGAATACGACAAGATAAATGCAGAGGACGTCTGAGATGACCTTTATTCGCCCAATCAGAACAGAAGCAGATTATGACACTGCTCTAGAGCGGATTGAAGTGCTCATGGACGAGGCTTCAAATGACGACCGCTCACAAGACGAACTTGAGGTATTGTCCACGCTCATAGAAGCCTATGAAGCAAAACATTATCCTATTGACCTTCCTGACCCAATTGACGCAATAAAGTTCAGGATGGAGCAAGAGGGGCTTTCTCAGAAAGATTTAGAACCATTCATTGGCAGTCGCTCTAAAGTTTCAGAGGTTCTTTCCAGAAAGCGCTCTTTAACACTTGCGATGATCCGAGCACTAAACAAACACCTCGGGATTCCTGCTGAGGTGTTAATCGGGAAAGAAAACTCCAAGCTTCCCGATAATATGTCTGATGTAGTTTGGGGAAAGTTTCCACTGTTACAGATGGCTAAGCTTGGCTGGGTATCTCAAACTGAGAACTTAAAAGATCAAGCTGAGGAGATCATGCGGGACCTCATTGAGCGTGCTTGTGGTGAACAAGCTATCCCAACTCCAATGTATCGGAAAAACAATAGTGTCCGTCGTAATGCCAAGATGGACCCATACGCATTACAAGCTTGGTGCCTCCATGTTCTTGCCGAGGCCAGAAGCCAACCGCTGACTACAAGTTACGATCAGAAGACTATTACTCCCCAGTTTTTGCGGGAAGTCGCTCGACTCAGCCAGTTTGACGAAGGACCTAAGCTAGCCAAAGAGTTTCTGGAAAAACACGGCATCATACTTATCTACGCCGCACATCTCCCTAAGACGCATCTTGATGGGGCTGCAATGCGCACCGTAGAGGGTGTTCCAGTAGTTGGCGTCACCATTCGCTATGATCGCATAGATAACTTCTGGTTCTGCTTATTACACGAGCTGGCCCACATTGGGTATCACCTGACAGACGATGACAATATGTTTATCGATGACCTCAGCTTGAATGAGAGCGATCATGATGAAAGCTGGGAAAAGGAAAGAGAAGCAGACCAAATTGCTTTGAATGCATTGATCCCAGAAGACATTTGGCAAGAATATCAAATAGACCCGTCTACTAAGGTCTCCAAGGTTTTATCCATTGCAAAGCGAGCAGGAGTACATCCAGCGATCGTGGCTGGTCGCATTCGTAAAGAGAGCGGCAACTATCGTCAGCTCACAAAATTCGTAGGAAACGGTGAAGTACGGAGGTGCTTTGCTGACTACAATTAAGTTTGCAGCGGGGTTTGCAGACCCCGCTTAAAAGGCCAGGGTTGCAGCAAAGTGTGCCGCCACGTCTGACCTTTCTCTGATGATTTTCTGAATAGCGCAAGATGTGTTGCATCAACTTAATCAAGCTGATGATTATATAGTTTTTAGGAAGACGCTTCTTTCTTTAGAAGCGCTTCGCGAAAGGCTTTTTCTTCGGCTTCTTTTGCGGCTATTTTTTTTGTTATGTTTGTTGGCGATTACGTGCATGGCAATGCCAAAGAGAAGGCAAATAATGCCAAATACACTCGCATCTGAGAGCTCCGATGAGCCAGCAATTAAAAAGAAAACCAAGCACGATAGTGTAAACATCCAAGCGCTTACACGACGTGCTCCGAATGCACATGCACTGCCCAGAAACATAATCAGGGCCGTAAATAAATAAAGCGCCCCAGCACCAGCCATCTCTTTTGCTTCGGCATTTCCTAATCCATCAGAAATAGAAGAAAGGCCAAATATCGCAAATCCTTGGAAGAATGCAACGAGGGATAGCAGTATTCCAAGTAAACCAAGTGCAATATTCATTGAAGAACTCCTAGATTTTGCATGCAAATATAATTTAAAAAAAGGCTTGGCCTAAAAAATCTACTTCCAGATGGGATTTGATCAAACGAACTTCTGTAAACTTGATATTCTGTGCATTCATCATCCCCAATAATGTCTTTTTGGGTTCTTATGCATTCGGCCTGTACTCTCTGGCCGCTATTAAAGCGAAACCCAATATCTGCCAGCGGATCATCAATTTGATATTGGGCTTTGCCAAAGTGGTTGACATCTCCGATTATCAAAAGGTCATCGAGCTTCTCACCACCAGTGTAGAATTTAAATGATAGGCTTTGCCCATTTGGATCAACCCCTTCGACTGGAGTTGGTATGCAACCTTGTAGGCCAAGCAGTGCAAATAAAAGAAATGATCTTATTAGTATCTTAGTATTCATAATATTCCCCGCATTTAAACGGAGATATTATCTACTGAAGAAACTCGCAATACAACTTATAAGTTGTATTGCGAGTATTTGGATAAAATAATATATGCGCTAGTGCGCCTCTTCCCAGTTGGGGGCGGCTTCGGCTTCCACTTTGAGGGGGACCGAGAGCTGGAGGGCTGGGGCGGTGGCTTTTTCCATGGTGGAGATGACGAGTTTTTTTGGTCTCGTCCACCTGATCTTCTGGCAGTTCGAAGATCAATTCGTCGTGCACCTGCAGCAGCATTTGCGCGTCCAGATTTGCGTTTTCCAGAACCTCATCCATACGCACCATGGCCCGGCGGAGGATATCGGCCGCTGAACCCTGAATTGGGGCGTTGATGGCGGCGCGTTCGTAGAACTGACGCATGTTCGGGTTTTGGTGTTCACATCCGGATAGTGGGCGCGGCGGCCAAAGATGGTTTCGACGTAACCATTTGCATGGACGAACTTTTTGGTCTCTTCCATGTACTCCTTGATGCCGGGGAAGCGCTCAAAATACATTTTGATGTAATCGCCTGCTTCGCCGCGAGCGATACCCAGCTGGTTGGCAAGGCCGAAGGCTGAGATGCCGTAGATGATGCCGAAGTTGATGGCTTTGGCGCGGCGGCGAACCATCGGGTCCATGCTTCAATCGGCACACCAAACATCTCGCTTGCTGTCATGGCGTGAATGTCGAGCCATCAGCAAATGCCTGTTTAAGCTGCGGAATATCGGCCATGTGGGCGAGCACGCGCAGTTCGATCTGGCTGTAATCAGCAGAAATGAGCATTTTGCCCTTATCAGCGACAAACGCCTGACGGATCTTGCGGCCCTCTGCGGTACGGATCGGAATGTTCTGGATGTTTGGCTCGGAAGACGACAAACGGCCCGTTGAAGTGGCCGCCAGCGAGAACGAGGTGTGGACGCGGCCTGTTTCCTGATTGATGAAGCTTGGCAGGGCGTCGGTGTAGGTGGATTTCAGCTTGCTGAGCTGACGCCACTCGACGATTTTGCTTGGCAGCTCATGGCCTTGGGCGGCGAGGTCATCCAGCACAGAAACAGAGGTGGACCATGCGCCGGTTTTGGTTTTTTTTACCGCCGGGCAGACCCATTTTGCCGAATAGGATTTCGCCCAGCTGCTTTGGCGAGCCGACGTTGAAGATTTCGCCTGCGACATCGTGGATCTCGGCTTCCAGCGCGGCAGCGCCTTGGGCGAACTCACCAGAGAGCAGGGAGAGCATCTGGCGGTCGATGGAGATGCCACGGCGCTCCATTTTGGCCAGTGTTGCCACCATCGGGCGTTCCAGACGCTCGTAAACCACGGTCATTCCCTCAGCGGCGAGGCGTGGTTTGAGGATTTTCCAGAGGCGCAGGGTGACGTCTGCATCTTCCGCTGCGTAGGCGGTGGCTTTGTCCAGCGGTACCTTGTCGAAGGAGATCTGGGATTTGCCGGAGCCGCAGACTTCCTTGAACGGTATTGGCGTATGGTTGAGCCAGCGCTGGGACAACTCATCCATACCATTGCCGCCTTTGCCCGCATCGAGCGCGTAGGACAGCAGCATGGTGTCGTCAAACGGTGCCATTTCGACGCCGTAACGCTTGAGCACGAGCCAGTCGTACTTCATATTCTGCGCGATTTTGAGGACTGCCGGGTCTTCCAGCATTGGCTTGAGCAGGGCGATGGCTTCTTTGAGCGGTATCTGGCCTTCCAGCAGCGCGCCGCCGCCGAGGAGATCGCCTTCACCATCCACATGCGCGAGTGGGATATAGCAGGCCTTGCCTGGTGTGCAGGCGAGCGAGACCCCCACAAGACCAGCCTCCATGGCGTTGAGCGCATCGGTCTCAGTGTCCACAGCCACATAGCCCACTTCATAGGCTTGCGCTATCCACTCTTTGAGACGCTCAGCGGTGGAAACTGTTTCGTATGCGGAATTATCTATGGGAAGCACTGATATTTCAGCTACAACCTTTTCTGCCAGCGGGCCAGCAGTCCATGCTTTACCCTCAAGTTCTCCCGAAGCATCCTCAGCTTGTTCTGCCGGTTTTACCGTGCTTTCCCAGCCTTCAACCACAACCTCAATCGGCTCGATATTTTCCAGCACTGCGCCGGTGACATCAGCGACTTTCTTGGTGAGGCTGGTGAAGCCCATGGCTTTGAGGAAGCCAACAGCCTGTGCGGCGTCCACATCGCAGACCGAGAAGTCTTCGATCGGGGTTTCAACCGGCACAGCCTCTTCCAGCTGCACGAGGCGCTTGGAAATGCGGGCCTGCTCGGCGAACTCGATGAGGTTCTCGCGGCGCTTCTTCTGCTTGATGGTTTCGGCCTGCTCCAGCAGGGTGTCCAGATCACCGAATTCGTTGATGAGCAGGGCGGCGGTTTTCAGGCCGATACCGGGGACGCCCGGCACGTTATCGACGCTATCGCCAGCCAGCGACTGCACTTCGACGACCTTTTCCGGTCTAACGCCAAACTTCTCGAAAACCTCTGGCTTGCCGATCACCTTGTTCTTCATGGTATCGACCATGCCGATCTTATCGGTGACCAACTGCATCAGGTCTTTATCGCCGGACACGATGGTGACGCGGGCACCTTGAGCTGCTGCCTGACGGGCGTAGGTGGCGATCAGGTCATCCGCCTCATACCCCTGCTGCTCAATGGCAGGCACGCCGAATGCGCGGGTTGCCTGACGGATCAGGCCAAACTGAGGGCGCAGATCTTCCGGCGGAGGCGGGCGGTGGGCCTTATATTCCGGGTAGAAGTCGTTGCGGAATGTTTTACCGGACTTATCGAAAATCACGGCAAAGTGGGTCGGCTCGTCACCTTTTTCTTTGGTGGGGCCTTCCTGCATCATTTTCCAGAGCATGTTGCAGAAGCCGGAAACCGCGCCAACGGGTAGTCCGTCGGGCTTGCGAGTAAGCGGCGGCAGCGCGTGATACGCGCGGAAAATGAAGGTAGAGCCATCGATCAGGATAAGGTGATCGTTCTCTGTGAGAGCTGGTGCAATGGATTGTGTCGACATGGGCTGGATCATGCCCGCCTTGGGCCCACAAAGAAAGAGGGATAAGCCCTTTTTCAATGATGTTTTATTGCATTACACGTTCAGATAGATTCACGCGCTCTGCGCTACACTTCTCGCCATGCCTATTCTCATCGGGAATTCACCTGAAACACTTTGGAAGGCGGCAAAAGCACGTTTGCTCAGCTTAATGTGCCCCGCCGGATTTCACGGTGTTTCTGGTGCCTCGTAGGGCATGAAGCCGGATTGGTTGTTGCGGATGGTTGGTTTGAAACGTCCTTCCGGGCAGATGTAAATCAGCTCGCTTGCAAGGCGCACCTGCTGACATTCATCGCCCAGCTCATACACGAAGCCACTGGTGCCGCCGCTGACGAAGTAATCATTCGTGGCGGGCGCTTCTCCCGAAGTCTCCTCTGGTGCACCATGGACCGAGGTGTTGCACAGATCGCGAATTTTGTCGCGGTATTGGGTGCCACCCAGATCAACAGCGCCGCTGCGCTCCATCCACTCTCTTTCACAGTCTGTGACCTCAGCTGGTGTCGCCTTTTCGGGAGGAGGTGGCGGTGTTTCCTCCGCAACAGACGAGGCCATGCCAAAGCCCGAGATAAAGGTCAGAAGCGCCACGCATCTGACTATGTTGCCTATGGCGGGTGTTGTTGTGCTGGAGTAACTCATTGTGAGTCCCCTCCGTTTTCCACTGTCGTTAGGCAGGCAGGCTAAAATGCTCGGCACCAGCTGGAGGCTGAAGTTGAAGTCCTCCGGCTTGAGCTGAGGATCAAGGTTCCACCCTCTGTAAGACAGGTGTGTCTGGGGAAAGCCTTCGATGTCTTTGTAGGTGATTATGAGATGACCGGGCAGGCCAGTGTCTTCGTAGACCCAGAGTTGCCAATCAACCTGATCATTAAAAAAAAGCAAGGTGATGGCTACGCCTTCTTGTAGCACCTCACGCCCCACATACAGGGAGCGCGTTGTCAGCTCGTCCAGCATCTTGTCCAGTTCCGGATTTACCAGATCGATTCCGGGCAGGGTGAGTTGAAATTCATCGCGCAGCACCTCAATGAGTTCAGTGGAGGAGCCCGTGAAATCTCCTTGCGTGTAGATATTTCGTGTCTTGTCAAAATAAGTAATGATACCGTCATCAAAGAAGATTTCACTAATACCGTCCGGGCGCGGGAGATTAATTTTGATGTCTCCAGCCCCCAGAATGCTGACTGTGTACTCAAAGACAAAATTCAGCGGGACCCCGTCCTTGAAGATGCGCTCTTCACTGGCAAAGACCGTGAAGCTCATCTGCTCGACTTTGCTAAACTTCTCAATGGTTTGTCGTAGAATTTGCCGTGCCTCTTCCTCGCTTTGAGCAGTGGCAGGCAAGGGGCGGAGCTCCAGCCAGCCAATAGCGCCCACGATGAGAAGAAGCGACAGAACCCTGAGAGCTCTGAGTTTCATAGATACACATTCCCTGATCTTGTCACACGACTATCAGTCCTACTGGAAACCCTAAGCAAAGACCGGAAAGACCGTCTGAACCCAACCGCTAAAATTGACCCTTATGGGGGATGTGGCGTAAAAAAGCCCGAAAGCTGCGGTTTCGGGGCTCTGTTAGGTCAGGCTGGTGATGCTGACGTCAGGTGGGAGAGGGCACAGGCGCTTTGTGTCTGGCATCTGGGCGACATAGGCCCATGCTGGTCGCTTGAACAGGAACTGGAGGTAGCCCAGTTTATTGATCAGCCAGAACAGGATCATCGGCGCAAGGGTGGCGGTGCAGGTGACGATCAGCGAGACCACGCCAGCATCCTCTATGAGGCCGAACTTCAGCAAAAGCGTGCGGGATACTACCATGGGGAAGAAGAAGGACAGGTAGATCACGATGGAGTTCTTGCCCATGTAACGCAGTAGGTCCAGCATTTTGACCTTGGAGAGCAGGGCGGAGACTGTAATTACCGCCAGAGCGCCCAGGCCGCCAAGAGCAAGTGAGGCAAACGGCAGTTCCGAATAACCGTAGCTCACGGCCAGACCGTTGACGAGTGCCCAGACGGCTATAAAGGCCAGCCCTGTCGCGACGTTCTCACGGATCCAATCTGCGATCACAAAGATCTTCTGGCAAAGATATAGCCTGCGAAGAAGAATACGAAGCGGGAGGCGGTTTCATCAATCAGAACAGAGCCGGTGTGCAGCTGGCTGATCTGAAGACCGGCGGCGACCATCAGGGTCAGCTGCCATGGCACCTTCGCGGAATGCAGCAGCTTGGTGATGACGAAGAAAACAGGCAGGGCGTAGATGAACCAGAGGGTTCCGAAAGGCTGCACGAAGGCGAGGGCGTAGTTCATCAACACCCCCTCCCAGCCGACTTCCGCCGCAAAGGAGGGAGCTTTCATGCCGAACTGGATGGTGAGCCAGAGGATATAGAAATAGAAGAAGTGGACGACCTTGCGGTCCAGATACAAACGCCAGTCCCTGTCGATTGTGAGGGCAAGGAACAAGCCGGAAATCATGAAAAAGTCCGGCATACGGAAGGCTTAGCAAAGGCGACGATCTCGCCCATAAACCCCATCTCGCCGGTGACTTTACCAACCCCAAGGTTGAATGCATCATCACCACAAGAAAGATGCAAAACCCTTTCGCGTAGTCTACCCAATCCACACGATTGGCTGTTTGCTGCGCCGCCATTTCATTCCCACCCCGCAAATGTACAAACTAATAATTACAATTGTAAGTTTTACGGAGCACAAATACCAGCGAGAACCTATCAAAGTTAGATTATTGGTTACTGGGCGTCACTCAGATCCAGTGTCACGGACACATACCCATGTTGTCCAAATCCAACCGAGGATGCACTCACCTCAATGGCATTAGAGTAACTCTGTGGATTACCTGTGCCTAATATGTGGGTTACATCTACCTCAGCGTGCTCGGTCATATCAATATTGGTTTGGGAGCAGAAACCGGCATTTAAGGTGCCGGTACCTTCAAGAAATTCAATGATGCGCTCGCCCGCTGGAATCCTGATGTCATTGAAATCTCCACCAATGACGACCGGACCATCATTAGTGTCGCTCTCCATTTGCTGAATAATATTGCAGATCCCTTCCTGCTGATCCTCATTGCTAACGGCTGGATTGCTATCGAGCCGACCTCCAAAAGTATCCGGAATGGGCAAGTGGACATTGTATAAGTGCAAGGGTTCACTGGATTGACTGTCGTTCACGACGGCCCAAACACCGTTTTGGGTCCGATTGTCAGACGGAACGGTCCATTCTCCGTAGTTATTTCCGGTGCTAAAACGGGGATCATTCCGAATCCAGATTTCCTGACCATCACTGGCGACAATAAGATTGTAGTCGTCCTCTAGCATGTCGGCTATCTCGTCGCTGCCTCTTGAGGTTTCCGAGAGCAGCAACACGTCAGCAGCTTCTTTGTTAAAGATTGTTTGCGCCAGGTTTTGATTGGTTGTGTTGTCATTGATGTCTCGGCCAGTCACATTCCAGGCTAGGATTTCTATCGGAGCTGCGTCGGCCAACGACGAAACAAGCAGTCCGGACAGTGCCAGAACATAAAAGACCTTGGGTTTCTTGCTCCTCAGGTGCAACGCATGAAACTTAGCCATATTAGAAATCCCTTATGAAATAAAAACCAACTGCAGGCTGACCAAGACGTTCTTAATGTTTGTCCCAGTCAGACACTCCTCCAGCCCTCGCTAATCAGAGGGCCACCAGTGAACTCTGACTCGCAGGAGGGGACAACACCCTCAAATATTGGGGGTCACCGGAAACAGTTCAGATCCCTCATCAATGCGGCTATCTGATCGCGGAGCTTGCTGCATCTTTTCTGTGACGAGAGGGGAAACTCCTTCATAAAACGATTTCTTGCCAAGGCATTAGGTCAGGCTAATTGCAGCATAAAGACTGGCGGAGGCAGGGCCGGGTGGGCCGCGAACCTTGACAGATTTCTCAGAGGTTACGCCTGAAGTATACGCGGTGTAGGGTGTCTCATAATCTCAATCAGCGTTTGCAACGAGCCCTGATTGAACGCAGGTTTTACCGGATTCTGACCTGTTGAGTGCAACCATATAATCTAAGAGTATATTAGTTATATCCGCCTAGAATATGTTTAGTAGAACCAGATATTCTGGAGATGCAAGTGCTTAAGTATTGTCAGGTGTTATGTACCATTGCAGGTTTGATTGTCATGCCTGCTTCGGTATCGGCGCAGGAGACGCGCAGCACCCCGGAGTTACTTCAGGAACTCTGGAATGGGCCGGATCTTGACATCAATAGCTTTGCGCCAGAGGTCTTTAACAAGGTCTCGAAGAACTATCTGGAAGAAATCCTCTCTGAACAACGTGAAGTTTACGGCCCTGCACTTGGTGTCCAACCAACAGCAGACACGCACAGGTTTCTTATAGAGACGGAGACCTACTCAGTTCCAGCACTTATAAAACAGAACGAGGCCGGGCAATTGACCGGCCTGTTGTTCCGCTATGGTCATATCAAAGGTGTGGACCATGATGACCTGCTGGAGCACATCCGGGAGCAGACCAAAAAACAAAGTTATGTGCTGATGGAAAACGGGGAAGTCCACGCCGAGCATAATAGCAATGTGCGGATGGCGGTCGGGTCGGCTTTCAAGCTTTTTGTACTTGATGAACTGGCGCAGCAGATTGAAGCCGGCACGTTTGACTGGGACGAAAAAGTCATGCTGGAACAACGCCACATCTCATTTCCCAGTGGCACCATGCAGCAAGAACCGGTTGGCAAAATGTTTGCCTTGCTGGACGTGGCGCGCAACATGATCTCGGTTTCTGACAACACCGCAACGGACCTGCTGATGGATGTGATCGGGCAGGAGAATGTTATGCTGCCGGGTGCAACTTCACCTGCGCTGACAACAAGGCAGCTGTTCCACCTGAAAGCCGACAAACACGCTGCGGAGGCTTACCTCAAAGCCGGACCAGAGGAACGTGCGCATATTCTTACGGACTTGCCTGCCCGCCTACCGGCTATCGATCAAGTTTCCGGGCCTGTGATCGATGGAATTGAGTGGTACGTTTCCACACGCGAGCTGTGCGAGGTTTTGACAGAACTGAAGGATATCAAGGGAATTTTCGTAAGTCCGGGTGTGGCTGATCCGGATAACTGGACAGCGCTCGCTTATAAAGGGGGCAGCGAGACCGGGGTGCTCAACATGACCTACGCGCTGGAGGATCAAGAGGGAAATGAATGGTGTTTCTCAACCACTTGGAATGCCAAGGAAGCGCTGGACAATACCTACCTGATTGCGCTGGTTGCCACTTTGTTGGAGAGCCCGCAAGCACTTGAGGCGGCTCTCCGTTAAATAAAGCGGGTTAACGACGCTTGTTGTCGTCAGAAGAAGACCAAGGCTGATCTGATCAGGATCGCCGGAGCGCGGCGGTTGGTTTGGGTCATCCTGTTCGCTATGACGGGAGGAACTCCACTCATCCTCATTCAGGTCCACTGTGCCATCGCGGCGGCGGTAACCCGGATTGACGTTGAGGTTCTGCACTTTTACATGGCGTGCCAAGTAATTTCCAATGACCTCACGCAGGGAGGAATGAAGAGCAGAAGACCGATTGCGTCGGTAAAGAAGCCCGGAATGAGCAGCATAAGACCCGCAAAGACGATCATGGCACCATGCATCATCTCATGACTTGGCACTCGGCCTGCATCCATTTCTGCCCGCATGCGCATGAGCAAAGAAAGGCCCTGCTGGCGCAACATGTAGGTCCCGGCAACAGCGGTGGTTACTGTAAGCAGGATCGTTGGAATTGCTCCGATCACATGTCCGACTTCAATAAAGAGGTAAATCTCAATTGTTGGCAGGAGAATGAAACAGGCAAGAATGATAAATCCGAGTGGCATAGCGTCCGCGTTGGTTAAGGTATATTTTGATTATTAATGATCACATTTTGAGATGATCACACATATAGTGGGTGGTGTTCGCAAAATTGCAATGACTGATGCTAGCTTATACTTGGATGATAAGACCTTAAAAAGGCGTTGGATGAACACGAAATAACTGGATGTTGGCGCTAGAAACCTTAAATTAGTGACAGAGCTGTAAAAATGCGCTAGAGCACATTATCTAGATATCTAATGCATTTGATCATCGGCTCTTTGCAGCCAACGAGTAAAGGACCGGTCGGTACTCGGAATGAACGAAATATTCGACGTCTACAACATAATCTTCCTTATTGCGGCAGTGGTTATTTTCCTGCGGTTACGCTCCGTTTTGGGCAATCGCACCGGTAACGAACGTCAACCTTTTGACCCGTATTCTGCCAAGCAAAAACCAGACTCTCAAAAATCTCAGCCTGTTGATACCGAGGACAACATCATTCCTCTGCCGGGCAACGAGCATGTTCAACATGATCCTGAGGTCGCTGAGCGTGAAGCTCGCGAACAGATTGAGGCCGAGATCGACAAGGTTGCCAAGAAAGGCACCGAGCTGAATCACGGTCTGCGTGAAATCTGGAAAGCTGAGCCGTCTTTCAACCCGAAAGAGTTTGTCGAAGGTGCTCGCGGTGCCTACGAGATCATTTTGATGTCGTTTGCTCAAGGTGATCGCCGCACACTCAATGATCTTCTTTCGCCTGATGTCTTCAGTGGTTTCTCCGCTGCAATTGATGACCGTGAAAGCCGCAATGAGCGCGTTGAGTCCACCTTCGTGGGAATCGACAAAGCCAACATTGTGGAAGCAGTCTTCAACCAAAAAGACCAACTGGCTGAAGTGACTGTTCGCTTTAAGGCCCAGTTGATCACCGCGACACGGGATTCCGAAAACCGTATCGTGGATGGGGACCCAACCGCAGTAAGCGAACTGACGGACATCTGGACCTTCGCACGGGAAACCGGCGTGAACGATCCAAACTGGAAGCTGGTTGCAACTGAATCTGCATGATGTTTTCACTCTCTCGCGGCGCTATGAGTTTCATTATGGCTCTCAGCGTCGCGGCGGGGATAAGTTTTGCCGCTGCAGCTGGAAACGCCATGACAAAAGACCACAGCACCATGCGAAGCGCGACGCTCTCCGGGCCACTTGACCCCAACGGAATCGATGGATGGGCTGCAGATGATCATTCTGTGGCCCTTTCCACATTTGTGGCGCACTGTGAGGCAAGTGGAACTAAATCCCACCCGACAAAAGCATTTGGCATTAGCGACGCAAATTTACGCGCGATTTGCGCAAAAACGCGCAAAATCGACGTAAACAACGCAAATGATGCAAAAGCCTTTTTAGAACAGAACTTTACGTTTCGCCGTGTGGAGGACGACGGGTTTGTGACTGGCTATTACATGCCGGAGCTGCAAGGCTCACTCGTTGGCACCGAAGATTATTCTATCCCCCTTCATGGTTATCCCAAGAATCTAAAGGTATTACCGACTCGCGGCGAAGTGATGGACGGCGCGCTGGATGGCATGGGCCTTGAGGTGCTTTGGATTAAAGACCCGATAGATGCATTTTTTTACAGCTGTTCAGGGTTCCGCCCGCATTCGCCTGCCCGATGGCGAGCTTAGACGCCTTGCCTTTGCCGGCAAGTCTGGCCACCCGTACACCGCGATTGGCCGGGTGCTCATTGAGCGGGGCGAAATCTCTAAGGAAAACATGGGTATGGATGCGCTTCGTACCTGGTTAGCCAAGAATCCATCCCAGCAGAAAGACGTGTTTCGGCACAATAAATCCTACATCTTCTTTGAGTTACAATCTGCGGATGAAACCGAGGTTGCCGCAATTGGAGGTGCAGGAACAGCACTAACGGACTTGCGATCACTGGCGATTGATGATGATCTGCACACATATGGCAGTTTAATTTTTGTCTCCAGTGAGTTAAGGACCTACGACAAATCAGGAGACCGCTTCGCCAAGCTGATGGTTGCACAAGATACCGGATCTGCAATCAAAGGCCCTGCGCGGGGTGATATCTATGTTGGAAGTGGTGCAGAGGCAGGTGCAGTTGCCGGGAATATCCGTCACCGTGCGGAATTCTATCTCCTTGTTCCAAAATAATAATTGATCGTGGACGGATCGGATAGATGACGAATGGTGATCGTGCAAAGCGAGCCAAGACAAAACAGCTGACGGACGCAGACAAGCGCTTGTGGGACAGAGTGAAAGCCACTTTGACGCCCCTGCATCAGGAGCGCCTGTCCGACATGCTGGAAGACACGACGCAGCTTTCCGAGCCAAATCAGCTGCTCCAGCCCACTCAGGGAGCTGGGAAGCCCCAACCTGAGCTTAAGCCGCAACTGGTAACACCAGCGAAACCGCAGGCGAAAAAGTCTCGTGGTTTCAATGGGAAGACAGCTCCGGACTACATTCCGCCAAAGCCGGTGGTGCCACGTATTCCGCCGCTCTCACCACTGAACAAGAAGGAACGCAAGAAGGTTGTCCGTGGCGGCAAGGGTTACCTTGATGCGCGGATCGACCTTCATGGTCTGACCCAGTATGAGGCCCATCAACGCTTAACTTCCTTCATCTATCAGTCCCAAGCCATGGGCTTTTCTGTGGTGCTTGTGATCACCGGTAAGGGCATGGACAGTTCCCACAGCCCTTATGGTGACGACCGCGGCGTTCTGCGCAGAATGGTTCCGCAATGGCTTTCTCTTCCGGATATGCGCAGCTGTGTGGTAGGCTTCGACCAAGCTCATGTTTCGCATGGGGGCAGCGGTGCACTTTACGTTCGTATTCGCAAACGTAAGAAATAAGGCAGGAATTTCAGCAAGATGACGCCTTTTGGAGCCAAGGTTAGAGAGCTGCGGGAAAAGCAGAAGATCACTCTGAAGGAAATGGCGGAAGCGCTTTCGGTTTCCTCCGCTTACCTGAGCGCGCTTGAACACGGCAAGCGCGGCACTCCGACCTGGTACATGGTTCAGCGCATCATCACCTATTTCAACGTTATCTGGGATGAAGCTGAAGAACTTCAACGGCTTGCGGAACTCTCCAATCCCAAGATCACCATTGACACAGGCGGGCTGACGCCCCGGGCGACGGAGCTGACGAATATGCTCGCCGCTAAGATCAATGGGCTTTCGGAGGATTCCCTTGAGCACCTGATTCATCAATTAAGAGTGGTTAGCTCTCGCGACAATATCTAGTCTAAGCAGACAAAGCTCTGTAAAGTCAGTCTGCTGACTCTCGAAGTGGACTTCTGATATGACGCCTAAAGAACTTAAAGTGGATCAACTGCTTGATCCTCAATTGCTGCGCAACGAACTCAAAGAGCTGGTTGCAAAGTATGACGGTGACGGCAGCAGCTTCAAGCTGCGCAATGACGTCCTGTCGAAGCTAAAGGCGACTTATAAGAGTACTCAGGACAAGATTGAGAAGCTCTTGCTGGATGACGGGAAGGGCCTGCGCTGTGCAAAGCGGCTTTCTTACCTGCAGGATGTCCTCATTCAGGTGATCTACGAGTTTGCGACCACCTATGCCTACCCGGTTGAAAATCCAACAACATCCGAGAGAATCAGTGTCGTTGCCGTCGGCGGTTATGGTCGCGGCACCATGGCACCCCACTCAGACGTGGATCTCCTGTTCCTGTGGCCTTACAAACAGACACCATGGGGCGATCAGGTTGTCGAGTTTGTTCTCTACATGCTTTGGGATATGGGCCTGAAGGTTGGACACTCAACGCGTAACCTTGATGAGACCATCAAGCACTGCCGCGATGATATGACAGTGCGTACAGCTGTGCTCGAAGCGCGGTATGTTTGTGGTGATCTTGAACTCTTTCAGGAACTTACGACCCGCTTTGACAAGGAAGTCGTTGCAGGGACCGGACCGGAGTTCATCGCTGCCAAGCTGCTTGAGCGAGATGAAAGGCATGAACGGCATGGTGCTTCGCGCTATCTTGTCGAGCCGAACATCAAAGAAGGCAAGGGCGGGATGCGAGACCTGCATACGCTGTTCTGGATTGCAAAGTACTTTTACCGCGTTCCTGATGAGTTAGGGTTGGTCGAAAAGGGAGTTTTCTCCCGCAGCGTCTTGAATCAATTCCGAAAATGCCGAGACTTTCTGTGGGCTGTACGATGCCATTTGCATTTTCTGACCAACCGGCCTGAAGAGCGATTGAGCTTTGATGTTCAACGGGAAATTGCCGATCGACTTGGGTATCTGGACCACCCCGGCCTACGAGCTGTTGAACGGTTTATGAAGCACTATTTCCTTGTTGCGAAGGATGCTGGCGACCTGACACGCATTTTTGCGGCGGCTCTTGAGGAGCAGCACGTGAAATCCGCTCCAAGGATCTCACGGTTTTTGGGCAGTTTTGTTCCCGGTAGCAAGCACAAGCGCCGATCCATCAAAGGAACCAAGGACTTCCTTGTCGAGAACGGGCGTATTATCGCGGCGAAGCCTGATATCTTCGAGAAGGATCCGGTTAATCTGATCCGTGTGTTTTATCTGATCGACAAGACCGATCTTGATATGCATCCGGAATTGCTGAAATTGGTTCGCCGATCCCGCCGTCTGATCAACGCTGCGCTCCGGAAGAACGCGCAAGCGAACCGGCTGTTCCTGAAAATTCTGACCAGCCGGAATGATCCTGAAACCGTGCTGCGGGCGATGAACGAGTCGACAATCCTCGGCCAGTTTCTTCCTGAATTTCAGAAGGTTGTCGCGATGATGCAGTTCAACATGTATCATCACTACACTGTCGACGAACATCTCATCCGCTCCGTTGGCGTGCTTTCCGAGATTGAGCGCGGGATGGGCGGGGATAGCCATCCTCTGTCGACAGACCTCATCAAGTCGGTTCACAGCCGAAGAGTTCTTTATGTTGCAACGCTTTTGCATGATGTGGCGAAGGGGAGGCCGGAAGATCATTCTATTGCGGGCGCGAAGATTGCCCGCAAGGTTTGTCCGCGCCTTGGGCTCTCCAAAGCAGAGACCGACACTGTTGCCTGGCTGATCGAGCAACATCTGGAGATGAGCACTGTCGCGCAGTCCCGCGACTTGAGCGACCCCAAAACCATCAAGGATTTCTGCCGCAAGGTGCAAAGTCTGGAGCGCCTGCAGCTCCTTCTGATTTTAACCGTTGCGGACATTCGAGCTGTTGGACCCGGCGTTTTCAATGGCTGGAAGGGGCAGCTGCTGCGCACGCTCTACTACGAGAGCGAGACCATTCTCAGTGGTGGTCATGGCCGCATGAGCCAGCAGCAACGTGTTGATCATGCCAAGCATGAACTGGCCGAACAGCTGGAGGCTGGAGCGCTGATGAGGTGGAAGCCTATCTGGATCGACACTATCCGGCCTACTGGCTGCGCGTTGACCTGAAAGGCAAGATCAACCACGCTAACCTTATCCGCCAAACGGATGCGGAGGAGGAGCATCTGGCTACCTCTGTTGAGCCTCATGCATTTGAAGGTGTTACCGAAATTACGGTCCTTGCGCCGGACCATCCACGACTCCTCTCGACGATTACGCGAGCTTGTTTTACTGCGGGTGCCAACATTGTGGATGCGCATATCGATACCACAAAAGACGGACTCGCGCTGGATACGATCTACATCAGCCGGGAACTGCCTGAGGACCGGGATGAGCATCGCCGCGGGGAACGGATATGTTGCCTGATTAGGGAAGCGCTGCGCGGGACTGCACCTATTCCGGAGGTAAAGGGAGCCGCGAAGAAGCCAACGGCGCGAAACAAGGCGTTCTCGTTGCAAACCACTGTTTTGGTTAGTAATTCATGGTCGGAGAGCTATACGGTGCTTGAGGTGACAGGACTGGACGGCCCGGCTTGCTTTCAGATTTGACCACCGAAATCTCTGCGTTGAATCTTAATATTGCCAGTGCGCATGTTGGCACCTTTGGGGAGAAGGCGGTTGACGTGTTTTACGTGACGGACCTGACAGGACAGAAAGTTCACAATGTGGGCCGTCAGGAATCCATTCGCGATAGACTTAGAAATGCATTTGACGGTAAAAAGCCACAAAAAGCACCTGCGAACTCCCGCCGTAAGCTGCAAAAACATACGGGTAAGTAATTTTAGATGAGCCTTTTCAAGAGCTTCGCCACAGTTGGTGGTGCAACGATGCTGAGCCGCCTGTGTGGTTTCGGGCGAGATGTGATGCTGGCAGCCTTTGTTGGCACCGGCCCGGTTGCTGATGCTTTTGTTGTGGCTTTCCGCTTGCCCAACCTGTTTCGTAGACTGTTCGCGGAAGGGGCCTTTAACTCCGCTTTTGTGCCGCTGTTTGCCCGTTCTGTTGAGGAAGAGGGACAACAAGGGGCGCGGAAGTTTGCAGGTGAAATTGCGGCAGCCTTGTTCTGGACGCTGGTTGTTATTCTTGCACTGGCCGAAGTGTTCATGCCCTATCTCGTGCATGTGCTGGCGCCGGGGTACTACTCTGATCCAGCCAAGTTTGACCTTACCGTCTCATGTCTCGGATAGCGTTTCCGTATTTGCTGTTCATGTCGATGCTTGCCTTTGTGAGCGGAATTCTCAATACATTTCAGAAGTTTCTGGCTGCTGCGATGGCGCCTGTGATGCTTAATGTGGTCATGATGGGGGTCCTTGCAGGCATCGGGTTTTATGGTATGGAGCCGAACCAGACCACTGGCGTGCTGCTGGTGGCTGGAGTTGCTGTTGCGGGTGTTGTGCAGCTCGCGGTCGTTGCCTTTGCCATGAAGCGGCTTGGTTTTCGCATTCCGATTGTGCGGCCACGCTGGACGCCGGGTGTTAAGCGACTGCTCGTTTTGGGTGTGCCGGGCGTGATTGCCGGAGGTATAACGCAGATCAACATTACGGTCGGCACCATCATTGCGTCACTGGAAAGTGGTGCAAATTCATACCTTTACTACGCAGACCGGATCTATCAACTCCCGCTAGGTGTTGTGGGTATTGCCATTGGTGTGGTGCTGTTGCCGAGCCTGACGCGGCAGCTGCGCTCCGGGCAGGAGGATCTGGTTTATCATACGCAGAATCGCTCGATGGAGTTCGCTCTTGCGCTGACGCTTCCGGCTGCTGTTGCTCTTGTGATTATCCCGGACACGGTGATTTCGGTGCTGTTCCAACGCGGCCAGTTTACAGATGCAGCTGTTGCGCAAACAGCTACGGCATTGATGGCGTTTGCGGTTGGTTTGCCAGCATTTGTGCTGAACAAGGTTCTGTCGCCGGGCTTTTTTTGCGCGGGAAGATACCAAGACCCCAATGTACTTTGCCGCTGTTAGCATGGTCGTGAACGTAGCTCTCTCGATCCTGCTGTTCCCTTCCTTCAAGCACGTGGGCATTGCGATTGGGACCACGGCTGCGGGTTGGGTCAACACCAGTTTGCTGGCCTTCGTACTTTGGCGTCGTGGTCATTTCGTTGTCGACGCAGCATTGCTGAAAAGAATTCCGCTGTTGGGTCTGGCGAGCGTTCTAATGGGCGTTGTGGTGTATGGGGGAACGGTGGTTTTGGCACCGCTTTCTGCGTCCAATCTGTTTGTCGTGCGTGCCAGCGAGCTTGTTATTTTGGTCGCCATCGGGCTGATTTCTTTTGGGATTTTGGTTCAGCTGACCGGCACTGTCGATTTTCGCTCACAATTGCGGAAATTACGGCGATAAACGCTATCTGCCAGTGCAAAGCACTTGCACATCCGCAAAAGCGCAGCCATAACCACCGAACTTAATCTGCGCGGGCTGCCGTAGTTTGTTTGTCACCCATCCAAACTATGCCTGCGCAACCCACTGGCCCTTCCAACAGGCCCAAGCCTAGGGATATTTTATTATGACGCGTTCCAGCCTCGCGTTTTCTCCGGTGTTCAACCAACCGGAAACCTCCACCTTGGTAACTACCTTGGTGCGATTGCCCGCTTTGTTCCACTTCAGGATCAGATGCCAGCACTCTTCTCCATCGTTGATATGCACGCGATCACAGTCTGGCAGGACCCTGCCGAGCTGACGCGGCAGACTCGCGAAGTGACAGCTGCTTATCTGGCAGCCGGTATTGATCCGAAGAAGTCGATCATCTTCAACCAGAGTCAGGTGAGAGAACATGCTGAATTGGCATGGATTTTCAACTGCATCGCTCGTATGGGCTGGCTCAAGCGGATGACTCAGTTCAAGGACAAGGCTGGCAAGCACGCGGAAAACGCATCCGTTGGTCTGTTTGCTTATCCCAACCTGATGGCAGCGGATATTCTGGCATACCGCGCAACCCACGTTCCGGTTGGCGATGACCAGAAGCAGCACCTTGAGCTGACACGCGATATTGCGCAGAAGTTTAACAATGACTTCGCCGAACGCATCAAAGAACTGGGTCTGGGGGTTAAAAACCCTGAGCCTACGCCTGAGTCGCCAGATGAGGTCTACTTCCCGCTCACCGAGCCAATGATAACTGGTCCTGCGACCCGTATCATGAGCCTGCGTGACGGCAACAAGAAGATGTCCAAGTCTGATCCTTCTGATCTTTCCCGCATCAACCTGACCGATGATCAGGACACCATTGCGAAAAAGATCAAGAAAGCGAAGACCGACCCTGAAGCTCTGCCAAGTGAAGTTGATGGTCTGGAAAGTCGTGCGGAAGCTGAAAACCTTGTTGGCATTTATGCTGCACTTTCCGGTCGTTCCAAAGCGGACGTTCTTGGTGAGTTTGGCGGTCAGCAGTTCTCAGCATTCAAACCGGCCCTTTCCGAGCTGGCTGTTGAAAAACTGGCACCGATGAACAACGAAATGCGCCGGATCATGGATGATCCGACCAGCGTTGATGCTGTTCTTCGTGATGGTGCCGAGCGCGCTTCGGAGATTGCAGAGCCAATTCTGCATGACGTTCGCCGCATTCTGGGCTTCCTTGAGTGCCGTCGCGGATACTAGTTTTTTTGAAGTTTTTAAAAGCCGCGGAACATCTGCGGCTTTTTTTGTTTTACGGCCCTGTTTGCGAGGCTGGTTAATCGAGGCGAAAGATCAGAAAAGGCAATGGTTTGGTTGCCGTAATGGTCAATCGGAGACATTGCGAGACTGTATCGCTGGATATTCTCTGGGGCTGGGGTCTATTTCTCACAAAAATCGCCAGAAACGCATTCAATTTGTGCTGTGTTTATTGACAGAGGGCTAGTTGCACCCCTACATCCTTGCTGATTGATTGGTGGGGCTTGCCCCAATACATCAGATGGTCGGATGAATGATTGAAACTCGTATTGATCGACGCTTTGCAAAGCTCAAGGCTGAAGGTCGCCCTGCACTGGTAACCTTTATTACTGCAGGTGACCCGGACCTTGCCACCTCACAAGCTATTTTGGATGCACTTCCTGAAGCTGGTAGTGATGTTATTGAGCTTGGCATGCCGTTTTCCGATCCGATGGCTGAGGGCGTTCCAATCCAGCTGTCAACGCAGCGTTCTTTGGCGCATGGCCACACCATGGACAAAACGCTCCAGATGGTGCGGGACTTCCGCAAGAAGGACAATGACACTCCGATCGTTCTGATGGGGTACTACAACCCGATCTATGTGCGCGGCAGTGAAGCGTTTGTGAAAGAAGCGCGTGAGGCTGGCGTTGACGGTCTTATCGTTGTTGATGTGCCTGCAGAGGAAGATAACGAGCTCTGTATTCCGGCTATTGAGGGCGGTGTAAACTTTATCCGCCTGACCACACCAACGACAGATAACAAGCGTCTGCCGACCGTTCTGGAAAATACCTCTGGCTTCGTTTACTATGTGTCCGTGACTGGTGTGACCGGAGCAGCTGCAGCTGATGCAGCTAATGTTGCTCAGGCCGTTACCCGAATTAAATCACACACTGAACTTCCTGTTGCTGTTGGCTTTGGCATTAAAACTGCTGAACAAGCAGAGGAAATTGGCAAGAACGCTGACGGTGTGGTGGTTGGCTCCGTGCTTGTTGAGGCTATCCGCAAAAGCTTGATGAGACTGGTAAAGCCACAAATCAAACACAAGCTGCTGTTACCGAAGTTGTGCGCTCACTACGTATGGGTGTAGAAAAAGCTCGGAAATAAGCATTGCTTTACGTATGGCCAGTTTAATGGCCTTTAAAAATCGAAAACGAAATTAAAGACAGGCGGCTGCCCGTGAACTGGATTAACAACGTCGTACGGCCGAAAATCCGCAGCTTTCTCGAAAAGCGCGAAATACCGGAAAACCTTTGGATCAAGTGCCCAGAAACAGGCGAGATGGTCTTCCATCGCGATCTGGAAGCGAACCAGTGGGTGGTGCCGAACTCCAACTTTCATATGCGCCTCTCCAGCAAGAAGCGTCTGGAGTACTTCTTCGATCAGGGTGAATACACCAAGATTGAAACTCCTGAAGTTGCTGTCGACCCGCTCAAGTTCCGCGATCAGCGCAAGTATGTTGATCGTCTGAGAGACGCTAAAGCCAAAACCGAGATGACTGACTCTGTTTTGGTCGCCAACGGCAAGGTCAACGGCTACGACATGACCACCGCTGTGCAGGACTTTGCCTTTATGGGCGGTTCTCTTGGCATGGCAGCGGGTGAAGCGATCATTCGCGGCATGGAATATGCTGTTGAGCACAAAACACCTTTCGTCATGTTTGCCGCTTCTGGTGGTGCGCGTATGCAGGAAGGCATTCTCTCCCTGATGCAGCTACCACGCACAACTGTGGCCGTGCAGATGCTTCGTGAAGCAGGCCTGCCGTACATTGTGGTGCTGACCAACCCGACCACCGGTGGTGTGACAGCTTCCTACGCGATGCTGGGTGATGTTCACATTGCCGAGCCAAACGCTCTGATCGGTTTTGCTGGTCAGCGTGTGATTGAGCAGACAATCCGCGAAAAGCTGCCTGAGGGCTTCCAGCGTTCTGAATATCTGCGTGATCATGGCATGGTGGACATGGTTGTGCACCGTCACGACCTGAAAGAGACTATTTCCAACCTGTGTAACCTGCTGATGAAGCGTGAAGCCCAGCTGCCAGTGCTTGAAGAAAAGCCAGCAGAACCAGAAGGTGACTCTGAGGTTGCAGTCACGTCCTAAGCCTTGACGGCTGATGGACTTGCTACATCGAACATAAAGTCCGGCATCGAGTGCCGGGCTTTTTCTTTATGCAGATACCGGAGCAGGGCAGGCTCAACAGTCTTCATGCCTTCTGCTTTGGTAGCTATTTGCGACGGAACCCAAGCGGAACCCCGAGAGCCCTTTTGGCGTATACGCGCTGACCTGATTTGAAAGCGGACACCCATGAGCAAAATCAATGCTGCCCTTGAACGTCTGATGGAACTTCATCCGAGCGAGATTGATCTGTCGCTGGAGCGTATGCATCGGGTTCTAAAGGCGCTGGGAAACCCGGAGAAGCGGGTTCCGCCGACATTCCATATCGCAGGTACCAATGGCAAAGGCTCCACTGGAGCTACGATCAGGGCTCTTCTGGAGGCGCAGGGCAAGACGGTTCATGTGTATTCGTCTCCGCATCTGGTGCATTTCAACGAACGTATCCGGCTCGGGGGAACAGGACGGTTTGTTGAGCAAGAGCCGCTGCTTGAGGCGATCAAGCGGGTCGAGAAGGCCAATGATGGCCATGAGCTGACCTTCTTTGAAGCGACGACAGCTGTGGCACTGTGCTTGTTTGCTGACAACCCAGCGGATTATCTTGTTCTGGAAGTGGGGCTTGGCGGTGTTCTGGACGCCACCAATGTGATTGAAAAGCCGTTGGTAAGCGTCATCTCGCCGATCTCCAAGGACCACGAAAACTTCCTTGGCAACAGCATAGAAGGCATCGCGCTTGAGAAGGCAGGGATCATCAAACGAGACTGCCCGGTCGTGGTGGGGCCTCAGACCGATGCAGTTCATGCGGTGATTGAGAGAAAGGCTGCTCGACAGCATGCCCCCATCTGGTTTCAGGGGCAGGAGTTCTCCGCTTGGGAAGAGGGTGGGCGGCTGGTTTATCAGGATGAGTCTGGCCTGCTGGATTTGTCGCCGCCAAAGCTTGCCGGTTTCCATCAGCTTTCCAACTCCGGTCTGGCGCTGGCTGCTTTGCGCGTGGCGGGTTTGCTGGAGAGCGAAGCGGCACGCACGGCTTGTGATAAGGCGCTGCGCTCCATCAACTGGCCCGCACGCATGCAGCCGCTTTATGAAGCAAGCTGTGTGACGAGTTGCCCAAGAACAGCGAGATTTGGGTGGATGGGGGTCATAACCCCGGCGCAGCAAAGGTGATCGCATCCTTCCTTGCAGACCTGACCGACAAAGCCTCACGCCCAACCTTCCTTGTCATAGGCATGATGAACACAAAAGACCCTGAGGCTTCTTCCAGCAGTTTGAGGGTCTGGCAAAGCATGTGATGTGCGTGCCTTTGACCACAACAAACGCTTGTCGCTCTCCAGATGAACTTGCGAAGATCGCACATAGCGCGGGTCTGTCTTCTTCCGCGCATGGCAATCTAGACAGAGCTATTTCAGAGGTCGCCCGACGCTCGCTGAATGAGAAAGAAGCGCCGCGTGTTCTGTTCGGCGGCTCGCTTTATTTAGCTGGCGAAATTTTAGAGAGAAACGGCACGCCGCCTCAGTAAACCTCAATTGATTCAGACTCGAAATGATCTTGCAAGCATAAAAAAGGGAGGCACAGGCCTCCCTTTCTTCATTTCACCTCTGGCTGACTTTAAACATCCAGACCTTCGAAGAGGGCTGTTGAGAGGTAGCGTTCTGCGAAGCTTGGGATGATGATGACGATGTTTTTGCCTTCCATCTCATCACGCTTGCCAACTTCGATCGCTGCCTTCAAAGCTGCACCAGAGGAGATACCGACTGGCACGCCTTCGGTTTTTGCCACTTCGCGAGACATAGCAAAGGAGTCTTCGTTGGAAACGGTGAGCACTTCATCGAACACGGAGGTGTCGAGAACGCCAGGTACAAAACCTGCGCCGATGCCTTGAATCTTATGAGGCCCCGGTTGGCCGCCAGACAGGATCGGGCTGTCTGTAGGCTCAACAGCAACAACATGAACCGCAGGGTTACGCTCTTTCAGGACCTGAGAGGTGCCGGTGATTGTGCCGCCTGTGCCGATACCGGACACAAACACATCAACCTTGCCGTCGGTGTCGTTCCAGATTTCTTCTGCGGTGGTTTTGCGGTGGATTTCAGGGTTTGCAGGGTTTTCGAACTGCTGCGGGATGATCGCATCCGGGATTTCCTGAGCAAGCTCTTCTGCCCGTGCAATCGCCCCCTTCATGCCCTTTGGACCTTCAGTCAGATCAAGCTCCGCACCAAGAAGCTTGAGCATCTTGCGGCGCTCGATGGACATGGTTTCTGGCATTACCAGAATGAGGCGGTAGCCCTTGGCTGCTGCTACAAATGCGAGCGCGATACCGGTGTTGCCTGAGGTCGGCTCGATCAGGGTGGTTTTGCCCGGTACGATTTTGCCTGCCGCTTCCATAGCTTCAATCATAGCAACACCGATACGGTCCTTAACGCTGGAAATCGGGTTAAAGAACTCCAGCTTGGCGAGCAGGTTTGCCTTTACCCCGTGAGCCTTTGCCAACCGGTCCAGACGTACGATTGGTGTGTTTCCGATTGTCTCGGTGATGGAAGAGTAGATTTTTCCACGCCCCGGCTTGGAAGTGCTCATTGAAATCCCCTTTATACAATTCTTTAGAGAGCTTAAGCCCTGCCTCCACGTAAGCATTCCGAGGCAGGGCCTATTAAAATCCTAAGTAAAATGTAGGAAGTGTCGCGACCGTTTTCGAGGTTTCAAAAACCCAGAAAATTGGAGCCCTTAGAAACATGATGTCAAAATAGCGTCAGAGTGTAGAATTGCATTCTATCTGATGCTGTATTTAGTATGGTCTTTTGCAGTGCACTCGCCCAACTTAAAATAGAGCCGGTTAGGCGGATGCCTGATCCAGCGCTACAAGGCCTAACAAGGCCGGTAATTCCGACATATGGCCAAACGTGGTAGCGCCCAGAGCCTGAGCTTGCGCAACATCAGCATTGGCATCGCAGCATAGTTAAACACACGCATTCCTGCGGCTTTTGCGGCTTTGATGCCAGCAATACTGTCTTCAATTACAACGCATTGCTCGGGCTTAAAGCCCATGCCTTTGGCTGCATAGAGAAAGACATCCGGCGCTGGCTTGCCCTTTTCGCAATCTTGTGAGGAGTAAAGGACGTCTTTAAAGGTATCCCAGAGGCCGGAGGTGCCGAGCGTCATCCGCATTTTCTCGTAGCGGCCAGAGGAACCAACACAGAATGGAATGCCTTCGGCTTTCAGATGCGCCACGACATCCAGAACACCCGCAATTGGCTCGATGCCCGCTTCAAAAGCGACCAAATCCGCCTGCTGGATCTGTGCGACCCAGTCATCAGGCAGCTTTTTGCCGCTCATGCGTTCAGCTTCTTCCTTGATGTCGTCCATGACGGTGCCGTTGAAGCGGTGGTGACAGTCCAAAGGTGACAGATCCAGACCGATGTCCTTCAGGAACTCAGACAAGACTTCATTCGCTATGGTTTCGGTGTCGACAAGAACACCATCACAATCGAAAATCACCAATTCCGGCTTCATCACTCTTCCTTTTTATTCCTTAGAGGCCTGTGGAGCCATGGCCGCCTGTGCCACGTTCGGTGGTTTCCAGCTCTTTGACTTCTTCAATCTGCACCTGCGTAACGGGTGCAACAACCATCTGGGCAATGCGCATTCCGCGCTCTATCACAAACGGCTCGTCCCCCAGATTAATGAGGATGACCATCACTTCACCGCGATAATCAGCGTCCACGGTTCCCGGTGTATTGAGCACCGTCAGGCCGTGTTTTGCAGCCAGACCGGAGCGGGGGCGCACCTGTCCCTCATGGCCGGATGGCAGCGCAATGGAAAGGCCTGTTGGCACCATAGCCCGTTTGCCGGGCTTCAATTCAATTTGGTCATGATTTGCGGCCCGCAAGTCCAAGCCTGCGGCTTCTGCGCTTTGATAAGCAGGAAGCTCCAATCCCTCACTGTGGGGAAGACGGGTAATCTTTAGTTTTGGTGTCATGAAGGCGCCTATTGATTAGAGGCCCCATATCTAGCAGCAGTTTCCAGTTTCTTCCAGTGCCTCAGGAATATCGGCTGGGTCGGCAATGACGGATAGGATCAGTTTTAGTGAACAGTCCTATCATCTTTACGGAGATTGGTTAGGAGTTAGCGATACAATAAACTGTTCGAGACAGCACTTTCATCAACAAACCGAAACAAAAAGCGTTTCACATGAAACAATCGCCTCTCTTTTTACCGCACGGAGCCCCGGATCTCATCATACGGCCAGAGCTGGAGGCTCATCAGTTTCTTAAATCTCTCGCTATTTCAGAGGATAAGCCGGATGCAATCGTGCTCGTCTCTCCTCACTGGCAAACCGACCGGCTGAGCATCACCGCTGCCGGACCATTGAAGACAATTCATGATTTTCGCGGATTTTCGCAGGAACTCCACGAAATACAATATGCCGCTGAAGCTCCGGGCTGGTTGGTCTCGCGCGTGCATGAAGCGATCACCCGCTATGGGTTGACGGTGTGCGAGGATGAGAGCTGGGGGCTGGATCACGGCGCTTGGGTGCCTTTGGCCCTTGCCTTTCCCGAGGCCGATATTCCTGTTGTTCAGGTCTCCTTGCCGCGTTCTTACGGCAGCGAGGAAAGCTATAGTCTCGGACGAGCTTTGGCACCCTTAGCAGACGAGGGTATCCTAGTCATTGGCAGTGGCGCGCTGTCGCATAACTTCTCCGAGATGAGCAATAGCGACGACACGCCGGACTGGGTGTTGGAGTTTGATCATTGGATTACTGATTTGGCGAAACGAGGGGAGACCTGTGCACTGCTTTCCTCCGGCAATCACAAATACTACCAAAAAGCACTGCCGACTGATGAGCACTTTCTTCCGTTCCTCGTGGCCTTTGGCGCCGCAGGTGAGAACGGCTATGGGGAAAAGCTACATGAGAGCTTCACAAATCGCTCCATCAGCATGAGTGCCTTCCGGTTTCACAGCAGGTAGTGGGGGGTGACGGGCGCCGCTCTACTGGTGTTGGAGTGTTTGGCTCTGGAGTTAGAGCGCATGGCTCTAGATCCCGCAGCGGTCGCCTGCCACTGGTCTCCCGGAATTGCCGTTCGGGAGACCACCTCCACTATAACACTATAACACTGCTTTGCACTAACAATCCCGCACTTGATGCGGGATCCATTTAGCCTCACGGTGCGCACCACATTCACTATTGTCGGGAATGCAGTTTGGATTCCCGCTCGGAGGCCGGGACGACGGGGTGGAGCTTCGGGAACAGAGTGCAAAAAACTTATCCCCCCACATGAAAACGCACCCCATACTAACTCTCATGCCCACGTGACGGGCTGCTGGCGGTGCGACCGTCAGTGTGGCGTGGGTTGGGCGGGGCTGTTGGGAGAGGTAACGCACCTTTCAGTGGTCCGGTGAACCGAACTTCAAACGTGACCGCATGGTTTGAGGGGAAGGGCCCAGGACTATAGGGTATCACGCGGTGGCAAATGCGGGTGTTGTGAGAGGGAAACCTCTTGTCTCAACCAAATTTGCCAAGGATGGAGGAACTGTTCGGGCAGGGAAATCTGACTGAGGAAGCCACTGTCTTTCCGGGAAACCGGCTATCGTGCCTTATAGGCAAAAGAGGCGATGTTGTTCATCAAAAGAAAGCCCGGGCGAGGCGAGCAGCCAATGCCGAAGAAACATATCTAACAAGTAGCGCAGGCACTGCCTGCTTGCCTTGCTCATCCGTATCTCGGGGCTCACATGAAAACACCGCCGGAGATTTCCAGCGGTGCTAAAACTGTTTGCGGATTTGGAACTTGGCTCAGTTTGAGCTGAGTTCTTTGTGCTTTTGCTTCAACGCATAGAGCGCTTCCTGTGCCTGACGGGGTGTCATGTCGTCAGGATCAAAAGTGTCCAACAACTCAACCAGCTCATTGGAGACAGAGGCTTCTTCGTTTTCTTCCGGCTCCGGAATGGTTTCCAGAGGCTGAGAGAAGGAGGCGAAGAGGGGCAGGTCATCCAGCAGTGTTTCAGAGGCTTGTTGGTGTCCTGTTCTTCCAGCTGGGTCAGAATCTTCTGCGCACGATTTACAACCGACTTGGGCAGGCCAGCGAGCTTTGCCACCTGAATACCGTAGGAACGATCTGCTGCGCCTTCGACGATTTCGTGAAGAAAGACCACATCGCCTTTCCATTCCTTGACGCGAACAGTTGCGTTGTTAAGCCGCTCCAGACGCTGCGAAAGTGCAGTAATCTCGTGGTAATGGGTGGCGAAGAGGGAGCGGGAGCGGTTGGTTTCGTGCAGATGCTCAATGGCCGCCCAAGCGATGGACAGACCGTCAAACGTTGCCGTGCCGCGTCCAATTTCATCAAGAATAACCAGAGAACGATCCGTTGCCTGATTGAGAATTGCAGCTGTTTCCACCATCTCGACCATGAAGGTTGACCGGCCTCTGGCGAGGTCATCAGCAGCGCCCACGCGAGAGAACAGGCGATCCACAACACCGATATGCGCGTTTGTTGCGGGAACGAAACTACCCATTTGCGCCAGCACCGCGATCAGAGCGTTCTGACGTAGGAAGGTGGATTTACCGGCCATGTTTGGACCGGTGATTAGCCAAATCTGGCCGTTTTTGTAGGTTTCCTGCGGGCCAAGGTCGGCATTGTTTGCCACAAACGGCTCACCGGATTTCCGTAGTGCCTGCTCAACGACAGGGTGGCGGCCCCCTTCAATGGTGAAGGCGAGTGAACTGTCGACGGTTGGACGGGTGTAGTTTTCAGCCTCGGCCAGAACAGCGAGGGAGGTGGAAACGTCGAGAATTGCAAGCGCCTCGGCAGCGGACTTAATCAGGCCGCCAGCTTCAACAACGGCTTTTGTCAGCTCGTTGAAGATTTCCAGCTCGATTGCCAGAGCGCGTTCACCGGCACTGGCGATTTTGCTTTCCAGATCCGCAAGCTCTGTGGTGGTGAAGCGCATGGCACCAGCCATGGTCTGGCGGTGGATGAAGCGGGCGGGGTCATCCTTCATCGGATCGCACTGCGCGGTCGGCGCTTCCATGAACCAGCCAAGCACGTTGTTGTGCTTGATCTTCAGAGAGCGGATGCCAAGCTCTTCCGCCAGATCAGCCTGCATCTGCGCAATGACCTTGCGGCTTTGATCGCGCAGGGCTTTGAGTTCATCAAGGTCGGATGATAGCCCGTCGCTACAAAACCGCCATCCCGCTTGAGGAGCGGCGGTTCTTCTGCAATCGCCTGCGCCAGCTTTTGACCCAGCGCGTGAGGGGCGTGTTCCAGCTTTTGAACGGCAGCGGCAACTTCCTGCGGGAAGGCACCACCAGAGGCGAGCAGGCCGGCGATTTCCTGCGCAGACTTCATTGCAGTGGCGATGGACTGCAGGTCACGCGGGCCACCACGGTCAACTGCCAGACGGGACAGCGCGCGGGACATATCCGGAGCGGACTTGAGCAGGCCGCGGATATCCTCGCGCTGCATGGTGTCAGAAGCGAAAAACGCAATGGTATCCTGACGGTGACGGATTTGTTCCGGGTCCGTCAGTGGTCCGGCCAGACGACTTGCCAGCAAGCGGGAGCCGGCACCGGTCACGGTTTTGTCGATGGCAGACAGCAGGCTGCCACGGCGTTCGCCAGAAAGGGTGCGGGTCAGCTCAAGGTTGGCGCGGTTGCCGGGTCGATGAGCAGCTGGCCAGCAGCGGCTTCTTTGACCGGCGGGTCCAGAGGAGGGCGCTCGCCGAGCTGGGTTTTGTCGATGTAGGCAGAATGCCGCTGGCTGCGATGAGCTCAGCACGGCTGTAGTTGGCGAAGCCATCGAGTGTGCCCACCGAGAAGTAGGTGGAGAGACGGTCTTGAGCGGTTGCGCCATCAAAGAAGGTGCGGGGCACAGGAGAAAGGGCGGTGCCAAGTCCTTCGACTGTTGCGCGCAACTCGGTTTCCTGAAGCAGGGAGTCTGCCAAAACCAGCTCAGAAGGATCAATACGTGCCAGATCAGCGGCGAGGCGAACGTCATCACTTTCGGCAACACGGAACATGCCGGTAGACATATCAACCCAAGCAAGGCCGTAGAGGTTGCCGTCAGCGGCGCTTCCGCCTTTGACGCGGGCAAGGGAGGCGAGGAAGTTGTTGCGTTTTGCATCCAGAAGGCGATCTTCGGTGATCGTGCCGGGCGTTACAAGGCGTACAACGTCGCGACGGACAACGGATTTCGCGCCACGCTTTTTGGCTTCTGCGGGATTTTCTGTCTGTTCACATACAGATACACGGTGACCAAGGCCGATCAGCTTTTGCAGATAGTCGTCAGCAGCATGCACAGGAACGCCGCACATGGGAATATCATCACCATTATGCTTGCCGCGCTTTGTGAGCGTAATTCCGAGAGACTGGGATGCGACCTCCGCATCCTCAAAGAACAGCTCGTAAAAGTCGCCCATTCTGTAGAACAGGAGCTATCCGGATTGGCCGTCTTGATCTCAATATATTGCGCCATCATGGGTGTGACGCGGCCTTGTGCTGGGGAAGGCTTTTGAATATCTGCTGTAGTCATGGCGCAGACACTAGCAAATGGTTCAATGTGTTTCATCAGTGTCCGACGTGTTCACCGCTTGAGAAGGTGGATTTACGGGGATAATGTTCAACAGAGATATATGAAAAGAATACTGCGCATCAGGGTGAGGAATTTTTCACATGCCAACCACAGATAAAACAGCAAGCTCCCAGGTCAGTTTCACTGATCAGGATGCGCTGGCCTTTCACCAAGAGGGAAAGCCGGGCAAGCTTGAGATTTCGCCAACCAAACCAATGGCCACCCAGCGTGACCTGAGTTTGGCCTATTCTCCCGGCGTTGCTGTACCTGTGCTGGCAATCGCAGAGGACCCAAGCAAAGCCTACGATTACACCACTAAAGGCAACATGGTGGCGGTTATCTCTAACGGCACCGCAATTCTGGGTCTCGGCAACCTTGGTGCGTTGGCTTCCAAGCCGGTGATGGAAGGGAAGTCCGTTCTTTTCAAACGCTTTGCTGATGTGGATTCCATTGACCTTGAGGTGGATACCTCAGACGTTGAGGAATTCATCAATAGCGTAAAGCACCTTGGCCCTTCGTTTGGCGGCATCAACCTTGAGGATATCAAGGCCCCTGATTGCTTTATCATCGAGCAGCGCCTTCGTGAGATCATGGACATTCCGGTGTTCCACGACGATCAACACGGCACCGCAATCATTGCAGCAGCTGGTCTGATTAACGCGGTCCATATGACGGATCGCGACATGAAAGACGTAAAGGTGGTCTGTAATGGTGCCGGTGCGGCTGGTATCGCCTGCATCGAGCTTGTCAAAGCGATGGGCGTTCCGCATGAGAATGTAATTCTTTGCGACACAAAAGGCGTGATTTATCAGGGCCGCGAAGCTGGTATGAACCAGTGGAAGAGCGCTCATGCTGTAAAAACCGACAAGCGCTCCCTTGCGGACGCGCTGGACGGGGCAGATGTATTCTTTGGTGTATCTGTGAAAGGTGCTTTGACGCCTGACATGGTGAAGAGCATGGCGCCGAACCCGATCATCTTTGCGATGGCGAACCCGGACCCTGAAATCACACCGGAAGAAGCACATGCAGTTCGTTCCGATGCGATTGTTGCGACCGGGCGTTCTGACTATCCAAATCAGGTGAACAACGTTCTTGGTTTCCCTTACATCTTCCGTGGTGCGTTGGATGTTCATGCAACAACCATCAATGACGAGATGAAGGTTGCTTGTGCTCGGGCGCTTGCAGAACTGGCTCGTGAAGACGTTCCTGATGAAGTTGCAGCGGCTTATCGTGGTAGCCGTCCTCGTTTCGGTCCCGAATACATTATTCCGGTGCCGTTTGACCCGCGTTTGATTTCCCGCATTCCGCAAGCTGTTGCGCAGGCGGCGATGGACAGCGGAGTGGCGCGTCGTCCGATTGTGGACATGGATGCATATGGCGCGCAGCTTCAGGGACGCCGCGATCCGATTGCCGGGACGCTGCAGCGGATCATCTCGAAAGTTCGTCAAAATCCGAAGCGTATCGTCTTTGCGGAAGGCGAGGAGCCTGCCGTTATTCGTGCGGCCTCTGCATTTGTTGCACAGGGACTGGGTGAAGCGATCCTTGTGGGCCGTGAGGATGAAATCCGCGCCAATGCGACGTCTGCGGGTGTTGATGTGAACCGACCGGGCATTCGTCTGGAGAGTGCACGGTCTTCAAACCGCAATACGGATTACGCCGAGTATCTGTACTCCCGCTTGCAACGCAGCGGTTATCTGCAGCGTGACTGTCAGCGTCTCGTCAACAACGACCGTAACTACTGGGCAGCCATTATGGTTGCGCGGGGGGATGCGGATGGCGTTGTGACGGGGACTACACGAAACTATTCCGTCGTGCTCGAAACCATTCGTCGTTGCATTGATATCAAACCGGGACACCGCGTGATTGGTATTTCAATCGTGGTTACGCCGGGCAAAACCGTTCTGGTAGCCGATACTGCTGTTCACGAGATGCCAACCTCTGAGGAACTGGCGGATATCGCCGAGGAAGCGGCACATGTTGCGCGCCGCCTTGGGTCAGAACCACGCGTTGCCATGCTGGCGTATTCCACATTCGGCCATCCGCATGGTGAGCGTACGGAACGCCTTCAGGAAGCGGTGAAAATCCTCGATCGTCGTCGTGTGGACTTTGAGTATGAGGGCGAAATGAACGCGGACATTGCGCTCAACATGGAGAAAATGGCCGCCTACCCATTCTCCCGTCTGAATGGACCTGCAAACGTGCTGGTTATGCCAGCGTTCCACTCAGCTTCCATTGCGACTAAGCTTCTGGAAGAACTTGGTGGGTCCACTCTGATCGGGCCATTGCTGGTTGGTTTGGATAAACCGGTTCAGATTGTTCCTATGGGTGCAAAAGACAGCGAGATCTTCAACATGGCAGCGATTGCCGCCTACAACATCACCTAGGTCTGACTGGCTTATGATATTGAAGAAAGCGCCGTATCTGCGGCGCTTTCTTACTCCCCAAGCCACTGGCGGGGTTACACTTTCAACACATGTGACATAAACGCTGACAAGAGGAAGAGAGTTGAGAAGCTCACCGGAGTTCGCGCGGCGTTGATTAAATGCGACGCATGTAGCTCCGTAAACCCAGCCGATAGGTTCTCCGTTGCGCCGGTTCTGGATTCCCAACCAGTCTCCTTGGCAATCCATCACGTGAATTACCTGGTTTGGAACAAGGTTACCGAGGATGCCGTAGTTGGTTCCAGGCCCCTTACGAATGTTAAGAACACCAGAATTCAAGCCCAATGCCGCATACTCGCCGGAACATCTTCCATTGAATTGCATCGGCACATCTGGCCGGACTGGATAGTATGGATTAGGTACCTGTGCCGGGGCGTTGGTTGAAAAGGCAACGAGCGCTCCACATATACCAAGTGTCATCAGATGACCGCGATAAACTCCAGATTTTCTCATTGGTCCTGTCCAATTCAGGTTCTGTATTTTCCAGATTAGGGTGACAAACCCCAATTATTTTGGTCTAACGGTCAATCTGTTATTGCTTGAACACGGTACAAATATGGACTTTTCCGCTATGATTAAGATCTGCGGTATCTCAACTAAAGAAACTGCGGACGCGGTTACGAAAGAACAAGCCGATATGATCGGATTTGTCTTTTTTCCGAAGAGTCCACGGCACGTTTCCATCGCCCAAGCCAAAGAACTGGCTGACCACGTACGCGGCAAAATCAAGATTGTTGCGCTGACCGTGAATATGGATGATGCGGGACTGAAGGAAATCGTCGATCATATCGCTCCTGACCTCATACAGTTGCATGGCAGTGAGAGCCTGAGCGCTGTGCGCACATTCGCGAGACTTTCGGTATTCCCGTAATGAAGGCCTTTGGGATTTCCTCCGCTGAAGACGTTGAGGCACTTCAACCTTATATTCCGCATGTCGACAGATTTTTGCTTGATGCAAAGCCACCAAAAAAATTCCGATATTCCGGGAGGAAATGGTGTCAGCTTTGACTGGAAACTGCTACAAGGCCTAAAACTTGGAAAGCCTATCATGCTTTCTGGCGGCCTAAGCCTGAAAACGTTCGGGAGGCGTTGGCTATCTCCGGCGTGAGTGATGTCGATGTTTCGTCTGGTGTCGAAAGTACGAAGGGCGTCAAGGACATCGAGTTGATTAAGGCTTTTGTGCGTGAAGCGCGCGGCGTTGCCGAGTGAATTTGGGAAGAGTTAATGAACCAGCAAGTCAACACATTGCGTTCAGGTCCGGATGATCGCGGACACTTTGGAGATTTTGGCGGTCGTTTCGTTGCTGAAACGCTCATGCCTTTGATCCTGGATCTGGAGAAGGCTTACAGCGACGCGAAAGCTGATCCGGCTTACGCGGCAGAGCTGAAGAACCTGAACACCCACTATACCGGTCGTCCATCTGCGCTGTATTTTGCTGAACGCCTGACTGAAGAGCTGGGCGGCGCGAAGATTTACTTTAAGCGCGATGAACTGAACCATACAGGTTCGCACAAAATCAACAACTGTATCGGCCAGATCCTGCTTGCCAAACGCATGGGCAAAACCCGTATTATCGCGGAGACCGGTGCTGGACAGCACGGCGTTGCAACGGCGACGGTTTGTGCGCGCTTTGGTTTGCCATGCGTTGTTTACATGGGTGCGACCGACGTTGAGCGTCAAAAGCCGAACGTGTTCCGCATGAAGCTTCTAGGAGCTGAAATTGTTCCCGTTACTGCCGGTGCTGGTACGCTTAAAGATGCGATGAACGAGGCGCTGCGTGACTGGGTGACAAACGTGGATGACACGTATTACCTGATCGGCACAGCTGCTGGCCCGCATCCGTATCCGGAAATGGTGCGTGACTTCCAGTCTGTCATTGGTGAAGAAACCAAGAAGCAGCTGATGGAAGTAGAAGGCAGACTGCCGGATGCTCTTGTTGCGGCTGTTGGTGGTGGTTCTAACGCGATTGGTCTGTTCCATCCGTTCTTGGATGATCCGTCTGTCGAGATGTACGGCGTTGAAGCTGGTGGTAAAGGTCTTCAGGGTGAAGAGCATTGTGCCTCCCTGAATGCCGGCAAACCGGGCGTTTTGCATGGCAACCGCACCTATCTGCTTCAGGATGATGACGGTCAGATCCTTGAAGGACACTCAGTCTCCGCCGGTCTGGATTACCCCGGTATCGGCCCTGAGCATTCCTGGCTGAAGGATACTGGCCGCGTGAACTACGTGCCTGCGACGGATGAAGAAGCTCTGGATGCGTTCCAGATGCTGACCCGCGTTGAGGGTATCATTCCGGCTCTGGAGCCAAGCCATGCGCTGGCTCAGGTCATCAAGATGGCGCCGAAGATGGATAAAGACCAGATCATCGTCATGAACCTTTGTGGTCGTGGCGATAAGGACGTCTTCACCGTTGGCAAAATCCTTGGGTTTGACCTGTAAATACCTATGAATATTAAGAGAAAGGCGAGCACCTGGCTCGCCTTTTTTATTTCGTCCCATTGAATCGGATGTGAAACGATCAACCTGTCGCTGCCAAGCCGTCAAGGACACCGGAAACACCAGCTTCCCAGCCAAGTATGGCGCGTTTGCGGGTGATGCCCCAGTGGTAGCCACACATGTTGCCTTTTGCGCCAAGAACGCGGTGGCAGGGAACGACAAAGGATAACGGGTTCTTTCCGACTGCTGTTCCAACAGCGCGCGATGCTTTGGAATTGCCAAGATTGCTCGCAATTTCGGAATAGGTGGTGGCTTTGCCCATTGGGATCTTCAGGAGCGTTTGCCAGACGCGGATTTCGAAGTCCGTTCCGATGAAGACGACGCGGAGAGGTTGTTCCTCACTCCACTTGTTTGGTTCAAAGATGCGGGAAACGTAAGGCGCTGTCAGGTGTTGGCTTTCTTCAAACTGCGCGGCAGGCCAGCGCTCGCACATGTCGGCAAGTGCTTTGGCTTCCTCACCAGCATCGGCAAAGGCAAGGCCCGCCAGACCGCGCTCGGTGACCATCAGAAGCGCGATGCCGAATGGGCAGGGGTGGAAGCCCCAACTGATCTTGACGCCTTCTCCACGGCGCTTGTAGTCGCCAGGGGTCATGGCCTCATGGGTTACGAACAGATCATGCAGCGAGCCGGACCGGACAGGCCAACCTCAAGTGAGGCTTCGAGAATGCTTGCAGAATCTTGCAGAAGCGCGCGGGCATGGTCGATGGTGATCGCCTGCAGGAATTGCTTGGGGGTGATGCCTGCCCATCTTGAAAACACGCGCTGAAGCTGGATCGGCTGGAGACCAACGCTGGCAGCTAACTCTTCCAGAGAAGGCTGCTCTCTCCAGTTCTCCGAAATACCTTGGAGGGTTTTCTGGACAACGCGGTAATCCTCAAGAGCGGCACTGTCTTCAATAAACGTACCATTTGCGAGCTTTTCTGCATTAAACATCTTCGATCACGGCTCTTAGATTTCAAATCTGATTTTGGAAATCTAATTGATCCGCAGCAGCAACACCACCCGAAACGCGAGCACTCGGGATTACAAGCTGTGGGGCCTAGGCGTGATCAAAGCCGCGATTGCGGGCAGAATGTATCGCTTTTGAAAATTCAGCAGCAAAGCTGGTTCTGTCGTCAGGGTTCAGGAAGGAACCAACGATCAGAAAAAGCTGGTCGGAGCGCACCAGAATACGGGTCACTCCGATATCTTCATCCCGTTCGATATGGAGCTTCATGTGAAACGGATTGAGAATGTACTCCTGAACTTCACCTTTGTAGGTGACGTGCTTCAGCCGGACTTCGAGTGGAGAAACGCTGATTTCCTCGTAGGTTTCAGCGGCTGCGAAGTTTTGTCTGAAAGCAAGCCAGAGGAACAAGATTGGCAGAGCAAGGAGGATAGGAGCTGGCCACATGCCCATCAGAACGAGCATGAGCGAGTAAGCCCCGGCAACTGCACCTGCACACCAAAGGACCATGTTCACTCCTTCGCGAGACAGCGAGCGGTGCGGTGTCAGAACAGCCTGAAAGAAAGGGGGATAACGCTCTTGCTTTTCTAAATCATGGGGCATTGGTGCTATTTCGCACTCTGTTTCATTGCTACTCTTGCTTCTTTCGGAGTATAGAGCTTTCACAGCCTACGCAAAGTCACTTATTTCCCTTGAGAGTCCTATGGTTGACGCCACGAAAACAAATAAGGTTGTATCTTCTTTCAATGCACGCAAAAAGACAATTTCCCGATCAAGGTATTCTAAAGCCGAGATCTACGAAATCTTTGCGACCTTCGAAAAAGACAACCCTGAACCTGAAGGAGAACTCAACCACAGCAATGAGTTCACTCTGCTGGTGGCTGTTGTACTCTCAGCTCAGGCGACCGATGTCGGGGTAAATAAGGCGACGAAGCATCTGTTCCAGATTGCTGATACGCCTGAGAAAATGGTGGCGCTTGGCGAGGACAAGATCCGCGAAGAGATTCGTACAATCGGGCTTTACAAGAACAAGGCGAAGAATACGTACCTGCTCTCTAAGATGCTGATTGAGCAACACGGGGGACAGGTTCCACAGACCCGCGAGGAACTGGAGGCTTTGCCCGGCGTTGGACGGAAAACGGCAAATGTTGTGCTGAATATTGCTTTCGGTCAGCCAACGATTGCAGTCGATACGCACCTTTTCCGGATTGCGAACAGAATCGGCCTTGCTCCTGGCAAGACACCGCTGGATGTCGAAACGAAGCTGGAAAAAGTTATTCCGCCAGAATTCATCCAGCACGCGCACCATTGGCTTATTCTGCATGGCCGCTACATCTGTAAGGCCCGCAAACCGGCTTGCGATCGCTGCATCATCTATGATCTTTGCAAGAGCAAAGAGAAAATCCTGAAGGGAACTGGTTAAGTAGAAGCAGAGCCTTTACTGCAGCTGCTTCTTACGGAGGCGAACCACGACTTCCACTCGGGAGATTTCCATTCCTTCAGGGGGCACTGGCAAGTTGTCCAAGGTCAGGCCGCTGTCTGGAATATCAATCACACGGTTCTCATCTTCCAAGAAGAAATGGTGATGCTCGGAGGTGTTGGTGTCGAAGTAAGTCTTTGTTCCTTCAACAGCAACTTCGCGCAGCAAACCAACTTCAGTGAACTGATGGAGCGTGTTGTAGACCGTTGCCAGAGAGACAGGCACGTTGGCAAGAATAGCTTCTTCGTGAAGGACTTCCGCCGAGATATGGCGATTACCCTGAGAATAAAGAAGCTCAGCCAGTGCTACGCGCTGACGTGTAGGGCGGAGACCTGCGTCTCTTAGCATCCCTGTTACATCCTGATGTTCGTAAGCAATCTGCGAGCTCATTTTTTTCCTACTATAGTTTTTAAGGGTGCCGATGGTCTATCACCTACACACCATTTCTACCAGCTTAGATTAAAAGCAACCTATTGACCTGCACCCAAGCACTCTCAATATTAGGGAGGATAACCCTTGATAGATCGAGTTGAAAACAGCTGGGACAAACGGACTGCTTATAACAATAATAAGAATAGTATAAGTTAAACACAACTGCGTACATTGAGCACACGCAAACTCACATACATCGCTCTTTCGATATTCGGGTACGTGTGCTAGGAAGGCCCGAACAGTTAATACTTAGAACCATCGTTACGTTTAGGTAAGATGAACTACGTTTTCTGGCCTCAACAAACGACAAATTATGCGGGAATAGAATGCACGACAAGCGTTCAAGCTACGATAAAGAAGCACTGCTGGCCTGTGGTCGCGGTGAGCTGTTTGGCAAAGGCAATGCACAATTGCCACTTCCTCCGATGCTGATGTTTGATCGCATCACCGAGATTTCTGAGGAAGGTGGCGAGTACGGCAAGGGTGTAATTCGGTCAGAATTCGACATCAACCCAGATCTCTGGTTCTTTGAATGTCACTTTCAGGGCGACCCTGTAATGCCTGGTTGCCTTGGCTTGGATGCTCTTTGGCAGATGACTGGCTTCTACCTTGGATGGTTGGGTGAACCGGGCCGTGGTCGTGCACTTTCTACCGGTGAAGTTAAATTTACAGGTCAGGTTACTCCTGACGTAAAAATGCTGGAATTTGGCGTTGATATGAAGCGCGTGATGCGCTCCCGCCTGAAACTGGCAATTGCTGACGGCTGGGTAAAAGCCGATGGTGAAACTATTTTCGTTGCGAAAGACCTACGTGTTGGTCTGTTCCAAGACGAAGAAAAATAAGTTTTCAGATTGCGCGGGGGTTCGTCATGTATAGTGATGAACTTTTTGGAATTGGGTTCATTTGGACCATTTATCCCACGGGAGACCTTAGATGAGGCGTGTGGTTATTACTGGTATGGGTATTGTTTCTCCTCTTGGCAACAATGCTGAAGAGGTTAAACAGAGCCTTTACGAAGGTAAATCCGGCATCGTTGCCGCCGAGGACTATGAGAAGCTTGGCTTCCGTTGTCAGGTTCACGGTGCCCCAAAGATTGACCCGCTGGAAGCTCTTGGCCGCCGTACCGCTCGTTTTATGGGTAAAGGATCTGCATGGAACTATATGGCCATGGAGCAGGCGATCGAGGATGCTGGCCTGAATGAAGACCAGGTGAGCAATGAGCGCACCGGGCTGATCATGGCTCTGGTGGTCCATCCACCAAAACCATCGTTGAAGCTGCTGACATCACTCGCGAAAAAGGTCCACGTCGTATTGGGCCAACCGCAGTTCCGAAAGCAATGAGCTCCACGAACTCCGCGACCCTTGCTACGCCTTTCAAGATTCACGGCGTCAACTACTCCATCTCCGCAGCTTGTGCGACAACCAACATCTGTATTGGTAACGCATTCGAGCTGATCCAATGGGGCAAGCAGGATGTGATTTTTGCGGGCGGTGGTGAAGAACTGGACTGGAGCCTCTCCAACCTGTTTGATGCTATGGGCGCAATGTCCTCAAAGTACAATGACACTCCGTCTACCGCTTCTCGTCCGTATGACAAGAACCGTGATGGCTTTGTTATTGCTGGAGGAGGCGGCGTTCTGGTTCTTGAAGAACTTGAGCATGCGAAAGCGCGCGGCGCCAAAATCTACGCAGAAATCGTAGGGTATGGCCAGACCTCTGACGGTCACGACATGGTTGCACCAAGCGGCGAAGGCGCAGCACGCTGCATGAAGATTGCGTTGAAAGACGTTGATTGCGACGTTGACTACATCAATCCGCACGCAACTTCTACCCCAGTGGGCGACACCAAAGAGATCGAAGCAATCCGCTCTGTCTTCGGTGATAAGGTTCCGCCAATTTCTGCGACCAAAGCCCTGTCCGGACACTCCCTGGGTGCTGCTGGCGTTCATGAAGCAATCTATTCTTTGCTTATGATGGAAGGCAAGTTCATTGCGGCTTCTGCCCATATTGAAGAATTGGATCCGGATTTTGAGGATATGCCAATCGTAAGAGAACGCGTAGATAATGTAGAGCTAAACTGCGTCCTTTCAAACGGCTTTGGATTTGGCGGCACCAACGCTACCGTCGTGTTTAAGCGATTTAAAGACTAAGTTTTAAGGAGTTGGGGTTACTCAACTCCTTCGAGCATTGATTACAGGAGTTCTCTATGAGCAAGCTTATGCAAGGCAAGCGTGGTCTGATTATGGCGTTGCCAATGATCACAGCATTGCCTGGAGCATTGCCAAGGCTCTTGCTGCACAGGGCGCTGAAATGGCGTTCACCTACCAAGGTGACGCATTTGGCCGTCGTGTTAAGCCACTTGCGGATAGTGTCGGTTGTGACACACTGATTCCCTGCGATGTGGAAGACATTGACAGCGTAGATAATGTTTTCGCGCAGCTGAAAGAGAAATGGGGAACTATCGATTTCCTCGTGCACGCCATTGCATTCTCAGACAAAAACGAGCTGCGTGGCCGTTATGCTGACACCTCTCGCGCAAATTTTGCCCGCACCATGCAGATCTCCTGTTTCTCGTTTACAGAGATCGCAAAGCGTGCGGCTGAGTTGATGCCAAATGGTGGCTCAATGCTAACCCTGACTTATGGTGGTGCAACCAGTGTGATGCCTAACTACAACGTCATGGGCGTTGCCAAGGCTGCTCTGGAAGCATCAGTGCGCTATCTTGCAATGGACTTTGGTGAGAAGGGTATTCGTGTGAACGCGATGTCTGCAGGTCCGGTTCGTACACTTGCTGGTGCTGGCGTCTCTGATGCTCGCTTGATGTTCAACTTCCAGCAGAATAACTCTCCGCTGAAGCATACTGTCACAAACGAACAGCTTGGTGGGTCTGGTCTCTATCTACTTTCCGACTTGTCCGGCGGCGTAACCGGTGAGATTCACTTTGTGGATTCTGGTTACAACATCGTTTCTATGCCACGCTTGGAAGCATTGAAAACTGCTGACAAATTGACGCGGGATAGTGACAAAACCTGAGTCTTTTTCCAAACGTATGTTCTACAAAAAAGCCTCTGAGAAAACTCAGAGGCTTTTTTGATTAGTTGATCTCTTGGGTCAGTTATTGATTGTCTCGTTTTTATAAACGCCAAACAGTCTGCTCTGATCAACCCAGCCTTCAAAATCCTTACCGGAAACACGGCAATAGCCGTCTTTACACTCTACCACACCAGCAAGGACCAAAGGCTCAAGATACGCAATAATTTCTTCATTGGGACCCGGACGCTTACGCAGTGGTGTGGTTTCAATCGTATCTTCCAACCAAGGTGTTACCAGCGCAGAGCGATAGCCTGTCAGCAGGGTTTTGAACACCCAGCCATCCTTGCCTTCCCAATCACGGATCCGGCGCCAGTCGTCATATTCCTGTATGACTTCCACCGGCAGCCTGCTGCGAATAAAGGTCCAACCAATCTCGTGGTTTCTGCTCGGGCCTTTCCGAACGTTCACACGATCTGATTTAAGGCTAACAAAACGTGGAACTGGAAGACCAGATACACCTGAACCGCCAGACTGAGCCTGAACCGTCATTGCAGATGGTAAAACAAGGAGAAATAATAGAAAAGCAGTTGCAAGGGCACCCAGAGCACGAAAACGTATATTTTTCATAGCGATACCAAAATTCCCCATCGGCTAATCCGTAATTTTAACTAAAATCGAGACACAAGTATCATACCTTAGATCTCGCGATTTCCGATAGTGGCTGCTATTAGATGTAGACGTGTTTTACAAGTCTTGTTTTCACCGGAACATTTGGTAAGGAAACTTTGACAGCCTTAAGACCTTTGGGACATTGACTCATATGTAGATTAGGGCAGGTTTAAAAAAACTTCGGATTTTTGACAGAAGGCGGGGACGATGCCGAAAAAGAAGCCTATTGTGGTTGTGACACGAAAGCTGCCGGATGTGGTCGAAACTCGGATGCGCGAGCTTTTCGACACGCGACTGAATGAGCAAGACAAACCGTTCACACAAGCAGAGCTCGTGGAAGCCGTCAAAATTGCGGATGTTCTCGTCCCCACGGTTACGGATCGTATTGACGCGTCGATTCTGGCTCAGGCTGGACCAAACCTGAAAATGATCGCCAACTTCGGTAACGGCGTCGATAATATCGACGTTGCCTCAGCTAATAACCGCGGTATTGCTGTCACTAATACCGCTGGCGTGATGACTGAAGATACCGCAGATATGACCATGGCGCTCATTCTTGCCGTTCCACGTCGTCTTTCTGAAGGCATGAGAAAGATCGAGAACAAGGAATGGGACGGCTGGTCCCCGACCTGGATGCTCGGTCGCCGGATCTGGGGTAAACGCCTCGGCATTATCGGTATGGGTAGGATCGGTCAGGCGGTCGCCAGACGCGCAAAGGCGTTTGGGATGTCTATCCATTACCACAATCGAATTCGCGAGCCACTGGAGCTTGAAGAGCAGCTGGAGGCTACTTTCTGGGAGAGCCTGGACCAGATGCTTGCGCGTATGGATGTCGTCTCCATCCATTGTCCGCACACACCTGGCACATACCACTTGCTCTCTGCACGTCGTTTGAAGCTGATGAAGCCGGATGCTTACATCGTGAACACTGCGCGTGGTGAGATCGTCGATGAAAACGCACTGATCCGTCAGATCGAAGCTGGCGAGCTTGCTGGCGCAGCGCTTGATGTGTTTGAGCATGAGCCGGCCATCAATCCAAAGCTAGTGGCTTCTGACAAGGTTGTTGTGCTGCCTCACATGGGTTCAGCGACCATTGAAGGGCGTATTGATATGGGTGAGAAGGTTATCATCAATATCAAAGCCTTCATGATGGGCATCGTCCACCGGATCGCGTACTCCCATCCATGCTGTGATAAAAGATTGAAGCGCTTCAGATTTCTGGAGCGCTTTTTGTTTGAAGCCTATTTCAGGTACTTGTTCCAGGCAGGGTCATTTTTCATACCTGCAAGAAACTTGGCGTGGGCTTCGATTTCTTCTTCTGACAGGGGAGGGGCGAGCGGGACTGGGCGCTGCTTAGCTGCGATGCGTTTTCCAGCCTCGTCTTGATTGGTGGTATCAAGGTCAATGGCCTCATCATCTGGCATCAGAACGAGATTTTTTTTGCTTGCCGCCGTTCAGTTCGAGATAAACTTCAGCCAGCAATTCAGCATCAAGCAACGCGCCGTGGTAGACGCGTTTGGAGTTATCTATGCCAAAGCGCGAACAGAGTGCATCAAGCGAGACAGAGCCGGTGGTGAACTTTCTGCGCGCCAGTTTAAGCGTGTCCAACACCTGAGTGTTTGGAATCTTTGGCTTATTACATCGACCGAGCTCCATGTTGATGAAGCCCATATCGAACGGTGCGTTGTGAATGACCAGACGGGCATCACCAACAAAATCGAGGAATTCATCGGCAACATCCGCGAAGACTGGCTTGTCTGAGAGAAATTCCGCCGAAAGACCGTGAATGCGGAAAGCTTCTTGCGGCATATCCCGCTGTGGGTTGACGTAGAGATGGCAGATACGGCCGGTCGGGATAAAGTTGATGAGCTCCACTCCACCGATTTCAACCAGTCTGTCACCATCAAGCGGGTTCAGGCCTGTGGTTTCCGTATCGAAGGAGATTTCACGCATAATTACACCGTTCTAGAAGCGATGGAGGACACAGCGCGCATGATAGATTCTACTGCGCGACGAGCCGGTTCAATACCACGGCCAGTGTCGACAATAAAATGCGCTCTTTTGCGTTTTTCTGCGTCGTTTAACTGTTTTGCGTAGATAGCCTCAAATTTTTCTTCTGTCATGCCCGGTCTTTCCAGAACGCGCTTTCGCTGCACATCATAGGGGGCAGAAACCACAACAACAGCGTCAACAGCATGCTGTTTGCCAACCTCGAAGAGGAGCGGGACATCGAGCACAGCCACCTTACGGCGCTCGTTTTTGGCTTGCTCCAAGAACTCAACTTCAACTTCATGAACAAGCGGATGGATGATGCTTTCCAGATGCATCATCTTTGTCTTGTCGTGAAGAACCGCCTTACCAAGGGCTTCGCGGTCGACACGGCCATCTTTAATCGTGCCGGGAAAGGCGTTACCGACGGGCTCGACCGCTTTGCCAGCATAAAGCGCGTGTACCGCTGCATCCGCATCATAAACAGCCGCCCCTGCCTCTGCAAAGAGCTTTGAGGTCGTTGATTTCCCCATTCCAATTGAACCGGTCAGACCGAGAATAACCATTCAGGCAAGCCCCATTTCTCTCAGGATTATTTCGCGAAGCTCGTCGGTAACTTCCGGCCGAACCCCAAACCATTTCTCAAAACCCGGTACAGCCTGATGCAGCAGCATTCCCAGACCATCCACTGTGGGATTTCCACGCTCTGCAGCATCCCGAAGCAGTTGGGTTTGTAACGGAGAGTAAACTATGTCCGTTACGACCGCTGTTTTTGACAGGTTATCAAGATCAATCTTCAATTCTGGTTGGCCTGTCATGCCAAGAGACGTTGTGTTGACGAGGAAGTTGGCTTCTCCAAGCTTTTCCCCCAGAGTATCCCATGGAACGACAATAGTATTCGGACCAAAATGATCGGCTAATATCTCTGCTTTTTCCATGGTTCTGTTGGCGATATACACTTCTGTGTATCCTCTGGAGAGTAACGCCCAAATAATGGCACGAGCTGCCCCTCCGGCACCCAGAACAACGGCTTTATTCCCGTTGTTATCCCAATTAGGCAAAAATTGGTCCAGATTTCCAAGGAAGCCAAGGCCATCAGTGTTTGAGCCATTGAGAATGCCGTCTTTGTCCAACCAGAGGGTATTCACCGCGCCTATCATTTTTGCGGCGTCATCCAGTTTTTCCGCAGCGTTGTAGGCATGTTCCTTGTTCGGGATTGTCACGTTGCAGCCAACAAGCCCATGTTCTGACAAGGAGCTGTAAAAGCTGCTTGCTGTTTCTGGCGGGACATCCTGCACAACATAACTGCCTCGATGCCGTGCTGTTTGAGCCAATAACCATGGATCAGCGGGGATTTTGAATGACTGATCGGGTGCCCTGTAACCGCAGCTTTCCTCATTTTTTCAGCACCTCGATCTCGCGCAGGAATGAAAGCAAAGGCAGAAGAGGTAGCCCGAGGACCGTAAAATAGTCTCCTTCAATCTTCTTGAAGAGCTGAACGCCCTCAGCTTCCAATTGATAGGCTCCGACGCTCGAAAGGATTTCGCTACCGGTCTGATCCATATACCAATCAAGGAAATCTGAAGAGAGTTCACGCATATGGAGGGTGGCTGTTGTAATACCTTCCCAGACAACTTCACCGTCTTTGACCACACATGCTGCAGAATGAAGTGCGTGGCTTTTGCCGGAAAAGTCCTCCAATTGTTTGCGCGCCGCTTTCAGGTCTTCCGGCTTAACAAGGCGCTTTCCTTCAAAATCAAGGATCTGATCAGCGCCAATAACGTAGGCTCCGTGATTTCGGGAAGAAACTTCTTTCGCTTTCGCAACAGATAATTTGGCTGCAATTACTTCTGGGTCCACACCAGTGGAAAGCAAAGGTTCCTCAATCTGACGTTCATCAACATTTGCCGGGATACGATCAAAAATTAGGCCTGCATTTTCCAAGAGAGTCGCGCGAATCTTACTTCCGCTCGCTAATACCAGTCGAGTCATACTCTGCTTTCTCAATCTGAGGATTTCTTGTGTTGTTTATTGGGATAAAGCGCGAGGCTTCTCAATATTCTTCTGTCTCTTTTAGCTCATTTTTATGCTTTCGGAGCAAATCCATGATCTCCGCTGCCGTTTCTTCAATGGAGCGGCGGGTTACATCAATGAGTGGCCAACCATGTTCAGCACACAATCGTTTCGACATCGCAATCTCCTTGGCGATGGATTTGCGATCAACGTAGGTGTCGTTGTCTGACTTGGCATCCAGAGACAGAATGCGGTTTTGACGGATGTCCCGTATTCGTTCAGCTGTTGCCATCAGCCCAACCACAAGGGGCTTTTTGGCTTTCAAAAGCTGGCGGGGAGGGCGCATATTGGGAATAAGCGGGATATTGGCCGCCTTAATTCCCCGGTTTGCCAGATAGATACAGGTTGGCGTCTTAGAGGTTCGGCTGATGCCAACGAGAATAACGTCTGCTTCTTCCAATGCCCCAGCGATTTGGCCATCATCATGCAGCATGGTGTAGTTCATCGCTTCCATGCGCTGGAAGTATTCCTCATCCATCACGTGCTGACCGCCAACGCGCCACGTTTCAGTGACGTTCAAATAGCTATGGAAGACCTGATAGACGGGTTTGAGAACATTTACGCAGGGAAGCCCTAAATCCTGACATTTGCGCTCCAGACGGCGGGCGTAAGCTTGTTCCACAAGGGTGTACAGAACGATTCCAGGTGCGGATTCAATCTCTTCGAGGACTCTACTCAACTGTTTGTCATGCCGGATCAGCGGATAAACATGTTCAATGGGCTGAATATTCTCATATTGCGCGGTCGCGGCACGCACAATTGTCATCAAAGTTTCGCCCGTTGAGTCCGAAACCATGTGTAAATGGAAGTAGTTAGAGTGGTTACCCAAGGTATCATCCTCAACATTCCTGGAAATTTGGGATAACTAGCCAAATCTCGCTGTGCCTTCAAATTAATGCCCGCTGACCCTATTTCGTCAACAATTCCATATTTTGAGAATACTGATTTGGAAACGACTTGGATAAATGGGATTGCACATTGCCCACGCAAAAGATTCACAGCACAGCATACTGGAAAAACTGTGATCTGTGGTTATTTTACAGATTGTAACTCATTGAATCATTAGAGAAAACAAATTGTTTTCGACTCCTGTGAAGAGTCTTGCCTGTTTTTGATCTTTGACTTTTCCTTGAACGCTTTTCTCAGTTAGGAATTGTGGAATTAAATTGATCCCTGCTATTCACTCACTAATAGAAATAGAAACTTCAAAATAAGAAGATTCTTTTTAAGCAGGCTTGGGATAAAGAGGCGATTTATGGAATCTCATGAAAGAGCGGTAATGCGCGTTTTGGCAGGCGAGAAACTTGAGCGCCCACCAATCTGGATGATGCGCCAGGCAGGACGCTATTTGCCTGAGTACAGAGCTGTACGGGCACAAGCTCCGAATTTTCTCGACTTCTGCTACAATACCGATCTTGCAACAGAAGTTACTCTCCAACCCATTCGCCGGTATGGCTTTGATGCTGCCATCCTATTTTCTGACATCTTCGTTGTTCCAGATGCGCTTGGCTACCCTGTAAATTTTGAGGAGGGTCGAGGACCAGTTCTTGAGCCACTCTCTTCAGAACTCGTTGAAAAGCTTGATCAAGCAAGGACGATGGAGCATTTGGCTCCTGTTATTGCCACAGTGGAGCGCCTGAGAGCGGAGCTACCGACTGAAACCACCCTTCTGGCTTCTGCGGAGCCCCGTGGACGGTCGCTTGCTACTCTGTGGCAGGTCATACCACCCAGGACCAGTTTGCCGCTCGTATCGGCTCCTACAAGGATCCTGAGCTTCTAACAGCATTCATCGATCAGCTGGTTGAAGCGTCTATCACCTACCTGGTGGCTCAGCTGGATGGTGGCGCGGATGCGTTGCAGATTTTTGATACCTGGGCTGGCGTTCTGGATGATATCGGATTTGAGCAGTGGTCTGTTGGTCCTACCCGCAAGATTGTTGATGGGGTGAAAGCTCAGCGTCCGAATGCGAAGATCATCGGATTCCCGAAAGCATCTGCGGCTCGTTTAAAGCGCTATGTTGAGGGAACTGGCGTGGATGCTGTAGGTCTGGACTGGACTGTTCCGGCGGAAGTGGCACAGGAAATTCAGAAAATTGTTCCTGTACAGGGGAATATGGATCCAATGCGCCTTGTTGCCGGTGGACGTGCACTGGAAACTGGAATAGACCACGCTCTCGAAGTTTTGGGCAATGGTCCGCACATCTTCAACCTTGGTCATGGCGTTGTTCCACAAACTCCGCCAGAACATGTTGCCGAGATGGTGAAGCGGGTTAAAGGCCTGTAAGCAGGTACTGCGAACTAGATAAGGCGCGGATCATGGCAGACGCATATTCCTGGGCTAAGTCCCTTCACATCATTTCTGTGATCGCCTGGATGGCGGGAATTTTCTACTTGCCGCGCCTTTTCGTTTATCACGCAACCGCTGAAATCGGTTCTGACAAGAGCGAAACCTTCAAGATCATGGAGCGCCGTTTACTTAAAGCGATTATGGCACCTTCATGATGGCCACATGGATTTTCGGGTTGTGGCTGGTCTATTTGCTCGACGCTTATTTTGATCTTTGGTTTATGCTGAAGTTTTCATTGGTTGTTTTGATGACGATATATCACGTGATGCTTTCGCGTCATGTCACTGAATTTGCTCAGGATCAAAATAAGAATAGCGAGCGATACTTTAGAATTATTAATGAAATTCCGACACTATTAATGGTTGCAATTGTGTTCCTGGTGATATTTAAACCCTGAGTGTTCCGAGCACTCGGAAGCAGATATTCAGAATTAAGGAGAATTAGTGGGTAATAAGGACTTGCCGAATTCAATTCGATTAGTTATTGTCCCCGCAACTTCACGATGCAGCTTGAGTGGTCACTGATCTCCTGGTGATTATCGTGGGTCGATTAGGTTCGTACCTTCGTGAGCTGCAATTCCCCCCTAACGTTTAGTGTTCGAAAGTTCTTCAGCCTTAACAGCTAAAGCAAATTAGAACCCTTAGTAAAGACGATCTATTGATGCGGGAAATGAAACTCAGAGACCTCAAGTCCAAAACAGCAACTGAACTCCTCACATTTGCTGAGGAACATGAAGTTGAAAACGCAAGTACTATGCGCAAACAAGAGCTTATGTTTGCCATTCTCAAAAGACTTGCTGAACAAGATATTGAAATCATCGGTGAAGGTGTCGTAGAGGTCCTTCAGGATGGATTTGGATTTCTTCGTTCTCCAGACGCAAATTACTTGCCTGGTCCGGATGATATTTACGTTTCTCCTTCGCAGATCCGGCGCTTCTCATTGCGCACCGGTGATACTGTAGAAGGCCAGATCCGTAGTCCAAAAGAAGGTGAGCGTTATTTCGCCCTTCTGAAGGTGAACAAGATCAACTTTGAAGACCCTGAAAAGGCGCGTCACAAAGTTCATTTTGACAACCTGACCCCGCTTTACCCTGACGAGCGCTTCAATCTTGAGATTGAAAACAGCACATCAAAAGATATCTCTTCACGTATCATTGATCTGGTTGCGCCACTTGGTAAAGGTCAGCGTGCGCTGATTACTGCTCCGCCGCGAACCGGTAAAACAGTATTTCTGCAGAATATCGCCAGATCTATCACCACCAATCATCCAGAGTGTTATCTGATCGTTCTTCTGATCGATGAACGCCCGGAAGAAGTGACAGACATGCAGCGCACCGTGAATGGTGAAGTTGTGTCTTCCACTTTTGATGAGCCTGCAACGCGTCACGTTCAGGTCGCCGAGATGGTGATCGAGAAAGCGAAGCGTTTGACCGAGCATGGTCGTGATGTTGTGATCCTGCTGGATTCCATCACCCGTCTTGGCCGCGCCTACAACACCGTTGTTCCTTCCTCTGGTAAGGTTCTGACTGGTGGTGTTGATGCGAACGCTCTGCAGCGTCCTAAGCGCTTCTTCGGTGCTGCCCGTAACATTGAAGAGGGCGGCTCTCTAACCATCATCGCAACGGCTCTGATTGATACTGGTAGCCGTATGGATGAGGTTATCTTCGAAGAATTCAAGGGTACTGGTAACTCCGAAATTATCCTTGATCGTAAGATCTCTGATAAGCGTGTGTTCCCAGCAGTTGATATTCAGCGCTCCGGTACTCGTAAGGAAGAGCTTCTTGTGCCTGCTGACAAGCTCAAGAAGACCTTCGTTCTGCGCCGTATTCTTAGTCAGATGGGTACTGTTGATGCGGTCGAGTTCTTGCTCGATAAGCTGCGTCAGACCAAGTCCAATGATGACTTCTTCGATTCCATGAATACCTAGGTTTATTGCAAACCAAAGTTTCGAGCCCCGCTCGCCTATCCGGTGAGCGGGGTTTTTTTGTTTTCGAGGCTATGCATTAGTGGTTTTATTGGGTTGGTTGATTGTGAAAATAAGGGGAGGGGAAGATTAGGTGATCAGACTTCCTGAGAGGAATATTTTTGTTCTACGCTGTGTTGATGACTTATATTATTTTGATAGTCAGGTAGCTGAGTGGGATTCTTTATAGATGAATTATTCGTTCCACGATGAAGCGTTTTCAATGAGTATATATTTATATTTAAGTATATGATTTTGTTATATTATTTATACATTTGGGGGAGATGGATATGGAAGAAACGCTGCTGGAAAAATGCCCGCGCGTTGAAACCGAACGGCTTGTTCTGCGTAAATGGGAAGAGCGAGATTTAGGTGAGTATATCAGGCTGAACTCCGATCCCAGAGTTACTGAGTATTATCGTTCCGCACCATCGCCTGAAGTTTGTGAAACGGCACTGAAGTCAACGCTTAAGAGTCAGAAGGAAAACGGTTTTTGTTTTCCCGTAGTTGAAGACAAGCAGACCGGTGCTTTTCTTGGGTTTTGTGGTCTCAGTATTCCAGACTACAGCGAACCGCTGCCGTGCGAGCCTTGTGTCGAGATTGGATGGCAGCTCTTCCCAGAAGTGTGGGGTAAGGGAATCGCAGGAGAGGCGGCTAGGTTCTGGCTTCGTTTTGGATTTGATACGCTTCAGCTTGATGAAGTGGTTGCCTTTACGGTTGTTCAGAACCAAAGGTCCCGCCGTGTGATGGAAAAGCTAGGTATGATCCATAACCCAGCTGATGATTTCGACTTTCCCGGTACAGATCCTGACCATCCTTTATGCCGCAATGTTTTGTACCGGCTTTCAAAGCAAAGATTTTTGGAGGTGCAAAATGATTGAGACATTAATTGATAAATGCCCTCGGATAGAGACTGATCGGCTTGTATTACGTAAGTGCGAGGCTGGGGATCTGGATGGATTTATCAGGTTAAATACAGATCAGCGAGTTTATGAGTTCTTCCGCTCGAACCCGTCAAAAGAAGATTGTGAGATCGGGTTTCAGATAGGGATGCAAAAGCAGGCGAAGGATGGCTTCGGCTTTGCTGTAGTGGAACATAAGGATACCGGTGCATTCCTTGGCTTTTGTGGACTTGAGATTCCTTCTTATGCCGCCGGACGCTTGCCGTGCGAACTGTGTTGAGATTGGTTGGCGACTTCTGCCTGAGACCTGGGGAAAGGGTGTAACTGTGGAAGCGTCGCGAGGATGGCTTAAGTTCGGGTTTGAAAATCTAAAGCTTGATGAAGTGGTGGCTTATACGGTTGTGCAAAATCATAGGTCTCGGCGCGTGATGGAGAAGCTGGGAATGGTTCATGATCCAGCTGATGATTTTGACTTTCCCGGCGTCGATGTTGACCATCCATTGTATCGGCATGTTTTATATCGGCTTTCTGCAGATCAATTCATGATGCCGTCTAATGGCTGAGGTGCGGGGAGATCTATGCCCAGACCTTGAAACTAGCCGTCTGGTTCTTCGGAAGTGGGAAGAGCGGGATCTGGACGGTCTTGCGGAGATGAACGCAGATCCGCGGGTGATGGAGTTTTATCCATTGATACTCTCTCGGGCTGAGAGTGAGGAGATGTTGGCGCGCTATATGGAGGCGCAGCAGCAGGAAAGGTTTTACTTTTCTGTCGTTGCTGAGAAGGGGAGTGGGCGGTTTCTGGGATATTGCGGATTAAAGACCCCAGGGTATCAAGACCGGCTCTCATTTGGCCCATGCGTCGAGATCGGCTGGCGGCTCTTATACAGTCAGTGGGGAAAAGGGATTGCCTCTGAATCCGCAAGAACGTGGCTTCGATTTGGCTTCGAAACGCTGCAAATTGATGAGATCGTGAGCTTTACACCCGTGCAGAATTACCGTTCTGAGAGGGTGATGCAACGTTTAGGTATGGAACGTGTCCAAGAGTTTGAACATCCCATGTTGGAGAAGGGGCACCAGCTTAAACGACAAGTGCTGTACAGGATGACGAAGCATCAGTTTCAGAGGTAGGACCATGATTGAAGATGCCATTGATAAAAGCCCACGCATAGAAACGGAACGACTGGTGTTGCGGAAGTGGGAAGAACGGGATCTGGCCGGTCTTGTGGAGATGAATGCGGACCCACAGGTGATGGAGTTCTTTCCGTCTGTGATGTCGCGGCAAGACAGTGAGCGGATGTTTGAGCGGCTCATGTTTAAGCAGGCGAAGTATGGCTTTGGTACTTGTGTGGTCGAAGAGCAGGCCTCAGGAAGGTTTTTGGGCTTCTGTGGTTTGAACATCCCGACCTACCCAAAGCCTCTTCCGTTTGACCCGTGTGTTGCAATTGGATGGGGCCTGATACCTGATGCGTGGGGGAAGGGGATTGTTCAGGAAGCTGCAAAGATCTGGCTTGGTTTCGGCTTCAAATCTCTGCTTTTAGATGAGATTGTGAGTTTTGCAGCAACTACCAATTGGCGCTCTGAAAAGGTCATGCGGAGGCTGGGAATGGTGCGGGATGCGTCTGAGGATTTTGATCATCCTTTGATTGAGGAGGGGCATCCGTTAAGGCGACACTTTTTGTATAGGCTTTCGAAAGAAAGATATTTGGAACGAGATAATGGTTGAGACATTAATTGATAAGTGCCCACGGATAGAGACTGATCGGCTTGTATTGCGGAAATGGGAAGAGCAGGATTTAGAGGGGTTGATCGAACTTTGTGGGCATCCCGAGGTCATGGAGTTCTTTGGTACTGTAAAGTCGCCAATCGAAGTGGAAGAAATGCTCACTCGCATTTTGGGACAACAGGCAAAGCATGGCTATTGCTTCCCGGTTGTTGAGGATAGGATGTCAGGCCGTCTACTGGGTTTTTGCGGGCTAAAGGTTCAGGAGACAGATATCCCTATCGGCCCTTGCGTTGAGATTGGATGGAGGCTTCAACGTGATGCCTGGGGGAAGGGTATTGCGACAGAGGCTGCACGTATCTGGCTTAAATTTGGATTCGAAACTCTGAAATTGGATGAGATTGTCGCTAATATGGTTGCTGGTAACTTCCGCTCGGAGAATACGATGAAGCGGTTGGGGATGGTCTACTCAGAAGGCGATGACTTTATTGATCCAGATATGGATGCCAATGATCCGCTGGCAAAGAACATTCTTTATCGCATTACAAAAAAGCAATTTATGGAATTGGAAAATGGTTGAGACATTAATTGACAAGTGCCCACGCATTGAAACTGATCGGCTTGTATTGCGGAAGTGGGAAGAGCGGGATCTGGACGGTCTTGTGGAGATGAACACAGATCCAAGTGTAATGGAATTTTTTTTCCCGCTGTAATGTCTCGTGATGAGAGCGCACATATGCTTGAGCGGTTGATCGCCAAGCAGGTTGAGTTTGGGTTCGCATGTCCGGTGGTTGAGGATCGGGCGTCTGGCAAGTTTCTTGGATTTTGTGGTTTGAACATTCCGACCTTTCCGAAGCCACTTCCGTTTGACCCGTGTGTTGAGATTGGCTGGCGGCTTATCCCCGATGCGTGGGGGAAGGGGATTGCGCAGGAAGCTGCAAAGATCTGGCTCAGGTTCGGCTTCGAGACACTTCAGCTTGATGAGATTGTCAGCTTCACCACGGAGACGAACTTACGTTCTCAGAAACTGATGCAGCGTCTTGGAATGGTGAGGGATGCGGAAGAGGATTTTGACCATCCGATGTTGGAGGCTGATCATCCGCTGGTGCTGCATGTTCTTTATCGCTTGAACAAGGATTGTTTTGAAAGCGTATCCAAGAGCTGGGCTTGATTGCATAACTTTTGAGCGTGATTTGTGGATACTGTGATGTTTCACGTGAATCACAAATATCTTCAAGGATGTATATAGTGTCGCTGACTCACGTGAAACTGTGAGTCAGCGTTTGATTTATCTGCAAATCAGATCTGTTCTTTCACCTGTTCAGGTGTTGTTGCAGGTAGGGAGCAGCCTTTTTCAGAACAGATAAAGACAGTGGTTTGATCTGTGTTCCACGTTGAGTTTTCCAATTCCACTGGCTTTGCTGAACCGGCAGGAATGACATCCACATAAAGAGCAGGATCAGCTTGAGTGTGCAAAGCCTGCATAATTTGGTGCGCCTCAGAACCATCCCCGAGAACGACAAGAGCTTCTTAAACCGGGTGCGAGTGTCCAATGCAGTCAGCAGGGACGCTGTCCCGAAGACGTTCTTTGGAACATCTGCCGCGAAGGAGTTCAAAGTTCTGTCTGCCACATCCCGAGAAGAGGCGTCACCGGTCAGGATCCAATGCTCAGAAAAGGCTTGGGCGGCAACGGCGTTGTAGTTTGGTGTTGCTTCATCATAGGCGTGATACGGGCGAACGATGAGATCGTCAGCATCCTTGTCCGTCATGTAGAAGCACCGTTGGGGTGGGTGAAGCGCTCTTTCAGGACGCCGAGGAATTCTTCAGCCTGTTTCAGATAGCTTTGCTTTTCAGCTGGGTCGGGTTCTGATCTGTACAAGGCGAGCGCTGCTCTTGCAGCCCAGGCGTAGTCAGCGGCAAACCCGATATCCAGTTTTTGACCCTGACGCCACGAGTGGCTGAGCTTTCCGTCGACGAACATTTGCTCTGCGATGAAACTAAAAGCGGCCTTGGCAGAGGAGCGCAGCGATTCATGTGAAACAAGGGCATCGGCTTGCACGAGGGCACAGATGAGCATGGCGTTCCAGTCTGCCAGCACTTTGTCGTCTTTGTGAGGTGGGATGCGCTGGCTTCTGTGGTCGAGCAGGATCGTTCTGCATGAGGTCAGCACAGCCTCTTCAGCGGGCTCCAGAAGGCAGGGGAGTGGCGCCGGTTGAGGATGATCTTGCTTCCCAGTTACCCTCTGGGGTGACGTCATATGTGCTGGCGAATAACTTAAAGTGTTCTTCAGGAATGAGGCTCTTCAGCTCGTCGTAAGTCCAGACATAGAACTTTCCTTCGACGCCTTCACTGTCTGCATCCATGGATGAAGCGAAGCCACCTTCTGAAAGCTTCATGTCGCGTTCGAGCCAATCAATTACTTCGTGGATTCGGACATGAAACAGTTCGTCTTGAGTTTCCTGATAGGCCCAGCACAGATGCTCGATGAATTGGGCGTTGTCGTAGAGCATCTTTTCAAAATGTGGGACAAGCCAAATTGAGTCGACTGCGTAACGAGCGAGGCCACCTCCCACATGATCATAGATTCCACCTTGCGCAATTGCGCGGGTGGTTTTTAAAAATTGATCGCGCATGAAGGTGTTCTTTTGCGCTTTCGCGGTCCTGAAAATGATCTCCTGAACGGAGGCCTGAGGAAACTTTGGTGCACCCTTCATGCCACCTTCTTCTTCATCCTGCATGGTGAAGAGTTGCTTGCCGGCAGCGGTGATCATGAAGCCAGAAAGAGGGGAAGCCTCTGACGGTGGCTTGTTGAGAGCCTGACTGATGGCCTGTCGGTTCTCTTCAATGGTGTCGCGATCTGCGGTGAAGCTTTGTGCTATTGCGGATAAGACATCCTTGAATGCTGGAGAGCCGTGACGGGCTTCATTTGGGAAATAGGTGCCTCCCCAGAACGGATCACCTTCCGGCGTGAGGAACATTGTTAGCGGCCAACCACCCTGTTGACCAAGCATATGAAGTGCCTGCATATAGATTTGGTCAATGTCCGGGCGCTCTTCACGGTCTACCTTGATGTTGACGAAATGCTCATTCATGAGCGCGGCTGTTGCCTCATCCTCAAAACTTTCGTGGGCCATGACGTGGCACCAATGGCAGGCGGAGTAGCCAACAGACAGCAGAATTGGCTTGTTTGTTCTTTGGGCTTCTTCCAGCGCATCCTTGCTCCATTCCCACCAGTGGACAGGGTTATTCTGGTGTTGAAGAAGGTAAGGGCTTGAAGCATTCGTTAAGCGATTTCTGCTCATAAAGAGGTGATCCTGAGTTCAAGGTATTGCTTGGCGTAAAGGCTAGGTTTAACGCAGTTCATACGAGATCATATAGTTAAAGAACCGGACGTGGAATGAATACACAACAGGAAACCATCTATGCAGTTTCTAGCGGCGCACTTCCTTCAGGCGTTGCTGTTATCCGTTTATCAGGTCCTCAGTCCGGACCAATCCTGAGAAAGCTGATTAAGGGAAAATTCCCGATTTCACGTGAATCCTACCTTAAAAAACTATGGGACCCTGTCGATGGCTCCGTGCTCGATCATGCGCTGGTTCTGTGGTTTGAAGGACCTGGAAGCTTTACTGGTGAGGATACGGTTGAGCTGCATTGTCATGGCGGCCGCGCTGTTGTGGCCGCTGTGCTGCGTGCTCTTTCCACCTTTGAAAACACGCGTCCTGCTGAGCAGGGTGAGTTTACCCGGCGTGCCTTTCACAACAACAAGCTTGACCTGACAGAGGTTGAGGGGCTTGCTGATTTGATCGATGCGGAGACCGATGCGCAGCGGCGGCAGGCTCAACGTCAAATGGATGGAGCGCTTGGGGACCTTTACTCGCAGTGGCGCGAAACGTTGATCCGCAGCCGCGCGATGATTGAAGCTGAACTCGATTTCTCCGATGAAGATGATATCCCTGACTCCGTTGCCGATGAGATCTGGGTGGAGCTGACAAAGCTTCGTGACCAGATTGTCGCGCACCTTTCCGATGCGAGGAGAGGGGAGCGCTTACGCTCTGGTCTGCAGGTTGTTCTGCTTGGCCCGCCGAATGCGGGTAAGTCCAGTTTGATGAACAAGCTGGCTCAGCGGGATGTGGCGATCGTAACACCGGAAGCTGGAACGACCCGCGATGTACTTGAGGTGCATCTCGACCTTGGTGGTTATCCGGTAACGCTGATTGATACAGCGGGCATTCGTGAAAGTGCAGGTATGATCGAGAAAGAGGGTATTCGCCGTGCGCTCGTTCATGCTGAAAAGGCAGATCTCATTCTCTGGACCCATGCTCCAAACGTGGAGGCAGAGGAGCTTCCTGATAGTCTACAGAAGAGCGGCGCGGAGATTTGGCGGCTAAATACCAAGAGTGATCTGGGCTCGATTGAGGATCATGACTCTTTCGAAACAACCGCAGAGATCAATGTCTCAGTTCGGGAAGAGGGTGGCATGAACGCACTGCTTTCAAGCCTCGAGTCGTTTGCGGAACAAAATATCGGATTAATCGAAAACCCGCTGATCACCCGCGAACGTCACCGTGCCCATCTCACTCAATGTGTGGAAGATCTGAATCGTGGCATTCAGGCGGAAGGTTTTCCGATTGAGCTGAGAGGGGAAGACCTGAGACGGGCGGCTGATCAACTTGGCGGATTACAGGGCGAATTGATGTTGAAGATCTGCTGGATGTGATCTTTCGCGACTTCTGTGTTGGTAAATAAAAGATGTAGAAGTGCGATGTTTCACGTGAAACATTTATTGGAAGTTGGGATTTAGTGGGGAAAATATCGTGAGTCCCGTGGGTAACTAATGCTACGGCATTGGCGACTCAGAGAGCTGTTTTCTTTGACCCAGCGCGTGACCTGTTGTATCAAGTCTTTAATAAAATAGGTAGTTGCCCTTCTAATTCCCCCAAGTTTTATCTGCGGCCTTCATATGGTCCAGAGGCTCACAGAGAGTATGCTTGGCCTTTCTCTGTACTTAGACGGGCGAAAAGCAGGACCGAAATGTCTGATAATTTTGATCTTGAGTTTGACGTTGTCGTGATTGGCGGCGGCCATGCAGGCTGTGAAGCTGCGGCGGCGGCTGCGCGCATGGGTGCACATACAGCGCTTATAACTCATCGTTTTGACACCATTGGTGTGATGTCTTGTAACCCGGCCATCGGCGGTTTGGGGAAGGGGCATCTGGTTCGAGAAATCGATGCGCTGGACGGTTTGATGGGCCGGGTGGCTGATGCCTCTGGTATTCAGTTCCGTATGCTCAATCGCCGTAAAGGGCCTGCTGTTCAAGGGCCGCGCTCTCAGGCTGACCGCAAGCTTTACCGTGAAGCGATGCAGGCCGAGATCAAAGCGATTGATAATCTGGACGTGGTTGAAGGCGAGGCTGACATGCTGATCCGTGAGGGCGGTGTCCTCAAGGGGGCTGTGCTTGGAGACGGTCGCCGGGTTTCGGCAAAAGCTGTTGTCATCACGACAGGTACGTTCTTGCGTGGTCTGATCCATATTGGCGATAAACAGATACCAGCGGGTCGTGATGGGGAAGCGCCTGCGCTTGGCCTTTCAGTTTCTCTGGAAGAGATCGGTCTCCGTCTTGGGCGTTTGAAGACTGGTACTCCGGCGCGTTTGGATGGCCGGACCATCAACTGGGACATCCTTCAGGAACAGCCAGGTGATGACGAGCTATCCCATTCTCTACGCTGACTGATAAGATTCAGATCCGTCAGGTGCCGTGTTACATTACACGGACGACGCCTGAGACGCACAAGATCATTCGTGACAATATCAAGCGTTCGGCAATGTACTCCGGCGAGATCAAGGGCAGGGGCCCAAGGTATTGCCCGTCGATCGAAGACAAGATCGTTCGCTTTGGTGATCGTGATGGCCATCAGATCTTTCTTGAGCCGGAAGGGCTGGATGACCCTACCGTTTATCCAAACGGTATTTCGACCTCATTACCGGAAGATGTACAGATCGAGTTTCTGCGAACTATTCCAGGGCTGGAAAAGGTTGAGTACTTCAAACCCGCCTATGCGATTGAGTATGACCATATCGATCCGACCGAACTGACAAACACGCTTGAGGTGAAGAAACAAAAGGGCCTTTACCTCGCGGGTCAGATCAACGGTACTACCGGCTATGAAGAAGCTGGAGCTCAGGGTCTTCTGGCTGGCTTGAATGCCGCCAGAACAGCTCAGGACGGTGCTCAGGTGGTTGTCGGGCGTGCTGACGGGTATATCGGTGTGATGTTGATGATCTCATCACACGGGGCGTTTCCGAGCCGTATCGCATGTTTACATCGCGTGCTGAGTATCGCCTCACACTCCGTGCAGATAATGCGGATCAGCGCCTGACCCCGCTTGGTGTTGAGTGGGGATGTGTCGGCGAGACCCGTCGAGTCGCTTTCGAAACAAAGATTGAAAAGCTTCGAAAAGCCAAAGATTTGATGCAGTCCGCCAAAATCACACCGAATGAGGGTCGCAAGCACGGCTTGCCGATTAATCAGGATGGTGTGAAGCGCTCTGCCTTTGATCTGCTGGCGTATCCAGATATCAGCCTCAAAGACCTTACGAAGGTATTTGAGGAGCTGAAGGATCTTGATACCAAGATAGCCGAGCAGGTTGCTATAGATGCGATGTATGCGGTCTATCTGGAACGTCAGGCTGCTGATATTGAGGCTCTGAAACGGGATGAGGATCTGGTTATTCCTAACGGGATTGACTACAGCGCCTTAACCGGACTTTCCAACGAAGTGCGTCAGAAGCTCGAAGCTGTGCGTCCTTCAACCATCGGGCAGGCTTCGCGAATGGACGGGATCACCCCGGCAGCGCTGACCTTGCTGCTTGTTTATATTCGCCGCTCAGGCAAAAACATTGCTGGTGCTATTTAGTATGTCATTCGAAAACCGGGCTGATTACAGTCAGATTCCACCTGTCATGCGTATGTATGAGGATGTTTCACGTGAAACGTTTGAGCGCCTAGCCATCTATGTAGACCTCGTTCTCAAGTGGCAACCAGCGCAAAACCTGATCGCACCATCCACCATGAACGATATCTGGATGCGGCATGTGGCCGACTCAATTCAGATACAACGCAGCTTGCCAGATGCTCGTTCCTGGATCGATTTTGGGAGTGGAGCTGGTTTTCCAGGTCTTGTGACAGCGATTCTGCTGCGACAGGAAGGGGAGGACGGTATCGTGCACATGGTTGAGAGTAATCAGCGCAAAGCGGCTTTCCTGCGCACTGTGGCACGTGAAACAGGCTGCAATGTTAAAGTTCATGCAGGTAGAATCGAAGCTGTTACAAAGGGTTGGGAGGCTCCGATTGAAGGAGTTTCGGCGCGCGCACTGGCTTCCTTGCCAATGTTATGTGGCTTTTCTTCTCAGTTTGTTCAACGGGGGGCGACAGCTGTTTTCCACAAAGGTCAAGATTTTCGACGCGAAATTGAAGAAGCATCTGCCGACTGGTCAATTGATCTGGTAGAAAAAGTAAGTCTAGTAGATCCGCTAAGTCGCGTTTTGGTTCTTACAAGAATTGACCCGAAAACCGCTAACTAGGGTGCTGTCGGATGAGCTTACTGCCGCAATCTCCTCGTGTATTGACTATCGCCAACCAGAAGGGTGGCGTAGGTAAAACGACAACAGCCATCAATCTTGGCACCGCACTCGCCGCTATTGGCGAGCGTGTTCTGATTATTGACCTCGACCCACAGGGTAACGCCTCGACGGGTCTTGGGATTGACCGTGCTGATCGTGAGTATTCCACCTATGATGTTTTGAGCGGTGACTCCACGCTGGAACAAGCCGTTCTGGAAACGGCTGTTCCTCGATTGTGGATCGCTCCATCAACTATGGATTTGCTTGGAGTGGAGCTGGAAATCTCTGCTGCTCCGGACCGCACCTTCAGGTTGCGGAATGCTATCTCTGGTCTGGCGAAGGCGGCTGAGCTTGGTCAGGCACAAGGGTATTCTTATGTTCTCGTGGATTGCCCGCCATCCCTAAACCTATTAACTATCAATGCATTAGCTGCATCTCACAGTATTTTGGTGCCCTTGCAGTGCGAGTTTTTCGCGCTTGAAGGTTTGAGCCAGTTGCTGCGTACGGTTGAACAGGTGAAGCAGTCTCTCAATGCTGAATTGAGTATCCATGGTATTGTGCTGACGATGTACGATAGCCGGAATAACCTTTCCAGTCAGGTTGTGCAGGATGTGCGCGAGACTATGGGGGATGCGGTTTATGATACTGTGATTCCGCGTAACGTACGAGTTTCTGAGGCTCCATCTTATGGTAAGCCCGCTTTGCTTTATGATTTGAAGTGTTCTGGTTCGCAGGCTTATTTACGACTCGCTTCCGAAATTATTCAGCGCGAGCGTGATATGCGGATGGCGGCTGCCTGATCCGGCTACCGCTTCTACTTGAAAGAGTTTTTATAATTTGTCTCGCAACCGTGCGGGAAGGGGCTGCCAACTCTAGGCTCCAGGATGTTAATAGGTGGAATTGAAATGGCGAAAACTGAGGAAGTAGGGCGAAGCAATAAGCGACTTGGGCGCGGCCTCGCAACGCTGTTGGGTGACGTAAACTCAGCGCCATCTGTTTCCACTCCAGACCGAAACCGTGATGTGCGGAAGATCCCGATTGAGTACCTGCAGCCAAATCCGCGTAACCCTCGTAAATCATTCATAGAAGATGATCTGAACAATCTGACGGAGTCTGTTCGCCAGAAGGGTATTGTGCAGCCAATTCTGGTGCGTCCTCGCGCGAACATGCCGGGTCATTTTGAGATCATTGCTGGTGAGCGCCGCTGGCGGGCCGCGCAGAAGGCCGGGCTCCATGATGCTCCTGTTGTCATTCGCGAAGTGACGGATCAGGAAGCTCTGGAACTTGCGATCATCGAGAATGTTCAGCGTGCTGACCTCAATCCTATTGAAGAGGCTTTGGGGTATGATCAGCTGATTGAAGAGTTCCAATACAGTCAGGTTGAGCTTTCGAAAGTCATTGGCAAGAGCCGTAGCCATGTTGCAAACACGCTGCGTCTGTTGAAGCTTCCGAATTCCGTGAAGGATTATCTTGCTGAAGGTCTTCTCACTGCCGGCCATGCGCGTGCGTTGATTACTGCGGAAGATCCGGCTGCGCTGGCTGAGCTGATCGTGGAGAAGGGGCTTACTGTTCGCGATGCGGAGCGCCTTGCTCAGAACCCGGAACTCTTCAAGAAGAAAGAAGCTGCTCCCAAGCCTGAGAAGGATGCAGATACGCGTGCGCTTGAAAAGCGTTTGGCTGATGGGTTGGGACTAAAGGTCGCAATAGCTCACAAGCCAGAGAAGGGCACTGGTGAGCTTAAGATCAAGTATAAGAACGTTGAGCAGCTGGACGAAGTTTGTCGCCTGTTGGGCATTCAGAACTGATTACACCCCAATTCTCGAATTCTAAAGGCCGTGCCTCTTAACTTAGGCGCGGCCTTTTTGGTTTCGATCCCAAAACTGAATTAGATTCGGGTATGAAACAAAATTAATCAGAGTTTGAATGTCTGCCCTTTGTTGGGCCTGCCAACGGACGTTGGCTGGGAGTTTGATCTGTCATTTCATATGGATTTCCGCAGGATCCTAGCGGTAATCGATAGGCCTCTCATTAAGTATTCTCTTCCTCATAAGCGCTAATTCTATATATGTGTGATACATATACAGTGTTCATAGTATTTCGATAAATTGGTGCGTGATTTGTAGGGTCCGATCATTGACGCCTGAGAAAACTGGAATGCCTTGTTCGGCTCATACGCTCACTCTTTGCGTTGGTGAACGGAGCTGGTGTGCCGAGAGGTTTGTGGAAGTTGGACCCTAGTGAAAGAGCGGGTTCAAGTGAATACGAAAATTGGACTGATACTGCTGCTTGTTCTGTTTGTAATGGGCGGCATGTTCTCAATTAATCCGGCTCCGCATTTGTTTACCGAACTGGGGCCTTTTGAACTGGCTCAGACCCTTTTCATGATTGCTAGCCTATTGGTTTGGGGAAGATTGGCGATCAGCAAGAAGCAACAGAATGCGCAGGATGACGGAATTAACTACTCCATAGCTGCATTCTTTGCTCTGCTTAGCTTTGTGGTTATTGGCAGGGAAACCTCCTTTCTCAAGACCTATGGAGCAGGTAAGAGCCTTGAAAATGGCCTGTTGGTTTTCACCGTTGTTTTATCGCTGGCAGTTCTAGGCGTGCTCGGTGTTCGATGGGCTCGGAACCTGAGGCGTACCTGGCAGGAATTTCGCGCTTTTATGTCTACTCCGAATTTCCTCTGGGCGATCGCCTCTCTTGCGTTCGTTATGTTGGGTGATCTGTTCGAAAAAGAACTCCTTCCGATTCACTCGAACCTTGTTTGGGAAGAAACCTTTGAGCTGATGGGGTACCTAGCAATCTTCACAGCAGCGTTGATCCCAGAACGTACCGCCGATGCTCCGAGAGCCGTTGAACAAGATGTCGCAGCTCTGCAGAGTTCATAGGGCAAGTTTTGGGCGTGTCTCTGCGATAAGTTCATCGATACAAAAACACCGCAGGAGTCCTCGAGCGGTGTTTTTGTTTGTAGAGAGGTCGTGGTGTTTACCGCCGTCTGTTTGAAGCTTTAGCCACTTGGGCAATTGCCAGTAGGGTGTGCGATACAATTGCCGTCGAGAGGTTAGCGTTGAGGCGGGCGTCTTTTACGGCCTCGTTGAGGCGGCTTAGCGCGCGTTCTAGAAAGTCTACATTCCAGATCTCAACCTGCCTGACAATCTTTGAGCGGCGCTTCCAGAAGATTGGTGGGCGCATTCCTCCGATAACATCTTCTACAGCAATGCGTTGATTGGCTTTTAAGCGGCACAGGTGGAGCATTTGGAAATGTCTGAGGGCTTGAGAAGCGATGACGCCAACGTCCATCCCTGAGGCCGAGAGGCGCTCCAGTCCGTGGTCCAATGTGACTGTGTCACCTAATGCGGCGGCATCAATCAGCTCATCCATGGCAAAGGCAGAGGCGTCTCCGATGATCTCTTCCACATGATGGACTTCAATGCGGTTGTCATTCATCGCGTAGAGGCACAGCTTCTTGAGCTCTCCGCGGCTGGCAATGCGATCTGCGCCGAGCAGGGTGTGAAGCGCCATACGGGCTTCCTTGCTGATTTGCAGGCTTGCAAGGGCGGTTTCTTCGTCGATCAGCCGGTCTACATCCCGGGCGGTATCAGCAAAGCAGGGAATGGCGACAGCAGTTTTGCTGGCTTCGAACTTCTTGCGCAGGGCTGATGAGTTTTTCAGATCTCCTGCTTCAATAAGGATGAAAGCTGAGAAATCGTTATTCTTAAGAAGCGGTTCTACTGCTGGCAGGATGCTTTTGGTGCCGTTCTCGCGTACCCAGATTGTGCGGCGGCCACCAAAGAGGGGAATGGTAAGGGCTTCGTCTATAAGGCGGCTTGGGTCGGCTGCGATATCTGAAGCGTCCAGTTTCACCTGAGAGAAGGGATCGTCATTCTCTGCTGCTGCTTTGGAAATGAGCATTTGTGCTCTTTCCTTCACCAACCCGACATCCGGACCATAAACGAGAATGAGGTTTACAGAGGCAGGCGGTTGGAGATGTATCGATCAATCTCAGCAGCTTTGAGGGCTACCATAATGGTCCTATTCTTCAGGATGCGTTGCGAAATAACTTGCGATGCGTGTGTTGATATCAGCAGCAACTACCTTAGTTGCGCGCGTCTCTGCATCTTTTTCCGCTCTCAGGTTCGCGAAACGTTGGCTTGAAAAGTCAAAGGAGGCGGATGCGAAAGAGCGGCCAGTCAAAAGCGTCGTATCGGTTGCGATGTCGCTCAATACAAAGCTGGAATTGACTGTGATGTTGTAAGCGGTTGGTACATCAGCAAGCCGTTCAACACCAACTTCAGCGCGGCGTCTATCAGTCAGAATCTCCAGCCGATACTTAGGCGGTAGTGCTTTGCCACCACGCGTGAAAGCGAAGATCAGCTGGTTTCGCATGACCTGATTGATGTTCGTGATGGCAAACGAGTCCCCGTAGCTTGGGAACTCCATAGTGATTGCCGCCATCTTATCCTGAACGGTCCGTGTCTGTTCCGTCCCATCATCAGTCAGCATTGAGCTCGTTCCATAAAGAGGACGAAGCTGACAACCAGAAAGAAGGAGGGCCCCCGCAACAATTGTTGCCCCGCCGAGAAGAACCCGGCGGGAGGGGAGACCTGATTTAGCAGCGCGGTCAAACAACGACATTTACGATCCTCTGAGGTACCACGATGACTTTGCGTGGGGCCTTGCCGTCCAGAGCTTTCCGAACAGCCTCATGTGCCAGAGTAACTGCTTCTACCTCCTCTTTGGAAGAGCTTCTTGCTACTGAAATCTCACCTTTTTTTCTTTCCGTTGATCTGAATCGGAAGCGTAACGGTATTTTCTACCAGTAGGTTTTCATCGAGAGCTGGCCAGTTAGATGTGGATACCAAACCTTCGTTACCGAGCATGGCCCAACATTCTTCGGAAAGGTGAGGCGTGATTGGCTCCATGAGCTGCAAGATAAAGCCCACTGCTTCGCGCAGTGCAAATGCCATATCGGGCTTGGACAGGTCTGCCTGAAGTGCTTTGCTGATCGCGTTGGTGAACTCATAAAGACGGGCTACAGCACGGTTGAAACCGAGGCCGTCGAAGTCTTTTGTGATGGCAGCCAGTGTCTTGTGAGAGACGCGACGCAGTGCGGTTGCCTCATCACTGAACTCAGCAGGTTTTGCGATGTTGGCTTCGGTCTTTTCTGCAACCTCGTTGACGATACGCCATACGCGCTGAACGTGGCGCCAAGCACCGATTACGCCATCTTCAGTCCAGATGATGTCACGCTCTGGCGGACTGTCCGAAAGCACAAATAGGCGTGCAGTATCAGCGCCGTAGGTATCGATGATGTCGGTTGGGTCTACAACGTTCTTCTTGGACTTGGACATCTTTTCGATGGAGCCAATGGAGATCGGTGCTCCGGTTTCTGCATGAAGCGCTTTGCGGTCACCCTCGGTGCTGATGATGTTGATTTCAGCGGGGGTGACCCACTTACCATCCGCATCCTTGTAGGTCTCGTGGTTCACCATGCCTTGGGTGAAGAGGCCTTTGAATGGCTCTTTCACATCCAAGTGTTTGGTGATCTGCATCGCACGGGCAAAGAAGCGGGAGTAGAGCAGGTGCAGGATCGCGTGCTCGACGCCGCCGATGTACTGATCGACCGGCAACCACTCGGAGGCGACCTTTGGATCTGTCGGGTTGCTGTTCTTTGGATCAGTGAAACGTGCGAAGTACCAAGAGGAGTCTACGAAGGTGTCCATGGTGTCAGTTTCGCGCTGAGCATCTTTTCCACAGCAAGGGCATTTTACGTTGCGCCATGTGGGGTGACGGTCCAGCGGATTGCCCGGGCGATCGAAGGTGACGTCTTCTGGCAGAACGATCGGCAGGCTTTCTTTTGGTGCTGGCTGAACACCGCAGTCATCACAGTGGATAACCGGAATCGGGCAACCCCAATAGCGCTGACGGGAGATGCCCCAGTCGCGCAGACGGTAGTTGGTTTCGCGGTGGGCCTGCTGTTCGCCCTTCACTGCTTGCGCTTCCAACTTGTCAGAAACGGCATTCTTTGCATCCTCGATGGACATGCCGTTCATGAAGTCAGAGTTAAAGATGGAGCCTTCGCCTGTGTAGGCTTCGGTTCCAACATCGAACGTTTCCGGGTCTTCACCTTCTGGCAGCACAACTGCTTTCACCGGCAGTTTGTATTTGTGAGCGAAGTCCAAATCGCGCTGGTCGTGTGCAGGGCAGGCGAAGATTGCGCCGGTGCCGTAGTCCATCAGGATAAAGTTTGCCACGTAGACTGGCAGCTCCCAGGATGGTCCAGCGGGTGCTTGACGCGCAGGCCTGTGTCGAAGCCCAGTTTCTCTGCGGTTTCGATTGCTTCAGCTGTCGTTCCAATGCGTCGACATTCAGCAATGAAATCCTGCAGCTCTGTATTCGTTTCAGCCAGCTTCTGGGTGATTGGGTGATCTGGAGACAGACCCATGAAGGAAGCACCGTACAGGGTGTCCGGGCGGGTCGTGAAGATCTCCAGAGTTTCATCACCGGTTGGAGCGGTTTCTGTGAACTCGAAATTGACTTTCAGACCAACAGACTTGCCGATCCAGTTCTTCTGCATGAGACGAACTTTTTCAGGCCAATCGGTCAGAGTGTCGATCGCTTCCAACAGCTCTTCGGAATGATCGGAGATCTTGAAGAACCACTGGGTCAGGTCTTTTTGCTCAACAACGGCACCGGAGCGCCAGCCTTTGCCGTCAATCACCTGTTCGTTTGCCAGAACAGTCATGTCGACAGGGTCCCAGTTTACCTTTGCGTTTTTACGGTAAACCAAACCAGCTTCGAGGAAGTCCAGGAACAGAGCCTGCTGCTGTGCGTAGTAGTCTTCATCACAGGTTGCGAATTCGCGGCTCCAGTCAAAAGACAGGCCGATTGTCTTCAGCTGGCCGCGCATCGCTGCGATGTTGTCGTAGGTCCAGCCCTTTGGGTGCACCTTCTTCTCAGCTGCTGCGTTTTCTGCAGGCATGCCGAATGCATCCCAACCCATTGGGTGCAGGACGTTGTAGCCGCGTGCGCGTTTGAAGCGTGCAACCACGTCACCCATGGAATAGTTGCGAACATGTCCCATGTGGAGGCGACCGGATGGATAGGGGAACATTTCTAGTACGTAGTACTTTTCGCGCGGATCATCGTTGTCCGTCTCAAAGACTTTCTGTTCGTCCCATACTTTTTGCCAGCGCGCTTCTGTAGCGCGTGCATTATACCTATCCGTAGCCATTTATTCCGCCATGTGTTTGATTATTTGCCTTGCGCAAGCAAATTACGTTTGCTCGGACTGTCACCAGAAATTGCCAGCTTGGTCAAGCGCTAGACAGAGGAAAAACCGAGAAGATTTGTCAGAAAATTCTCAATGAAGCGCAAGTCCTCTTGCTTTTGGGCCTTAGGGAGCGCATTTCATGTCTCGAATATGGATTTTTCGCTGGAGTTAGAAATGAGCGACGCTGCTGCACTTCGCCTTAAAGAGGTTAAGGAGAACATCGGGAAAGCGGAAAAGGATGCGGAGCGTCCGAGCGGTTCCGTTACTCTGATTGCAGTCTCTAAAACCTTCGAAGCTTCAGCTATTAAACCGGTATTAGAAGCGGGTCAGCGGGTGTTTGGTGAGAACCGTGTTCAGGAAGCGATGGGCAAGTGGCCTGAGCTTCTTGAAGAATTCGATGGTGTTGAACTGCATCTGATTGGGCCTTTACAGTCCAACAAAGCAAAAGAGGCCGTGCAGACCTTTGACGTGATCCACACTGTCGACCGGGACAAAATAGCGAAGGCTTTGAAAGCTGAGATGGATAAGCAGGGCAAAGCGCCAAAGCTGTTCATTCAGGTTAACACCGGGGAAGAAGAGCAGAAGGCCGGCATTCCTCCAAAGGAAGCCGATGCGTTTATCGCGAAGTGTCGTGATGAATATGGATTGGAGATCGAAGGCCTGATGTGCATTCCACCAGTTGAAGAAGCGCCGGGGATGCATTTTGCTTTGCTTGAGAAAATCGCAAGGCGGAACGGCTTGGAAAAGCTCTCAATGGGGATGTCTTCAGATTATCCGATTGCGGTTCAGCATGGTGCGACCCACGTTCGTGTTGGGTCTGCTGTCTTTGGCGCACGCGACTATTCGCAGTAAGTTTCTTTTCCATGGTGCAGAGTTGTGAACGGGCGAGGGATTCTCGCCCGTTTTTTTGTTTGGCGGTTACTGCAGCTGATCGTGCAACCATTTCATCGTTGTGGAGACCACAAGATCGTTATTTTGCGGGCTGACGATGTCGCCGACAATGAGATGGTCGTTATCATCCCTGAACTCTCGATCAGCAGTCGCTGCTTTGGTGCGCCCCACTTTTCGTAGGCGATGTTGGTTTGAGACGAATCAACTGTCTGGTCTTTTTCGCTGTAGATGAACAGGGTAGGCACAGTGGCTTTTGCCGGATCCTGTTCTTGTAAGACAGAGATTGCTGTTGCCAGTGGCAAAAGCGCCTGTGTTGGGTAACTGATTGTCCAGCCCATTAGTTCTTCTGGAGTTGGGGCCTCCGAAGTGGTGCGGGTTTTGCCAAGTATTAGAGGCACGTATTGTCTGGCAAATGGCATATCAAGCAAGAAGCGCCCGGAGAATTAATGGCAAAATTCGGTGAGACGAACACCATTGCAGCAATGTCTTCCTTGAGAGGATGATCTTGCATTGCAAGCCATGCCGCAAGGTACTTCCGGTTGAGGTCGATATAATGATTGTCTTTTCACCGATGCGGCGGCCAATTTCTACAGATTCAGCAAGGTCGTTGATCCAGTCGTTCAGCGTGGGTTCGGCCATTGCTTCGTTGGACCGACCGTGGCCTGCTAGACGGGTGTAGAACAGATTTGCGCCCAGCTCGTTTGCAACGCGATCCGGTACGGGACGGATTGATTGTTTGCTGGCGGAAAAGCCATGGATATAGATGACTGAAAGAGGCGTTTTGCTGTTCTTCTCGCCGTTGAACCAGATGATTTCCTTGGCGGTGCCATCACGGATGTCCTGAAACTTGGCTTCGCTGTTTGACAGGTACAGATCGAGATCCTCGCCCATAACTTCGGGTTTGAAGGTAATCTCAGTATCACGTGGTTCTCTTGGACCTACCAAGTAGGCAATTGTGCCGCCGACAAGTAAAATCAGCACTGCAAGAATAAAATAACGAAATAGCATAGGATGGAGCCCTTGTTCCTTAAGGGCACCACTCTATTCTATCCTAAGTTGAAATATCAAACGAGATTATTCAGAAGTGTCGTCGTCGTAGATAGTTGGCACACCTATCGAACCCAGCCATTCGGTGATTGCGCTTGAGACGAGCAGGTTGTTTTCAGGGTTGGTGATGTCGCCTGCGATGACATGGTGACCTGGTCCTGCAGACTCTGTGATCAGCAAACGATGTTTGGGAGCACCCCAGTTTTCGAAGAATTTGGCTGTGGTATGTTCATCTGAGGTCCGGTCGCGAATGTCGTAGATGAACATGGTTGGGATGGTTGCGTTTGCTGCATCCAGACTGCCAACAAGTTTTACGGTTTCGGCGAGGGGAAGCAGGGCTGTTGCCGGGTAAGCGTTGGTCCATGCATAGATTTCCTCAAAGGTGGCGTTGGGGTCTGCAACCCGGTACTGGCTACAATGAGTGGTGTGTAAAACTCTGCGAAAGGGTAAGTGAGTAGGGAGGTTCCAGATGCGGCGAGCTGGAATACCGGGGAGATTAGTACGATGGCTTCCACTTGCTCTTTTAGAGCGTGATCGGTCAGGTCCATCCATGCTGTCAGCGTTCCGCCGAATGAGGTGCCGATGACGATGACCTTGTCACCGATGGTTTTTCCGACAGCTAACGCTTCAGCCAATGCATTGAAATAGTCATCAACTCCGGGTTCCCCCATGGCGGCTGGTGTGCGGGCATGACCGGGAAGGCGGGTGTAATAGAGATTGGCCTGAATGGAGCTGGCGACTAGATCTGGTACAGGGCGGATCTCGTCTTTGCTGGCCGAAAAGCCATGCATGTAGATGACTGCATACTCTGTTTTGTCTCTGGTATCGGGGTTGTGCCAGATAATTTGCTTTTCAAGGCCGGGCTTAATATCTGAAAAACGGCCTTCTTCCTGAGCGAGGTATGCTACGGGATCCTGACCAATTTCACTTGCGTTGAATGTGATGGAGGGAGACACGTAGGTGTTGTTCCAATAAATCAGGAAACCAGCAATTAGAACAATAACAGATAGTAAAATCAGAAGCTTAGATCTCAACTGCATCGTTACAACGCCTCTTTTTTTTCGCTGATCATGGGTCAGCTTGGCAGGAAACCGGGTGCATTTGTCAGTTTTCCTTTTTATCCCAGCTTATACAATCTCTAGTAAATGGCAGTTTTGCTTGACTCAGCATCTGTATTCTCGTAGATACTGCACCTAACTCCTTCTATATGAATTTTGGAGCCACTGACTGGGACCCGCAAAGGTATAAAGAGATCCCGGAGGTCAACACCCGACAGCGCGATGCGCCCTCGGGTGATTTTTTTGCTATGTGCTTTTGATTTGCCGTGGCAGTTTTGACTGGGTGGTACCAAATTCATTCAGGAACGAGTGTACAGTACCTGAGGGTTTATTGTCGGGCGGCTGTACAGAAACGAGATTTTAAAGGAACGACATGTTCGATAATCTGTCAGATCGCCTAGGCGGCATTCTAGATAAGCTCACAAAACGTGGTGCGCTTTCTGAATCCGATGTTAGTGAAGCGCTTCGTGAAGTTCGCCGCGCACTCATTGAGGCTGATGTGGCATTGCCGATCGTGCGTTCTTTCACCGACAAGGTGAAGCATCGCGCTGTTGGTGCAGAGGTTGTTAAGTCCATTAAGCCGGGTCAGATGGTCGTCAAGATCGTTCATGACCAGCTGGTGGAGATGCTTGGTGAAGATTCACATCCGATCGACCTGAATGCTCCGGCTCCGGTTTGCATCATGATGGTTGGTCTGCAGGGTGCGGGTAAAACCACGGCCACAGGCAAGATTGCTCGTCGTTTGACACAGCGCGACAAGCGCAAAGTTTTGATGGCTTCTCTTGATACGCGCCGTCCGGCAGCGCAGGAGCAGCTGAGAGTTCTGGGTGAACAGAACGAAATTGACACGCTTCCTATCATTGATGGACAGCAGCCAGTCGATATCGCAAAGCGCGCGCTGAATGCAGCGAAGCTTGGCGGTTACGATGTTGTCATGCTCGATACTGCGGGCCGTGGTCACATTGATGAGCCTCTCATGTTGGAGATGGAGCAGATCAAAGCTGCTTCCAACCCGCATGAGGTTCTGCTCGTTGCCGATGCGCTGACCGGTCAGGACGCTGTAAATCTGGCGAAGAGCTTTGATGAGCGTTGTTCCATCACTGGTATCATGCTCACCCGTATGGATGGTGACGGTCGCGGTGGTGCGGCTCTTTCCATGCGTGCTGTTACCGGCAAGCCGATCAAGCTGATTGGTACCGGTGAAAAATCTGAGGATCTTGAAGACTTTCATCCAAAGCGTATTGCTGATCGCATCCTTGGTATGGGCGACATTGTCTCGCTCGTTGAGAAGGCTGCTGAAGCGATTGATGCGGAACAAGCCGCAGAGATGGCTCGGAAGATGCAGAAGGGTCATTTTGACCTGAACGATCTTTCTGAACAGCTGAAGCAGATGGAAAAGATGGGCGGAATGTCCGGCATGATGGGCATGCTTCCGGGTGTTGGCAAGATGAAGAAGCAGCTTGCTGCAGCCAACCTTGATGAAAACATGTTCAAGCGCCAGATGGCAATCATCTCCTCTATGACCAAGCAGGAGCGTGCAAAGCCTGACCTGCTGAAAGCAAGCCGTAAAAAGCGTATTGCTGCCGGTTCTGGCGTACAGGTTGCTGAAGTTAATAAGCTTTTGAAAATGCACCGCCAGATGGCCGATATGATGAAGGCTATGGGTAAGGGCAAAGGCAAGGGCATGCTCGGCAAAATGATGGGCGCTATGGGTGGCGGTATGCCAGGCATGGGCGGCGGAATGCCGAACATTGACCGAAAGCGCTTGAACAGATGGCCAAGTCTGGTCAGTTGCCGGGCGGTATGGAACTGCCAAAAGGATTACCGGGTGGTGGGCTGCCCGGAGGATTGCCAGGAGCTGGCGGCCCTAAATTGCCCGGTCTTGGTGGCGCACCTGGTTTGCCAGGGCTCGGCAAGGGGAAAAAGTAATTGAGCGAGATCGACAAAACAGAAGAAGCCAAGAAACTTCTTGGTGGACTTCGTTCCAGCATCGACAACATCGACGCTGCTTTGGTGCATATGTTGGCGGAACGATTTCGCTGCACACAGGCTGTTGGGGAGCTGAAGGCGACCCATGGTCTTCCACCGGCTGACCCGGCCCGTGAAAAACTTCAGATTGAGCGTCTGCGTCGTCTAGCGCAAGAAGCCAATCTTGATCCTGACTTTGCCGAAAAGTTCCTGAACTTCATCGTAAAGGAAGTCATTCGGCATCATGAAGCTATTGCTGCTGAACACAGCACAGACTGAATACCTAGGAGTAACTAAAAATGGCTACAAAAATTCGCCTGGCACGCGGTGTGCTAAAAAGCGTCCTTTCTACCGTATCGTTATTGCAGACGTTCGTTCCCCACGTGACGGCCGTTTCATTGAAGTTGTAGGTCGCTACAACCCAATGCTGCCTAAAGACGCTGAAAACCGCGTTGAGCTGAACGAAGAGCGCATCCAGCATTGGCTTGGTCACGGCGCAAAGCCAACCGACCGCGTACACCGCTTCCTCGATGCAGCTGGCCTGCTGAAGCGTGATGCACGCAACAACCCGAACAAAGCAAAGCTTGGCAAGAAGGCTCAGGAGCGTCTTGACGAGAAGCTTGCTGCTGAAGCTGAAGCAAAAGCTGCTGCTGAAGAAGCGGCTGCAGAAGCAACTGAAGCTGCTTCCGAGTAATACAAGCGACCTGATCTGAGAAGGAGATGCCGGTAATGGCAAACAAGCCTGAAGACCGCATTTTAATGGCTCAGATCGGGGCTGCTCACGGAATACGTGGAGAAGTGCGGGTCAAGCCATTTGGTGATGACCCGCTTTCTTTTGGCGAATACGGCAAGCTGGAAAGCGAAGACGGTAGTCGCAAATTCAAGGTGAAGCGGGCGCGCGTGCAGAAAAACGTGGTGGTGACCAAGTTTGAAGGCGTGAATGACCGTAATGAAGCTGAAATGCTGAATGGCGTGAAGCTTTACATTCCTCGCGAGCGTCTTCCCGAAACGGAAGATGAGGATGAATTCTACCACTCTGACCTCATCGGCCTGAAGGCGATTGATGAGAACAAAGAGCAGATTGGTACAGTTCTCGCTCTGTTAGACTTTGGAGCTGGCGATCTTATCGAAATCGCTCCCAAGTCCGGGAGATCTCTGATGTTCCCGTTTACGAAGGCTGTTGTTCCAGTCGTCAATCTCAAGGAAGGTTTTGTGGAGGTTCACGCCCCTGAAGGCTTTTATGAAGAAGGCGAGAAGGAACCTGAAGACGGCTCACAGCCTTCCTGACGGACGGGCATTTCTCTTTTTAGGCAGGACGAGCTAAAATCATTTTGGTGATTTTTGTTCGTCTTGTTTTCGACCTATTCCATTGATTGCTAAAGCAGGACCATCATGAGCTTTCGCGCCTCCATCCTGACCCTTTACCCTGAGATGTTTCCGGGAAATCTGGGAATGAGCATGTCCGGGCGTGCGCTGGAGCGTGGGGACTGGTCTCTCACTGCGAAGAATATTCGTGATTATGCCAGTGACAAGCATCGCTCGTTGATGATACGCCGGCTGGCGGTGGTGCAGGCATGGTGCTGCGGCCTGATATTCTTGGTAAAGCGATTGATGATGTGACGGAAGAGGGTGACACACGCCCACGGTTGCTTATGAGCCCGCGCGGGAAGCCGTTTACGCAGGCGAAGGCGCGGGAACTGGCAGATGGACCGGGCGTCATCATTGTTTGCGGTCGTTTTGAAGGTGTAGATGAGCGCGTGATTGAAGCTCGCGAGCTGGAAGAGGTTTCCATTGGAGACTACATCCTGTCTGGCGGCGAGGTTGCTGCGCATGTGGTTCTGGACAGTATTATCCGACTAATTCCAGGTGTGATGGGCAACAAGGAAAGTGGAGAGGCCGAGAGTTTCGAGAATGGCCTCTTAGAGCACCCGCATTACACGAGACCGGTAGACTTTGAAGGTCGAGATATTCCTGCTGTTCTTAAAAGTGGCAATCATAAGCTTATTGATCAGTGGCGTTTGGAGATGTCTGAGAAGATTACTGAAGAACGTCGTCCAGACCTTTGGCAGGAATACTTAAAGGATAACCGTGGATAATTTGTTTTCTACAATTTTTTCATGACAAATCTTGAAAAATCAGCTAAACCCGCGCCGACCGGAGTGGATTCTGTCTGGCGTTTGACGTTAGGCTTTTAGTTCCACTCCACTTCCCGGCATATTGCCAAGGTTTGGTGAATACGTCCCGGTGGCTGGACCATTTGGGACGCTCTGACCAAGATTATAATGGAAGAAACTGCCATGAATATCATTGAGCAGCTCAACGCCGAAGAAATGGCGCGCATCGAAGAGAAGCGTAAGCTTCCTGAGTTCTCCCCAGGTGACACCGTACGTGTTCTCGTACGCGTTACTGAAGGTACTCGTACTCGTGTGCAGGCCTATGAAGGCGTATGCATCGCACGCTCCGGCGGCGGCATCAACGAAAGCTTCACCGTTCGTAAGATCTCTTACGGCGAAGGTGTAGAGCGCGTATTCCCAGTTTACAGCCCAATGGTTGAAGGTCTGGAGATTGTACGCCGCGGTAAAGTACGCCGTGCGAAACTCTACTATCTGCGTGAACGTCGCGGTAAGTCCGCACGTATCGTTGAAGCTACCAACGTACGCGCAAAGCGCCTTAACGACGAAGCTCGCGCTTCTGTGGCTGCTGCAAAAGCTGCTGCTGCTGCTGAAAAGGCTGCTGAAGCTAAAGGTTCTGCAGAGTAAGATTTACTCTCAAGCCTTTTTGGTTTCCAAAACCCCGCTGAGGAATCGGCGGGGTTTTTTGTGTTCTGAGAGCACCTTGAATCCCAGCATAAGCCTTGAGATTGGGTAGGGATACTATCAACCTATTTGCTGTAGGATGCTGCGAGACGAGGTAGGCAGATATTTAAGGAAGGGAGTCGTGAGTAGGAATGGTGATCGCATTTATCATCGTTTTTGTCGGGGGACTGGGCTTCTACGCTGTGTTTATCGAGCCGCTGCTCTCTCCAAAAGTGACGCGACACAAGATTGTTGTCTCTCCTGACGCTCTTGGGCAGCAACCCGTTCGTATTGCTGTTCTGACGGATCTGCACGCATGCTGGCCCTGGATGCGGCCAAAGCGAATAAGCGGCATTGTGGACCGTGTGAATGGGCTGGAGGCGGATATTGTTGCTCTTCTTGGTGATTATCACACCGCCATGCACCCTCCCTTTGCAAAACCATTGGCAACTGCCTCGCACTGGGCGCAGCCAATGGAGCGACTGAACGCTCCTCTGGGTGCCTTTGGTGTGCTTGGAAATCATGACTGGATTGAGGGCGGTGAAGATGCCAGAGACGCTCTGGAAGCTCATGGGGTGACTATTCTGGAGAATAGGGCTGCGGGTCTCAACACGTGGGAACTCCCATATCTGGCTGATAGGGCTGGGGGATCAATATGGAGAGGCCTGTCAGATTCACGGAACTGGGCGGCGTGATGATCTTGAGGCTGCCTTAAGTCAGGTTGAGGATGACAAGCGCCACGCATCTTGTTGGCGCATGAGCCGGACATCTTCCCCGAAGCGCAAGAATTTGTAGATCTAATGGTGAGCGGGCATACGCATGGGGGCAGGTTCGTCTGCCTTTTGTTGGCGCATTGACCATTCCATCGCAACTTGGCCGGAAGTATGCGAAGGGCGCATTTGAGGAAAATGGAAGCAATCTCATTGTCGGGAGCGGACTGGGCTGCTCGGGACTTCCAATTCGCTTTCTTTGCAGGCCAGAACTTTTGCTAGTCGAAATATACGCTTAGATCACAAAACATTGATCAGCACGGGCCGCCTCGTTGTTCCAATTGAATTTCATATGATTACACCCTGCTCTTGAGAGAATCTCAATGCAAATAAGCTTGATATTTTTGCGATCCGGGAGGATTAATAGGGCCAGTATAGCGGAGTATGCTGTTTCAGATTCTCCGTGTTTTGAAGATTTATGCGGCCGCAGAGAGCTGCAGGTAATAAGTGAATGATCCTGTCTTCCGGATCTTGAGCGCTTGGTAGGTGCGATCAGAACCGGGTTGGAGACTAGGATCAGTCGTTTCCAGGAGACAAGCGCAATGTCGCAGGCCAAAACTCTTTACGATAAGATCTGGGACCACCACGTGGTCAGCACGCAAGAAGATGGTACTTGCCTGCTTTACATTGACCGCCACCTGGTACACGAAGTTACAAGCCCGCAGGCGTTTGAAGGTCTGCGTATGGCTGGCCGTCAGGTTCGTCACCCAAAGCGTACACTGGCTGTTGTTGACCATAACGTTCCAACAACTGACCGCTCCAAAGGTATCGATGATCCTGAAAGCGCGCTGCAGGTTGATACCTTGGCGAAGAATGCCGCCGAGTTTGGTGTTGAGTACTACTCCGAGCTGGATCAGCGTCAGGGCGTCGTGCACATTATCGGTCCGGAACAGGGCTTCACTCTGCCTGGCATGACCATTGTTTGCGGTGACAGCCATACATCCACTCATGGTGCATTTGGTTCCCTTGCACACGGTATTGGTACTTCTGAAGTTGAGCACGTTCTGGCAACCCAGACGCTGATCCAGAAGAAGGCCAAGAACCTGCGCGTGACCGTGAATGGCAAGCTGCCAACAGGGGTGACCGCGAAGGACATTGTTCTGGCTATCATCGGCGAGCTGGGTACTGCTGGCGGTACGGGTTATGTTATTGAATATGCTGGCGAAGCAATCCGTGATTTGAGCATGGAAGGTCGTATGACCGTTTGTAACATGTCCATTGAAGCAGGTGCTCGTGCTGGCTTGATTGCTCCGGATGAGAAGACCTTTGAATACCTGAAGGGTCGTCCAAAATCTCCAAAGGGTGCAGCGTGGGAACAGGCTCAGGCTTTCTGGAAAACGCTGTTCACTGACGAAGATGCAATGTTTGATAAAGAGATCGTTCTGGATGCAGCTAACCTGCCTCCAATCGTGACCTGGGGCTCTTCTCCGGAAGATGTTGTGTCTGTGACCGGTGTGGTTCCAGACCCAGCTGAGATTGAGGATGAGACCCGCCGCGCATCGAAAGAGCGCGCTCTGGAATACATGGATGTTAAAGCAGGCCAGAAAATCACCGACATCAAGATTGATCGTGTGTTCGTTGGGTCTTGCACCAATGGCCGCATCGAAGATCTGCGTGAAGCAGCTGCTGTTGTGAAGGGCAAGAAGATTGCTGACACTGTGAGCGCGATGATCGTACCGGGTTCGGGTCTGGTGAAGGCGCAGGCTGAGGCTGAAGGTCTGGACGAGATCTTCAAAAACGCTGGTTTTGAATGGCGTGAACCGGGTTGCTCTATGTGTCTGGCAATGAATGCTGACAAACTGAAGCCGGGTGAGCGTTGTGCTTCGACTTCCAACCGTAACTTTGAGGGCCGTCAGGGCTTCAAAGGACGTACGCATCTTGTTTCTCCGGGCATGGCAGCTGCTGCTGCGATTGCCGGACATTTTGTTGACGTGCGCGACTGGAAGTAATCTCAGGTAAAAATTTATAGAAAGGCGGGAGTAGGTGACTATTCCCGCTTTTTTTATTTTCACACAATTGGTCTGTTGATTTTTGTGTGGTGGATCTAATTACCTGATCTGCTTTAGGTTTGTGTATGTGTGTTTTACACCTGCTTTATTATCCTTCGCAGAAGTGCGCTTGACAGACTTCACATAGCTGTCATTTGATGCCTACAATATCAAGAACATCTCAAGATGATTTCCGTTGGAACACTCATGTTCTTCACGAGACTCGGGAGTATGTTGTGAACGCAGTTGTGTCAGAAGGCGCATTCCCGGCGCTTGTATTGAATGCAGATTACCGACCTCTGTCTTACTACCCCTTGTCCCTGTGGGGGTGGCAGGATGCAGTTAAGGCTGTGTTTCTGGATCGGGTGAATATCGTTTCTGAATATGATCAGGTTGTCAGAAGCCCGAGTTTAGAACTGCAGCTTCCCAGTGTGGTTGCTCTCAAATCCTTTGTAGAGACTGAGAGAAATCCGGCATTTACGCGGTTTAATGTGTTCCTGCGAGATCGGTTTCAATGTCAGTATTGTGGATCGCAGGAGGACTTGACCTTCGATCATCTCATTCCGCGTAGCAAGGGTGGATTGACCACATGGGACAACGTCATCACGGCGTGTTCTCCCTGTAATTTGCGCAAGGCGAACAAATCTTGGCAGGAAATGAATATGAGGCCGATGCAGATGCCGTTCATTCCACGGGTGTGGGACCTGCATAACAATGGCCGCCTGTTCCCGCCCAACTACCTCCATGAGAGCTGGTTGGATTTCCTATACTGGGACAGCGAACTGGAGCCGTAACCTTAAATGCTGTGGATTATGACCGGATCGAAGTTTAAATCAGCGAATGTTGCTTTGGTAAGAGCTGGTATTTGTCGAATTATCGTCCCTGACGACAAGAACCTTGTCTATTTCCTTCTTCTTCTCTGAATGGAATCACGTTGAGTAAGCGTGGGCGGCGTACTGTCGTTTCCATTAGGTCGATGTCGCCAATTAGATCTAATTTGAATACTGGCTTATAGGTTCCTATCACCTGAGCAATCACGATAGCTTGCCCCTCTGGAACTTCTGGTAGTTTTAGGTCGTCTATGTTCCTTGTTCGAAATGGAAGTCTGGATTGGAAGCACAAGACCACATTAGCGTAAGGGAACTATCGTCGTCGGTGTCAAATTCATTTTCTACACTAGCTACAACAACAGCAAAATCATCATTTTCCGCTGTAGGCCCAACTAATGCTTCCGCTACTAGGTAAAGCTCTTGAGCAGCGGTTTCATCAATACTGTTTTCACGCGTGACAAGATCGACAATTATGAAAGCAGCCCTTTCATGGAGGCGTTTGGTGCGAAATCCTTCAACAAGAACGGAACTGGCGAGAAATAAAAGCAATAGTATGGGGAACACAATTGCAAACTCGATAGCCGCAACGCCTTGTGTATCCTTATGAAAATCGTTTTGTTCCATTAGGGGAAAGCGTTGTCTCATTATGATACGTCTCCAATGAAGAATTTTCAAAAGGGCTCGTTGACGAAAGCGCTATTCGATATAAGAGCAATTCGACCATCAGCAACCGATGATAGATTGAGCGCAAAGCCAACTCCGGGCAAAAGAAGTTTTTTTCATGAAGCATACGCGCATGAACATGAATTGATTTTTGGCACCTGGTTGTAGCCTACGGCCGGGTCTGGCTCAGTGCCGCTGTCACGACAGATTATGTCGGTTTGTGGTTCACTGCGCAAAGAAGACATCGATATTAGCCGCAATGTGAGGTTATTTCGACAATCTGGTCCTGCCATTACAAGATTATTGCAGATTTCCTCACTGAGATCGTTTTTGGTTATTTGCCCGTCTGCTGCCGCACCAATGTAAATTTGCTTCGTCGCATGAATGACTGCCCGGTCGAGAAGCTCACGTTGGGTGTAGATCATACCAACTTCGAAAGCGGCAAAAATAAAGTAAAATAAGATGGGAGCTAAGAGTGCAAACTCAATAGCCGTTACACCTTTTGAATTTTGCCAGAAGCGGGGTAGAAGCGATAACATGGCTCTAACCCGTAATTCTGAGTTGGGAAATAGCTTTGAATATAGCGTCAAATGCAGATCCGATGTCCAGATCATCTACAAGATAATAGTTGCCAGGGTTGGTTGCGCAATACTTGAGCAGTTCCTCAGAGAGCGCGCCCTTATCGATCTGAAACCCAATAGTGAAAACAGTGACACCATTCTCGCGTAGTTCACCACAAACTCGTTTGAAGTATCCAACTGCGCTATCTGTTTCTGGAGTATCATTTTTGTCACCTTGCGGCAGCAATTTTTGCTCGGTCCCTCCTGTGATCCGAGGTCTAGACCTCGAACGAGGATGCTTCGGTCTTGATTGGTGAGTTATCTCACCATCTGTCATCAGGATCATAAATTTAAGAGTTTTTACGTCGTCGAAATTAGCAGGACGATTTGCTGCATCGCCACCAAGTTGTCCTTTCCACCGAGGTGAAAGGGATTTTAGGCCCCACATTGCACCAACCTCCATGCCTGTACCGTCTGAAAGTTTCATGTTGTCTATGCGGGACTTGATTTCTTCAGAGTTTGTTGAGTTCAAAAACATCGCGGTAGAGTTAGGTGGGCAATATGGATTCGTGTATGTGTATCGAGTGAAATTAGGTAACTGCGGGCGAGAGGCAAGAGGAATTACGTTATCACTAATATCTTCAGATCGATACTCGATACAGTTTTCTCCATTCGTGAAAGTGAATTCATGTCTGGGAATCTCGTTACCTTTTGCATATTCTTCTATGCTTGGATTCTCTATTGTGTCTTCGCTATTGGTGACCCATTTCTGGAAAAAAGCAGATCCAACATTAACTGTGCCACCAAAAGGAATTAGACTGACGGTCGCCTCCTGAAAGAGGCTGTCGTTAAAAATCTCTTCAACAAATTCCTTGGCTGCAGGTTTTAGTTTGTCAATTTTGTCAGAATTTTTCATGGATGAAGAGATATCCAGAACCAATGCGATCTCTGCATCGGTTTTTGTCTGCGTAGCAACCGAGCTTGCTTGTGCTGTAAGCTCATTGAACCCGACTATCTTTAAAAAGCTTGTTGGTAGATTGATCGATGCGGTTACTTTGATCGTTCTGGAAGTTGTTGTGACTATCGGATCTGGCACACTAATTTCAACTGTTTGCCATAGAGCTGTGTCGGGCAGATTTGACCTGATGTATTCGTCGACAATTTTTTCTGAGTCTTCAGAGGAGCGAAGTGAAGCAGCCGCAAGTGCGGCGGACTCCGTTGCATCGCGCAGTCGTGTTTCTACGCTTACGTAGCGTCCAAGTTCAACACTGCCAGCCACAGCCAAAAGTAATGGGATGAACAACGCTGCGACTATTATTGCTACGTTGCCAGTGTCATCACTATGGAAATCTAGAAGATTCTTTCGACCCAGACTGAGCAGATCACGCATATGAAAGTCATCCTTGTGCCGAATTGAGGATTTTACAGGAAGGCCAACCGAAAACCTCAACCAATTGGCACTTTAAACAAAGTAAATATAAGCAGTAATTTATGTAAAAATCTTCAAGAATAATTGTTCGTTTTTGCGTAATTAAAATTATAGTTTATAGAATGTTTACGAGCGGTCTTCGCGTCACAACCTCGGTTAAACTGGAGTTCCGCTCCAATGAAAAACCCCGCTTCAGCAGCGGGGTTTTGTGTTTTGTACTTAGCTTTTTGCGGACTGGCCTAAACGACTTCAGACTTGTTCTGGCGGTTGTCTATGAGGTCGCCAACGACTGTTGGGTCTGCCAGAGTTGAAGTGTCGCCGAGGTTTTCGAAGCTGTCTTCTGCGATTTTGCGCAGGATACGGCGCATGATTTTGCCGCTTCTGGTCTTTGGCAGGCCGGGGGCGAACTGGATCAGGTCTGGCGAGGCAATTGGCCGATTTCGGCGCGCACGTGCTTGACCAGTTTCATCTTCAGCTCCTCAGATGGCTCCAAGCCTTCCATAAGCGTGACATAAGCGTAGATGCCTTGTCCCTTTACGTCGTGCGGATAGCCTACGACAGCGGCTTCTGAAACGTCTGGGTGGGCGACGAGGGCGCTTTCTACTTCCGCGGTTCCCATACGGTGGCCGGATACGTTGATCACGTCATCGACGCGCCCTGTGATCCAGTAGTAGCCATCCTCATCACGCCGGCAGCCATCACCAGTGAAGTAAAAGCCTTTGTAGGTGGCGAAGTAGGTCTGGATGAAGCGCTCATGGTCTCCGTAGACCGTGCGCATCTGGCCGGGCCAGCTGTCTGTGATGACAAGGTTGCCTTCGGTCGCGCCTTCCTGAAAATTGCCTTCCGCATCAACGATTGCTGGTTGAATGCCAAAGAACGGGCGCGTGGCGGAGCCAGGCTTGAGATCTGTTGCACCGGGAAGCGGTGTGATCAGGATGCCGCCAGTTTCTGTCTGCCACCACGTATCGACGATTGGGCAACGCTGTTCGCCGACCACGTTGTGATACCACAGCCATGCTTCAGGGTTGATTGGCTCACCGACCGAGCCAAGTATGCGGAGTGATTTGCGGGAGGTTTTGGTCACATACTCGTCACCGGCTCCCATCAGCGCGCGAATAGCGGTTGGGGCGGTGTAGAAGATGTTGACGTTGTGCTTGTCGCAAACATCCCAGAAGCGGCCTGCGTCCGGGTAAGTTGGCACACCTTCAAACATCAGTGTTGTTGCACCGTTGGCGAGGGGGCCGTAAAGGATGTAGCTATGGCCGGTTACCCAGCAACATCGGCGGTACACCAATAGACTTCACCTGGATGGTAATCAAAGACGTATTGATGGGTCATGGCGGCATAGACGAGGTAGCCGCCGGAGGTGTGCATCACGCCTTTTGGCTGGCCTGTGGAGCCTGAAGTGTAAAGGATGAAGAGAGGGTCTTCCGCGTTCATTTCCGCTGGTGGGCAGTCGGCGGAGACCTTTTCGATTTCTTCGTGATACCAGAGATCACGGCCTTCCGTCATGTTGATGTTGCCGCCCGTGCGTTTCACAACGAAGACTTTGTCAACATTTCCGCATTTCTCGATGGCACGATCTGTGTTCTCTTTGAGAGGCACTGTTCTGCCACCGCGTACGCCTTCGTCAGCAGTGACGACAAAGCGGGACTGGCAGTCTTCAATACGTCCTGCCAAGCTGTCTGGGGAGAAGCCACCAAACACAACCGAATGGACCGCACCGATGCGGGCACAAGCGAGCATGGCGTAGGCTGCTTCCGGGATCATTGGCATGTAAACGGTGACGCGGTCACCTTTCCTTACACCATTGGCCAGCATTACGTTTGCGAAACGGTTTACGGACTCGGCAAGCTGCTTGTAGGTGATTATTTTGCTTTGGTCCGGCTCGTCACCCTCCCAGATGATTGCCGGTTGGTCACCGCGCTCTGCAAGATGGCGGTCAATACAGTTGGCCGCTACATTCAGCGTACCGTCTTCAAACCATTTGATGGAAACGTTGTGGTAGTCGTAGGAGGTGTTCTTGACCTTTGTGTACGGCTTGATCCAGTCGAGCCGTTTTCCGCGCTCTCCCCAGAATCCGTCGGGATCCTCAACGGAGTGCTTGTACATCTCCAGGTACTGCTCGTTGTTGAGCAAAGCGTTATCGGCAATCTCAGCTGGTACTGGATATACGTCGCCAGTCATAGTCAGTCTCCCCATTTCCTCCATGGGTAATCTCATACCCAAATTCTGGATCTCATTATGGGCAGCTGCCGTTGGGGCGTCTAGCTAATATGCTTCGAACTTTCGTAGGTCCTGACGTCTTTAGGTGCGTTTTGAACGGGCAAGTTCAATAAAACGCTACGTGAGATTTGGATGGTGTGGTCGAAATCGGCTTAAAATCAGGAGCTTCTATCTAGGAATATGTAAGTGCATGGAACCAGATTGAATCGGATAGATGCTAGGTGATTATTGCAATGAGGGTGTATGGTAGGTGAATTCACCTAGCTAATTTTTGGTAGCCTCTGCATGTTTTGGTGGGCGTCCGATCTGAAGTGATGCGCTGAGGCGGTGGAGGGTGGAGCCAATCACCCTCGCACGTTGATGAATCACTGCAGTATTGAGGCTTTTTGATTTGCCTTTGCGAGGGCTGGTCGCGCCAAGGCTCTTGTAAAATAATCGCTCACTGGACCCTCAGGCCATTCAAACTTGGAGAGCTTGGCCCAGATTGCGCAGTGTCCGATGATGAGGTCTGCGATTGTGAAGGTATCGCCCATCACCCAAGTGTTTTCACCGAGGCGTTTTTCGAGTTGCTTCATTGATTTGGACCACTCATAGCGGCAGACCGGTTTGATGTCTGGAACCGGCGGTCTTCCGGGAGAACGAACGTATGCTTTGCCGACATCCAAAGGATGGAATCCATTTCATCTAGCGCAAAGTTTGTGAAACTGTCCTGCCGGGCGCGTTCCAAAGTTCCTGTCGGGAATGATAGGCCGGAATGCTTGTCGGCCAAGTAGGTGCAGATTGCGGTTGAATCGTAGATGGTTTCACCGTCAACGATGAGGGCTGGAATTTTGCCGGACGGATTCACGGCATAAATGGTTTCCTGATGCGGCTTGCTTGGTACGACCTCATAGGCCAAGCCCAACTCCTCCAATAACCAAAGGACACGCATGGTTCTTGATTGGGGGTGGCCGATAACTTTGTACATGTGATGCTCCTCTTATGGGCCTGATTATCTGCGCAGAGGGCGAAAAATGGAAGCGGGGATGAGTACGCTTTGAGGATAACCTTTCAAATCGTAGGGAACATGTCTGCAAATGGGCATCTGAGATCATTAACCACGCCAATAAAAGTGAGTAGACCCTAACAACTAAAGGGGTGATTGCTGCAGTGCCTCTTTGATAGTTTGTTTTGACCAAATAACCATTAGAAGAAAATGCCGCAAAAGGTTTGGAAATGGTGACCCCTTGCTGATAATGTCATTCCAATATTTGGGGGAGAGGCACCAAACCATATTTCCGGTGTCTGGTGACATAGTTTTTATTGTTTATCTCTACGGTACTACCAACGTTAGCTTGGGATGTCCATGAAACTAAACCGACAACGGAGCTATTGAAGGCAGCTAGGCAAAAAAATGTTTGCTGCGAAAACTGGTAGGTGTGGAGCAACGAGATCGTGAATTTTTCGATTCATTGGATTATGCAGAGAATTCAATTCCTTGCAGTTTTTGCAATAACTCTGGTCACGGCGCTGACAGGGGCTCGTGCTGATGTTGCCGCTTGGTTGGTGATGGATGCAGATAGTGGTCGTGTGTTGGAGCATAACGCCGCCTTTGATCGCTGGTACCCTGCGTCGCTTACCAAGATGATGACTGCTTATATTGCCTTCCAGCATATTTCGGATGGCACGATGGCGATGAATGACATGGTCATGGTCTCCCAGAATGCGCTCAACCAGCCTCCGAGTAAGATGGGCTTCAAAGTCGGGACCACGATTACGCTCGACAACGCTTTGAAGATGATCCTTGTGAAGTCCGCCAATGACATTGCTGTTGCCATTGCCGAGCGGATTGGGGGCACTGAAGAAGACTTCATCAAGATGATGAATTCAACGGCGATCCGGTTAGGGATGACCGATACAAATTTCGTGAATCCGCATGGGTTGCCTGATAATCGTCAGGTGACGACTGCGCGCGATATGGCAGTGCTTGCCGAGGCGTTGTGGAACCAGTTTCCTCAGTATCGCTCCTATATGAGTTATCCCGGAATCCGTTTTGGTAAGAGGACCTTCCGGTCTGGCAACCGGGACTTCCTTTTGCGCATTGACGGTGCGAATGGCATGAAAACCGGCTACATCTGTAACTCGGGCTACAACGTTGCGACGTCTACAACGCGGAACGGACGCACAATTATCGCGGTTGTTCTTGGGGCGGCTTCCGGTCTGGAACGTGCCGCTTTTGCCAAAAAGCTTATTGATGGCGGCTTCGAGACGAGAGTTGGAACCAACATCTCTTCCTTCCAGGGAAGCGGAAAATCGAGCCTCCGGCAGACAGATATTGTCAGCGCAACACCCAACCAACTGCGCAAGAGCTTGTTGATCGCTTTGGGTCTCAGCGCGGCTCGGTCAGCATGTTGGCGTATTCTGATGCGTCCAGCCCGAGCCCGGAAGGCAAATCTATCAAGCTTTCCAAGAAGAAAGTAAACTGGGGCCTGATGTATGAAGAAATTCTGGGCCCAGAGATCAAGCCATATGCTCCTGTGAGAGTTCGTGTTGGCAATGAACACCCGATTGTTGTGCTGAAAAAGCTTGGAGATTCAGTCCCTTTGCCGACACCTAAGCCGGGGTCAGAGAGTGTTGGGCCTGAGAGTGATTTGAGCGCGCAGCCAGCTGGCGGGATCCAGCAGCGTATGCTCGGTGTGCCCGTCGGCAAAGGTGCTTTGCTGCAGCCATTGAAACCATCGTCTACACGAGAATTGTTTGGCAGCCCGGGTGGCTCTATGCTAATACGCCTGTCTTCGGTAAAACGCAGTAACCGTAGCTACAGGTAGTGCAGAACAATGGCTAATACCCAAAAGAGGCGGAGTCCGCCGACCCCGATCCCGATGAGCGTGATTACAGGCTTTTTGGGAGCAGGCAAAACAACGCTTCTTAACCGAATTCTCAAAGAGCCAGTTCTGGAGAATACAGCGGTCATCATCAACGAGTTTGGTGAGATCGGTCTCGATCATTTGCTCGTCGATACCATTGATGATGGCATTATCGAGCTTTCTTCTGGTTGCTTGTGCTGCACTATTCGCGGCGACCTGATCAATACGCTGGAAGATATCCTGCGCCGGATCGACAATGGCCGCATGAAGAAGATCGATCGTGTGATTATTGAGACCACAGGTTTAGCAGATCCCGCTCCGGTGCTTCATACGGTGATGCTGCACCCATATCTGGTGATGCGCTACCGGCTTGATGGAGTGGTCACGCTTGTTGATACCGTGAACGGGTTGGATACGATCCATTCTCACGAAGAAGCGGTGAAGCAGATTGCTGTTGCGGACCGGCTCGTATTGACGAAGACAGACCTGCAAGAGCCTTCTGATGACCTCTTAGCAGAACTGAAGCATCTGAATCCGGGCGCAAGCGTGCTTAATGCGCAAGATGGTTCTGCAACAGCTGCAGCTTTGATCAACTGCGGCCTGTACAATCCCGAGAGCAAAATTCCGGATGTTCAGAAGTGGCTGCGGGAAGAGGCGTATAAGGAAGAGCAGGGATCTCATGATCACCATCATGGGGAAGGGCATGCTCATGACCACGACCATGACCCGAACCGCCATGGCAAGGATGTACGTGCCTTTACGCTTGAGACCGACAGGGCAATTCCAGAGGCTGCGCTTGAGATGTTCCTGGATCTGCTGCGGTCCTCACACGGCCCTAAGCTGCTGCGCGTTAAAGGGATTATCCAGACCGTAGATCAGCCAGATCAGCCTCTGGTGATCCATGGGGTGCAGCATGTGTTCCATCCACCTACACGGCTTGCTCAGTGGCCTGATGCTGATCATAGAACGCGGATTGTCTTCATCACCAAGGGCCTGTCAGAAGGCTTTGTGAAGAAGATGTTTGATGCGTTTACCGGAGGTGTCGCAGCTGACACGCCTGATCGCACAGCGATGATGGACAACCCGTTGTCGATTGGTGGGTTCAGCGGAACGTTCAAGTAATCTGCGCAACAGCCAATAAAAAAGCCCGCTCATATAGCGGGCTTTTTGCGTTTCTGTGTTTGCCTTAGCGGGTCGGGACGGGAACTTCGCCGCGGTAGTCGTAGAAACCGCGTTGGGTTTTGCGTCCGAGCCAGCCAGCCTCAACGTACTTTACCAGCAGTGGGCACGGGCGGTATTTGCTGTCTGCGAGGCCTTCATACAGTACCTGCATGATGGAGAGGCAGGTGTCCAAACCAATGAAATCAGCCAGTTGCAGAGGACCCATCGGGTGATTTGCACCCAAACGCATTGCTGTGTCGATCGCTTCAACGGAACCAACACCTTCGTAAAGGGTGTAGATCGCTTCGTTGATCATTGGCAGCAGAATACGGTTCACCATGAAGGCGGGGAAGTCTTCTGATACGGCGATGGTCTTGTTCAGGCCGAGAGTGTAGGCCTTCGAAATCTCGAATGTTTCATCGCTGGTTGCAATGCCACGTACAAGCTCGACGAGTTCCATGACAGGAACCGGATTCATGAAGTGGATGCCGATGAATTTTTCCGGGCGGTCTGTGGTGGATGCCAGACGCGTAATGGAGATAGAGGAGGTGTTTGTTCCGAGGATAGCGTCGGGTCTCAGAATTGGGCAAACACTCTGAAATACCTTGCGTTTTACCTGTTCGTTTTCACTTACAGCTTCAACAACCAGGTCTGCGTCACTGAGGGACGCAACATCATTGGATGTTTTGATACGGGTCAGAGCAAGGTCGCGATCTTCTTCTGTGATCGTTCCCTTTGAGATCTGACGTGCCATATTGCCGTTGATGCTGGCGAGGCGCTGTCGATACGCTCCTGATCAATATCGTGAAGAACGACATCAAATCCTGACAAAGCGCTGACGTGTGCGATGCCATTGCCCATTTGACCGGCGCCAATTACACCGACTTTCTTTACTTCGACCACCATTGTCAGATCCAAATTCTTACAAGCACCATTTTAGGGTGCTGTGACCTTGTTGTAGCAACATACATCGCAAGTCTTGCCTCAAACAGCAAGAACCCCAGAATGAAATATTAACATCCCGGGGTTCCTGAAAAGCTAATCAATTATGATTAGAGGGACTTTTCCAGTTCAGGAAGTGCCTCGAACAAGTCAGCGACAAGCCCGTAATCAGCAACCTGGAAGATTGGGGCTTCTTCGTCTTTGTTAATCGCGACGATGATCTTGGAATCTTTCATACCTGCAAGGTGCTGGATTGCACCCGAGATGCCGCAAGCGATGTAAAGATCTGGTGCAACAACCTTACCTGTCTGGCCAACCTGCCAATCGTTTGGTGCGTAACCAGCGTCAACAGCGGCACGGGAAGCACCAATCGCTGCGCCGAGCTTGTCAGCAACAGGGTGATGACTTCGTTGAACTTCTCTTCAGAACCGAGAGCACGACCACCGGAGATGATGATCTTAGCGCCAGCCAGTTCCGGACGATCAGAAGCAGCGATTTCTTCACCAACGAAGGAGGAGATTGCCGGATCAGCAGAAGCAGCAGCGGCTTCAACTGGTGCGGAACCACCTTCAGCAGTTGCAGCGAAGGATGCTGTACGAACGGTCAGAACCTTCTTTGCATCAGCAGACTGTACGGTCTGGATTGCGTTACCAGCGTAAATAGGACGCTTGAACGTGTCTGCAGATTCAACAGCAATGATTTCAGAGATCTGCATCACGTCGAGCTTTGCAGCAACGCGTGGCAGGGTGTTCTTGCCGTTGGTTGTCGCAGCAGCAACGATTGCGTCGTAGCTACCTGCAAGAGCAACGATCAGGTCACCAACCGGCTCAGCCAGTTGGTGCTCATATGCTGCATCGTCGGCAACGAGAACTTTAGCAACGCCGGACAGTTTGGAAGCAGCTTCAGCTGCTGCGCCACAGTCTTTACCAGCAACGAGAACATGAACGTCGCCGCCCATTTCGACAGCTGCGGTCAGTGCTTTAGCTGTTGCTTCGTTCAAATCAGAATTGGAATGTTCAGCCACAAGAAGCGTGGTCATAATGCTAACTCCTTTTGACCTATCTTAAAGAACGCCAGCTTCGTTTTTGAGCTTGTCTACCAGCTCCTCAACGGAAGCGACTTTAACGCCTGCCTTGCGTGCATCAGGCTCGGCAGTGTTGAGAACCTTCAGGCGAGGCGTTGCGTCTACACCAAAGTCTGCAAGGGTTTTCTCTGCGATTGGCTTCTTCTTTGCTTCATGATGTTAGGCAGGGAAGCGTAGCGCGGCTCGTTCAGACGTAGGTCAGTTGTGACGATTGCTGGCATGTTCAGCTTAACAGTCTGCAGGCCACCATCGATTTCGCGGGTGACATCTACAGTGTTGTCGCCAAGGTCAACCTTGGAAGCGAAGGTGCCCTGCGCCCAGCCCAGGAGTGCAGCGAGCATCTGGCCGGTCTGGTTACAGTCGTCATCGATCGCCTGCTTACCGAGGATTACGAGGCCTGGCTCTTCTTCTTCAACGATGCCTTTGAGTGCCTTTGCAACAGCGAGCGGCTCAACGATATCGTCGGTCTGAACCAGAATACCGCGGTCAGCGCCCATTGCGAGGCCGGTGCGGATGGTTTCAGTTGCTTGCTTAGGACCGATGGAAACGACAATGATTTCAGTCGCTTTGCCAGCCTCTTTCAGGCGAAGTGCCTCTTCAACGGCGATTTCGTCGAAAGGGTTCATGGACATTTTGACGTTTGCCAGTTCAACGCCGGAGCCATCCGCCTTCACGCGAACTTTTACGTTATAGTCAACGACCCGTTTTACGGGCACGATAATTTTCATGTTCCTAGAACCTCCACTAGAAATTCAGGGGAGTTTGCGTCGCAACAAAGTTGTTCAGACACACTTTCCGCCGGGCTACCAGGGCCAAAAGGGAATGCATATTGCATTGCAATTGCGGCGACCGTAATGAGCAATTTGGGGGCTGTCAACGATCGCCTAGGGTAAATAGGTATTGGATTTCAACCATTGTATAAGGCGAAGTGGCCTCATAGTGTAGATAGTTGTCCATAAGTGTTGATAGTTTACCTATTGGTCAACGATTGCTGGTCGAATTATTTACCTAATGATCGCTATCTGTTTTTGCCTGCGACCCACAAAACATCGCCTTCACCCTTCAGGTTTGCGTAGCGCGAGGCTACGAAGAAGAGGTCTGAGAGGCGGTTGAGGTATTGCAGGGCTTGTTTGTTGACCTTCTCTTTTTGCGAAAGGTCAGCAACCAGACGTTCTGCACGACGAGCAACTGTTCTGGCCTGATGCAGATAGGCGGCCAGCGGAGTTCCCCCCGGTAAGACGAATGATTTCAACGGGGTAAGCTCAACGTTGAGCTGGTCGATGGCATCTTCCAGCGCGCTTACCTGGTTTTCGGTGATGCGCAGTGGTTCATAGCCGAGGTCTTCGCCGGTATCTGGGGTGGCCAGATCAGCGCCGAGATCAAACAGATCGTTTTGAATGCGGCCCAGCAGTTCATCCAGTACTGGCATCTCTTTTGAGGCGTGGAGGCGGACAATTCCGACGACTGAGTTGGTTTCGTCCACGGTTCCGTAGCTTCGATGCGCAAATCATGCTTGGGTCTGCGTTCACCGCTGCCTAGAGCAGTAGTGCCGTCATCGCCGGTTTTTGTGTAGATCTTATTGAGGGTGACCATTTTGTACCAGTTTCAATCCAGAATCAGGATGTGCTTGCTAGATAAAGAGCCAACATAATCAGTATGATAGCTGCGAACTGTAGCAGAACGCGGTAGCGCATCAGCTTTTGCGAGCGATTTGGATCTCCGCCGCGCATCATGTTCCAGAGGCCAAGGGCGAGGACCACTGCGACGGCGAGAAGGGCAATAGGAACCAGAGTGGCAACAATACCGCTCATTGAAATCTCCAATATCGATTTGCCTCGGTTGAGGCTCGGATTAATTCAGAACCACAATAGAGGCATTCAGTATGGCTGCAAAGCTAACCCAAAGGAGATAGGGCAGATAGAGCCAAGCTGCAAAGATTTGCGCTCTATAAAATAGCCAGAAAGTGAAAAAAACTTAGCGCTAGCAAGATGATAAGGACAATGAGGCCTAACGCCGGGTTTTGTTGGCCGAAGAATGCCCAGGACCAAACTCCGTTCAAAAACAACAGGATAACAAATGTTAACTGAATAGTTGATTTTGCCGGAGGCTTGGCAGTTTCGCTGGTTGGATCCTGTTGGAACTCGGTCGCCATCCAGATGCAGAAGGCCAGAAGTGTGTAGAGAACGGACCAGACTGGTGCAAATAGCCAGTTGGGTGGATTAAAGGGCGGTTTGTTGAGGGAGGCATACCACTCAGGGATTGCCGGTGTGGTGACAATGCCACCGTAAGCTGCTGTTGCGTAACACAAAAGCCCCCATCCAACGAGACGACTCCAGACAACCCTGTTCTTTAACTTTGCTTTTGTGGTGTCGCTAAGAGGCACGGAAATTCCTTTTTTTGCGATGGTTTGCGTCAAAATGCGTTTTTTTCGCATATTTCCGCGTTGATTTGCGTTGCTATGTTAGCGTGTAGAGTAGCGTCGTATCAATCGCTCTGCATAGCTTGCATTCTTCAAAAATATCACGCTAGATGCAATAAATTAGTCATTCCTTTCTTTAGAGCTTTTCCCCCATGACACAACAAGCCGTGCTAGGTGCGCGCGATGTGAATCTTATTCGCGGCGTCTTTTTTTCTTCAGCCTATTGCGCTTGGTGCCTGGTTTCCGCGTATCGCAGAAATTCAGCAGAGACTGCAGGTGAGTGAAGGGGAGTTTGCGCTGGCCCTTGTTGGTATGCCGGTTGGCTTGCTGATCATGCTTATGTTTGCCGGGCGGCTGACGGAGAGGTTTGGCGCGCGTCAGCTTTTAATTGCCGGCCTGTTCGCGTTCATCTGCCTGATGCCGCTGCGACTTACGCGGAAACTATTTTTCAGCTCTTTGTGTATTTGGCCGTTGTTGGTAGTGCGCTGGCGTTTGTGGAACTGTGCATGAACGTGATTGCCGATAAGACCGAGCGGAAGAGCGGGCAGCTCATAATGTCGGGCTGTCACGGGTTGTGGAGCCTTGGTGTGCTGGTGGGAAGCCTGATCAGCTCGGGTTTTTCGTGGGTTGGTTATGGGCCATCCGAGAGCATTTTGATGGTGAGTGGTATGGCATTGCTGCCTGCACTGTTCACCTCCTACAGTCTGAGCGAAGGGCGAGAGCCGGATGTTGCTGCGAAGTCCGAGAGTGGCTTTCAGATGCCGAATTGGACGTTGGTCGCGGTGTGTCTGTTTGCGTTTGGCATCACCATAACCGAGGGGGCGATTGCAGATTGGTCAGCGATTTATGTGCTGATCTGTTTGACCTTTCCGCCGGATATGCGGGTATTGCCTACAGCACCTTTGCTATGATGTTGACCTTTGGCCGTTTAACCGGCGACTGGTTGCGCTCCCGTGTTGAGGTTCATGTGGTTGCTGCGGGAATTGTTATCCTCGCGCTTGTCGGAGTTGGTATCCTTGTTATGTCGCCCAATTATGCGGTGTCACTGCTTGGTTTTGGGTTGGTTGGCCTTGGCGTTTCTGGTGGCTTTCCGTTGGCTGTTACAGCGGCGGCTGAAAAGCCGGGCCGGTCTGCTGCGACCAATGTGGGCTGATGACGCAGATCGCGCTTGGAGGCTTCCTCGTCGGCCCTCTCGTCATTGGCTATGCCGCCGACCACTTGGCATTCAGGGTGGCTTCCTGCTTCTGCTCCCGGCGCTTGCTTGAGCTTGCTTATGAGCCGGTCCTTGATTAAGCGGGGGTGAGCGGCCGTTTTAGTTGGTTGGAAAGATGATTAGATTTCGCAGTATTCCCGCTGATCTCACCTACGATCTTCGTCACAAAGTGCTTTGGCCAGACTCGCCGATAGAACGTGTGATGGTGTCAGGCGATGAAGAGGCGCTTCATATTGGGGCATATGAAGGAGAGGCCCTGATTGGGGTTGGATCCTTCTTCTTTGACCTGCCATTTGTGAGACTACGAAAGCTCGCGGTGTTACCAGAGAAGCAAGGGCGCGGCATTGGCAGCAACCTGATCCGCTTTGCCGCCAGCCAGCCCGAGGTACAGAAGGCTGATCAGCTGTGGTGCGATGCAAGGCAAGACACGGTTGTGTTTTACCAGCGTCTTGGCTTCAAAGTTGAAGGAGATACCTTTGAGAAAACAGGTGTTTCCTATGTAAAAGCGCGGGTGGAGGTTGCGGCACTCTCTCAAGGAAACGTGCAATAAGGTTGCTGTGCCAGACCGTGTTTGCGTTGAGCTTGGTGGTGCGCATCTGCAGGGCTACAGGATTGGGCTCACAGTTGCGATCACGTTGTTTCCTATCCTTTTGAGGTAGGACCAATTGGAAACGGCTTCGAAACGAACCTGCTCTGAACTTTCGAGGTATTGTTGTTGTCGCCCAAGAATAGCCTGCGTTATTGCCTTGTCTTGCAGGAGAATGTTGTTTTCGTAGTTTAGGTCGAAGCTCCGCAGGTCCAGATTTGAAGAGCCGATTAGTGTGATCTTCTGGTCCATTGTGAGTGTCTTGGCATGCAGTAGGCCGCCTTTAAACTCGAAGAGCTCGCACCCGGCCTCCAAAAGCTTGAAATAATGGCTGCGGCTTGCGGCTGCCACGATCCAGCTGTCGTTGATCTTTGGGAAAATCAGCCTGACCTTCACGCCTCGATATGCCGCCGTGCGCAAGGCTTCCAGAACGGTTTCATCGGGGACAAAGTAGGGTGTCGACAAGGTGAGCTCGAAGCGGGCGGTGGCGATAAGGCAGGCGAAGAGTTGGGGTGTTGCTCCTTTGCGCTCCGTCGGGCCATCTCCCATCACCTGTGCAGGAAACCCTTCTTCTGCTGGTTCTGACTTCAATTCAAAATCATCAATCCTCTCATCCGTTGCTTGCATCCAATCGCTGATGAACAGAAGCTGGTTTTGGGTCACAATGGGGCCAGTCAGTCGTAGCATGATGTCGACCCAAGGCGCGTATTTGGCTTTTACCAGAAACTCCGGATCAGCTGAGTTTCTGCTGCCGCAGTAGGTTACTTTGCCATCGATAATGGTAATCTTGCGGTGGTTGCGCAGGTCCAGCCTGCTGGTCAGCAGGGTGCGAACGGGTTTGTTGATCGGCAAAGCCACAGCTAGTTGAACTCCGGCCTCGCTCATTTTTTGCCAGAGCTGTGATTTGATTAACTTGTGAGAGCCGAGGCCATCTGCCATTGCGCGGCACTCGACCCCTCTTTGGGCTGCCCTTATCAAGGCATTGGCAAGTGCCGTGCCTGTGTGGTCATCAAGCCAGATGTAGTAGAGAACGTGCACATATTCCTGTGCAGCGTCTATGTCCGCTATCATGCTGTCACGGGTTGCTGTGGCGTCTTCCATCAGTGCGGCGCTGTTTCCGGCAATCGGATAAAAGCCGTTGATCGAGCCAGCATAATGGAAGCTATTTCTATATTCCGGATCGATTAAACGATCGACGTCAGCTGGAGTTCCCATGAACAGTGATGCATTTTCACGGATTTCATCAAAAATCTCTTTGTGACGTTTATCTGCGCGATGGCCAAGGTCGGTTTCCCCGAAAAGGAAGTAAATGCGATGCCAACATAGGGAAGCACGTTCAGGACGATGAACCATGCCAGACGTACCGGCGGTGACAGATCATCTCGCAGCAGAATTCGAATTGTAAATGACAGAACGAGAAGAATATGGAGTGCTAGTATAAAGGTCATTCGGACTCGACTGAGCTGAAATGCAGCTCTGATGTTGGTCGTTGGAAGAACTTCTGACTAGCTTCACCTCATATCGGGATTTAGCCAACCCGTATTATTCTCGGATTCGTCGCGGACTTCCTGATATTTCCTGAGGCGGATATAGGCGAGTTCGCGAAAGAGCTTAATTGTTGGCCGGAAGCCGAACAAAATCGAGCCAATCAAGAACAACCAGGTGCCCAAATAGGTGGTTGCCTCTTTGAAGAAGAGGATACTGCCAATAACGAACAAGGCTGCCGCAGCGAAATCGACAGTGGTGTATGCGAGCTCGCAATAGGCGTAGATTCGCTTGTGTTGCTCACTCAGTGTGTGGTTGTCAGGATGAAATAATGCCATGAGGTGTCTCTTTTGCCGAGCGGCATGAATTCAGGGCATTGGAAATATGATTCAACTTCGCCCAGTTTGATTTGTAGCTTCACTCCTCCGACTTGGCAGACCTTCTCAGGATCATATCGAGCATGGAGGTTGGTAGCAGGCGGCGCAGGAAGCTCATTATATAAGTTGGAACGGTTACGTAATAACGAGTTTTTGCGGTAGGGGCTTCGATGGCGTGGATGAGTTTGTTCACGACGCGTCGGGTGGGAGTTTGAATTTTGTGGTGCCGCCTTTGGAGAGCATGGTGAGGCGGCGGTTGTAGCTGTCGCGGAAGTGGGAGGCGTTCTTTGCGTCCTCTCCGATCTCCTTGAAGAACATTTTGACGGATGTTTTGGAAAATTCAGAATGAATCGGACCCGGTTCGATTAAGCTCACCTGTATGCCTGAGCCATGCAGTTCGAGGCGTAGCGTGTCGGTGTAGCTTCCAGTGCAAATTTGGTGGCGTTGTAGGCGCCGCGGTAGTCCATGGCGACGAGGCCGAGGATTGAGGAGCATTGCACGATGCGGCCATGGCCTTGTTTGCGCATGACCGGAATGACAAGGCGGGTCAGCTCGTGCCAGCCGAAGAAGTTGGTTTCGAACTGGCGGCGCAGGGCGTCGGTTGGCAGGTCTTCGATGGCACCGGGAAGGCCGTAAGCACCGTTGTTGTAGAGCGCATCAAGGCGTCCACCGGTGATCTCCAGAACTGACTCAACGGTGGACTGAATAGATTCGGTATCGCAATAATCCAAATGGAAGGCTTCAAAGCCTTCTGAACGCAGGCGTTTAGCATCCTCTGGTTTGCGACAGGTGGGAAAGACTTGCCATCCTCTGTCTCTTAAGATGTGAGCGGCGGCGTAACCGATGCCGCTGGAACATCCGGTGATGAGGATGGAGCGTTTGTCTTTCACATCTGCTCCTTACAACGAATTGCCGAGGAGCAGTTTAGGGGAAGGGCCGGCCATGCCTGCTGCTTCGCCGATGAAGTGCTTTTTCAGGAATGGCATGCGCTCCACAAGACCGAGGCCGAGGTCGCGGACGGCGCGGACCGGGTCGATGTTGTTGGAGAACAGGCGGTTCAGAACGTCGGTGGTCATGCCCATCTGCCAAGTATCGAAGCGGCGCCAGCTTTGGTAGCGCTCCAGAATGTGTGCTGCACCAATATCGAGGCCGAGGCGGTGGGCGTCTACCAGCACTTCGGAAAGGGCGGCAACGTCTTTGAAGCCGTAGTTGAGGCCCTGACCTGCGATAGGGTGGATGCCGTGGGCGGCGTCGCCTGCCAATGCGAAGCGGTTGGAGACGAAAGAGCGGGCCAATACAAGGTTGAGCGGGAAGGCCTGACGTGGGCCGTCCAGTTTGAGCTCACCCAGATGATGGCCGAAGCGGCGCTCCAGCTCGATCTCGAAGGTGAATTCATCACCATTGACCAAGCGGTTGGCTTCAGCGGTCTTTTCTGTCCAGACGATAGAGGAACGGTTGCCTTTCAGCGGCAGGATGGCGAACGGGCCGGAGGGCAGGAAGTGCTCTTCTGCGCGGCCATTGTGTGGGCGCTCATGGGCCACGGTGGTGACGATGCCGCTTTGGTTGTAGCTCCAACGGTTGCATTGGATGCCTGCAAGGTCGCGGAGTTTGGAACGGACGCCATCGGCTGCCACAATCAGGCGGGACTGGATGGTTTTGCCGCTGCCAAGTGTAATGTTGACGTGGCTGGCTCGATAGCGAAGTCTTTGACGCTGTCGGGAGCGTAGATGTGAACACCTGCATCTGTGGCTGCATCATGCAATGCGCCGACCATATGATTGTTCTGAACCATGCGGGCAAATGGTTCGCCATCATCTACATCACCAGCAAAGGTCAGGAAGACCGGGCGCACGCTGTCGTGCAGCTTGCTGTCAGTGACGATCATTTCTGTGATTGGCTGGGAGTCTGCTTCCAGTTTGTACCAGATGCCGAGCTGATCGAGCATGCGCACTGCGCCTGCCGCGACGGCGGAGGAGCGTGGGTCATTTTCGATTGCAGAGCGTGGGCGCAAGTCTACCAGCGCGATTTTCATGGAAGGTTCTGACTGCTTCAAAGCAAGCGCAAGCGACAATCCAACATACCCGCCACCACCTATGGTGACGTCGTAAAAATCTTCATTGGCGGCTTGTTTTTTGCTCATGGAAGTCTTCCCTGTAATCGTTCGGTTAGCCCAATTAACCGTTGACACTACCGATATAGCGTCACACTACTCACATTCAATCGAAATCACTACTAAAATAGGTTTGTCTGCAATGACGAAGGCTGTTGAAAATCTACTGGACCTTTTGGATCTGGAAAAGTTGGAGGAGAATTTGTTTCGCGGGACAAGCCCGCAAAGCGGATGGCAGCGTGTCTTTGGTGGACAGGTGATCGGCCAAGCCCTCGTTGCAGCCTCCCGTACGGTTGGCGCAGAGCGTCAGGTCAACTCGCTGCATGGATATTTCCTGCGTCCGGGCGATCCCAAGGTGCCGATTATTTATGAGGTGGACCGGATTCGTGATGGCGGCAGCTTTACCACACGGCGTGTGGTGGCGATCCAGCATGGTCAGGCGATCTTCTCTATGTCTGCCTCTTTCCAGAGCGTGGAAAAAGGTTTGGAGCATCAGATCGAGATGCCGGATGTGCCGATGCCGGAAGACCTGATGCCGATCTCCGAAATCTCCGATGAGCTGATCTCGAAGGCACCGGAGCCGGTTCAAAAATACTGGAAGCGGGAGCGCCCGATTGAACTGCGTCCGCTGGATCTGGGGCAGTATTTTTCTCGCAAGAAGCAAGACCCGGTACAGCATGTGTGGGTTCGTGCGGCTTCCAAACTGCCGGATGATCCGCGTATTCACCAATGCGTGCTGGCCTATGCCTCTGACATGACGCTTTTGGATACTGCGCTGTTCCCGCATGGCATCAACGTATTTGTGCCAAACTTGCAGGTGGCAAGTCTGGACCACGCCATGTGGTTCCACAGTGACTTCCGCATGGATGAGTGGCTGCTTTACACGCAGGACAGTCCGCGCACAGCTGGTGGTCGCGGCTTTAGTCGTGGCAGCTTATATACGCGTGAGGGTGTGCTTGTTGCCTCTGCGGTGCAGGAAGGTCTCATGCGGATGAGAGACCGTCCTGTTTCGGGTAAGGGCTAAGACTAGTCGGTCTGGGCAGTCTGATTTTCTTTCTGCCCGGCCAGCGCTGCGTTGATCAGTTCGAGCGCTTCCGGGGAGGCCCAGTCGGCGGGGCCAAACATTGTGCCGATTTCGTAGCCATCTTCACCAATCAGAATGGTGCTTGGCAGACCGGGGGCTTTGCCCTGGGTGCGCAGGTCGTTGAAAGTCTTCATGGTGTGATCCGAGAAGTACGCCAGATCCTTCACACCGATCTCTTCCAGAAACTCCAGCGGCTTTTGATTGCCCTCGCCGCGGTCCATATTGACCGCGATGACGTTGAAGTCCTCGCCGCCAGCCTGACGCTGCAGGTTGTCCAGATGAGGCATTTCTTTGCGGCAGGGCGCGCACCATGTGGCCCAGAGGTTGAGCAGTTTGGTGCCTTTCAGATCTGCCATTTTGACGAGATTGCCGTCTGCATCATGAAATTCGAGCTCCGAGAGATCCAAAGGCCGCTCGGCAGGTAGGAAAGCAGCGACTTCGCCTGTGGTCAAACTCTTGAGATTTTTTTGCGGTATTCATTGAAGAAGAGCTGGCGTGGACTTGAGGGGGCGCGGAGTTTGGCTGATTATATGCAAATACGGCTCCGCCTACGACGACAAAACCCACGAATGCTACAATAAGCCCTTTTCCGAGGCCGAACTTTCCGGTAACTGTCAGTTTCTTCATATTAAACCCAAATCATAATGAGGCTAGACATGAGCAACCGCATGTGGGGAGGCCGTTTTGCGGAAGGGCCAGACGCAATCATGGAAGAGATCAATGCTTCCATCGATTTCGATCGTAAGCTCTACCGGCAAGACATCGCCGGGTCCAAGGCTCATGTCAGCATGTTGGCTGCACAGGCATCGTTAGCGCAGAAGATGCCGAAAAGATAGCTCAGGGTCTAGACACAATTCTGTCAGAGATCGAAGAGGGTACCTTTACCTTCTCTCGTGCGCTTGAAGATATTCACATGAATATCGAAGCGCGCTTGGCAGAACTGATTGGCCCAACAGCTGGTCGTCTTCATACAGCCCGGTCACGTAATGACCAAGTTGCTACAGATTTTCGCCTTTGGGTACGCGACTCTTTAGACGATATTGAGGCACAGGTGACAGACCTGATGCAGGCCCTTGCTGAGAAAGCCGAGGAACATGCAGCGGTTGTGATGCCGGGCTTCACACATTTGCAGTCTGCGCAACCGGTTACCTTCGGTCATCATCTGTTGGCGTATGTAGAAATGTTCTCCCGCGACCGCTCGCGCTTTCAAGATGCGCGTGTGCGTATGAATGAGAGCCGCTGGGGTGTGCCGCGCTTGCTGGTACGTCTTTCCCGATTGACCGCGAGATGACCGCGTCTGCGCTTGGGTTTGACCGGCCAACTGCGAACTCTCTGGATGGTGTTTCTGATCGCGACTTTGCCATTGAAGCGCTGGCGGATGCTCGATCTGTGCGATGCACCTGTCTCGTCTGGCAGAAGAGATCGTGATCTGGTGTTCGGCCCAGTTTGGCTTCATCAAGCTTTCCGACAAGTTCTCGACCGGCTCTTCCATCATGCCGCAGAAGAAGAACCCGGATGCTGCGGAGCTGATCCGCGCGAAGACTGGCCGTATCTATGGTGCGCTGAACTCTCTTCTCGTGATGATGAAGGGTTTGCCGCTGACCTATTCCAAGGACATGCAGGAAGACAAAGAGCAGGCGTTTGACGCGTTGTCGAACCTTTCTCTGGCGCTTGCTGCGATGACCGGCATGATGCGTGATCTTGAGCCAATACGGCTGTTTTGAAGAAAGCAGCGGGTTCTGGCTACTCCACGGCGACTGATTTGGCTGACTGGTGTGTGCGTGTTGTTGGCATGCCATTCCGTGATGCACATCATGTGACTGGTGCACTTGTTAAGTTGGCTGTCGATAAGGGTGTGGATCTTCATCGCCTGACATTGGAAGAGATGCAGAGCGTTGAGCCAAAGATCACAGATGATGTCTACAGCGTTCTTTCCGTTGACAAATCTGTGCGCAGCCGTGTGTCTTACGGTGGCACGAGCCCTGTAAATGTGCGTAAGCAATCTCGGCGATGGCTTAAGCAGCTTGAGCGTGAGCAGAAGACGGAAAAGTAAGCCTGTTCCCCGGATGATCTTGCAGTCGACGTTGTAACGGTGCAGAAATGAAACTGTGAGTAGGCTCGGGTTCGCCCGAGTTGGCAAATAGATCGGATTTCTGGTTTGTTAAGATCGTCCATATTGGAGCAGAGAGAACATGAGCTCGCAAAGCATGAAAGAGATTACAAAAGGCCATAGTTCCAAGCTATTAATTGGCCTCACAATTGTTGCACTCGGTCTGAGTGTTTCTGCTTGTGGGCGCAAAATTGGCTTGGATACACCAAGCGAGGCGCGTGCGGCTGCCGAAGCTGGCGGGCCGCCACCAATAGATGCTGCTCCCCGACCAGAGATTCCAGATGAGAGAAACCAACGGTTCTTCCTGGATCCACTGATCGGTGGGAGTGAGGATGACCCTGACTTCGATTTTTAGGCTGGTTCGCTAAGCCCACAAGGGTAGAGCCAGCGCAGAGGACTTAACTTGCACTACTTTGAATTCAAGGACGGCGAGCTTCACGCTGAAGATGTTGCGCTGACCGAAATCGCTGCGGAAGTTGGAACACCGTTCTACTGTTATTCCCGTGCAACATTTGAACGTCACTTCAAGGTTTTTGATGGTGCGTTCGATGGAATAGACCATCTGACCTGTTACGCACTGAAGGCGAATTCCAATATCGCCATTCTTACTGTGTTGGCTAAGCTTGGCGCTGGTGCTGATGTTGTTTCCGAAGGGGAACTGCGCCGCGCTTTGAAAGCGGGTATCCCTGCCAATAAGATTGTGTTCTCAGGCGTTGGTAAAACCCGCCGGGAAATGCAGTTTGCGCTGGAAGCCGGTATCCTCTGCTTTAACGTGGAATCCGAGCCTGAACTGAAGCGGCTTTCTGCTGTTGCCTCCGAAATGGGTAAGGTTGCGCCGATCTCTCTGCGCATCAATCCGGATGTGGATGCAAAAACCCATGCCAAGATCTCTACCGGTAAGGCTGAAAACAAATTCGGCATTGCGTGGGACCGTGCGCGCGCTGTTTATAATGAAGCAGCGCAGCTGCCGGGCCTGAAGATTACGGGTATGGATACTCATATCGGGTCCCAGATCACCCAGCTTGAGCCGTTTGACAATGCCATTGCTCGCCTTGGTGAGCTGATTGCTCTTTTGCGCGAAGATGGCATCGAGATTGAGCACCTTGATGTGGGGGGCGGTCTTGGTATTCCTTACGGAGGCGGGATCGAAGCGCCGCTGCGACCGAATACGCGAAGGTTGTTCGCAAGCACATTGAGCGTCTTGGTGTGAAGTTGATCACCGAGCCGGGTCGTCTGATTGCCGGAAATGCAGGTGTTCTCGTTACCGAAACGATTTACCGCAAAGAGGGTGAAGCGAAGAATTTCGTGATCGTGGATGCTGCGATGAACGATCTGATCCGCCCGACGCTTTATGAAGCGCATCATGAGATTGGCGCGGTAAGTGAAGCACGTCAGAACGGTGAGCAGATGCTGGCAGATATTGTTGGTCCTGTTTGTGAGACTGGCGACTATCTGGCGCGCGACCGTGAAATGCCGAAGTTTGAGGAAGGCGACCTGCTGGCTGTTTATTCTGCTGGCGCTTATGGCGCGACCCAATCGGCACCTACAACACGCGCCTTCTGGTGCCTGAAGTTCTGGTGGATGGCGACAAGTTTGCGATCATCCGTCAGCGGCCAAGCTACGATGAGTTACTAAATCAAGACGTTGTGCCGAACTGGGTTGGAAAGACTTAACTCTGTTTGAAAGCCCCTTAGGTTTGCCAGATTGCTGACCTTTGCTAATCGCCGTATGCTGAAAAGAAAAGAAGCAGGCGGCGGTTAGCGAGGCCTTTGTGACCCATCAGAATGAGAATGGCGGTAATAAAAATCTCAAGAATGCCATAGCTTCAGCAAGCGAATTGCGAGGGCATAAGCGGCATTTTGGTGAACACTCTCTCGCTTTAGGCCTCTGGCAGGCTCTCTTTTCTCAAAAATTACCCCATCGATTGAAGCGGCTGGCTTTTAAAGCGCAGCTCTATTTGTTTTGGGAGCGGTTCTGGCCTGCGGTTCAGATTCCGCTCATCGTGGTTTGCCTTTATGTGGCCATTAGCTTTCTGGGCGCATGGCAACTGCTTGGTTTCTACGGCTCTGCCTTTGTTTCCATTGTGTTTTTCGCGGTTCTGGCATGGAGCAGCTACCCGCTGTTACGTCTGAAGCTTCCCAGTGAGACTGAGGGGCTGCACAAGGTTGAACTTGCAAGCGGGCTGCCGCACCGGCCTTTGCTCTCCTATCGGGATGAGCAGGCGACCGGGATGGATGATGACGAGGCGCTTGCTCTTTGGGCTGCCCATCAGAAAGCGTTGCGAACGCGGCTCCAGAACCTGCGGGTTGGTGGTGTTAATCCACGCGGGTTCGCCAAAGATCCTTATGCTGCGGTTTTGCGGTGATGTTGTTGGTGGTCGGTTATTCCGTTTCGGATGCGAACCGGTGGTCGAGCCTGCTAACCCCGTTCTACACGCAGGGGGGTGGGAGCGTCTTGCCAGCCCGGATTGATGCTTGGGTGACGCCGCCCGCTTATACCGGTGAAGCTCCGGTTTTTCTCAGTGGCGATGCCAATCAGTTGCGTGACGAGCGGAATGCACTTTCGATTGCCAGTGGCAGTACGGTTCTGGTGCGAGCGCAGGGAACGGGTGAGTTTTCCGTCGTCTACTTTTCGCGTCAGGGGCAAGAATTTCTGGAGCCGGAGCGTGTTCAAACGGGTGCGGGGGAAACCTCCGAGGCGATGACAACCACCGAGTGGCGGTTTCCGTTGAACTCCAGCGGGCGATTGCAGATCCTGCAAAATGACTCGCCCAAGTACTCCTGGAAGATTGCCATTCGTCCGGACTTGCCGCCGCGTATTCGCCTGTTTGATGACCCTGAAGAGCAGCTGTCAGGCAGCCTAAAGCTGACGTATCTGGTGCAGGATGATTACCGCGTGGTTTCGGCGGAAGCCATTATGGACAAGGTTCAGCGGGATGATGAGGATACACCGGGGCGATCTTTGGTTGAGGCGCCGCGGTTTAATCTGAGCTTGCCGCCGAAAGATGCAACGATGGCTGTTGGGCAGACTTATCAGGACCTGACGGCGCATCCATGGGCGGGGTCGGAGGTGTCTCTTGTGCTCGTTGCGCATGATGAGGCTGAGCAGGAGGGGCGCTCGCAGCCGGTTTATATCAAGCTGCCCGAGCGCCGGTTCAACAAGCCATTGGCGCGGGCGGTGGTTGAGCAACGGCGCAATCTGGCGATGAATGTTGAGAGCTACTCTCAGGTGGTTGATGTGCTGGATGTGCTGATGATTGCGCCGGAGCGGTTTATTGACGATGCCGGCTCTTATCTGCCGCTGCGCTTTGCCTATAGCGAGCTGGTGGCAGCCGAAACGGATGACGACCTGCGGGCCATGCTGGATGTGCTGTGGAATGTGGCGCTGACCATTGAGGACGGTGGCCTGTCTGCTGCTGAGCGGGCTTTGCGCGAGGCGCAGGAGGCTTTGCGGCGGGCGCTGGAGCAAGGGGCGTCCGAGCAGGAAATTGCCGAGTTGATGGATGACCTGCGCAAGGCGCTGGATGACTATCTGAAATCCATGGCGCAGCAGATGCGAGATAATCCGCAGCAGCTTGGTCAGATGCCGATGGATGAAAACGGACAGCAGATCACGCCCCGCGATCTGGATGACATGTTGCGCCGGATGGAAGAGTTGGCGAAGACGGATCTTTGGAAGCTGCGCGCGAGCTGTTGGCGCAGATGCAGCAGATGCTGGAGAATATGCAAAATGCCCAGCAACAGCAGCAGACACCCAACGAGCAGCAGCGCCAGATGTTGCAGGCTCTGGAGAACCTCGGCGACATGATCCAGAAGCAGCGCAAGCTGATGGATGAGACGCACAAGTTTGATCCTGATAGCCAGCAGCGCCGCCCCAACCAGCGCAGTGACCAGCAAGACAAGAATGGTGAGATGAGCGATGAGGAGGCGCGGGAAGCCTTCCGCCAGCTGCAAAAGCAGCAGCGCAACCTTTCCGACGAGCTGCAAAAACTGCTTGATGGTATGGCGAACAATGGTGCCAAGCCGAACAAGGATCTGGACAGCGCTGGTAACTCCATGGAAGAGGCTGGCGATGCGCTGGGTGCTCAAGAAGCTGATGAAGCGGTGTCCGAGCAAAGTCAGGCCTTGGAATCCCTGCGTAAAGGTGCTCAAGCGCTTGCTGAGCAGCTGGCAGGGCAAAGCGGTGGGCGAGGGCAGGCGACCACTTCACCGCTTAACGAAGACCCACTGGGCCGTATGCGCCGGGTTGAAGGGCCGGAGTTTGGCAGTCAGGTGAAGGTGCCTGATGAAATCGAGGTTCAGCGTGCACGGCGTATCCTTGAAGAACTCCGCCGCCGCCTTTCCGACCCCGATCGCCCTCAGCTTGAGCTGGAGTATCTGGAACGCCTGATGAAGCGCTACTGAGCTTTATTGTTCTTGCTGCCTGCGGGTTAGCTCAGGAGTTGCTCTGCCCGGCTTAAAGCAGGGTCATTGCCTTGCTGGAGGTCTTTTGCGGTGAGGCTGACCGGATAGTCCGGCTGTATCCCCACACCTTCGAACGTGCTTCCATCTGGAAAGTCGGTGCGTTTTGTCGAGACCATGAGCAGTGTGCCCGGCAGGGGGGCTTCGAAGTAGGGTTGTCCGGTAGAGCCAGCTGACGCCTCGCCGACAATTGTTGCGCGGCCGGAATGTTTAAGGGGTATCAAAAGGTCTTCGGTTGATGAGCAGCTGCCGATGTCGATCAGGACAATCAGTTTTCCTTTGAATGGGGCAGGGCTTGCCGGGAGGTGGTCGCCATTTTCGAGGAGCGTCATTGATGTTGTTTGGGCGTTGGAAGGCAGGTGAAATGCCGAGAGTTCTCCGTTCTGGAATGCAGGTAGGGCTTGCTCAGTTTTTTTTCGAGGCCCATGAATTGCGGAGTACGTTCCATCGAGAGTGGGATTGGTTCAACGCAGAATTTCGTCCTCAGATTGGAAGGCGTGTCGCCACCGGTGTTGCCGCGCAGGTCGAGGATGAGTGGGGACTGATCGTCGATCTGGCTGAGCAAATCGAGGGCCTGTTGCTCAAACTCGGGCTTTGAGAAGCTGCGGATGATCAGGCGGGGGAATTTGCCTGAGTGGTCCATCTCAACGCCTTTATGGAGCGACAGCGGATGCTTTGCCCCGATACGGCTGACTTGCAGCCTCTTGCCATTGGAAAGGGTAAGGCCGAGTTGCTCAGGAAAGAGAAAGCCTCTGAACAGAAGGGTATAGCTCGCCGCTTCAGGTTTTGAGGCACTTACAAACTGCGTGTAGTGGGCGAAGAATTCATCGGCGGGCCTGTCATTAACCTCCTTGATGATGTCACCTTTTTGCAGGTCAGAAAGAGTTGAGCCGCAAACTGTCCAGACAAGGTCGTTTGGTGTTGAGGCGGAAGCAGGGAGAGGCCGAGCCCAAAAGCCGAAACTTGGGTTTTGCAAGAGCGTGTGGTCGATGAATTGAGTATGAGCGTTTTGCAGGCGTGCCAGATAGCTTTGGGTTGCGAGCAGAAAGCCGCGCCGGTCCTGAGTGCCTTCCAGCGCGTTCAGGTAGTCGAAATAGAGATCTGCGTTACACAGGTCAGGCACATTCTCCCAGTGGGCAAAACAGGTTTCGACAGCGGAGTAGATCCGGCCTGCTGCATAATACTTCAAAGCTGGCGGCATGGGCGCTGAGGGGTCATTCAGGTTTGTCAGTGCGTTGCGGAGGTCTGGCGTATGTGTGCGTACAGCAGTCTCTTGGTCCATGAAAAAGCTCGCTCAAATCCTCTACTAAAATATGCAGGTAGAAGAGCAGGAAACCGGATGTTTGTACAGCGTGCTGGCTTTCCAAATAAATTAGGCTTCCCGATCTCGGGTGCCCGAAGGGGTCATGGTAATGGTAAGTCTCGGAAGCACTTTACTTGTATGGTGCGTTTGGGAAACTCTGTTCCTGCGATTGGCACACCAATACCAAAAACCGTTAGCCCAGCAGCAAGAGCGGACTCAGCGCCAGGAGCGGAATCTTCAAAGGCACAAGCTTTTGAAGCACTTAATCCAAGACGTTGTAATGTGGTTTGATAAGGTAATGGATCAGGCTTTCCGCGTGGCAGATCTGATCCAGAAACATATAGCTCCACTTGGTTTTGCAGGGACAGTCGATCGATAGCGCTTTGAATATGACGTTCAGGGGATGAGGAGCAAATCGCGATGCGTACCCCCTTGACATGCAGAGCGCTGAGATACTCCGCTGCGCCTTCAACCGGTAAGGATAGTTCCGGCAGAAGAACGTCTGCGCGGGCGCCAATCTTATTGCGGACTTCGTCGTATTCCTCGCCACTTAATGATTGCTCAAACACATCGTCCAAGAATCCGTTCAGACCACGCCCGACATGTTTATCGAGCAGGGACTGGCTTGGGGTGATACCGTATGCAGCCAATATCTCTCGTTTAGCTTGGTCCCAAACATGCTCGGAATGCACAAGTGTTCCGTCCAGATCAAAGATTGCGGCTTCAAATTGATCAAAGCTGATCAGGTTTTCATCCTTCAGCATGAGTGTCTCCGTTGGTTTGTTGTTTTTTTTGGAGTGAGCTTGTGGAACAAGATGTTGCTTAAAGCTTGGCAGGATATTTTTGTGCCAGCCTTCGTATTTTGTTAGCTGATTGTGCAAGAGCTTCTCGTGAAATATTACCAGTCTCGACTGCGTTTATCAGCGTTTTTGAAACCTCTCCCAGCTGGGTACCAACATCCGGTGTTAACAGTAAGTCACAGCCAGCTCTGATTGCGTCCACTGCGACTTTTTCAATGCTGTCACCGTGCATGGTGGCTTTGGAAACCAAGTTGTCTGCCATCACAATACCTTGATACCGAAGGTCCAGCTTCAGGATGTCAATAACAGGCTTTGACCGGAGCGCGGCGCGTGCAGGATCAAACGCTTTATTGATAGCTGGCCCAACCATGATCATTTCCACCTCGGCGGCAATCACATCAATGAACGGGTTAAAACCGGGCGCATAGCTGTCGGCGTCGTCTGCCACAATTGCATGGGCGTCAATTGCCGGGTCTCCGGTTATGTTGTGAAAGCTGGGAAGTGCTTTGCCGTTGCAGCTACGCCAGCTTTTTGGACACCTCGCACATAAGCTGCGGATATACGCCCAACAAATTCAGGATCTATTGAATATGTGCGTCCATCCAACCACGGGTTCACGCCGGTCACCAAGTCAACGATAGGAGCAAGGAACACGTTCACACCTAAAGCCTTGCTAGCTGTCGCAACGCGATAGGTGATGGCTTCCACTTCCTCTGCACTCATGTCGATTAGTTCTTGGTTTGTGGGGAACTGCGGCACAAGACCATGCATGCGGCAGATCCCACCCAACTCTTGATCGACGGCGACAAGCAGGTTGTCGCTCAGTCCCTTTGCTTCGCGCACCAAGCTGGTAAACGTTTCTGGCGTCTCGGTGCTGCGACGTTCCAAGGACATCTGCCGTGAAACATATTCATCGCGACTTTCACCAACCAAGATTGAAATGCCACCCCGATCGAGGAACCGTTTACATTCGTCGCTCAGAGAGGTTGACGCAAAGGCTGGAAAGATTACCGCGTTTGCGTCTTCCTGGAGGGAATAGGGCATGTTTTTCCTTTTGAGGAGAGGCAGCAGGATGAGAAATTGTGGCCAATCGAGCATGACTGATTGCCGGAATGCTCAGGTGTGAACCATTTTATGGCACCTTTGTGCGTAACCTAGCCATCCAGACGACTGACCATAATTCCTAGATCAATGAAGGGCTTCATCACGTCTTGCTTCGCATCGGTAACAATGACATCAATCTCGGATAGGGGCAGGGTTTGGTGGCGAGCCCTCCGGTTTATTTTAGTCTCATTAGTGACAACAAGAGTTTGTCGCGCTGCACGGCTCATGGCTTTTTTCATCGTTGACTCGTTATGGTCATCAGAGCTTAGGCCAAATTCTACATCAAGCCCGCATGCTCCCAGTATCGCAATGTCTGCTGAAACTGCGCCGACATTGTTGATTGCTTCATCTCCTGTTGCGATGCCCCCTTGTGCGCTCAAAATTCCACCTAGCAAGAAGACTTCAATGCCTCTTTCCTGACAAGCAATTGCTACCCAAGGTGAGGGTGTCATCACAACTCTCCCTCTAGAGTGGGAAGGTGCTTGATCACAGAAAGGCTGGTTAGACCGCCATCTACTATGAGTTGATGAGGCGCCAATTTCTGTAACAGCTGCCTGAATTAGCTTTGGATTGGGGCTATCCCTATCTGCAAGGCGCGTATGAAACGGTAAAGCGGGCTCCACAATTGGTACAGCTCCACCGCGTACGCGTTGTGCTTTCCCTGCTGCTTCTAGCGCTAGTATGTCGCGTCGTATCGTATCAAGCGAAACGCCAAACTCTTGAGCGGCGTCAGCTGCCACGATCTGCTGGCCATTCGTTAGGCGCTCAGCGAGCTCACTTTGTCGCGTGTCTGGTATGTTTAGAATCATGCATAAACCTGCAATATGTTGCAAGAGATTGCATATCGAGATGGAGACGCCCTGTCAATACTGCGTGTTAAACAAGCAATATGAGATGTGAGACTGATAGGTTTTTACTGCGATCACATCAGGCGGCGGTTGAAGTCATGACAGGGAGAGGAGAGGTAGGGGTAAGGGTGGAGAAGGCCACTATCTTGCGGCTGCTGATCAGGATTTCTCCTCGTATGACTGTGAGGCCGTCGCATTAGTGAGGGGTTTGTGGAGCGCATAAATACAAAACGCGATCTCTCGGGGGAGGGATCGCGTGTTGAAACTGTTATGGAGGGCTGGGTTTATGCAAATGCGGTTTGCTGCGGGCTTTGCTCGTCTTTTAGGGCGGTGGCGACGGCTTTTCTGACTTCTACCAATGAGAATGGCTTGGTCAGAACGTCCTTCACGCATTTACCGACTTCTTCTGAGCGTTCACGCTGGTCGGCGTAACCGGTCATCAAAAGGATCGGCAGGCCCGGATAGCGAGCGCTGCTTTGCATAGCAAGTTCGATGCCGTCCATCTCCGGCATTCTGATGTCGGAGAGCAGAAGATCAAACTTGCCTTGCTGTTGCAGCAATACAAGAGCGGCTTCGGCGCCATCTTCCACGGCGGTCACTTTGTGCCCGTCCAGCTCCAATGCACGTTTTACAAAGGCGCGGACCGCATCATCGTCTTCCGTTAGAAGTATGTGAGCCATAATAGCCCCCCTTAGTTAGTCGTCACCTTCCTGCGGCACGTAGCCGATGAATGGCAACTGTCTCCATGCATGCCCCATGTCCATGCCGTAGCCAACCACGAATTTATCCGGGCAATCGAAACCCGTATAATCCGATTTGATGTCGGCCTTTCTATGGTTCGGTTTGTCCAGGAGTGCAGCCACCCGGACAGACTTTGCACCACGTTCGGCGATCAGGTCGCGTGCAAATCTCAGAGTGCGGCCAGATTCGAGGATGTCATCTACCAGAATGACGTCTCTTCCGGTCACATCGCTTTCGATATCTCGGAGGACTTTTACCTCTCCTGACGATACCGTTCCTCTTCCATAACTTGAAAGGTGTAAAAATTCCATTTCCGGAACGGAACCTGCTCTATGCAAAGCACGGGCAAGATCAGCTGCAAAAATGAAGCTTCCTTTTAAGACCGCTACAACGAGGAGTTTGTGAGGGTTGTCCTGTGCGATAGCTTCTGCGATTGCTTTTACGCGTTTCGCAATTGCTTCTTCATCAAACAGCACGCGGATTTCCGGAGTACCGGTCATCTAATGCTCGCTCTTTTTTTTCTGGCGCTCAACAAAGCGCAATTGAATGTCGGCGGCTCGCTCTGGCGGATTATTCAGCCGAGCTCTGAACCGGGTTTTAGTACCTGGTGCAAGCCTGTCTTCTCGTGGCTCAACAATCCAGGAGTGTATCTCTTGCGTGTCCTGCGAGCGCAATGCCAGCTTGATGGCCGGAATAAACGTCTCGCTTCTTGCTATATTTTCTACAGAGCCTTCAACAACGAGCACGACGGAACCGTCGTCCACCTCGCGGAACGTTCTCAGATCCCTAAATACAAGACCACGTAGATTTACGGTCATACCAGCCAACTGGTAAAGACCGGCCAAGTCAGGGAAACTTCTTACAATCGACTCACGGTATTTCACGACTGAAAAGCAGAGCGCGAGTGAAGCAGCAAGAAGGCTTGCTCCCAGCAGGCCTTTCGCGCTTATAACAGCTGATTTGCGGGATGACTTGGTTTTTTTTCGTGATCTTTTGTCTGGCTTGCGTGAAACACCCTCAGATTTGGTTTTTTTCCTCGGGTTTCTTATCCTCAGAGCCAGCAGGTCCGGCTGTTTCCTCATATGAGGGGCCTGTTTTGGCTGTTGACTGCGTGCTGGTGTGGATGCCCCAAAAATCGTCTGTATCTGAGGGGGCTTCCTTGGGATTTGCAGCAAGGTCTTCCTCTGAAAAGGCTGAGTGGCGCTCGGCATTGCCAGTTGCTCTGGACAGGTCGCTATCGTCAAAGCCTTGAGAGGATGAGGGTTCTTTAAGGTTGTCAGCGGTTGTTGAATTGTTGTGTACTTCAGGCCCTGTGTTGGACGGCGCTGCCGGTTGCTCTTTCCCATCAGGCTCAACATGCCAGATATGATTGCAGCTGGCGCATTTCACTTTGCGGCCAGTATCGCCAATTTTGTTGGTGGGAATCTTATAGGCAGTGCTACATTGAGGGCAGGTAATTTTCATTAAGCGTGGTCCAAAAGCGGTTGCCTTTACAAAAGGATGGTCAAACCGCTTAAATCCTTCATTTTGCTAGCGTATCCCTCTCCTAAAGCCGAAGGAACTTGTCGGGAATACGTCTCAGAGCCACTAGATATGCAATACACTTACAGGTACTCAAAAAGGTAGGCTTTGACCAGCCTGAGGAGGGGTGCTTCCTTCTCAGGTTGAGTGCCAAAATCTATTCTCATATGAATATGAGGACATCTATATGCTTAATGAAGTGTTAATTTAATAGGGGGATATCCAAAGGAACAGGCTCGCACAAATTTGCGGTAGCAGGTTAAGTGAAAAATTGAATGCGAGAAGATTATTTTTTTAGAGTAATTTGCATGAGTTCGGCCTCATTTTCTGATAGGGCGAAACCTGACTGCTGCTAGGGGAACTTTCGGTGATACGCTTTGAGAATGTGGGACTCCGGTATGGCATGGGCGGAAGTACTTCGGGATTTGACCTTTTCCATTGAGCCGCAATCTTTTCAGTTCCTCACTGGTCCTTCAGGTGCGGGCAAAACCAGTTTGCTGCGGCTGTTATTTCTCTCCATGCGCCCCACACGCGGGCTGATTTCCGTTTTTGGAAAAGACACCACCAAGATCGCCAAGGCTGAGCTGCCTTCCATGCGTCGCCGGATTGGTGTGGTGTTTCAGGATTTCCGGCTGCTGGACCATCTGACCACCTATGAAAACGTGGCTTTGCCGCATCGTGTGGCAGGCAAGTCCGAGTCAGAGTATCGTCCTGATGTGATCGACCTGCTGAAGTGGGTGGGACTTGGCGACCGGATGCATGTGCTGCCGCCGGTTCTTTCCGGTGGTGAGAAGCAGCGTGCTGCGATTGCGCGTGCTTTGATCACCCGGCCTGAAGTTTTGCTGGCAGATGAGCCGACAGGGAACGTGGATCCGCCACTTGCCCGCCGTTTGCTGCGTCTGTTTATCGAGCTGAACCGGCTTGGTACCTCTGTGGTGATCGCAACCCACGACTTTCACCTGCTGGAGCAGGTGGAGGCTCGGCACCTTATTCTCAACGACGGGCGGTTAGCTGTTCATGACTGATACTCGGCAAAGAAGAGAGCCGCCCATGTCCGCTCCAAGACCCGGTGCACGGCGCGGACCACCCGCAGGTCCGAAGCGACCCGGTGGGCCGCGAAAAGGGCCTCCGAAAGGCAAGGGCGTGCGCCCGCTGAAAAAGGTTGCGGCTAGAAAAACGTCCAGCTTGAGATTCAAGATTAAAGAAAGGCCAGCGCCGATTGTTCCGCCACAGGCGATTTCCGGTCAGGCTTTGATGCTTGTTGTGGCGATCATGAGTTTTCTTGCCTGCCTGACTGTTGGGTTTGTGACGATCGTTAATGATGCGGCCAATGACTGGACCAATGATCTGGTGCGCGAAGTGACTGTGCAGATCCGGCCTGCGGATGGCGTGAACATGTTGCAGGAGATTGATCGCACACTGGCACTGGTTCGCGAGTTTCCCGGTGTGGGCGATGCGCGTGCGCTTTCAGATGAGGAAACCAAGGGGCTGCTTCAGCCCTGGCTCGGGGAAGGGCTTGAGCTGGAGGAACTACCGGTTCCGCGTCTGGTTCTTGTTGAGATCACCGATCCTGAAATGCTCAACCTGCCAGAGATGAAAGCGCAGATTGAACGGGATATCCGGGCGGCCTCTGTGGATGATCACCGCGTCTGGAACCGCCAGCTTTCTGCCATGGCGAATACAGCCGTGCTGGTTGGCTTTGGTATTCTGGTGCTTGTGCTGTTTTCCATGGTGCTCTCGGTGATTTTCGCAACGCAGGCACCATGTCCGGCAATAAGGATGTGGTAGAAGTGCTTCACTTTGTGGGGGCGGAAGTGGGCTTCATTGCCTCTCAGTTTCAGCGGCACTTCCTTTGGCTGGGGCTGAAGGGCGGGATCTTTGGGGGCACAATGGCTGCTGTGAGTTTCCTGATTGTCGGCTTCCTTAGTGGCTCTGATGTCACTTCTGTTAGCGGAAATCAGGTGCAGGCGTTGTTTGGCTCTGCACAGGTAAGCGCAATCGGATATGTTGGGATCGTTGCTATTGTGGCGCTTGTTGCGGTGCTGACTGCACTGACCTCCCGTCTGGCTGTCCACAGGCATTTGGCAAATATGGACTGAGTGCTGTTTTCTTCCCATTTTCGCCAGTTCTGATATGTAGTCAGGAAAATATTCTTTCAGATTTGTGGCTCTGAACCTTTTGCCACATCATGGAGCACTCTTTGAATACGCGCGATACTGCGGCAGACTATAAAGCCCCCGGCGAACAAGATCCGGCACCATCTGACGCTAAAAAGCGTTCATGTCGTAAGATGCTTGTACGCCGTAGTGTGCGTTTCTTCATGATATTGTTCCTGATTGGCCTCCTTTCGTTTGTCGGTGGCTTTTTGTGGTTTGTTGAGGTGCTGCAACCTTCTGTGCAGGCGGTGGTGCCCAAGCATGCTGACGGTATTGTTGTTTTGACGGGGGGAAGAGACCGGATTTCGCAAAGTCTGGACCTTCTGGAAGTTGGAAGCGCAAAACGCCTTTTGATCTCCGGCGTGCACCCGAGGACCAGTGCAAAGCAGATTGCGCGGCTGAATTCCAAGCGGATGTGGCTGTTTGATTGCTGTGTGGATCTGGACCGAAAAGCACAAAACACCATCGGAAATGCAGAGGAAACGGCGAACTGGGTGCGAGATCACAAGTTTAATTCACTGTTGGTCGTTACGAGTGCCTATCATATGCCTAGGGCCTTGGCCGAATTGCAGGTTCGCCTTCCAGAAGCGGCGCTTTATCCAAGTCCGGTCTACCATAAAGAGCTGGATTTGGGACATTGGTATCAAAGTTCTTCAATAACAAAGCTTCTCCTGCGCGAGTATGTGAAGTATATCCTCGTTCGGCTGCGAGTTGCGGTGGATTTCCTTTTTCCGGTAAATCGTTCCACTTAACTTCGTGAAGTAATCTCTGAGTTCGTTTTGGCGGGGGGCCACGCGGATATGGTTGTGAAGGTATAATGGTCTTACTACGTTCTATTCTTTTCAACGTGATGTTTTACGTCAGTACTTTGATTATCATGTTGATGTGTAGTTTCCTGTTTCTGGTTCCTGTCCGGTACTGCTGGTGGCTGTTGCCGTTCTGGGGACGGGTGGAAAAGTTTTTGCTTCGCTGGGTGGCGGGTGTGAAATCCGAGATCCGGGGTATCGAGAACCTGCCGGAATCAGGCTGTATTATTGCTTCCAAGCATCAATCTGCATGGGAAACGTTTGCGCTTGCGGAGCATTACCGTCAGCAAACGTTTATTTTGAAGCGAGAGCTGCGCTGGGTTCCGTTCTTCGGCTGGTACCTGATGAAGTTCCGGCAGATTCCTGTTGATCGTAGCAAGAAGGGCAAGGGCCTTGCTGCTATGAGCACAAAGGCTGCCGAGGCGATTGCGGAAGGCCGCAATATCATCATCTACCCTGAAGGAACACGTCGTCCGGCTGGTGCAGAGCCACATTATAAATATGGTATTGTGCATCTATACAAGACGCTGAACTGTCCGATTGTTCCGATTGCGGTCAACTCGGGTGTTTACTGGCCACGCCGCCGCTTCTTCCGTTTTCCGGGTACGATCACAGCAGAGATTCTTGAGCCAATTCAGCCAGGGCTGGAGCCGCAGGAGTTCTTCCAGTTGTTGCAGGAGCGCCTCGAGACTGCCTCCGACCGTTTGCTTGATGAAGCAGAAAAAGCGACGCCAGATAACATCATCATCAAAGAAGCCCGTGCACGACAGGCAGAATATAAGAAAAAATAAAGATTTTACGTGGAAATCAGATGTATCCTGAAAAGAAGGTCGCCTTTGCCTTAAAGGTGGCTTCTTTTTTGACAATGCTCTGGCTCAACTTGTAAAATGTTCTTAGTTTGTTCTATAAAGTGCTATGGGAAATAGTAGGAGAAATCAGGAGAGTGCGGCGCAGTTCTCGTTGTTTGACGAGAACTTGCCAAGTGGCACGTCTCCACGTGTGTCAGAGGAGCTGGGAGTCGGCAGTCAGTTTAAGTACTGGTCTGGCGCGTCCGGGCATCGTTACCTCTTTACCCGGATTTCTCTGGAGGAGGTTCCCGACTATGCAGAAAAACTCGTTCTGATTACAGATGCGAAAAGCGAGAGTGTGATCTGGCTCGGGTATCAGGGAATACCAAACGAGAAGAACCCGATGCCCGTGCTCAAGCCCTCGCAGGGTGCGTATGTCCACCTTCTGGCAGAAGGCAGCACGGAAAGGGACCGCGCTCAAAATGATCTGCGCACCGGTATCTTTTCCTATATTAAACCGGAAGATGAATAGTCTGCGCTCGCTATTAGAGTGACAGCTGCCGTGCCAGCCATTCTACATTCTGGTCTTTCACACCCATTTCCTTCATGTGCTCGTAGGTGTTGAGCACGTACTCCGGGTTTGCACCTGACAGGCCCTTTGCTCCTTTTACAATCTTCAATTGTTCTTCCAGAGGTAAGGCACCAGCATATTGGTTGTGTTTCCGGTCTGCGACGAATGTGACTGCGCGTACCTTGCTGCCTTCATCATCCAGCAAACGAATGCTGCGGTGTGCTTCCAGATAAACCATGGTTTGCTGTTCGCGTTCGCGGAGGTAATGAAGAGTATGCTGCCAGTTTTCAGGTGCGACTTTGAACGCCATGCCGATGCAGGCACCGCCTTTGTCCAGCCCAAATACCAGTCCAGGGTTGTCCTGAGTCCCACGATGAACCCATGAATATACACAGAGAGATCTATGGAGCCGTGCACAATTGCAGGGACAATCTGTTCATAAGGAAAGCCCGGTCGCCAAATTAGTGAGCCGTAGCCAAATATCCATAAATCTCGCATAACTATTTTCTCGTAGAATTCTTATATACACATCGCCTATCAGGCTCGTAATCAGCATGCAACTCACAGCACTGTGTGAGGGTAACGGAGAGTAGATGACTGAACCAAAAGTATCCCGGCCCCCAAGAAAGTCAGCGTATGTCGCCTTGGCGATCTTCGTCATCCTGCTCATTGGGGGATGGTCCGGCTATTGGGCCGTTGGACGTGGTATTGTTTCTGACGTTATTCGCAATGGAATAAACGTTGCTGAAGCAGAAGGCGGAAGCCTTGAATGCGGCGATCAGAAGCTTGGTGGATACCCGTTCCGATTTGAACTGAGCTGTACTCCTTTTCGTATGGATAAGGACGGAGAGTGGTACTTTATCAATGAGTTACGCGCTGTTGCGCTGGCTTATAACCCGACCCATGTGATCTTTGAGGGGAGCGGCCCGGCTGAGATAAACCTTGGTGAGGATGGGCCTGCTTATTCTGCGGACTGGACAACAGCACAAGCGAGTGTGGTTGCTGAAAACAATATGCCCGCACAAGTTGATACCGTCTTCAATGAGCCGACTCTGACCTACACTATCGGAGATCAGTCTCTTGAGTTGGAGGCGAATCTGACAGAAGCGCATATGCGCCGTGTTGAAGACAATGCGGATGCGCTGGATGTGGCTTTGCGGATCGTCGGTCTGACAGCAGGTAATGTCTCCGGTGATGTGCCGCTTGATGTCAGCCTTGTGATGCAGTTGCCGGAGGTTCTGGCGTGCTGGATGGCGAGGTTCGCAATCTAGCTGATTTATTGGTTGATGAAGAGATAAGGGTCAATATCTCCAGCCTGCAGCTGCAAAGCGGTGAGTTCTCCGTCAGTACGGAGGGCAATCTGGTGATTGACCGGCAGGGGCGTTTGAATGGAACGCTGCCACTGGTGATTACCGGCATTCATCAGCTGAATGAGGTGTTGCGGCCATTGTTCCCACAAGATGCCAGAACGCTTGAGGCGCTTCAGAGAACGGCGACGAGTATTGGACAGGGAAGTGCGGAAAATGGTGTTCCGACAATCCGGATACCGGTGACCCTTGAAAATGGGCGTGCACGGATCGCGTTTTTTTGATCTGGGGCCTGTGCCTCAGCTGGTCATAGGAGAAAGCGGCTCTTAATGAGCCGCTTTTGGTTTATGCGAGCGCAAGACGGTCAAGCGCGATAATGAAGCTGGCTTCGTCGCCAGGTTCAGCCAGCTCTTCAAAGAGGCTGTTGTCGACCTTGTTTTTGCTTGGCACCAGACAGCGAACGTGAAGCCAGTCACGTGCTTTGCCGATCTTGGAGAGCGCTTCTAGCAGCGAGCGACCAATGCCTTTATGGCGATGGTCCGGCATCACGTAGATATCGTCCAACTGGCCAATGCGCAGACCGGAGATCAGGTCCGGAATATCGAAGAAAGCAGCGAAGCCGACCAGATTTTCGCCTTCATATGCACCGATGATTTCGATGGACTTATCTTCGAGCAGGCGCTCGGCAAAGACTTCGTCTGGACGACGTGGAGCGCCGCGCTTCAATGCTTGTGCGTTCTCTGCAATGAGAGGGGCCAAGTCTGGCGCATCACCGGGTCTTAAGGCTCTACAAGTAAGGTCAGCCATTATACCTCTTCCCGTTCCTTCGTTTAATTTTGGGCTATAGAGGACCCCAAAAATTCCTGAAAATCAAGGTATCAAACCCCAATTGGTCCGCAAATTTGTGGGATCTCGCATTCGAATGCTTCAAGTTGTATTTGGGACTACATTAATTAAATATGTGCCTGCTGACATGTAGCTAGCTTT
>BAXV01000002.1 GCA_001310715.1 Pseudovibrio sp. JCM 19062
CGATTGCCTTGCGGGCGTTTATGGCGCTTAAGCGTCCCGGTTCGGCCGTTGGGTCAAACGCTGGAACTTCACCGGATGCACCATCCCAATCGCCGTCACCAGACGGAATTTTGCGGCCAATCAGGCGTTCGATATCGCGCAGGTATGGTTGCTCGGTAGCATCACACAGGGAGATTGCGATGCCGCTTTTGCCTGCGCGGGCTGTACGGCCAATTCGGTGTACGTAGGATTCCGGCATGTTTGGCAGCTCGTAGTTGACCACGTGGCTGACGCCGTCAATATCAATTCCGCGGGCTGCAATATCTGTTGCCACGAGGATTTTGATGGAGCCATTCTTGAAGCCATCCAGAGATCTCTCGCGCTGGCGCTGGCTTTTGTTGCCGTGGATAGCTGCTGAGCTGAGGCCAGCTTTGTCCAAATGACCACTGACACGGTCTGCCCCGCGCTTGGTGCGGGTAAAGACGATGGCGCGTTCAATATCATTTTCCGACAGGATTTCCTGCAGAACCGCGCGCTTTGAACTTGAATTCAGGTAGCGTACGGACTGCTCGATTTTCTCAATCGGACGAGAGACCGGCGCAACGGAGATTTCACGCGGATTGCTTTGGAATTCTTTCGCCAGTTTACGGATCTGGGTTGGCATGGTTGCGGAAAGCAGAACAGTCTGACGTACCTTTGGCAGTTTGCCAAGAATACGGCGGATGGCCGGCGCAAAGCCAAGGTCCAGCATCTGGTCGGCTTCGTCCAGCACCACGGTTGTGGTGTCACCCAGCTTGATGCCGCCGGTGCTCATGTGGTCTTCCAAACGGCCCGGTGTTGCAATAACGATATCCAGACCTCTGGACAGGGCACGTAACTGCGGGCCGGGTTTCACACCACCAAAAATCACAGCAACTGATGGCCCGATATATTTGCCATAGGTGCGCACGCTGTCTGCAATCTGGGAGGCAAGCTCGCGGTTGGCGCAAGAATAAGCGCACGGCAGGTGTGCGGCGCTGGTTTCTTGCGGTCTTCCGCCAAACGGGTCAGCAACGGCAGCACAAAGGCTGCGGTTTTGCCGGTGCCTGTTTGCGCAATGCCCAGAACATCCTCGCCCGCTTTCATGTGCGGGATAACTTCGCGCTGGATTGGGGTCGGGGCTTCATAGCCCTCTTCTTTTACGGCCCGCAGAATAGGTTCTGCGAGGCCAGCTTCGTCAAAATTTTTCACTCTCGTTCTTCCAAGATGTGCAGAGCACGGCCCCTGACATAGGGACAGGAGTTAGCTCATTGCTATAGCGCATATTTTTACCCGAAAACCGTTAGCCACTTTTCGGAAATACGCGGCAGATTAAGCGCCAGCATGTACCCCGCAGACATGTGTCTACGTGATCAGACTGACTAAATATGAGATCCATGGAGTTTGAGAGGAGCTTTGAAAGCGACCTAGAAACGCTGCGGACCACGGTGCGTGCCCGTGTTACATCCCACTCGAGCAGGCTGCCCTTCTTGGTATTCCGAGAGCAGCGGGGTGGCACTCCCAGCTTTCGACCGATGAGCGCGTTGCCTGTTGGATATAGGTAAATGCGCGGAAATGCAAGGGGTGGCGGTGGATGATCCAGCCTGTGCCTCCCTTCACCCACATCCGTTTTCGCATTGAATTGATGGCGTTTGGGGGCGACCAGCCTTGTAAAGGATTAGCTTCGTCAAGTTGTTATGGTGGCATACCGGGCTTTTAGATACAGGGCCCATAACGACCTTTCGCCCTTCACCGAGCTTACCGCAATCAGGATGCGCATCATGGTTACCGGCTCGGGGCCCGATGACACTGGGGCATATTGCTTTGCGTCCGGTGGAAAGTCACTCAGGCTCGTGCGTAGCTCTCTGGATCCCGCATCAAGTGCGGGAAGACGGCGTTGGGGGCTGAGAGGGTATGCCAAACACCACTCGCGTCTTCCCGGACAAGCGGAGCGATGATCCGGGATCCAGTGGGGAGACTGTTTTGGTGTTACGTGCGCTCCGAGATCTAGTGTGTTTATTTTGTGCTTGAGTGGGATGTGTGCTTGGCTCAAGGCGGTGGGCGCGGTGCCTGTCAGATATAGGGAAGTCGGTGAGAATGTAAGATGGAAAGCCCTAACCGACGTCATCCCGCGCTCGACGCGGGAACCAGAGTCACAAGCAAAAACCTCAAACAGATTCCAAACACAGGTCACTCCATGAGGGTTCAAGTGTTTCAATCAAATCCAGTTTCCGACTGCCACTCCAACGTTTCGGTTTCTTCTCCCGTTGTTCTTAGATCCGGCCCGCGAGATTTTTGGTACCCCCGTATGGAGAGCCCATTTCTCAGACATACGGTGATGTAAACATAAAACAGCATACAGTGATTTAAAGTTAGGCACGTAGTTCGCCAATCACTCGATGTGGCTAGGTTTTAACCAGTTGAGAGATTCAGCTGGATCCCGCATCAAGTGCGGGAAGACGACGTTGGGGGCTGAGAGGGTATGCCAAACACCACCGTCGTCTTCCCGGACAAGCGGAGCGATGATCCGGGATCCAGAGGGGAGGCTGCTTGGTGGTACGTGCGACCCCGAAATCTTGCACGTTTATTTTCTGCTTGAGTGGTAACGGGGCTTAGATCGTTTGGTGGAGGGCCGTCAAATTAGTGGTGACCCCAGCGATTGGCAGAAGCGGAGGAGATAGCCAGTCAGAGACGGCAAACTCGGGGACCAGTGTGCTGCTCATGCGGGGACGAGGCCCAGCAGGTCTGGGAGGGTGTTCATGGTCTGGAATGGGCGGGCTCCGAATAGGTTTGGCGGCGTTGGGTTGGTTTTGGGTGTGTAGGCAAAGCAGGGCATGCCAGCGTTGGCCGCGGCTTGCAGGCCGCTCGGGCTGTCCTCGATAACAACACAGCGTTCTGGATGTACACCGGCCAGCTTTGCTGCGTGCAGGAAGACATCGGGTGCAGGTTTACTGGCACCGACTTCATGCGCGGAAAAGATTTTTCCTTCAAACCAAGGCAGCAATCCGGTGCGATTCAGGGTGGCTCGTACAGTTAACGGATGCCCATTGGAGGCAACGCAGAGTGGCACGTTGGCTGCTGCGAGCTGCTCAACCACTTGACGGGCACCGGAAACAGGCAGCACTTCATTTTCCAACAGAAACCGGGATGGCTCGTGGAAGTCCTTAGCCCAGTTTACAGGAGCAATGATGCCCTGCTCCTTCATGTAGGCGTCAACGGCCCGTGTGGTTTTGCCGATAAATTTATCCCAGCAATCCTGAAAGGACAGCTTGGAACCGAAGGACTGTAACATACCATGCAGCACGCGCAGAAAAATTGGCTCAGAATCCACGAGCACGCCGTCGCAGTCAAAAATCACGAGTTTTGGTAGGGTAGAAGATAAAGGCATTTAAGTATTCCTGATGGCAATCAATGGAGAATAGCAATGAAAGGGTGCGCGGCAAAGTTAGACGTCGGTGGTGTGCCCTACCCTTTTAGGATCTCACTGCTGACCGCCTTTGACCTTTTTCGTGATACCGCCGAAGAGGGTTTGTGTGGCGAGAGCACTAGCGTCGGTGAGTGGGGTGTTATCGGTTTGGGCTGTGTTTGCTGCTGCGTATAGGACAGCGTCCAGCGAGGACATGATCCAGCTGTTTGGGAGGAAGGAGAGGATGTCGCCCTCCGCTTTTGCACGGTCGATCAGGTCACGGAGTTGCGTGTTGTGGCGCTGGATTTCCTGTGTGATCTCGCGGTCGTAACCCACGTCGGGGCCGTTCCATAGGAAGTGGCAGGCATCTGCGATTGGCACCAGTGCGCCGACGATGGCTTTGAGCTGCTCAAACGGTTTACGCTTGCCTTTGACGGCGGCGGATATGGCTTCATCCATCTGCTGTAACGCGCGCAGGGCCACCTCTCGCAGCAACTCCTCGCGTGTGCCGATGACACGGTGGAGCGTGACCCGCTTGACCCCAGCGGCCCCTGCAATATCGGCCAGTGAAGCGCGGGGCTGGGTGTTCAGCACGCGGACAGCGGCTTCTAACAGTTTGTCTTTAGTGGTGTTATTCAATGGTGTTGACATGATACCTGTATGTTTCACTTCATACATAATCGTCAATCAACACCCTTTCATTTTCCGCAGGAAACAGAAGGGGGATGGGGCAACCCGCTGTTGAAGTTGGTGGGATAGCTTTCGCCCGCTACTTTTTCTTCAAAGCCCGGATGAAGGAGTGTGCTGTTATGCCGTGCAGGATGACGCTGAGGCCGATGGTGGTCACAGCTGTTGATGCGATCACCGAACTGCCCGGCAGGTTGGCGTCCAGCACCACAATGGCAAACACGATGCTTGCCAGACCGCGCGGGCCGAACCATCCGATAAAGAGCTTTTCACGCAGGTTTAGCGGCTCGCCGTACAGGACGAGGTAGACAGGTAGGATCCTGACAACGGTCAGGCTCAGGATGGAGTAGAGCAGGATTTCCCATGTGAACATGTGCATGACAGCGCCGATGATTGCGGCGCCGAATATGAGCCACGTCATAAGGGAGAGCGAGTCCCCTATGCCCTCGGCTGAATCAAGCAGCTGCTCTTTGTAGGGTTTTTCCAACCAGCCAAAGACGATACCGCCCGCAAAGGCTGCAATAAACCCGCTGCCGCCAGCGAGTTGTGCGACTGAGAAGCAGCAGATTGCCAATGCGACGACTGTCACCTGCTCCCACGTTTTGGATTGCTCTTTGGTCTCGAAAGAATAGTCAATGATCTGCCCGGCCAGAACTGCAATGCCGACCCCGACAAGCACGCCCAAACCAATCTGTTCTGCCAGCAGTTGGGCGGCCATTCTGTTGATTTCTGTCGCCAATGTGGGGTCCGCTGCGATGGGGAGGAGCGAGAACACAATCGGCACGCAGATGCCATCGTTCAGGCCGCTTTCGGCATTGAGTGTGCCTCTGATTTTGGCAGGGACTGCGGGATCGGTGACCACCGCTTTACCCAGAGCTGCATCGGTTGGGGCCAGCAGCGCTGCGAGGATGGCGACCTCGATAACGGGGAGACCGGGCAGCAAGGCCATGCCTGCGACGATGCCCAGTATGATGGTAAGAGGCAGGCCCAGCAGAAGCAGGCGGCGTGGCAGATCGATGTTGGAAGACAGGACTTTGAGATTTGCCTTTGCCGCGTCGGTGAACAAAACGATGGCGAGGGCCAGTTCTGCCAGAGTTTTGATGGTTTCGTTGGACAGCCTGACCTGAAACCACTGTAACCCGTCGTTTCCCAGCAAGAACCCGATAATGCAAAACAGCAGAGCGCCGTTGACCGGAGTTTGCTCCACCCTCCGGCTTGTCACACTGTATATAAACACCACTGCAAAAATGACGGTCAGGTTTTGATAGGGCATTGGGCGGCTTTGGTTTTGGGGTCATGCACTGATCGTTTGGCAGTGCTTCCCCTTTAGGTTGCGATGTCCTATCACTCTATGAACATAGTCTTTGCAATGGTTTAAACAGCACAGTTTGTTTTACCTGCGGCTGTAAACAGTCTCATTCATGAGCACTGATGGTCTGTGTTACGTAGTCAATCACAATCGGCTCATCGGCGGACCAATGATTGTGCAGGATCTCATCGAGCCCCGTCAGGAAGCGCCCGTTGCTTGCTTTGATGGCGGCTTGCACCTTTGAGGATGATTTTGCCATTTCGATAAAGCTGTCGCGGGACATGCTGCGAGACCATGGGAAGCGTTGGAGGTTTGTCTCTGCAAAGCCCGCCTGCTTCATCTCCTGCGCGTAGTCGAACTGCCGATAATCTCTGGAATAAGCGCTGTTGTGGGTTTCGATTAAGGTCTCGTAGGCGTCCATGAAGGCACTGACTTCCAGCAGGCGGTTGTTTTCGATGATCACCAAATAGCCGTTCGGGGTAAGAACACGACGGGCTTCGCTGTAGAAGCTGGGGCGGTCGAACCATTGGGCTGCCTGCCCAACAGTGATCAGGTGAAACGCTCCGTCTTTGAACGGAAGCTTTTCTGCGGGGGATTGGTGCCATGAAACTGTGCCAGAGGTGTCCTTTGCTTTGGCTTCGGACAGCATGTCCTCGTTTATGTCACAGGCACTAAACTTGCTCTGCGGTGACATTTGCTGGAGCTGGCGGGTTAAGATGCCGGTGCCGCAGCCAACATCCAGCAGGCATCCCTGCTCTGCTCCGCTTGCCTTTGTCAGCAGACCGGCAATGTGGTTCAGGGCTGGTTCTGGATAGCGCGGGCGGGCGTGATCGTACATCTTCTGCAAACCGGAAAATACATGTTCATTAGCAACTGTCATGGCACACCTCCAAATTGTATTCACATGTATACATATTTACTGCAGCTTTTCAAGCGGCCAGTGTTAGGCCTAAAATCCCGTCGGTGCGCGACTTCGTTTACCTGAAGGCAGCTGAGAAACACGGTGATATTTGACTTTAGCTCACTTGTTTATCACCAAGATGGCAAGCTAGGTTTCTGCCATGAAAACAACAAATGACATTATTGATGGTGTCCCCGTCATCGAGAAACTGAGTGTTGATGAGCTCTCGGTTGGGAAGCACCACTTCTTCTTTAAAGCCACCACCGACGCACTGGGCAACTACCACCGCATTCCGGTTATTGTGATCAAGGGGTCCGAGGTCGGGCGCAAACTGTTCATTCAGTCAACGCTGCACGGGGATGAAGTGCAGGGTGTGGATGTGATCCACCAACTTTTGCCGCATCTTGATACGGACAAGCTGACAGGGACTGTTATCATGGTTCCCGGCACGAACCCTCCCGGCATGCAGCTGGCCTCGCGCTACTACCCTTCCCTGAATGACACACATACCTTCACCAACCTGAACCGTATGATGCCGGGAGATGCGAAGAGCTCCAATGCGGCGAGCCGGTTTGCCCATGCGCTTTGGCATAATCTTTATATGGGCAATGCGGATATCTTTCTGGACCTGCACACCCAGTCAACCGGAACGGCCTTTCCGCTGTTCCTATTTGCTGACTACCGGAATGCAGAGGTGCGCCGGTTGGCGGCTCTCCAACCTGCTGATCAGGTTTTGGAAGATGACGGCATTGACGGGTCTGTTGAGACGGAGATGGTGGCTGCGGGCATTCCATCGCTCACTGTCGAGCTGGGCTGTGCCAATGTGTTTGACCCGGACATGACCAAACGCGGTGTTCAGGGTGTTTTGAATACTCTGGTGGACTACGGGATGATTGAGGGCGAAGTTGATCTGCTCGGGATCGAGTCCTTTGTTGGCAATGAAGACGTGAAGATCACAACTGACCATGGCGGGTTTGCCCGTGTGCTGGTCTCTCTCAATCAGGATGTTTCGGAAGGCCAGTTGCTGGCAACCCTGAGCAACGCTTTTGGAGAGATCACCGCAGAGTACGCCGCCCCATGTGATGGCCGTGTGCTTTCTGTGTGCACCTCGCCTTTGCGCGAGCCGGGCTCTACGCTCGTGCAGCTTTTGCGCCGGGTGTAGAACACAAGAAATGAGCAGACCGGGCGACCCCGGTCTGCTCTTTCCCTCATACTCATGCATGTCGTTTGGCACCAATAACGCAGGCCACCACGCAACTGTTGCTGCCATCATGGTGGATGATACGGGCTCTTGCAGCAAGACCGCAGCCAGCATCAGCCGAGGAATGGTTGCAGGAGCATGAGCTGACCAACGCCCGCTGCGCCCCCCATTGCCAAACCGCGATACCAGAAGATAAACCCGACGAGCATTGAAAAGACGGAGACGTAGACCAGCCCAATCCAGGCGGAGGACTGGCTGTCTGGCAGACTTACTGGTGCATTGATCACAGCTGAGAACGCCATGACCGGCAAAGCCAGAACAAGGGCCCACGAAATGACCTGCCATCCGCCAAGCCTTCTGGAAAGCGTTGCGCCTTCGGCATATCCAAGACCGCAAATAACAATGGCTGCGAACATATAAAGAGAGCCCATGAACGAGCCTCTGCATTTTGCGAGAGCGCAAAAGCTGCAACCACGAGGCATCCAACACCAGAGAACACCCAGAAGAGTGGTTTAGGTCTTTCCCCTCCCCTTATCACTGCAAAGATAGCAGTTGAGACAGGCAGGGCTCCCATCAGAACCAGTGACTGCGCTGCGGTCATCTGCTGCAGGGCCAGTGCAGAAAGCAACGGGAAGCCGATCACCACACCAACGGCGACAATCACCAATGAGACAATATCCTGAGGTTTTGGCAGTGGTTGGCGGAGCAAGCCAAGAAACGCCAAGCCGAGCAGCGCTGCAATAGTGGCGCGGATGCTGGTCAGGAAAAATGGATCAAACCCGCTCACTGCGGCTCGCGTTGCAGGCAGGGAGCCGCTGAAGATAATAACCCCGAGCAGGCCGTTGCCCCACCCTGTTGAACTTCTTTGTGCCAGTGCTGTTTGCATTCTGCCCCTCCACTTTCTGTTGTCTATTTTCCGTTTTTTTTAGCTGGGCGGGACTAGGCACAACAGTTACAAAACAGTACAATATAGACAAACTGTACTGATACAATCATCCATACAGCAAGTGAGATGGAAAATGGCTTATGGGCAGCAAACACAGCGCGTGATGCAGGCGGTGCGAAGCAAAATCAGCAGCCGTGCGTTGGAACCGGGCGAAAAGCTTCCGAGTATTCGCGGGTTCGCATCAGCATGAGTGTTTCGCCCTCCACAGTGGTTGAAGCGTATGACCGGCTTGCAGCGGAAGGGATCATTTTTGCGCGCAAGGGATCGGGGTTTTATGTCTCCCCCAACACGCAGCCGTTTACAGTTTCCGAGATTGGCCCGCATCTGGACAGAGAGATTGATCCGTTCTGGGTTTCACGTCAGTCACTGGATACCGGCCCGGACATGCTCAAGCCCGGTTGTGGCTGGATGCCTGCGGACTGGATGCCCACCGGCTCGCTGCGTAAAGCGTTGCGCACGTTAAGCAAGGCCGATGACCGTCTGCTTTGTGATTATGCCAGTACGCGCGGTGCCAGCAATTTGCGACGGCTGCTTGCGCGGCAGTTTGCAGCGGAAGGGATTGAGGCTGATCCCAACCAGCTTTTGCTGACGGGTTCTGCGACACAATCCCTAGACCTTTTATGCCGGTTCTTGCTGCGTCCGGGAGACAGGGTTCTGATCAGCGATCCTTGCTACTTCAATTTTCAGGCGATCCTGAAGGCGCATCAGGTGGAGATGATCAGCGTGCCTTACACAAAAGCTGGTGTGGATTGCGAGCAGTTTGAGCAAGCTATTTTGGAGTACAAACCTCGTTTTTATGTCTCCAACTCCTCCTTACACAATCCGACAGGTGTAACCCTTTCACCTCAGGCCGCGCACCAGATCCTGACAATTGCGAGCCGCCACGATCTCATCCTGATCGAGGACGATGTGTTTTCCGAGTTTATGCCGGACATGACGCCCCGACTGACCGCGCTTGGTGGCTTTGACCGCGTGATCCGTCTTGGCAGTTTTTCCAAAACGCTCTCGGCTTCTGTGCGCTGCGGATACATTGCCACCAAGCCAGAGTGGATCGAAGCGCTGCTTGACCTTCAGGTGGCAACCAATTTCGGGGGACCCAGTCCGATTGCCACTGAGTTGATTTACACCTGTATGAATGACGGGTCCTACAGGAAGCACATGGACATCCTGCGCATGCGTCTTGCCAAAGCGCGACGGGAGGTCTCTGCCAATCTGGCCGAGATTGGTATTCAGAGCTGGCTGATGCCCGAGGGCGGGTTCTATCTGTGGTGCACCCTGCCTGAAGGCGTTGACTCCGCAGAGCTGGCCCGCGCAGCCCTGCAACAAAACATGGTACTTGCTCCGGGCGACGTGTTCAGCCCAACCCAATCCATGGGCCACTTCATGCGCTTCAATGTAAGCCAAATGGGAGACCCGATGACCTACGAGATACTGGCGGACGTGATTGCTAATCTTTGAGCGGTCGCTGGGGGTACTGGTGCACTTAACCCGGAATTGAACCTTGCAAAACTCGTTGGTTTGAAATGTAGGTTTTCATAAATGCTCTCAAATGCTGGGCCTTGCGCTCAACAAACGCCCCGTTGGCCAAACGGCAAACATGTCTCTGTTTGGCCCTCTCCACTCACATAGCACCCTTTGCAAATTTCCCTCGGTCAGCTCCTTTTCCATCTCGCTCACAGGAAGAAGCGTCACTCCCAACCCGTCCATAGCCAATTGTTTGGCCAAACCAATATCGTCTGTGACAACGGTGGGTTGCAGTCGTAGCGTTTCTTCATTTTTGGGGTTTTCGGTGTGCAGAGCCCAGGTCGGAAAAGTTCTAGTAGATATGATGGAATGGTCGTGCAGGTCTGTGAGGCTCTCGGGAGTTTTATGGTCGGCCAGATAACTCGGTGAAGCCACAATCACAGAGGCCACAGTTCCCAGCTTGCTCTGGAACAATTGGGAGGATTGTTGGGGGCCGGCCTCAGTGCCAAGTCAACCTGCGCTTCCAGCATATCCTTGTTTTCGTTGCTTAGTTTCAGGTTCAGTTGAATTTCGGGATTGGCTTTTATGAACTGGGACCACATTGGTTGCAGTATGCCGACCGAGGCGTTGGTGGGTGCTGCAACTGTTAATTGGCCGCTGAGTTGGTGCAGGTCTTTGCGAAGGTTACGCTCGGTCCTCTCAAATTGTGTCACCAGATCGGCATAGGCTTGGTAGTAGGTTTCACCTTCTGCTGTCAGGCTAAACTTCCTTGCCGAGCGATGAATGAGCTGACATCCCAAATCCTGTTCCAGCCGCTGCAGACGCCGCGTCACGGTTGCTGCGGGCAAATTTAAACGTGCTGCCGCAGCCGATAGCCCTTGCCGGCGAACAATGTGAATGAACAGTGCGATGTCGTCGATCATGATTCCATTTTTGAAATTTATATGTACCAAATTCGATATATAACAGCGCATTCGGAATTTGTAAAACCCGGCTCATACGATTTTTGAACCTCATGGAGAGATTAGAATGACCAACTTATGGGTGAGCGCAGAGGTAGAATTGGCCGATGGGGCGTGTCTGGCTGAAGCTGAAAGTGAACTTAAGAAACTGGTGGTAGTCACCCTTGAGGAACCGGGGTGTATTCAGTTTGAAATTCGGCAGGAAATCGGAAAACCGGAGTGTTTTATTCTTTGGGAGTGCTGGGTGGATGCAGAGGCGTTACAGGCACACTATGATGCGCCGCATACACTCGCATATTTCGCTAAGAACCTTACAAAAATCAACTCTGTACAGAAGCTTGAGCCTCTTGGCGTTTCTGAACGAGTGGCCGCATAGCATGATGCAACGCCTTGTCTCATCCATCCTGATGTCTTTGTTTCTCTCGTTTGTCATGTCCTGCTGGGTCACATGGCTGAATCTGGGGTGGAGCGAGGAGTTTGTGACACAGTGGATGACTGCATTCAGGTTTGCGTGGCCTGCTGCGTGGCTTGCCGCCTTTACTCTTGGGCCTGTGGTCCAGTCGCTTACGCAGAAGCTTCTCAGAGTTATTTCTTAGTTCATCATTGGAGTGATTTCATTGCCTATCCGACGCATCAACATTCCGGAGCTTGGCCTGCCTGTTGGCCCGTATACACATGCCATTGCTTATGGCGACACGCTCTATACTTCCGGCTTTACTGCCTTCGGCAGCCCTGCGCAGTCAGGATCTGCCGGAGAGCAAGCTGACGCGATCTTCTCGCAGCTTAAGATCATTGCCGCATCGCAGAACATCTCACTGAAGAACCTTGTGAAAGTGACCGTGTTTGTCTCTAACTTCACCCAGATATCAGAGCTTAGAGAGGCACTTACCAGACACTATCAGGAGGATGTTCCTGCAAGTTCCATGGTGATTGTTGATGGTTTGTTTTCGCCAGACCTACTGGTTGAAATCGAAGCCATACTTTCTCTGAATACACATTAAGCAGGTGAAGTAGGTACCTGTCTGCTGTGGCACCAAACAAGTCAGTATGTGGATGTTGCGGATGGAGGAAACACAGTGTGCTTGAGGAACCGAGGTCATCCTTCCTTAAGCACACAATCAATGTATCTGCAAAGTGCTCTCAGTCAGGTGCATTGGGTTTTCTGGCAGTTACCTGCCTCATTGTAAATTCCAGTGAGATGCTGTCCAGCGAAGCCTGCTCAAGCAGCTCGGAAATCTCATCTATTTGTGCACGGGAGGCTATTCCTTGCTCCAGTAGGCGTTGCTCCCCTTCCTTCAAAAAGAGACGCTGATTCAAGATATTCAGGCACATCGCATGGGACAGGTTGGTTATAGGTGGTTATATCCACATAACCCAGATTCTTAAGCTGTCCCGGAAGCTCCTCAAGCGCGAAGTTGGGATTACCGCCCCCTGCACTAACCAGTTGGAAACCCCAAGTATGCACCTGCACAAATGGCCAATCAGAGCGCTGTTTCCCCCTGAGTGGTTCGGACTCTTCGATGAAGATTACCCCACCCTGCTTTAGGCCCTTGAATACTTTCTGCAATATCTGTTTTCTATCTGCGATATGTCTAAGTGCTAGTCTAGCGTAAACAAGGTCGTATTGATTGGTCCCATACTCGAACGCCGCTGCATCAGAGCACACAAAATGAACATTTTGAATCGCTTCCTCTGCCGCTTTGCGAGCTGCAAGTGCGATAAAAACCTGAACCGCATCAAGCCAGTTACTCGCCCGTTTGGGAAATTTTCTTTAGCGAAATAACAAGCAGCTTCACCGATACCACATCCAAGGTCTAAAACACTCGCGGTGGTGGGGACCTTAAGTTTTGCGAGGCCCAATTGTGTGGATCCATGCAGAAACCTGTCCAAAAGCAGATACCGGTGAGCCGCTTCTTCTCGCTCGCTAAGCATATATCGATTGTCTGCAAGTGAACCTGACATGGCATATAGACCCTTCTCTTCAGCAAACCTGAGCAGAGAGATATCGTTGATCTGAGTTCGGAGTATGGCGTGTCTCCAATGCCCGTGTGAAAACAATCGCCTGTTCGATCAGGGAGTTTTTCCGCGGAGGTCAGTTGATCGGCGCTGCCGTTAATGCGAGCTCTTTACTCTCGTCGGCTGTTGCTTCTTCGAGACCTAGGAGTTCATCATAGAGGTCGAAATAGCCTTGGTTGTCGCTGGCGAGTAGGTAGCAAAAGTGCATGTTGAACACTTGGCCCCGTAAGGCGCGATAGCGCTCTTGGGTCAAAGAGGCTGCAATTCTGGTTCGTATTTGCTCAGGTCCTTCCTTGTCGCTCAGTTCGCGCTTTCTTGTAAAATCTTGCAGAGAGGGAAACTTGCCATTGCAGATTATGTCTTCCGCCGCATAGACATCGCGCCAATGTATAGTCTGGTTCGCCGCGAGCGCTGCGATTGCGTTTCTCAGCTTTGTACTTCCCGAATATCCGCAGAAGTAGTTGAACGCGGAGCCGAGAGTCAGGCACCTTATTTTTGCTCCTGACGTTCCCAAAGCTGGATCCATGCGGAGGGCTTCGTGCATTGCGTCAACCAACAGCATACAGCCAGAGCTGTGTCCCAGCACGATCACCTCATCCTGTGGCGCTGCATTTTCGTGAACCTGCAATATGAGTTGACTGACACTTTTTATACGCGTGCGCAGCTCTATGTCCCTGTCCAAAGAATAGCGCCGGATCGAGATGCAATCGTTTGTTAAGTACCAGAAGTAGGTGTGCCGCTCTAAGAGCCACGACCCACGATAAACAGCAAGCGGCCACAGGACGAGGCCCGCAATAGCGAGGGCAGATTGCTTGTAATCCTGCCAGCTCACCATCTCCACTAAAAGCCCGAGCGGATAGACTGTCGCCCAGATAAGAACCGCAAAAAAAGAGCGGCGGATATGCCCAAAACAGTGTCGAGTAGACGTGACGCTGGAGCAGACGAAAATAGTAGCCTGAAAAGACCATATGCGCGAAGGTCCAAAAACCTAGCAGAATACGCATGGGGCCGGAGAGCTGAAACTCCCGCAGAACTAAGTCGCGCCAATTAACGAAATACAGATCGGTATCCGCCATTTTACCGGGCTGATTGGATCGCGCTTGCCACAATGCGTAATGAGAATTTCCTTCATCCAGACCTTTGGTTGCCTCCAGAGTACACGCAACATTTCGCAGATCCCCATATCGGGCAATTTCTTTTTGGAAGAATGAAAATGCAACTTCGGAAGGGCGTGGATCGTATCCGGGGATGTAAATTACGTGCCTTTTCATTGAGGCTTGCCCTAATCATGATTGCAGACGCAAAGGAAACTACTACTGATATTAATTTATATTAACTCTACTAAAAGTATAGTTTAATAAGCGCTCAATCGTTACCTACTTAGCATAGGTACAAGCAGCTCAGGTAGATTACGATAGCAAGTCGAATCCCGATGAAAATTGGATCATGCAAGTTACATTGTATTGAAGGCCGCGAAACACCTAGGGTCATCTCGCGTTAAAATAAACGCCTTCCAAAGTGGCCTGTAATCGAGCATGTCAATCACAGACGTGATCATTCGATATCAACGGAGACTCTCACATCGGGGAAGTTGGGATCATATGTGAAAGTTACGGGCTGGTTGGCGACGACGCCACTCCCAACTCCGCGTATTAAATTGACGGTGCCAGCTGTACCGTCATCACAGTACACAGCACTTGCATAGCGACCAGAGTCATGACGGCCACGACTTCCAGCGATCGTTCCAGTGCATGTACGGCCATTTGAATCCGTAAGTGTCAGTGTTGCCCCGTCAGGACTGCCGGCAGCTCCGGTTTGTATTTGCCCAGAGACGTTTCCCGATCCATCATTGTATTGCCCGCTGATGTCATGCTCGGTGGCGCAGGCAGCAAGGACGGAAGCTGTACCAATGGCGGTAGATTTTATCCAGACTTGATAGGGCATATGCTCGTTCCGTTTTTTGCGGCGGCGTCAGCGGAACAATAAGCACATAACCTATGGTCATATTAAGGAGGGAAGACGGATTCCAACTCAAGTTGGAACGTCTTGCCATTTGCGAATGCAAAGCTTCAGTTTTGGGCTGGTATTCGCAAAGATCAGGCAACTCGTAGGGAGGTTATTTTTCATCCCCGACGACTGACTACTGGCCTGATGTCTTCTTTTGTCAACTGCCTTATCCGCTGGCCCTGCGCAAAATGCTTGAAATCGGAGGCTCAGATACGACATACATCACTACCGAGATTCAGATGTTTCTAATTTCATTATGCAACTCTGAACACCGTCCTCTTAACCACATAAAACTGTGTGTGGTGAGGGCTACTATTATTCGTGCGGAGAATTTATTTATGCGATTGATCCTGGCTATCCTGCTTCCGTTTGTTGTGTTCTTCACAATCAACCGTCCGTTTCAGGGGATCTTTTGTCTCTTGCTTCAAATTACGTTGATCGGCTGGCTACCGGCAGCAATCTGGGCTGTATATGCACTGGGGCAGTACAACACCGATAAGAAAATCAAAAACATGCACCGACCCAACTGAATACAAGCTTAGAGTAGAAAAGGAATAACAGGCTCTAGCTTTTCTTCTGGGCCTGTTATTTCATTTGACGGATATGCTCTTTTGCTGCTTTCTCAACTGTAACAACCCGCGATGACCTCAGTTGGTTACACCTGCCTTTCGAATAGTTCATCAAAAGAGGCAGGACGGGCCGGATGGGACTTTGTCCGCAGCCAGTGAGGGGTAGCAGGTGCAGAGAATGCGGTAAGATCTCACTCGCTCTTTTTGGTGCTCTTGGGAACATCTTGCTTCTCAGTCCATATGGAACTGTTGACCCCCTCTGCCAAATCAGGATGTTCCGAAATATCGAATTTGGGCTCCTGTCCTGCCCTTATATATTTGAAATAGTCTTTGGTGACTGCGACCACTTTTGGCAAAAGCAGGGTCAAAGCAAATAGATTGATTGTTGCCATGAAACCCATGGCGGCATCGGCGCTGTTAAAGACTGTCGTCACAGATTGCAACGATCCCCAAAAAACCATACCAAGCGCACCAAAGCGAAGCAGGGGGATCGCCGATTTTCGCCCATGGCTCAGAAAGACGACGACATTTTCTGCATAAGAAAAGTTCGCGACGATCGTTGTGAAAGCGAAAAAGAAGATTGCTACGGCGATGAAATAGGTACCGGTGGAACCAAGATGCTCACTCGCAGCGGCTTGGGTCAAAGCTATACCCGTTAAGGAGCCACCGGGTTCATAAGCGCCAGAAAGCAGGATGAGCAAAGCCGTGGCTGTGCAGATCACAATTGTATCGATGAACACGCCAACCGCTTGCGTAAATCCTTGCGTAGCAGGGTGATGCGGGCTCGGAGATGTGGATGCGGCGATGTTTGGGACAGTCCCCATCCCTGCTTCGTTGGAGTATAGTCCACGACGAATTCCATTCGACATTGCCGCTAACATTCCGCCAGTGACCCCGCCAGCTGCCTGATCAAAGCCAAAAGCGGAGGCAACGATTCTCCATAAGAGTGATGGAACCTCCTCTATATTGAGAAGGACTACACCCACTGTGACAATTACGTAGGCAGCGGCCATGAATGGTACAACGATCACCGCAAACTGAGCTATCTTGCGGATACCTCCAAAAATTATGAAACCAGCGAAAACTGTTAGAAGAACCCCTGTGACCAACTCGGGAACGGCGAAGGCCTCCTCCATTGCGGATGCAATTGAGTTTGACTGCACAGCGGAGAAAACCAGCCCTGAGCAAAATATAAGTGCAACAGCAAATGCATAGGCTAAGACAGGCATTTTGAGCCCAGCCAAAATATACTGGGCTGGTCCTCCACGGAACTGCCCTTCGCTATCTTGTACTTTGTAAAGCTGCGCCAGAGTGCTCTCAGCGTAGGCGGTCGCCATCCCTACTATCGCAACCATCCACATCCAAAAAAATAGCACCAGGGCCTCCTAACGTGAGCGCAACCGCTACTCCGGCCAGATTTCCTGTACCAATGCGAGAGGCCAAACTGGTACACAGCGCTTGAACTGGAGAAATGCCGCTTTGATCTGCTGAGCCGGATTTAAGGAGGACATGAAAGAAATGACCAAAGTGACGAAACTGAATAAACTTAAGTCTAAATGTAATTAACACCCCTACACCAAGCAGACCTACAAGCAAAATGTAGTCATAAAAAAATTGTATTAAGAAAGTTTACAAGGCTCTCGATCGCGACCTCTTTTCATTTTTCTTAGTTGGGGCTGCGGAGTTCTTTTATCTACCTCAATAGAGGACCAGTTTCAAACTATGAGTGAGACCATAATTCACCGTCAAGGCCGCGGAGAATGCAAGGTATGTTCTTTGAAGGGAGCAATAAAGGGTGTCATGTACACCACCAGCATAACTTTACCTCACTTCCAGCTGAACAAGATCGCTACAGTTTTGCGGCATGATTGGCTTACAGTACTTCCCCATTCACAATCGACCAGTGATGTGGTTGCAGTTCGCGCAACGGTTTGAATATCAGTGTATTCTCCGCGTTGGAAACTGCAGCCATAACATCCCCACCCCAATGCACTAGTCGCTCCTGGCAAATCCCGCAAGGTATCAGAATAAGGTAGGAGCTGTATTCATCTTCTCTACAAATGCACAGGGAGTGGGTTACTGTCTCATCGATTTTGTGAGCCTCAAGAATTGCGCCTACCTCCATACACAGTGACAACCCATCATTCTTTGTTTCGGGGGCAACGCTAGTCAGAATCTTCCCTGTCTCAGTTCTGATGGCCGCCGCCGCTCCTCCCCACTCGGTAGGGTAGCGCTGTTCAATCAGCTGCATAGCTGCATTAAAAAGGGACTGTTCAATTTCCTTCGTCATCTTACAGCTCTCACATACGATTAGTTGCATATCTGACTGGTATCACTTCGAATAATATACAAGCTGATTACAGATAGAGCGCTTTTACAAGCGCATTCCGTTTTGTGCAATCTAGAGCTGCAACTCAGACAGACCATCAGAGGAGTCTTTTTTGAACTTCGGGGTCTGGCAGAGAGCATAGGTCGGCTCTTCCCCAGAATCTGTAGCGATTGCGGGCGATGAGAGAGTAGAGGGCGTCTTGCAAGTGCCTGGGGAGGATGCGTAGGACGATCAGGAGCTTCCATATTCCTCCAAGCCGTGATCCGACGCGTATTAGCGCATCGAAGGATGTGTAAGCGGTTTCGCCTTCCAGATAGAGCCATGTGGACGGGTTGGAGGGATCAAGTCCATAATGCTGTGCCAGTGCTTCGCCTAAGCCGGATTGTAATGGTACAATTTTGAAGTCCCCTGCTCTATCATTATGTGCAATCCAAGTGGCTGCTTTGGCGCAGAGGCCGCAGGTGGCGTCCATGACAGAGATGGGGCCTTCATCGGGGAATCTCGGATGTTGGCATCCTCCCGATAGGAGAAGCGCTGCTGCTTTATCTTCATGCTGAGAAGCTACCATTTCCCAACATCCCTTTCTATGGAAAACCCCGGAGCTGTGCTCCGAGGTCTACTGTTCCAAACTGGTTAGTCAGAGGCTTCAAGAGCAAACAGCATCGCATTGAGCTGTGCTTTCAGAGCGGGCTGGTTTACCAGTTGCAGGCATACAAGTGTGCCATCTTTGGGAGGTTTCTTCAGTTGAAGAGGAGCTCCGTTATTGCCGCAAAGAGAGCCTTGTTTCGCAAGGTCTCTAAGGCATTTCTTGAGATACCGAGTTCAAGAGCCAGCAATCTGTCCAGCCGTACGCTTACGGGCAGTGCCAGTTCCAGTCGGATCTCCAGATGCGTCCAATCCGGCCCGTCACCGCTCAAGGTTTGTTTGTGAACAGTGATAGCTGTTTCGCGTTCATCTGGTGCAGCCACTGCAGGCAAGCCCGACTTATCGAAGGCAACGTTTCTGACATGCTCAGGGCAGTTACTTTGCAGTGCCTCCATTTGGTCCGGGCCAATTTGCCTACGGGACCGGCGTTCGAAGATTGGCCGGTTCCATGTGGCATCGCAGGAGACGCATTTGTAGATGAGCCATGCATCCAGCTTAGTGCTATTTGCGTTGAGGCGGAACTTACCCGATGGCTTGAACGGTTTGAGAGTGCCGCAGCTTTTGCAAGGAATGACTGGGCGTGGTGGGTTTTCTGGCTGAAGTGTCCAGACGCATTTAAGCGATTTCGACATGCTTTAAGATTTCCACTTATCAAAAAGCGGATGGACAGCATGACGCCGTTACAGCACACGGTAAGGCAAAGGATTTTAAAAAAAAGCAGCGCGCAAAAATGCGCATGGGTGGTACCAGAAATCACGAGGCCAAACCGGTCTCATGCCACCATCCGCGCAATACAAAGCGCGCCGCAACAAACGTATGTCAGTTACGGAACAATGATAGACTAAAAGAGACCGGTGATTACATAGGCAAAATTGATTTCTCGCGTTGTTAAACAAGGCGGCCAGCATAGACAAAGCGCAGTATCAAACGGAAGAGACTTTTAACGCAGCGGAATCTTCTAGGGGCCAGCTGTTGCTTTTACGCAACTATAGAGTGCATTAAATAATACAACACCACATTATACTATTTGCCTTCTCATGCAAAAACCCCGGAGCCAAGCCCCGGGGTTTTTCTTCGAGCGCAATGTGTGCTGCGAGAATTAGGCTTTAGCTTTGGAAGCTTTCTTCGCTTTTTCCTCTGCAAGATCTACCACATCCTCCGCGCGGCCCTCTACGTAGACGCGACCATAGTAGCCATCGAGAAGGAGCTGTTTGATCTCATCGATCAGCGGGTAGCGTGGGTTTGCACCGGTGCACTGATCATCAAACGCTTCCACTGCGACTTCGTCGAGCTTTGCCATGAACTGCTCTTCAGTGATGCCAAGGTCTTTGAAGCCAGCTGGGATTTCGAGAGACTTCTTGACGCTCTCAATCCATGCAACGAGTTTTTCAACCTTTGCATCGTTGTCATCACCGGAAGCTGTCAGGCCAAGGTGATCTGCAATGTCGCCGTAGCGGCATTTGGCTTGCGGACGGTCGTACTGAGAGAACGCGGTCTGCTTGCTTGGGTTGTCGTTTGCGTTGTAGCGGATCACGTTAGAGATCAGCATCGCATTTGCCAAACCATGCGGCACGTGGAAAGTCGCACCGATCTTGTGAGCAATAGAGTGGCAGACACCCAGGAAGGAGTTTGCGAAGGCAATACCAGCGATTGTTGCTCCGTTGTGGACTTTTTCGCGAGCACTGGTGCTTTTGCGCCCTTCTCGTAGCTTTCAACCAGGTTCTCTTTCAGAAGCTTGAGAGCCTGCAGGGCCTGACCGTCAGAGTATTCGTTGGCCAGAACAGAGACGTAAGCTTCTGTTGCGTGGGTGATGGCGTCGATGCCACCGAAGGCGGTGAGAGACTTAGGCATGTTCATGACGAAGTTGGCGTCAACAATTGCCATGTTCGGGGTCAGCTCATAGTCCGCAATCGGGTACTTCTGACCGGTTTCATCATCAGTTACCACTGCAAACGGGGTTACTTCAGAACCGGTACCAGATGTGGTTGGGATCGCGACCATCATGGCCTTTTCGCCCATTTTCGGGAACTTGTAGATACGCTTGCGGATATCCATGAAGCGAAGAGCAAGGTCCGCGAAGTCCACTTCCGGATGCTCGTACATAACCCACATGATCTTTGCCGCATCCATTGGGGAACCACCGCCCAGAGCGACGATAACGTCTGGCTTGAAGGCCGGCACAGTTCTGCGCCTTTGCGCACAACAGATAGGGTTGGGTCTGCTTCAACTTCGTAGAAGACATCGGTTTCCATGCCCATGCTCTTCAGCACGCGAACGGTTTCATCGGTGTAGCCGTTCTTGAATAGGAAGTTGTCGGTGACAATCAGTGCACGTTTTTTGCCTTCAAGATCACCCAGTGCGATTGGCAGACAGCCGCGGCGGAAGTAGATGGATTCAGGCAGTTTGTGCCACAACATGTTTTCTGCTCGCTTCGCAACGGTCTTCTTATTGATCAGGTGCTTTGGACCAACATTCTCACTGATGGAGTTACCACCCCAAGAGCCACAACCCAGTGTCAGGGATGGAGCGAGAGAGAAGTTGTAAAGATCACCGATACCGCCGTGAGAGGCTGGTGTGTTGATCAGGATACGAGCGGTCTTCATGCGGCGACCGAACTCTTTGACGCGATCTTCGCAACGGTCCTGATCTGTATAGAATACAGAGGTGTGGCCGATGCCGCCCATTGTAACGAGCTTCTCAGCGATGTCGCAGGCTGCATCGAAGTTCTTGGCTTTGTACATTGCCAGAGTTGGAGACAGCTTTTCGTGAGCGAATGCTTCTGCTTCGCTTGCCTCTGTGACTTCACCAATAAGGATCTTGGTGTCCGCCGGAACTTTGACGCCAGCCATATCGGCAATTTTTGCAGCAGGCTGACCGACGATTGCTGCATTGAGCGCACCGTTTTTCAGTAGAACGTCTTTCACAGCCTGAAGCTCTTTGCCTTGCAGGATGTAGCCTTTGTGGGTTGAGAAGCGTTCTTTTACCTGCTCGTAGACATCTTCTACAACAATGACAGACTGCTCAGATGCACATATCACGCCGTTGTCGAAGGTTTTGGACATGAGCACGGATGCGACCATGCGTTTTACGTCTGCAAATTCGTCCACGACCACAGGTGTGTTACCTGCACCCACGCCGATTGCCGGCTTACCGGAAGAGTAAGCGGCCTTCACCATGCCCGGACCACCGGTCGCAAGGATCAGGTTGATACCGTCGTGGGTCATCAGAGCGTTGGAGAGTTCTACAGATGGAACGTCAATCCAACCGATGATGTCTTTAGGAGCCCCCGCTTTGATGGCTGCTTCGAGAACGATGCGTGCAGCCTCGTTGGTTGCCAGCTTGGCGCGTGGGTGCGGGCTAAAGATGATACCGTTGCGGGTCTTCAAAGAAATGAGCGCTTTAAAGATTGCGGTAGAGGTCGGTTCGTAGTTGGAACGATGCCGCAAATGATGCCTGTCGGTTCTGCAATGGTGATTGTTCCGAAGGTTTCATCTTCAGAAAGGATACCGCAGGTCTGCTCATCCTTGTATTTATTATAGATGTACTCGGATGCGAACTGGTTTTTGATTACCTTGTCTTCCATCACGCCCATACCGGTTTCTTCAACCGCCATGCGGGAGAGCGGAATACGGGCATCAGCAGCTGCCAAAGCTGCAGCGCGGAAGATCTTATCTACCTGTTCCTGAGTGTATGTTGCATAGACTTGTTGCGCTTTTTTTTAACCCGGGCGACCAGGCGTCTAGTTCTTGGCGATTAGTGACAGGCATTTTCTTCTCCGTAGGTAAGAACCGAAGACGAAACGTGACAGCAGATCGGCATTTGTCACAAAACAGTTCAAGGGAGGAAGCTGTTCTTCTCTTCGACACGGATATTATTGGTCACATCTTGTGGCGGACGCATGACATAAGTCAAAAAAAACAGAGATATATGAATAGGATGTCATAAAACTCAGCCTGAGCGACCTGCATTCAGGGGCTGATTTGATCACAAACAAGGGACTTGTCATTTTTTTGCATAGCATTGCATACAGTCTTTGCAGGTAAAAACTGTGATATTCCAATTTTAATTCAATAGGTTAAGTGTATACAGTGGTGAGCATCGCCCTACCCTATTCCAGGCACTCTATTTTTAGGACAAGTTCTCTACCCTAAACTGCGACAAAGTTGCTTCCCTGTGGTCATTCGAGGGTATTTTCACCTATTGCTTGTGAATATTGCGCTCTGCTCGCGTGAAATAGGCAATTGCTCGTATTTAATATTACTAATTTTTACAAGTTTAATGAGCTCGAGCTGTATATGCAGGCTACAGGTCCCAAAACGGGCAGGATGCTGTGAAGGTGTTGTACTCACCGCCAATAGGGTGACGCAGCTCGAGGGTCTGGGCGTGGAGATGCAATCGCTGCGAGAAGGACAGCGCCTCCCCTTCTGCATAGAAGCGGTCGCCCACGATTGGATGGCCAAGGGCCAGCATGTGAACACGCAGCTGGTGGGATCGCCCGGTGACCGGCATCAGTTTGACGAGGGTCGTCTTGTCCTCGCGGCTCACAACTTCCCATTTAGTGAGTGCGGAGCGGCCCAGTTCATGATCAACCATTTGCTTTGGGCGGTTGGGCCAGTCGCAGCGCAAGGGAAGGTCAACCTCACCCTGCTCTTCCTTCAGATGCCCCCAGACGCGCGCGATGTAGGCCTTTCGCGTCATACGTTTTTCGAATTGAAGTCCCACATGCCGGTGGGCGTCTTTGTTCATAGCCATGCAAAGCAGGCCAGAGGTATCCATATCCAGCCGGTGGATGGTGGTGGCCGTTGGATAGACTGATTGCGCCCGGCTCTCCAGACAGTCCTTATGCTCCTCTGCGCGGCCGGGGACGCTCAGCAAGCCGCTCGGCTTGTTGAGAACCAGAAGCTGGTCGTCCTGATGGACAACATCAAGGAACGGCTCCATGGGCGGTGCGTATACAAAGGGGGTGCTTGGACTGTTCATGGAGGCGCTTATAGCGGCTTGCAAACAAACGTCAATGAATGTGCGACGGTTCATGTTGTTCCTACGCGTGACACTCCCATATATCCATTATTCGCGTGTTTGCATGAGGCTTTTTATGATTGGCAACTTTATTTCCGAGTTCGAAAAGATCACTGACTACTGGTCTCCTCGGGTCGTGGCTCAAGTGAACGACCAGTATGTTAAGGTTGCGAAGATCAAAGGAGACCTCGCCTGGCACAAGCATGATAAAGAGGATGAGCTCTTCTATGTTGTGAAGGGCAGCGTCACGATTGAGTATGAAGGGGATGCGGTAACGCTCAACGCTGGTGATTTTCACGTTGTCCCGAAAGGAAGAATGCACAACCCTGTTGCCGAGGAGGAATGCTGGATCGTGCTGGTCGAGCCCGTCGCAACGAAGCATACCGGTGATATTACAACTGAAAAAAACAAAATCACTAGCAGATCAGCTGGCAGGCGCCTCCTACTAAGGCAGCATGGGTAATCACTAAGAAGCAGCATCTGATCTCTTTACAATCGGCGCTTGCTGGATTACGCTTACGTTAACAAGATGCCTGATGCGTAACACGCAAAGTACTGGGTAGGACACTTTAGGCATCTGACTGAACTTTTCAAACACTGAAAACTACCAGATGGAGGGAACAAATATGAGCATGGACGCAATTGTAAATGACCTGAAAGGCCGCGTTGAATCCAGCGACTTTGACAGCTCACTCAAGTTTGACTGTGGTGATGATGGCATTCTGGTGATTGATGGCAACTCCATCTCAACCACCAATCAGGATGTTGATTGTACCATTGGTGTCTCTTTTGAAGACCTTCAGTCTCTGATTGCTGGCGATCTGGATCCAACCGCTGCATTCATGCAGGGCAAGTTCACCATTGATGGTGACATGAGCATTGCAATGAAGCTTAGCCAGCTGATCTAATCACGGCTGCTACAAGATCGTGCATTCGGGCCGCGTGCCCGGATGCCATATAGACTAAGGTCTATACAGTTTCCTGCATTTTTTTTCTCAAAAAGATGCTGCAGATACGTCGCCCAGTGCTCGATGTAGATCTGCTTATCTTCCTCATTCATGAACAAACCATCCGATGTGATCAGGCCAGTCATCATGTGCCTTGAGGCTGTAATGAGCGTGCGTGCATTTCTCTGGCTGATTTTATCACTATCAAAAATCGCCAAAATGCGATCATCAGTAACTCTTGCGAAGTTGTCGAAAGTGGGTTTGATGCGGCGACGCAACGCCTCTTCTGTTCGCGCTGCAACAAGAATCTCCATCATGGTGAGGTACTCGGGAGAGTTAGCCTGATTCGTCCACCATTTGATCGTCAGCTCGGAAATTCTGCTTTTATCCTCACCGATTTCGTTCAACCACTCCAAAGTTAAGCGCACTGATTTAGCCAGCAATCGTTCCAGAACAAAGACCATCAAATCTTCTTTGGTGTGGAAATGATGCTGCAGCGCACCCTGAGAAAACTTGGTCTTTTCCGTGATTTTCTTAATAGATGCACGGTGATAGCCAAATTCATACAAACAGCTGATCGCGGCAAGGAGTATCTCCTTACGCATGCGATTACTCTTTTCTGCCTGGGTCGATTTACGCGTTTCGGTGGAATCAGGAAAATTATTTTTCATGGAGCCTCACAACAACGCTTGTAAAAAAACCATATGCATGTATTTTTTTTCAAGAGATAAGACGAAACACTTAGTGCATAGTTTAGGGAGGAGAAATTATGTATCGGGAGCGTCATTCCACTGTTGGAACCCTAAGGGAGAAGGTTTCCATGCACACTGTTATTATTGGTGATCCACATCCGGCATTTTCCAGAGCACTCGCGAGTATCTACTCCAATGAGTTCCATGGCGTGAATGTACTTGTGACGAAGAGCTTTTCCGAGTTGCAAACTTGGGTAGAGCTTCACCCTTCCGCAGTTGTACTTGTGAACCCTCGCATGAAGGGTGCCCCAGGTCTGGTACTGTGTCCGCGCTGCTGGAGAACCATGAGGTCTCCAGCCTGGTCATGCTGCTGGAGCAGGATAATCCGGGTCTTTCTGATTACTTCGTGGCCCGCGGCGCAAGCGCTGCGGTTCCCAAGACTGCTGACTTTTCTGTCTTCAAGGCCATCCTGACCGGTGGCACTGTAGAACTGATCTCTGATAGTGAAGAGGCGCAGAATGCGTTTAGCGTCGATTTCTATGAAGGTCTTGCCAACCTGACACGCCGTCAGCAACCATTCTGACTTATCTGAAAGAGGGTAAGCTGAATAAGCAGATCGCGCATGAGCTGGGCATTTCCGAAGCGACTGTGAAGCATCACGTCTCTGCGCTGCTGAGCACTTTGGGTTTCTATTCCCGCTCTCAGCTCGTGGCAATGATCAACGAGCTTGGCATCAACGTGGATTATCGCGGTAGCAATCGCAAGCCAGCGAACAGCAAGAGCGCGCCACGCCGCGCGGTGAACGGCTATAAAGTTGCCGGCGCAGGCGCTGGTGCAACACCAGGTTCCACGATGCAACCTGCCTATTTGGCAGCGCCTTAAACATCGCTGACACACCCCTGCGGCGATAATATCGCTCCTCGCCGCAGGTTCTTCTCCTTCCTTTTGCAGGCGCTACAGTCGCAACAAGTCAACAGGTGTTGTTGCTGTAGCGCTCATGCCACAGAATGAGATTTGTTTCTCCAGATTGATGGTTTGAGCTTCCTGCGACTTGCCGTTGGGTCAATTAGTCCTCATTATTGATTTTGTTGGCTCCCAAGGCCGAGCTTCAATCTTTAAAAGGACTAGTGAACTGTGCAGCCAAACGACTTTGCCAGTTTGAGCGACCTTGAGGTCATTTGGAGCGATCATGGCGGAACGTGTCCGATACCGACACGCATCCTTATCGCATCTGATCTGCTTTTGAGCATCGGCCCCTCCCCTGACAGAGAGTTTGACCAGAGCTTTCAGCGTATTTCCGGCGCTCTTGTGCTCGCCTATGGAGACCCGCTTTATAGTGGTGGGCTTCGCGTGATCAATGAGGAGCTGGAGCCTGAAGAGAGTCAGCGGAGCCACATGTTTTCCTCCAAGCATCAGGGCACTTTAATACGGTTCGTCACGAAAGCTTCTACAACAACGAAAATGCACTCTATGTTCCCTTCCGCAATCTTAGCGAAGTGCATCCTGAAGAGGCTATAGAGAGTCTATTCGGGGACTACTCACCCGGCATCTTCCTCAGATACGTGGTGAGTGAGCGGACGAGCTCTTTCCCCGATATGCTGGCACGGCTGGCAGAGCGGGCAACCGGATTGCAGGTATGCAGTAAAAACCGGTCACTGTTGTTCTCAAGCCTTTCGGAACTGAGACGAAAACTTCCCAGCGATCTTATCTTGGTAGATGGCAGCGGTTTTGGGGGGCAACCAAGTCAACGGCAGCAGAAAAAGCCCCTGCTCTATACGACCAACTGGATCTCACGAGAGCTGATTGATCCTTCCGAGCTGCATCACACAGAAAGCGATGTGCCGAGCCTGTTTGATCTGCGACGCAGGTTCTCACTCAGTTCCTGAAGCGCTTTCAGCTGTTTTCTGGCAGGAGGCGCAGGTGCCTTTGATCTCAACGGAAGTTGATTTGGCGGCAAAGCCGTTGGCACTGGCCCAACCGCTCAGGATCTCCGCAATATCATTATCGGCAAATTCCAAGGCCTTGCCGCAGGTTTCGCAGATCGCAAAGCCAACCATCTCCACCGAGTGACATGATGGATGGGCGCAAGCAACAAAGGCATTCATGCTTTCAAGGCGATGCACTACACCAAGCCCGATGAGCTTATCCAAGGCGCGATAGACCTGTAGCGGCGCGCGCAGGCCTTCCGAGCGGAGCTGGTCGAGAATTGAGTACGCGCTCATGGGTGCATCTGAGGAACACAGCAGGTCCAGAACAAGACGCTGATTTTTTTGTGAGCTTCAATTCTGCGGTTGCCATTGCCAATTCTTCCAAGCTATTGCCCTTTGTCCTTTGCCAGTACCCCATTTATGAGTCGGGATGCAAACAGTGACAGTAAAAATATACAGAGGCTGGCCACTACGATAGACGGGCCAGATGCACTGTCGAATTGCAGGGAGCCTTCCAGCCCCAGAATTACGCTGGCAATGCCGATGATTGCTGAGGCAACTGCCATTTGTTCCGGTGTTTTTGCAAACCAACGCGCTGTTGCTGCTGGGATGATTAACAGGGCCGTAATTAGCAGAACACCCACAATCTTCATTGCAATTGCGATGATGGCTGCCATCATGACCATGAAGATAAGCTGTGTGAGGTCAGGATTGAAGCCTTCCGCCTCCGCCAGTTCGCGATTGACCGTGGATGCCAGCAAGGGGCGCCAGAGGAAGTACATCAAGCCCAGAATAACCGCTGCGCAGGCATAGATGGCAATTACGTCCTCATTGCCAACAGCAAGGATGTCACCAAACAGCAGGGAGAGCAGATCAAAGCGCAGGTCGCTCATGAAGGCGATCAGGACCATGCCGAGCGCGAGTGCTGAGTGTGAGAGCAGTCCAAGCAAGGCATCTGTTGAGAGTGAGCCGCGCTTTTGCAGGATGAGCAGGCATATGGAAACGGTAACCGTTACCGCGAGTACGCCCAGCATGAGGTTGATGTTCAAGAGGAATGCCAATGCAACGCCCAGAAGGGCGGAGTGGGCCATTGTATCGCCGAAGTAAGCCATGCGGCGCCAGACGACGAAGCAGCCAAGAGGGCCGCTGACTAGGGCGAGGCCAATTCCGGCCAACATGGCTCTGATAATGAAATCATCCATGATTGCAGCAGTCTCCAGAATCGCCTTTAGACGGAACAATTGTGCCGTCAGCCTTGTGGCTGTGATCGTGATGGTGGTTGTAGATTGCCAGAGACTGGGAGGCCGCATCCCCGAACATTTGCCTGTAGGCATCAGACGCGGCGACATGTTCTGGCGCACCGCTGCAGCACACATGTCCATTGAGGCAGACAACTGTATCTGTCTGAGCCATCACAACGTGCAGGTCATGGGAGATAAGCAGGATCCCGCAGTTCAGCTCCTCCCGGATCTTCAGGATCAAATTGTAAAGCGCAATCTCGCCTGAGTAGTCTACGCCCTGCACCGGTTCATCAAGCACAAGAAGGTCCGGACGACGCAGAATCGCGCGTGCTAACAGTGCTCTTTGATACTCACCGCCAGACAACTGCTGCACATTGGAGTCGATCAAGTGGGGGATGCCGGTTTTCTCCAGCACTGCCTCGATTTCGGCCGTAGTGGGTTTTGCGGTCAGGCTCATCAGGCGGCGCACGGTGAGCGGCATGGTCCAGTCGATGGCGAGTTTTTGCGGGACGTAGCCACAGTGAGGTCAGGCTTCCGCTTGATTGTACCCACGTCTGCTTTCAGCACGCCCAGCGCAGTTTTGGCCGTTGTGCTTTTGCCTGCTCCGTTGGGTCCGATCAGTGTTACGATTTCACCGGACTTCACACTTAATGAGACGTTCTGGATCAACCATCGGCCCTGCCGTTTGATCCCGACTCCATCCATTTCAATCAATTGCACGTTAGACACCTCAACTCGCCGTGGGCTGCACCACGAAAGGGATGGCTGTTATATGTTACGTAATAATATTACACAAACGAAATATGCGTTGATTTCACAGTGAGTGCAAGGTGAGCAGCTTCAATCATCATGCTTGTAAATTGTTTCCAGCGCATCCGCGTGGTTGTTGAGCACTTTGGCGCGCTTGACCTTGAGGGTTGGTGTCAGTTCACCCGTCTGAATGGAGAAACCGCTTGGTAGAATCTCAAACTTGCGAATGCGTTCAGCCCGTGAATGTCGGGCATTCACTTTGTTGATGCCAACTTGCACGACACTGCGTAATTGGTCCGACTTCAAAACATCTTCCGGCTTGATGTTATTCTCAGAGGCAAAGCGCTGTGCCATCTGGTGGTCAATGGTCAGTAGTGCACTGAGGAAGGTCTGGTTGTTGCCGGCAACGACAGCGTACTCAACCAGCGGAATCTCCATGAGGTCATGTTCAAGGCCGGTTGGCGAGATGTTCTTGCCTCCGGAGGTGATGATGATCTCCTTTTTCCGCCCCGTGATGAAAAGGAAGCCGTCTTTATCCAGATAGCCGATATCCCCGCTATAGAGCCAGCCATCGCGCATGATCTCATCTGTTGAGGCAGGGTCGTGCGCATAGCCGGAAAAGTTCGTATCGCCTTTGCATAGGATCTCGCCGTCACCGGCAATCTTGATTGTGACGCCTTGCATTGGTTTGCCAACCGATCCTAGACGCGTGGCACCGACGACGTTGATTGTTGCTCCGCCGCAGTTCTCAGACTGGCCGTAGACTTCGTAGATCACGATATCCAGCCTGTGAAGCCTTCCAGAATACGCATGGATACTGGTGCCCCACCGCTAACAAACATACGCATTTTATCGAGGCCGATCTTGCGTTTGATCTTGTCGAGCACTAGGTGGTTGGCGATTTTCTTCTTGATGTTTAGAGCTAAGCCAGCGGATTTGCCATTCAGGGTCTGCGCGTGCCAATCCTTACTGGTTTGCAATGACCATTGGATGAGCCTGCCTTTAAAGCCCGTTTCATGGTCGAGCTGTTTTTCGACCTTCTCGAGGATCTTCTCAAAGATCCTAGGCACACCAAAGGTTACAGTGGGCCGCACTTCTGGCAGGTGCTCCCCAAGGCTGGTCACGGACTTGGCGTAGTAGACCGGATAGCCGGTATCGCAGGCCTGAATGATGGTGCCGCACTGTTCTGCAATGTGGGCCATAGGCAGGTAAGAGATATAGCGGTCTGCTGGTGTGGCCCTGAACACCAGATCCAACGCATCGGATTCGGCGCGAATGGCACGGTGGCTGATCTGTACAGCTTTGGGCTGGCCTGTTGTACCTGAGGTGTAAATCTGCAATGCGATGTCTTCAGCTTCAATCTCGTTGAGGCGGCGGTCTAGCTCTGCTTCCAGTCCCGGACTGTCCTGCCCAAGGGACATGAAATTTGCCCAGGTGTACTGGTCCGGATTCTCAATGTGGCCATCCAGACGAATGATCTTGCGTAAGTGGTGCATGTTGTCTGGGTGTTCGCCAATGCCCTGCAGCTGCGCCTTGGTTTCGGCCAGCAGAATGCGGCCTTGGGAGTGGCGCAGGATGTAGTTGATTTCCGGTGGCGCGGCGGTCCAGTAGATGCCGGTTGGTACGGCACCAATCATCATGGCGGCAACGTCCATGATGGTCCATTCGGGTCGGTTGTAGCTCAGGATGCAAACTGTCTCGCCGGGGTTCACCCCCAGTGCGATCAGTGCCTTTGCAGCGGCGCGTACCTGTTCGCCATATTCGGTCCAGCTGGTTGCGTTCCATCCATTTTCCCCGCGAACAAAATATGCCGGTTTGTCGGCAACCCGCTTAACGGTTTCCATGAATGCTTCGGGAATGGATTTGAAAGCCTCTTGAGTCTCGGGTTGAGTAACGGGCCGGGCCTGCGAACTCATGCTCTTCTCTCTATATTTTTTGTTATTTCCAGAGCCTTACATCTTCTGAACCTGCTCAAGTCAAATACTGATATCAATAATAGTCCTTAAATCTGTCGGAACCACAGGTAATTCTCAGTTTTAATCTCTCTGGTTCACGAGTGACGAATATTCATTTCTAATTTTTCAGGAGTTTTACTGATATAGTGGACCATCCGATGAGGTTTATACTTCGGCATTTCTACGGGGCACTGAAGAGTTGGGGCTTGCTGACGAGTTCTTTGGGGATGCTGGCTATTTCTTCGGGTGCACTGCGCGATTTAGCGGTAAACCAATCAATTAGATCTCCTGTGATAACAGGGTAGAACATCTTAAAGTCAGGCCAGTTCATTTATGCAGCAGTTCAGTGTTACACGCGGTCTAAACCTACCAGATCCCGTTCGCATCAGTCGCTACAAGCGCTTGCCGGAACTTGGTCCTGCGGTTCTGTTCTTCAGCGGGGGAAGCGCTCTCAACCCAACTGCGCGTGTCCTCAAGCAATATACGCAAAACTCCATTCACTTGATGACACCGTTTGATAGTGGCGGGAGTTCGGCTGTTTTGCGTCATGCCTTTGGGATGCCAGCTATTGGTGACCTGCGCTCGCGGTTGATTGCGCTGGCGGATGAGAGTGTTTTGGGGCAAGCGGAGATCTACCGGCTGTTCACCCACCGTTTCCCAAAGACCGCGTCTCTTGAGGAGTTGCACGGCGAGCTGGTGGATATGCTTGAAGGGCACGATCAACTTATCGCCCGTGTTCCAAACCCAATGCGCCGGTTGATCCGGCATCAGCTTGCCTTCTTTCATGACGCGATGCCCTCGGATTTCGATCTGCGGGGGGCAAGTATCGGTAACCTGATTCTTGCTGGCGGGTATTTGAACAACAATCAGAAGCTTGATCCGATTATTTTCCTGTTCTCCAAGCTGGTGAACACCCTTGGCACGGTGCTGGCCACCGTTGACGCCCGTCTGCATCTGGCGGTTGAGCTGGAGTCTGGCGAGATTATCGTGGGGCAGCACAACATGACCGGCAAGGAAACCTCTCCCATTGGCAGCCGGATCAAACGGACATACCTGACCCGGTCTCTGGCTGGAGGCGATCCGGTGGAGATTGAGGTCTCGCCAAAGAAGCAGCATCTTATCGAGACTGCGGATATGATCTGCTACCCACCGGGAAGCTTTCACAGCAGTCTGATTGCCAACCTTCTGCCAAAAGGCGTCGGCAAATCCATTGCGCGCAGCTCGAACCCGAAAGTCTACGTTCAACCTTGGCAATGATCCTGAGCAGTTCGGTATGAGCCCCAATGAAACAGTAGACGCCTTACTGAAGCACTTGCGGGCCGATGCGGGCGAGGACACCCCAACGAACAGGCTGCTGAATTTTGTCGTGACTGACGAGAAATATGCGGCGGAATTTGATTGGGCTGCGCTGCAGGCACAAGGCATTTCACTGATCGGCGCGGACCTGACAAGCACGGCTTCACTGCCCTATTACGATCCGGAAAAACTTGTCTGCACGCTTCTGAGTTTCATCTAAGAACTCATTCATACAAGTTAAGGCGTTAACCTCTTTTTCTATTGCAATCCACCTCAAGTTAGCAGGAAATCGGGTAGAGTTAAGTGCTTTACCGGATATTTTGGCTATACCTATAGTTGAAAATACCGATTAGATTACACCTCATCAAATAACATGATTCAGTTTACTTAAAAACACAATGACACTCCTTAATCAAGAAAATGAAGACCTATTGACCTAAGCATCTACATACATTTTAGGTAGCAGAAGCATTCGAAGACTCGACACATAACCAAGCGGAAAAGCAAATGTCGAAGTTCAAGTTTCCTACCGCATTTACCATTTTGTTTGCCCTTATCATTCTCGTTGCGATTGCAACTGGTTCGTTCCTGCAGTAAGTACGACCGTGCGATCAATCCGGTGCTTGATCGCGAAGTTCCTGTTCCGGGCACATACCAACTGGTAGACCCAAGTCCTCAGGGTCCGGTGGAAGTTTTTCTCGCTCCGATTGCGGGTCTTTATGACCCGGTGTCTTACGAGGCGAATGCGATTGATGTTGCCGTCTTCGTTCTTGTGATAGGTGGCTTCCTTATGGTTGTGACGCGCACAGCGCGATTGACGCCGGGATTGCCAGGATCATGAAGGGATTGAAGGGGCGAGAGAACCTGATGATCCCCATCTTGATGGCTTTCTTTGCCGCAGGGGGAACGATCTATGGGATGGCGGAGGAAAGTCTTGCGTTTTATGCGCTCATCATTCCGGTGATGATACGCGCAGGATATGACTCCCTTACGGGTGTTGCCGTTATCATGCTGGGCGCGGGCATCGGAACACTCGGTTCAACCATAAATCCATTTGCGACCGTCATAGCATCCAATGCGGCTGGCGTTCCGTTCACGGACGGAATCTGGCTGCGCTTCCTGATCTTGTTTGTTGGCTGGATGGTCTGCGTTGCGTGGGTGATGCGTTACGCTCGCAAGGTAAAAGCCGATCCTACAACCTCCCTTGTGGCCGACATGAAGGAGGACAACGAGAAGCATTTCCTTCAAGGCACTTCAACCAGCGACATTCCCGACTTTACCGCCAAGGACGGTTTCATCCTCGCGGTCTTTGTCCTGACGTTTGCCCTTTTAGTCTATGGTGTTGCGGTTCTGGGCTGGTGGATGGGCGAGATGGCGGCACTCTTCCTTGCGGCCTCAATCCTTGTGGGAATCATTGCACGCCAAGGCGAACATGAGTTCGTTGACAACTTCCTTGATGGTGCACGTGATCTGCTGGCTGTGGCACTGATCATTGGTGTTGCCCGCGGCATCGTTATTGTGATGGATGCTGGATCGATTACGGACACAGTCCTTTACTGGTCTGAACAGGCTGTCAGCGGCCTGAACAAGGTTGCCTTCATCAACGTGATGTTCTGGCTGGAGCTGGTGCTGTCATTCTTCGTTCCGTCCTCGTCAGGTCTGGCGGTGTTGTCCATGCCGATCATGCACCGCTGGCCGGATTCTCTAATGTGGCCGCAGAACATGTGGTGACTGCGTTCCAGTCCGCCAACGGTCTATTGAACCTGTTCAATCCAACATTCGCTGTTGTGATGGGCGGTCTGGCCATTGGCCGGGTGCCCTATGACAAGTGGATCCGGTTCTCAATCCCACTGGTCATCATCTTGTTCATCCTGATCTCAATTGCACTTTCTCTCAGTGTTTAGAGACAGTCCTCGAAAACTCCGCAAAGGAGGCCTTCATCTGGCCATCCTTTCCGACACACAAAGAGACGCTGATCTCTCAAACCTAGGAATTCTGGAATGGAGTCTGCAACATGACTGAGTTTGGTGTTCATTCGGAAGTTGGCAAACTAAGAGAAGTGATGGTTTGCCGTCCAGGGCTCGCACATATGCGTCTTACACCCGGCAACTGTCAGGAATTCCTGTTTGATGATGTGATCTGGGTTCGCGAGGCGCAAAAGCACCATTACGACTTCTGCCTGAGAATGGAAGAGCGTGGTGTGAAGGTGCTGGAGATGCACAATTTGCTGGAAAAGACGCTGGCAGACCCGGAAGCACGCCGATGGGTGTTGGATCGCCGTATCACTCATAACCGGGTTGGTTATGGGATGGCTGATGATCTGAGGGGCTGGCTATTCGAGCAGCCCGATAAATTCCTTGCGGATCACCTGATTGGCGGCATTGCCCGCGGCGAGCTCGGTTTCAATCCAACCGGTGTTTTTGGCAGTTATCTGGAGCAAAATGACTTTGTTATCCCGCCCTTGCCGAATACGCTGTTTACCCGCGATACGACCTGCTGGATCTACAACGGTGTGACGCTGAACCCCATGTTCTGGCAGGCGCGCAAGAATGAAACACTGCTCACCACAGCGATTTACAAATTCCATCCGCACTTCAAAGGCAAGGTGAACTTCTGGTGGGGTGATCCGGATGAGGACTACCATGAGTCCACCGTGGAAGGCGGTGATGTCATGCCTATTGGCAACGGCGTTGTGCTGATCGGCATGGGCGAACGCACCACGCCACAGGCTGTGGGTCAGGTCGCGCGTGCGCTCTTCCGCAACAATGTAGCTACCGCGTGATCGCCTGTCAGATGCCAAAGAGCCGTGCAGCGATGCATCTGGATACGGTCTTCACTCTGCTTGATCGGGATAAAGCAACGGCTTTCCAAGGTGTCTGTGACGAGATCATCTGCTTCTCCATACGCCCCGGCGACAAACCGGAAGACGTGGACTACCGCAAGGATGATGGCCATCTGTTTGATGTGGTGGCAGAAGCGCTCGGCATCAAAAAGCTGACTGTGGTGACAACAGGCGGTAACGCGTACGACCAGGAACGCGAGCAATGGGATGACGGCAACAACGTTGTGTGCATCGAGCCGGGGACCGTGGTCGCTATCGCCGCAATACCTACACAAACTCAAAACTCCAACGCGCTGGTGTGGAAGTGATCGCCATTGACGGGGCCGAGCTGGGCCGTGGTCGCGGCGGCGGACATTGCATGACCTGCCCGGTCATTCGCGAAGCCGTGGAGTACTAGTTTGTGCAACCTCCGTTAAACAACCAAACATCCGAGAGATGGAGAGTAAGGAAGATGGCTTTCAATCTGAAAGGTCGCAGTTACCTCAAGCTAAAGGACTTCAACCAACGCGAAGTGCTTTATTTGCTGGATCTGGCCCGTGATCTAAAGCGAGCCAAATATTCAGGGACAGAACGGCAGACGCTTGTTGGCAAGAACATCTGTCTGGTCTTTGAAAAAACCTCGACCCGCACACGTTGTGCGTTTGAGGTTGCTGCCCATGATCAGGGGGCCCATGTCACCTATCTGGATCCATCAGGCTCTCAGATCGGTCATAAGGAATCCATGAAGGACACTGCGCGCGTGTTGGGTCGCATGTTTGATGCAATCGAGTTTCGTGGGGCCGGACAACAAGCTGTGGAGACGCTTGCAGAGTATGCGGGCGTTCCGGTTTACAATGGCCTGACCGATGACTGGCATCCAACACAGATGCTGGCTGATATGCTGACCATGACGGAATATTCCTCCAAGGCGCTGCACGATATCTCCTTTGCCTATATTGGGGATGCACGGAACAACATGGGGAACTCGCTTCTAATGCTGGGCGCTCTGTGTGGCTGTGATGTGCGCATTATCGGCCCTCAGGCCTGCAGCCGGAAGCCAATGTGGTCAAGGCAGCTGAAGCTCACGCGAAGCGCTATGGTGCGCGTATCACTATTACGGACGACCCTGAGGAAGGCACCAGAGGGGTTGATTTCATCCATACAGATGTGTGGGTCTCTATGGGTGAGCCGCCGGATGTGTGGGAAAGCCGTATCAAGTTGCTGCGGGACTATCAGGTCGACGAAAAGCTGATTGAAAACACAGGCGTCCCCAACACCTACTTCATGCACTGTCTGCCCGCCTTCCATAACCGCGAGACCAAGGTTGGCGAAGAGATTTTCCAGAAATTTGGCATCTCTGAGATGGAAGTGACTGACGATGTTTTCGAATCCGATCGCAATCTGGCCTTTGAGCAAGCGGAAAACCGGTTGCACACCATTAAAGCCGTCATGGTTGCGACGCTTGGAGGCCGGTAATGCGTGTTGTCGTTGCTCTTGGCGGAAATGCCCTTCTCCGGCGCGGAGAAAAAAATGACTGCGGAAAACCAACGGAAGAACGCGAGGCTCGCTGCCGAGGCGTTGGCTCCGCTTTATGACGTGGGTCATGAAGTGGTCATCACGCACGGCAATGGCCCTCAGGTTGGTTTGCTCGCCTTGCAGGGCGCAGCCTACGAGCAGGTGGAAGCTATCCGCTAGATGTGCTGGGTGCTGAGACCGTGGGGATGATTGGTTACATGATCGAGCAGGAGCTTGGTAACCTGCTTCCCTACGAGAAACCCTTTGCCACCATCCTCACGCAGGTAGAGGTTGATCCGAACGATCCCGCCTTTCATGATCCCACCAAGCCCATCGGGCCGCTCTACTCCAAGGAAGACGCCGAGAGGCTTGCCGAGGAGAAGGGCTGGTCCATCCGTGAGGACGGCGACAAATGGCGGCGCGTTGTGCCAAGCCCGATGCCAAAGCACATTTTCGAGATCCGACCGATTAAATGGCTTCTAGACCATGATGTTCTGGTTATCGCTGCCGGTGGCGGCGGTATTCCAACCATGTACAACGAAGAAAAAAAACTGGTTGGTGTGGAGTGCGTGATCGACAAAGACCGGTGCTCCGGGCTCCTTGCCAAAGAGATCAACGCAGACGTGTACATCATGGCAACCGATGCAGACGCGGTGTATCTGGATTGGGGCACCCCAAGCCAGCGCGCCATCAAGTCTGCCTCTCCTGATGCATTGGATGCATACGGTTTCGCCGCTGGGTCTATGGGCCCCAAGGTGGAAGCTGCCCAGACATTTGCACGTGAAACCGGCAAGAAAGCAGTGATCTGTTCGCTTTCTGATGTTCCACAGGCGATTGTGGGAGAGAAAGGCACTTCAATCGCCATGGATGCAGGAGACACCGCGTTTTATTGAGGTGAGCGCCACGGGGTTAAGCCACCCTCGGGGCGTTTTCTCTTCAAGTTGCCCATCAAGAAAAACAGGAACAAACAAAGGACGAGTTGCATATGGCTAATGCGCCACTTGGTAATTCCCATAGGATGTCACTAATCGGAGCCTTCATCCCTGTTGTCTCCCTCATCATCCTGCTTGCCCTCTCCTACTATCTCTTTGGAGATGAAGCGTCTTCGGGACCGAACCAGATAGCACTTCTGTTTTGCACGCTTGTAGCAACTTTCGTGGCGCTTTATCACGGCTTCAATTTTGATGAACTGAAGGATGCGGTGGTTGAGAGTGTCAGCACCGGCCTTTATGCCATCTTTATTCTGCTGGCGGTTGGATCATTGATCGGCACATGGGCGATGTCCGGCACCATCATAGCGATGGTGTATTACGGTTTGGAGCTGCTGAGTCCTAACTATTTCTACTTCACGACTGTCTTAATCTGCGCTCTTGTTTCTCTCAGTATCGGGAGTTCATGGACCGTTGCCGGTACAATCGGCATTGGTTTGATGGGTATCTCAACTGAGATGGGCCTGAATCCGGCGATCACCGCTGGCGCCGTGCTTGCGGGGGCCTACTTCGGCGATAAATCCTCGCCCCTTTCTGACGCAACCAATCTGGCAACGGCGGCGGCAGGGTCAGAGCTTTACACGCACATCAAAGAAAACCTCTGGACGTCTGTACCTGCCCTTCTCATCTCGCTGGCCCTGTTCTGGTGGCTCGGGAAGCCCGGGGACTTTGTGGCGCAAGACACGTTGGCCAGCATTGAGCAGCACTACGATATCTCCTTGTTCGCCTTTCTCCCGCTGTTGCTGGTGTTAGGGTTGGCGATGGTGCGCTACCCGCCATTTTCGACCATTTTCATCGGCGCCCTGTTTGGTGGGGTTTATGCGATCATCATGGAACCAGACAAGGTGACCGAGCTGGCAGCTTCTCCCGAGCTGCCTTATACGCTTGAGATCATCAAAGGCGTCTGGATTGCCATGTCCAACGGGTATGTGAGTGTAACCGGTGACACCTCCATTGACGCGCTTTTGAGCCGCGGGGGTATGGGTAATATGCTCACCACCATCTGGCTCATTATGACCGCTCTGGCATTTGGCGGCGTAGTAGAAAAAGCTGGCATCTTGGACCGGATCATCGGCCCAATCCTGAATGCAGCCAAAAGCACGGGTGCGCTGGTGTTCTCGCTGGTATCCACGGCCATCGCGACCAATATTCTTGCCGCCGATCAATACATCGCCATCGTAATCCCGGGCCGGATGTACCGTAAACCGTTCCGTGAACGCCGGTTACGTCCAGAAGTGCTTTCAAGGGCGGTGGGTGACAGCGCGACGGTGACCTCTGCCCTGATCCCCTGGAACAGCTGCGGGGCTTATATGGCGGCGACACTTGGCGTACCTGCGCTGACGTTTGCCCCTTACGCCTTCTTCAACATTATCAGCCGATCCTAACGGTTGTATTTGCCGTGATGGGGTGGCGCATGTTGACGATGGTGGTCCCGAAACCAGAACGTATCGTGGTACCGGATGAAAAGCAGGCAGAGTGATCTGCGGGGAGTTACAGCAGGGTCATGAAGAATTATAGCTGGCACCCGATGCATGAGGATGATCTGCCTAAGATCAAGGAGATTATGCATCAAGCTATCCAGATTTTCCAGAGGACATCCGCTGCACGCGCGAACGGTTGCGCCTGTTTCCTGCGGGGTGCTCCGTGCTTCGCAGGGATGATGAAGGCGCGGTTCTGGGCTACGTTATCTCCCATCCTTGGGAGAACCTGAGTATCCCGAGGCTTTCCAGCTTTCTGGGAGCGCTGCCGATTTCCGCTGAGGTCTATTACATTCATGACATTGCAATGCTGCCTGATGTTCAGGGCATTGGTGCAGCGCGGGCTATGCTGGTACAGCTGAACCAGATTGCCCGCAGTCTTCACATCAAAAAGTTTGCGCTTGTGGCCGTTGCAGCTGCCAGAGACTACTGGCAGGCACGAGGTTTTCGCGCAATCTATGAGCCTCACTCACCGATAGCCTTGAGAGCTACGGATCGGGGTCTCAATATATGCAGAGGCCCGTTGATTAAATTGGCCGGTCTTTGATTTGCTCCATGCAGACGAATGTGGACGTCTGTGCGACAAACGGCATTTCGGAGACTTTTTCACCGAGTACCCGACGATAACTGGTAATATCTTTGGTGCGCACCTTGAGGAGATAATCGAAGCCACTTGCAATCATATGGCATTCTTCAATTTCAGGTATTGCGCGCGCAGCGGCGTTGAAGGCTTCCAGTGAACGCGAGCGGGTGTCGTTGAGTTTAACCTGCACAAACGCAATGTGCCCTGCCCCGAGTTTACTGTGATCCACCTCTGCCCGGTAACCGAGTATGTACTTGGCATCCTCCAGCTTTTTCATGCGGATTTGGCAGGGGGTTTTGGAGAGTCCTACCTTTTTTTGCTAGGTCAGTAACGGTGATGCGCCCGGATTTTTGTAGTTCCTCTACAATCCTGCGATCAAAATCGTCCAATTTCTCCATGATATGCCATTTTTTTTATTGATAACGACCATAGCGCCTGAATATCAAAGTCGATTAGTCTTTGCCATCAAAAAAATACAGGAAACATCCCTATGGGTCTTTTGCTAATGTCGCCAGAATAATAGGTATTTAATAGTAGGGAGGACTGCATGGGTTCAGAGGCTATGCCGGAAATCATCCGCAACAAAATCAGAGATAATTACCTTCCTGACGAAAATCAGGTTGTTCAGGAGCTCATTTCCTCACTGCAAATGGATGAGGCAGCGCGCCAGCGTGCTTCTCAGAAAGCGGCGGAACTGATCTCGGATTTGCGTGTGAACACTTCTCCGACGATTATGGAAAGTTTTCTCGGCGAATATGGCCTCTCAACGCAGGAAGGCATCGCACTGATGTGCCTTGCAGAAGCTCTGCTTCGCGTGCCGGATGCCCAGACTATTGATGCTTTGATTGCAGACAAGATCACGCCAAGTGCCTGGGGAGAGCATTTGGGTCAGTCCTCGTCTTCGCTGATCAACGCATCCACATGGGCGCTTTTGTTGACAGGCAAGGTTCTTGCTCCGGATAATCAGGGCCTCATCGGCACCGTTCGTGGTGTGGTCAAGCGCCTTGGCGAGCCAATGGTTCGCACCGCTGTCGGGCAAGCCATGAAAGAGCTGGGCCGCCAGTTCGTTCTAGGCCGCACCATTCGCGAGGCCATGCGCAATGCACGGGCGGAAGAAGGCCAGGGCTTTACTTATTCCTACGACATGCTGGGTGAAGCTGCGCGCACGGACGCTGATGCGAAGCGCTATCACCTGTCCTACTCCAAGGCAATTACCGCGCTGGCAAGCAACTGCAACCATGAGAGCATTCGCCAGAACCCGGGCATTTCCGTCAAACTCTCAGCGCTGCATCCACGTTACGAATTTGCAAAGCGCGAGCGGGTGATGAAGGAGCTGGTTCCACGCACGCTCTCGCTTATCATGCTGGCGAAGTCCTCCAATATGGGCTTTAATATTGATGCAGAAGAAGCTGATCGTCTTGACCTTTCTCTCGACGTGATCGAAGCGCTGCTGGCTAATCCGGCAACTGAAGGCTGGGATGGCTTTGGCGTTGTTGTGCAGGCGTTCGGCCACGTGCCACTCATGTGATCGACTGGCTGTATGCAACCGCTGAAAAGTATGACCGCAAGATCATGGTTCGCCTTGTGAAAGGGGCTTACTGGGACAGCGAGATCAAGCGCGCGCAAACGCTTGGCATTGAAGGCTATCCGGTCTTCACCCGTAAGGTGTCCACCGACATTTCCTATGCGGCCTGTGCTGAAAAGCTGCTGAGCATGACCGACCGGATCTATCCGCAGTTTGCGACCCACAATGCGCATAGTGTTGCAACTATTCTGGAACTGGCGAAGAACTTGCCGCTGAACTCCTATGAGTTCCAGCGTCTGCATGGCATGGGCGAAGCGCTGCATGAGCGCACCATGAAGAAGCATGGTAGCAACTGCCGTATCTACGCTCCGGTTGGAGCGCACAAAGACCTGCTTGCCTATCTTGTTCGCCGCCTTCTGGAGAACGGCGCTAACAGCTCGTTTGTGCACCAGATCCGTGATGAAAACGTCACTCCCGAGGCAATTGCACAGGACCCGCTTGTTCATATCGAGAAGTATGGCGAGCACGTTGCCAACTCCAAGATCGCACTTCCACCTGAGCTTTATGGTGAAGGTCGCAAGAACGCTAAGGGCTGGGACCTGAGTGATCCACGTCAGGAAGCGGAATACGTCGCAAACCTGAAGACCTTTGCGACAACCACGTGGGACGGCCATCCGGTCATTGCAGCTTCCGTCAAGAACGCAAAAGCTGTGCCTGTTAAGAACCCGGCGGACCTGAGTGATATCGTCGGCAGAGTGGCAACGGCAACGCCTGAGCAAATTGAGGCGGCTTTGACAACTGCTCATCAAGGGTGCGCCGAGTGGGCGGAGAAGAGCGCTGAAGAGCGTGCGGTTATCCTGCGCAAAGCAGCGGATCTGTTTGAAGAGAACGCGCCCGAGATCTTTGCGCTGCTCACCCGTGAAGCTGGCAAGACCTATATGGATGCCATTAACGAGCTGCGAGAAGCCGTTGACTTTGCTCGCTATTACGCGAACGAGGCGATCCGTCTTGAAGAGCGTGATGGTAAGTGCGCGCAGCGTGGTCCAATCACCTGTATCTCACCATGGAACTTCCCGCTGGCGATTTTTTTCCGGTCAGATCTTTGCAGCCCTTGCTGCGGGTAATCCAGTGCTTGCAAAGCCAGCCCCGCAGACGCCGCTGATTGCGACGTTCGCCGTTGGACTGATGCATAAAGCAGGCATTCCTGTTGAAGCCTTACAGCTACTGCCGGGTGCGGGTGAAGTTGGTGCTGCGCTGACCTCTGACAGCCGCGTGGCTGGTGTCTGCTTTACCGGTTCCACCGCAACGGCACAGAACATCAACCGTGCGATGGCAAAAGCGCTTGCGCCAACTGCGCCGCTGATTGCGGAAACGGGTGGTCTGAACGCGATGATCGTGGACTCCACTGCCCTGCCAGAGCAGGCCGTTCGCGATATCATTGCATCCAGTTTCCAGAGTGCTGGTCAGCGCTGTTCTGCACTGCGTATGCTTTATGTTCAGGAAGACATCTTTGAAGATTTCAAAGACATGCTTCTGGGCGCAATGAAAGAGCTGGAACTAGGCAACCCTGCCGCCTTGTCGACTGATGTTGGTCCTGTAATTGATGCGGCGGCTCAAAAGAAGATTGAAGCACACTGCGAAAAATGGGCTGAGAAAGGCCGCGTTCTTAAGCAGTTGAAGGGATCAACCGACGGCTACTTCGTGGCACCAACTCTAATTAAGCTTGAAGGCATTGAGGAGCTCGAGGAAGAGATCTTTGGTCCTGTTCTGCACATTGCAACCTTCAAAGCGGATGAGATTGATCAAACCATCGATGCGATCAATGCAAAAGGGTTTGGCCTGACATTTGGCTTGCACACCCGTGTTGATAGCCGTGTTCAGCACATTGTAGAGCGCGTGAAGGCGGGCAACCTTTATGTGAACCGCAACCAGATTGGCGCGATTGTTGGGTCCCAGCCGTTTGGCGGTGAAGGCCTTTCCGGCACCGGTCCTAAAGCGGGTGGGCCTCACTATGTGGCGCGCTTCCGTCTTGCAGATACCTCTGCTGCTGAAAGTGTGACGCTAAGCCGAACAGTGAGTGCGGAGGATATCTTCAAAGCACGTGGTGCATTACGCGCCAGCGCTTGGGAGAAAAACTTTGGTCGTTACACCGAGCTGGCAACTCTGTTTGAGAAGGAAACAGGCCTGCTGAACCGCGTAGCGCGGACCATGCGCATGACATGCCTGGGCCGACCGGCGAATCCAACCGTCTGTATGCAGCACCGCGCGGCATTGTGCTCTGCCTTGGCCTGATGCAGAAAGCCTGACGCATCAGGTGGTTCTGGCTCTTGCGGCTGGCAACGGAGTGATTGCTGTTGGACAAGGCGCTGAGAAGCTGGCTATGAAGCTGCGCCGGCTGGCTGCTCCGATTGTTGCGCTGGAAGGTCATCTGGCGACTGGCGCTCTGAGAGAGCTTCAGGGTGTTGACGCAATTGCAGCTCACCACAGTGAGAAAGAGCTGAAAGAGATGAAGGCCGAGCTGGCGGAACGTGATGGTGCTTTGATGCAGCTGATCATGGAACGCAACCAGCCTGAGCGCTATCAGCTGGAGCGTCATTTGTGCATAGACACCACAGCCTCTGGCGGTAACGCGAGCCTGCTGGCAGCCACAGAAGACTAAACTCTTCTAAAGACAACAAAAAAGCCGCCTCGGATTGAGGCGGCTTTTCGTTTCGCACGCACATCAGTGACTGTGGCGTGGAAGACCTTTTGCGCAATGCGCTGGTATTTAACGGCTGGTTGAGCACCATTCCCTCGTCGAGCTGGTCAACAATACCGCGCTGGATCTCCTGCCAAGGGGTCTGGTGTGCAGGGAACTCGTAGCCGCCACTTTCCGCAAGCTCCTGCTTGCGTTTGGCCAGCTCCTCATCAGAGATCAGAATATTTGCCTCGCCCTTTCTCAGATCAAGACGAACGATGTCTCCGTTTCTCAGCAGCGCCAGACCTCCCATGACGGCGGCCTCCGGGGATGCGTTGAGGATAGAGGGTGAACCGGAGGTGCCGGACTGCGACCGTCGCCAATGCATGGCAGCGCATCAATGCCTTGCTTCAAGAGTTCATCGGGCGGCTGCATGTTGACCACCTCGGCACTTCCCGGATAGCCAACAGGACCGGCTCCGCGAACAACGAGGATGGTGTTGGCATCAATGCCCAGTGCCTTGTTGTTGATGTTGTCATGATAATCCTCAGGGCCATCAAACACCACCACCTTGCCTTCAAACGCTTCCGGATCATCTGGATCTGAAAGATAACGTTCTCTGAAATTCTTTGAAATCACAGATGTTTTCATGATTGCGGATCGGAAAAGATTGCCCTTGAGATTTATGAAGCCTGCATCGTGCAGCATTGGTTTGTCATAGGGTAGATCACGTCATAGTCTTTGACGGAGCTCTCACTGTAGATTTCACCGGTGGTTTTACCTGAAACGGTGATTGCATCTTTGTGGATGTGGCCGTGCTTCATCAGCTCTGAAAAGATTGCCGGGATGCCGCCTGCGCGGTGGAACTCTTCTGAGAGGTAGGCACCTGCGGGTTGGACGTTGGCGAGCAGCGGGATTTTGTGGCCAAGGTTCTGCCAGTCGTCATTGTTCAGTTCAACCCCGATATGGCGCGCGATTGCGTTGATATGTATGGGGGCATTGGTTGAGCCGCCAATGGCGGAATTCACAGCGATTGCGTTCTCGAAGGCCTTGCGTGTGAGGACATCTGATGGTTTCTGATCTTCACGCACCATCTGCACGATGCGCTTGCCGGTTTCAAAAGAGATCTGGCCGCGTTCACGATAGGGTGCGGGGATAGAGGCGCAGCCCGGCAAGCTCATGCCCAGAGCTTCTGCAAGCGAGTTCATGGTGGACGCCGTGCCCATGGTGTTGCAGTAGCCAACGGACGGTGCGGAGTCAGCGGCCATCTCCATGAACGCTTTGTAATTGATCTCTCCGGTCGCCAACATCTTGCGGGCTTTCCAGATAACTGTGCCGGAGCCCACACGTTCGCCCTTATGGTAGCCGTTGAGCATGGGGCCGACGGTCAGGCAGATCGCGGGGATGTTGACGGTGGCGGCGGCCATCAACAGGGCTGGCGTGGTCTTGTCGCAACCGATGGTCAAAACAACACCATCAAGGGGATATCCGTAGAGCGTTTCGACGAGGCCCAGATAGGCAAGGTTGCGGTCAAGGGCAGCAGTTGGGCGCTTGCCGGTTTCCTGAATGGGATGGACAGGAAACTCGAAACAGATGCCGCCCATTTCGCGAATGCCTTCGCGGACCCGCTCTGCCAGCACCAGATGATGGCGGTTGCACGGGGATAGGTCTGATCCTGTTTGGGCAATACCAATGATGGGTCGGCCTGACTGAAGCTCCTCACGCGTGATACCGTAGTTCAGATAACGCTCCAGATAGAGTGCTGTCATTGCCGGGTTGTCAGTTGAGTCAAACCACTCTTGTGAGCGTAATCTTCTTTTGGGAGCTTCCATCATTCCTCGTCAGTTCTTTCCCGCACCAGAGCCACCCCTGCTGGTGGTAGCTCCAGTCCATCCAACTCCGCTGCATCGGCGAGACCCAGCGCTTTCAGATTCATCATATTTTTCGAATAGTTATAGTAGAAGGTGCCAATCGAAGTTTTGCTTCTTCGCAATCCTTCTGGCAAGTCCACCGCGTCAATATTAGCAGCCTTGAACACTTCATCCAGTATGGCGCTCATCAAGGTCGGGTCAGCCCAGGCTGTTGCGTAGAACCTGTTCTTTTCACCAATGAAGATCGGGTTGGCATTGGTGTCTTCAAACAGGGTTGACAGGCCGGTCGAGACCTCTTCCTGCCAGATGTAGGCTTTGCCGCGTTCCTTGCCTTCCAGATCCAGAACCGTTGCTGCAAATTCCTTCGGGCTGGTACTGATGCGCAGAACCTCAACTTGTTCAAAGGGTTTTGGAAGGCTCAGGGACTTCTGGGAGATTTGGAAGTTCTTATCTTTTTGCGCCAGTCGTGGGCCGCCGAGGATGACGCCGCCGTATTCTACATAGGCTGCAAGGTTGTCGGAGAGGGCTTCCGTTATTGCAAAGAGTGCGGGGATAATGACCAGCTTGTAGGAGGATAAGTCCTGTGAGGCTGGTCTGATGATTTCCACGTCAATGCCTTTTTGTCTCAGTGCTCGGTAGTGGGCAAGGACGAGGCGGAAGTAGTCAAAGTCTTGGGATTGTGCTTGCGTTTCGTGTGCCCAGTGGCTTTCGTAATCTACGACCAGCGCAACAGGTGCTTCAGATGGTGTGAACGCGCCCAGCTCTTCGATTTCACGCGCGACTTGTGCGACTTCCACATAGGCCTGTGCTGCTTCGTTGTTGGTCTGCTTGAGGCCTGCATGCATCTGTTCTTGAGCAAACGGGGCCTGACGCCAGCGGAAATAGCTTGTAGTTTCAGCACCATGGGCGAAAGCTTCCCAACTCCAGAGGCGCACCATGCCTTTCAACGGCACCGGGTTATAGGCGGCCCAATTGCTGGGGCCGGGTTGTAGCTCCATGACCCAGAAACGACCGTGCCCCGCTTGGCGATAGAGGTCGTGATGGAAGCCCTGATAATCTGGGTCGCCCTGCTGGAAGAAGTCTTCCCAGTAGCCTTCCGGCGTGCCGAGAGGGTTTTCCATCTGATATTCACTATGGAACCCAAGGGGATAGCAATCCCAGCTGGCAATATCGAGCTGGTCTGCGACCTTGTAGTGATCAAAGGAGAAACTGTTGCCCATGAAGTTATGGATAATCGGGCGACCGGGGGAGAGTTTGCGCAGGATATCGACCTGCTCGCCGTTGAACTCGAAAACTTGATCAGAAGAAAACCTTTTGAAATCAAGTAGGTGAGATGGGTTACTCTGCGCCACTGTCAGATTTGGCAGATCGACCTGCTCGAAGCTGTTGTATTCCATTGACCAGAACACATTGCCCCAAGCGACGTTCAACGCTTTGATATTGCCGTACTTTTGCGCGAGCCAAAGCTGAAAGGCCTTGTGAGTGGAGGCAGACCATGAGCGCACGGTGTCGTGGCCGCCGTACTCGTTGTCTGTTTGCCATGCCACGATGGAGGGGTGATTACCGAAGCGCTCGGCGAGCATTTCTGTAATCCGGCGCGATTCCCAGCGGAAGCTTCGTGGGAGAAGCAGTAGTGGCGGCGGCTTCCGAAGTTGCGGGGGTGTCCGTTCTCGTCGACGGCGAGCATGTCTGGGTGCTTATCCACCATCCAGCGTGGCGGGGCTGCGGTTGGGGTGCACATAATGATCTTGAGGCCTGCACTTGCGAGAACCTCAACTGCGCTGTCCAACCAATCCCAAGAATAGTGACCGGGTTCCGGCTCGATGCGGGACCATGCAAATTCAGCGATACGCACATAGGTGATGCCCAACTCGGCCATCTCTTCGGCATCTTGTTGCCAAAGGTCCTCTGACCAGTGTTCAGGGTAGTAGCAGATACCTAAGTGTTTCTTATCGCTCATGAGATCACATTTGCAGTTCAGGGTCCGGCAGGCCCGGAGTGTCAATGGGAAACGCAAAGACCGAACCTGCGAGTGGCTCTTTTGCGAGTTGATGCTCGCTTAAATGTTCGCGAGCCGTGGTAACAAACAGGGTCTTGTTATCCGCCCCACCAAATGCGGGGCACGTTGGTTGGCTTGCGTCGATCTCAACAATGCGATCCACTGTTCCGTCAGGTTTATAACGAACAATCCTGTGTCCGCCCCACTGAGCGTTCCAGAGATATCCCTCCGCATCAACTACGGAACCGTCGGGGCCAAATCCTGTCCCGGAGATATCGACAAATATCTCCGCCGGCCCTTCTGGCAGGCCAGTTTGTGCATTTAGTGGCCATTTTATGATCTGGGATGTTACCGTATCTGAAAAGTATGCTGTGCTGCCATCTGGCGAGAAACAAAGGGAATTCGGGATTGTGATATCACTTGCGACCGTCACCAATTCCCCTTTGAAGAACCGGTAAAGACTGCCTGCACCTTTTTCTGCCTTATAGCCCATGGAGGAAATCCAGAATCCGCCGGAGCGGTCGGTGCGGGCGTCGTTGGAGCGGGTGACGGGGTTTTGGTCCTCAACGGGGAGGATAAGTTCTTTGCTGTGAAATTCCGGTGACCAGCGATACAGTCCTGTTGCAGCGGATAACATGAAGTCATCGCTGTCAGGTATGCGGGCGAAGGCGGAGACTGGTTCGTCGAACTTCCACGTCTCAACATCTCCGGTTATGCTCTTTTTCAGCACCAGACTATTGTTGATGTCTGTCCAGAAGAGTGCCTCATGGCGGGCGCTCCACAACGGCCCCTCGCCCAGCTCACATTCTGTATTTGCGAACACATAGGCTCACTCATGCTTTTTCTCCCGGTTTGATCGCATCGTATGCGGCGGTTATTTTCTTTGCGTTTTCAGCTGTCTGCGCAGCGCTGAAGCCCGGTTTATAGAGGTTGCTGGCCATGCCGAAGCCCTGACAGCCCACATTTGCATAGTCGGCAAAGTCAGCTGGTCCAACACCACCCACTGCATATAGGAGCATCTCTTTGGGCAGTACAGCACGCATGGCCTCAATCCCCTTTATGCCCACCTGAAAGGCCGGAAAAATCTTGAGTGCATCGGCTCCTGCTTTGAGTGCTGCAAAGCACTCTGTCGGGGTGATAACTCCCGGATAGGACTTCATGCCTTCTGCTTTGGTGGTGCGGATAACCTCTTCATCGCAGTTGGGGGAGACGATGAAGGTTCCGCCTGCAGCACGGACCTGCCTGACCTGCCCTGCGGTGAGAACTGTCCCTGCGCCGGTGGCGGGTAACTCCTCCAAGATGCCAAGCAGCAGTGTTTCTTCACCGCGCATAACATCCGGGTGCTGCTCTGATTTCTGGCAGAGACCGGGCACTATGAACGGCTGGATGCGGGGATTGTGTCGCTGCGGGACAACCAGATGCTTGTGCAGATCTGTCAGTTTGGTGGGAACGGGGACATATTCTGCCTCTTGCCAGCCCTGACGGCTGCCAGCCATGCCACAAATGAACACTTGCGTTGGTTTTGCGTCGGTTTGTAGCCAGTCGCCAATCAGATTCAGCAAAACACCTTCAAATTCAGCAGGTTGAAGCGACCCCGCACCTTGCGCTGATTTTGCGTTGTTTTGCACGCATAGGTTTTCGTCAATCAGCCATGCGCGAAGACTGGATGTGCCCCAGTCAACAGCGACCCAGCTGTCTGCCGAGTTGATCTGGCGGAGGTCATTTTCTAGCGCGGTGTGTTGGTGCATTTATTCCCCCTGTTTCCTTTGTTGTTATGATCAGGTCTCGTGGAGTGTGGGGATCAGATCACCATCAACATGCGGGGGACATCAAATCGTAGATTCCGGCGTCGATGCGCGTGCAATTGCCTTCGTTAAAACCCAAAAGCTCAACCTCCCAGTGTCGCCAGAGAAGTTCCATTTAATGGAACTTTGTTTTGATTATTGAAATAGTTACGTGCGCATGCATAATTGTCAAGCGAGGGCAGAAGGACACGGTCTGCATGAAGAATACAAACCCGCGAGCGAATATGGAAGCAACTGGACATGGGTGCAGAAACCGTGAGAACCGCTGAGGCAAGTGAGCCAGACCTCTCCAGTCCTATCTCCAAGGCGCTGGTGGTGCTGGATGCGGTTGCGCTGGCAGAATCACCTCCCCGGTTCGTGGATTTGCTAAATGCCTTGCCGCTGAGCCGAGCCACCTTGCACCGACAGTTACGGCAGCTGACACGTGAAGGTATGCTGGCTTATGACGATGTGCGCCAGACCTACAGCATGGGTATGCGGGTTTTGAAACTGGCGCATTCTACCTGGAGCCGGGCAAGTCTTGCCAGCGTTGCGCGGAATGCATTGGACAAGCTGAGCACCGAATTTGAAGAGACCATTCATCTTGCGGTGCTGGACAACAATCAGGTGCTTTACGTGGACAAACGGTTGCCGCCGCGCAGTGTTTCCATGTTCTCCAGTCCCGGAAAGATTGGCCCTGCCTATTGCACCGGCGTAGGCAAAGCGATGCTCTCTACCCTGCCTGAGGCACGGCTTGCGGAGGCGATCAAGGCGCAGTCCTTCCAGCGCCATACGGATAAGACGCTGGTGAATGAGCTGAGGCTTCGTGATGATCTGGCACGTATTCGCGAGCGTGGGCATGCGTTTGATGATGAGGAACACGAGGACACCATCATCTGCGTGGCCCTGCCGATCCTGAACAAGCGCGGGGAACCGATCGGCGCACTTTCGGTGACCAGCACGACCTATGTGACGACACTGGAAAAAATGGCAGAGACGTATTTGCTTGCCATGACAGAAGCGGTTCAGGAGATCTCAGAGAACGCCCAGATTGCTCTGGGGGTTTGATTGGTTCGGGACAAACCGGTCCTTCCCTGCACTGCGAAAACCCAGATTAGCAGAAGACCATTGCTGACGCGGTCAGACCAAAAGGACGAGCAGTACTGCTGGTGCTTTGCGGGGTCTGCTAGACCCCGCGTCGCGATTACGCCGTCCCTTTGGAAACGTAAGACACTGAAGCAGATTCCACTTGGAAGTTCCATTGCTGCCCTGGTGCGCCTGAAGGTTGCAAGGCAGCATCATAGGCCCAAATCCAGCCATTCGCACTTGGAGCCAGAAGTTGAAAGTAAGGCTCATGTCGGATTGCGGTGCATGGATGGATGTTCGAACGACTTGCAGATCTACAAGCCAAGTGATGCCATTTGGTGACCAGATAATCGACAGATCAACCGGCTTGTTGAACACTTGGGGGATGGTATTTTGCTCAGCTGTGCCTTGGCTACTGTCGAAGAAAACGTTTGTGTTGATTTGAGGCTGAGAGTCGTTCCAGTATTTTGAGATCAGCTCAAAATCTATTTCGTCTCTCTGATCAGCGCTCTGGTTTATGAGGTTATAAGCAAACAAGGCAGCAACAGCGCCTTTCGGCATTGAGATCGGGCAAATGACTTTGGCGTGGAAGCCAACTTTTGCGTAGCTGTTGAGGCCCCATTTTTCGATTGTGTTGATCTGAGCGCCGAGCAGGCTTGTATGGCTCGTGTCACGCGGGTTGTAAGTGCTAAGCCTCAACTGGGCACGGCCATTTTCGACCGGTGTGCACCCAACTGGACTGCCGAAATCAGTCGGGTTTCGTAGTGTCGTACGTCCTAGAATGAGGGATTATACCTACGATGCCAAATAGGGCTTGTCCAGACTGAACGATCCACGTCCGGACCATCGGTGAAAACAAACTTTTTTTACAGTCCACGGTCCAGGCTCGATAGTTTCAAGGAAATCAATTCTGGCATCCATAATCTCATCCTCGGCTAATCTGTTACATCATGGGTATACCCTAACGTGTAGATCAGACTGTTGCACTGGAACTTGGAGGCAAAGTTACGACGAGGTAAAACAGGACAGTTAGCCAATGACTAAGTCTCCCTCAACTTGCACAAGGCAAGCTGCAAACGCGAAGGCTTTTCATAGGACGAACGTCCACTGAGAGTGAAACCGTCCCCCATATTCTGACCAGCAAGTTTTGGCACCGAGCTACCTACCGGTACTCAGTGTAGGAAAGATACTCTATTTCAAGCTACAACAGGTGGTAGGCGCTCCGGCTGAAAGGCGGGCCTGAGGAGCTAACCTCAGGCAATCTCGTCGGCGAAGAATGGGAGGTGTTTGCGTAGGCGGATGTATTTGATTTCGCATTGCATGGTTTTGTCGAACCGGGTGCCTCGTGCACGTCCTCGTATTTCATGTGGTGATACAGGCCCAAAGCTCGTTCGTTTTGCAGGAGGACCGAGATTTCGGCTGTGTGGTAGCCACGGGCGGCGATGCGGCGTTCGGCTTCTTCCACCAATGCGGTGCCCAGCCACTGCTTTCACAGTCGGGATCGATCCAGAGATCTGTGATGAAGTTGTCTGCCTGTTCTGTTGCGATAAAGCCGAGCACGCGATCATCTTTGACCGCAACCACAATCTGATCCAGACAGGCGCTTGCAAAATCGGCAAAGGAGGCGGTGGTGATCGCCTCATGTGCGGACTGTGGCAGATGGGGCCGATGCCCCGTTTCCATGAGGCCAGACCGACCTCTCCGATCTGAGGGATATCTTTTGAGCGAGCACTACGAATTGCAAAGGTCTTCATTACAGTGATCCAGCCTCCTGTGGGCGTTTCAGCATCTCCCGCAGGTCCCGCTTCAGGATCTTGCCGTAGTTGTTCTTCGGCAACTCATCCATGGCGATGTACTGCTTTGGACGCTTGAAACGCGCGATGTTGTCAATGCACAGCTTGTCCAGCTCTGCGAATTCGACGGTCTTTCCATTCTCTGGTGAGATGATGGCCACCACCTCTTCGCCCCACTCCTCATGAAAGCGACCGACAACGGCGACTTCAGATACATCCGGATGCAGCAGAAGGATTTCTTCCACTTCGCGAGGATAGATGTTGGACCCGCCCGAGATGATCATATCCTTGGAGCGGTCGTGCATGGTGAGGAAGCCATCGGCATCCAGCGCACCCATGTCGCCTGTTTTCAACCAGCCATCAATAATCGTGGAAGCCGTTGCTTCCTCATTGTTCCAGTAGCCAAGCATGACCGCTGAGCCTGACACGACAATCTCCCCGATCTCACCAATGGCCAAGTCGTTCATGTCTTCTCCTACCACGCGCACGCGGGAGACGACTTGAGCTACCCCAACTGACTTCAATCTTTCTTGCCAGCGGGGGTGTTTTCTGTCGCAGACCTGCTCCCGGTTCAGGACGGTGATGCCCATGGGGCACTCGCCCTGCCCGTAGATCTGCGCAAAACGGGGTCCGAGAACCTCGACGGCCTCAACGATATCGGCAAAGTACATGGGGCCGCCGGCGTAGATAATGGTGTCCAGCCCTTCGCCCGTTGCGCCATTGGCTTTTGCCTCTTCCACCAGCCTACGCACCATGGTGGGGGCGGCGAACATGGCGATCCGGCCAATTTTGGGGGCGAGCTCCAGAATTTCGGCAGCATCAAACCCGCCGGAAACCGGGCAGACATGCCTGCCGCCCGCAACAACATGCATGAAGCTGTAAATCCCGGCCCCGTGGGTCATGGGGGCTGCGTATAGTGTGGCGTCCTTATGGGTTGGCGTGCCAACGCCTGCATAATAGCCCAGCATCATGCTCTGGATGTTCTGCGAGGACATCATCACCTTTGGGGTGGCCCGTGGTGCCGGAGGTGTAAAACAGCCAGACCATGTCCTGCGCATCAATAGGCACCGGATTTGCCAGAGGCTTGGCCTCAAGCATCTGCGCGTAGACATTCTGATCCACCGAGATGACCTTGGTTCTGGACTGGTCGATCTCCTTGATCAGGCCTTCGCCACATCGTCGGAAACAAAGACAACTGTGGCGCCCGCGTTTTCAATGATCCACGCGGCCTCTTTGGGGTGGAGTTTGGCGTTAATGGGGACGGCTGCAGCACCAGCCCACCAGATGCCGTAGCTGGCTTCCAGATATTCTGTCCGGTTCTTCATGAAGATGGCAACACGGTCGCCGCGGGCGATACCGAAGTCGGTCTGCAATGACCCTGCAATGGCTGCGGAGCGTGCGCCGAACTGCCCGTAGGTTGCCACAAGTTGTGTGCCATGAAAGAGCGCGGGTGCATCAGGTGTTATCCTGGATGTCCGAGCCAGCCACTCTGCCAGATTCATTCAGTCTCCCCCCTGAAGTCAGACTGCCTCTCCTCAAAAGCAATCTTGCAGCCTTCCCGCTCCCCGCGGGTTGTATTGACGATACCGCACTTTCCGCTCAGGTCTTTGTACTCGCGTATGAGCGTTGTGGTGTCGGGCTGAGTTCGGCTACTTCAACTCAAACCCCAAGCGTTAAATACTATAGTTTTTTGCAAGTCTGGGTATAGGCCTCTTGTTTAACGCAGACTAGAAGTTTACGTTGCGTCTATCTGTAGTTTTAAAATTCTTCTACCTGTGAGTACCCCAGTTCATATCAGATCTTTAAGCCTGATTTATACGAGGACCGTTGTGATGAACCTTCAAAAAGCTGGAGGAGTAGCTTCTTTTATTGCTGCTGCCACCTACATTGTCGGCTTTGCTCTCCTATCAACTTTTCTAGCCGATGCAGGGTTCGGAGAAGACGGCGATGATGTGAATATGTTTGCGTTTGAGATCTCCAATCAGGGTCTTATGTATTTGTGGAACTTCATTATCTACATCGTCAACGCAGTGTTTTTGGTGGTGCTGGTGGTAGCGCTGCACGACCGGCTTAAAGGTGCAACACCGGCCCTTTCTCAGATTGCAGCGGCGTTCGGGTTGATTTGGGCGGGGCTTGTGCTGGCGAGCGGGATGCTTGCCAATATTTCTCTGGCTGAAGTTTCCGCGCTTTACGAACTGGATCAGGACAGTGCGCAGACGATGTGGGCAACACTAAGCAACGTACAGGAAGGCATTGGCGGCGGCAACGAGATCACCGGCGGGCTTTGGATCCTACTGCTGAGCTGGGCAGGATTGCGCGGCGCCAGCCTCTCCAAAGCACTTTGCTGGCTGGGTGTCGTTATCGGACTGGCAGGCATTGCATCAACCATTCCAGGCATGAGCGACCCAGGCGGCATCGTCTTCGGCCTTGGGTTTATTCTCTGGTTCATCTGGACAGGCGTATACCTGCTCAGACACGGCGAAGCTCAGCTTGAGCAGGTCAGGGTTGCTTTGGTGATGGCACCACGCGACAGCCTCTAGGCGTCTTGATCAACGAAGAAACGCAAGCATCACACACAAACACAGGTCTGTGTTGTGTGAATGACTGTAATTTTCAGGAGAAAATGGCTGGGGTGGTAGGATTCTCAGCCGCCTCACCATCACCTAATAAGCCTTTGAAATTACAGTCACTTAAACTCAGAAACATTTCTTGTACTACACCCATGTGGTACATTATGCAATACAGAAATCTGCTAGGTATGTGAGGTAGAATGCGAAGATCATTGTAAGAAGTAGCCTGCTGGAGACCCAAATATCGAAAGCAGGCGGGCTACATCAGCTCATCTCTAATCAAGCAGTTGACCTTTAGTTCGATAGATATGCAGATGTATGACCGGGAGGTACACGATACTCCGATTGACAGTTGGTATCTGATCTGACAGCGTGCCGCCGAAAATGGAAACTGTCAGATCAAGCGTGAACCTTTGAAGTTCAAGCATTTCTAAGTGCAGCCTTTTACTCGAGTTTCTGAGCTCGCGCGTCCCAGAGTCCATAGCCAACATCAAATACAGTAATTTGATTAGGAGCTGTTTACATACTTCGGAACCATAGTCTGACAGCAGCGATGTGTAAGAAACCCAAGTGGCTACAAGCGGTTTTGTCATAGCGAGTGGCAACCCGTCTTGCTGTTTTCTGCTTGTTGAAGCACCGCTCAACTTGTTTTCTCAACACGTAGATGAAGCTATCAATTTCTATAGAGGTCTTACGGTTCCGACGTCCGGGGATTACTGATGTTCCACCATTAGTTTGCAATCTTCACGAATACGATCTGCATCATAACCCCGATCAGCGGTCAAGACCTTTGCAGTAGATCCCTCCCGATCATAAAGGAGATCATAGCCTTGATAGTCGAAGACTTCACCGCCAGAGATCTCGAGGCGTATCGGCAACTCCGCAATATTGGAGATCAGATGGACTTTCGTCGTAAAACGACCTTTTGAACGGCCAAAACCCTGTTTATGAGTCCCCCTTTTGCACCCTCAGCCTGCTGGTGAGCACGGATGATAGTGCTATCAATCATATGAACACTCGTTGGAACAGAACTGCTATCGTTGAGTACTGACAGGATCAATTCCCAAAGGCCTGCCTGGCTCCAGCGGCGGAACTGCTGATAAACACTGATCCACTTACCAAACTCTTCGGGTAAGTCGCGCCATTGTGCACCGAGTTCTGGAAATCCAGAGTATCCTGTCAAGGACACGGCGGTGATCCTTCGATTTTCGACCGCCCCATCCCTATATTGCACTCACGAACGGCTCAAAGAAGGCCCATTAAAAACTACCTTGAAACACAATTCACTGCGTTCGTGAAACCTGTTTGTAAACAGCTCCTAGGTAGAATCCTATCACAAACTGGAGTAAGTTATTGGGGCACGTCACGCTGATAACACTCGACTATTTTTAAGACAAGCTTTAAACTACAACTTTCAAGTCGTCGTTACGGGATAAATCCTCGCCTGCGATGATGCGTTTTTCTGGCAAAATGAACGGTTCTCCAAATTTATTATCCCACTCAATGGAAGGATAATGACTAGTACCGCTTCCCGTATAGAAGGTTAGTTCTTCAACCAACAACCCGTTTTTTGTTTGGCAAAGGTCAACTCTTACATGTGGGAATGGTTTTGACAGCGTTTTGCATATGGAAACCATTTCGTCGAAGTTATCTGGCTTTTTAATGGGGAGGTCTGAATTTCCGACGCCGATAGTGAGGGGTAACAAATTCCAGTCCATATCGTAATAGTTGCGGTAGGTTCTTTGCCCCGGAGCGCTATCATTAATAACTGAAAAGTATGCCGGAAGCCCATTAAAGCAGAAAAACCTATACTCATTTATTTTATCGGCAACGAATTCTTCCGCTATAATTTTGGGTTTTATGTTTTTATAGCCCCAATCAAATGTGTGATAGTAAACATTCTCCCAAGGTTGTATCCAGTTGTTCAGTTTAAACCTTACTTGGTCGAGGTTCAGTTTTGACTTGTCTTTCACAATCAAGATATGGCGGCTTCCGCTGCCCCAGTTTGACTTTAATACAAACTGTTGTGGCAGCTTATCGAAGTCAATTTCTCTCGCATTATCCCATACGCCCAGCAAAGGAACGACACTATCATAACCAATTATGTCCCCAACATGCTCTTTAAAGAGATACTTGTCGATGCACTTTGTAATTAGGTCATCTTGATAGTAGAGTTTGTACCAGTTTGTCTTTTCATTGAAAGACTTTGGACTATCAATATTCGGGAAGTACCCCAATGCTCTCATGCACTGCTTTTCGATAAACCACTTTTTTTTGCTCTATCGAAAATTCCTTGTCCACCATATAAGTGAACATTCGCAGCTGATCGTAGAACGGCGGACGTTTTGGGAAAGTAGCTACTCGTTTTTCTATGGCACTCAGTCTACTTTCTAGTTGTTTTGCCGGACTATTTGTTAAATCACTGAAGTGATCTATCCTTGATAATTCGCTGTCAACTTCGCCGCTAATTCCACCAAGTACGGCAATAATATTATCGACTTTGGACTGCAAGGTTTCAATTTCCGCATTCGAAGCCTTGATTGGATCAAGGGTTAACTTTTTTTAATGCGTTAATTCGATTGTTTAATCTTGCTATTTCAGCTTGATATTGGGAATTTGCAGAAAATAATTTACCAAAAATACTCAATTGTGCCTCTAAGTTAGATTTAGTAATTTTTATAGGTTAATATCCATTAAAATTACAAATGATATTTGCTGCCCCCCCCTATTATTTGAAGAGTTTGGCAATAGAGCTATGCTAATATTTTTAATTTTGGTACGGGCGTGACCTGATCCCCGATTTCCCTCCACGTTTTGTGATTTTCCATTGTTTGTATTCAAGCCTCATGCGACTCTCATTTCCAGCGCTATCTGCTCTGCAAACTCGGCTGGGGTTATAGGTTGTCCAAAGACGAATGTGGTCTTTGAATGTTGTCGTCGTGTTTCCAAGCCTCAATTTTGGCCCTGGCTTAGCGCAGTGATGAGAACAGCGTCTCATTCAAACACTCACCTCGAAAGCTGCCGTTAAAACCTGCGACATAAGCATTTTGCATGGACTTTTCTGGTGCAATGTAATGCCAGTTGATGTTTGTATCCTGACAGAACCTCAACACCGCAGAACTGGTCATTTCTGTGCCATTGTCCAAGACTATTGTTGTTGGTAACCCCGCTTTGCAATTGTGGCTTCGACTTCGTGCACAAGACGCGCTCCTGAGATGGAAATGTCGGGAACAGAGCCAGACACTCACGACTATACTCATCGACGACAGCCGTAAATCTAAACGCCTGCCATTTGTGAATGCATCACTGACAAAGTCGAGACTCCAACGCTTATTGGCTCTTGACGGCACGACAATGAGCCTGCGAGCTTTAAGCCCACGTTTACGACCACCAAATTTGCGCAATTGCAGCCCTTCGTCTCAATACTGTGCGTCGTCATATGAAGTTGACAATAGAGCTATGCCACCATTTCTAGTTTTATTGCGGGCGTAATGCCACCGATGGCTATGTGGGGCCGATCGTTGTTGTATGTCCAGAGCCAGTTTGTGGCTTCTGCTTCTGCTTCTGCCTGTTCGATATTTTCAAAGCATCTCTGATCAAGCTCATTTAATGGATTTGAGCAACCTATTTACCAAATCCATTTGTACAACAACGCCCTGTATCCGGCCCTCCAGTTATTCATCCTCGAATATGGCGATGGTGGTTTCACCACCTTCCATCTGCATGGCGCGATACATACCCCGCGTATTGAAGCGCAGTACCGGAGGGCCTTCCCGCCTACGGCAACAACACCGCCGCGCCCTTCGATGGAGGGAAGTTCCAGCATTACTTTTTGCTCAACAGCTTCTGGTAGAGAGCGGCCAGCATATTCCATCAGCGCTCCGATATCGCGGCATACAGTCATGCGCATGAAGCTTCACCGCGTCCTGTAGCTGATACCGCGCAGCTCTTGTCATTTGCGTAAGTTCCAGCACCGATGACCGAGGAATCACTGATCCGTCCCGGTTTCTTATTATTAAGACCGCCTGTCGAGGTCGCCGCTGCCAGTGAGCCACTAGAGTCTCTCGCCACCGCACCAACCGTGCCATACTTCTTGCCGTCATGATCGAGCGTAACCACAGAGGAATTGCGAGTTGCGTTGAACTGCGCCCGACGCATCTCGGTTTCAAAATAAGCGGAGCTGATAAGTTCAATCCCCGCCTTCGCCGCATACCGCTCTGCCCCGTCTCCTGCAAAAACCACATGCTGGGAGTTTTCCAGAATATGCCGTGCCAAAGAAATGGGGTTGCGAATGTGGGAAACGTTCATCACGCTGCCGGCCATCAGGTCCGATCCACGCATTATTGCCGCTTCCAGTTCAAAGGTACCATCTGAGGTTAGTACGCTGCCGTGGCCTGCGTTGAAACAGGGGTTATCTTCAAGGCTTTGCACCGTAGCCTCTACGGCATCAAGCTGGAGCCCCATCTGCCAATATACTCTTGCCCGCTGCCAGAGCCTCACCAAGGCCAGCGCGAACGGCCCGTTCACGGGCATCATCCATTAGCTCGCGACGCAATACTCCGCTCCGCATGAAGCGCGATGGCCCATCCATTATTTTTCATTTTTTTTCTCCAGTAATTCCTAAACAAGAACGCTTGTTTCGCCGGTTGTATTGCGCAGAATGCCCCGCGCTTTAATCGCGTCTAGGCGCGGAATTGCCGCAAGTAGCTCGCGCGTATAGGGCTCCTGCGGATGTTTATAAATTTGCGCTGTCGGACCATGCTCCACAATGCGACCTTCCTTCATTACAACAACCCTGTCCGAGATCTGCTCAACCACGCCCAGATCATGAGTAACCATAACTATTGTCAGGCCCAAGGTAGATTTCAGCTCTTCAAGCAATTCCAGGACTTGCGCTTGAATAGAAACGTCCAGCGCCGACGTGGGCTCGTCACAGATAAGAATTTCGGGTTTCAAGACCAACGCACGCGCAATCGCTACACGTTGCCGCTGTCCCCCTGACATCTGATTTGGGAAAGCATGAAGGAACCTTGCAGTAAGCCCCGTTCGTTCCATGACAGTACGTACTTGCTCTTCCCGCTGCTCCGGCGTGCCGACTCGATGAATATCAAGGGGACGGCGAATAATTTCCCTAACCGAGCGGCGTGGATTTAGCGAACTGTACGGGTCTTGGAAAATCGGTTGCACAAGTCGAGCGCGCTCGGCTACCGGCAAGTCGTTTATTTCAACGCTATTATAACGAATGCGTCCCTGATCGGGCTCAAGAAGCCCAAGCATTAACTTGGAGAGAGTTGACTTGCCAGAACCGCTTTCTCCGACGATGGCCAGCGTTTCGCCCTTGCACACCTCAAGGGAGATATTCTGCACCGCCTTCACTTGATGGTTACCGCGCAGCAAACCTTTGCGAACACTGAAGGTTTTGCTTACGCCCTCAACACTGATGTAACTCGAAGTTCCGATTTCTACCGCTTGCCGTGTTACCGGATGGATGATGCTGTCGAGCAGACTGGTCGTATATTCGTGCTGCGGACTAGACAGAACGTTTTGGGTCTCTCCCGCTTCGACCACATCGCCTTTCAGCATCACCAGCACCTTATCTGTATATTCGGCAATCACACCGAAATCGTGTGAGATGAGGATCATGCAATGCCGAGGCGCTTTTGCAGGTCTTTAAGCAGACCGAGGATTTGCGCTTGGATGGTCACATCAAGCGCGGTTGTCGGCTCATCTGCAATCAGCAGCTCCGGCTCGTTCATCAAGGCAGCTGCGATCATCAGACGCTGACGTTGCCCGCCGGAAAACTGATGCGGATACTGGTTGAAGCGAGCCTCGGGGTCGGGGAATCCGACCGCCTGCATCAATTCCAGCGCCCGCTCTCTTGCCTGTTTCTTGCTGCCACCATGCAGCTGCATGGTCTCCATAAGCTGGCGCCCGACGGGATAAACCGGATTAAGCGAGGTCATTGGCTCTTGGAAAATCATGCCGATCTTCCGGCCACGAATGTCCCGCGCCATAATCTTGTCTGATAATCCAATCAGGTTTTGGCCGCACAGATCCAGACGGTCGACACTCCAACTGGCTGTCTTGGCAGAAGCCCCATAATGGAGTGGGCAGTCATGGACTTGCCTGATCCGCTCTCGCCGACAATTCCCAGTGTTTCGCCGCAGAAGATCCAGATCTAGACCTTTGACGGCAGTGAGCACACCTGACGGAATTGGAAGCTCTACCTTCAGGTTGCAAATGCTTAATACCGGAGTAGCTGAATTTTGTAGACTCATTAGTTGCGACCCTCCGGCTCGGTAATATCGCGCAGGGCATCGCCCATCAGATTGGTGGCGATCACCAGAATGAACAGCGCTACGCCGGGAATGGTAACCAGCCAAGGCTGAAAGAAGATAGAGTTTTTGCCTTCCGCGATCATCAAACCCCAAGAGGGCATAGGCGAGGGAATGCCCACGCCGAGAAAGCTCAAGGAAGCTTCCGCCAGGATGGCGCCACCAACTTCAAAGGTAAACACCACGAAAATGCTGCTTAAAAGATTGGGCAGAATGTCGTGCCAGATCGTTGCCCACGTCCCTGCCCCCAAGGCTTTTGATGCGGTTACATATTCCAGTTGTCGGATGCGCTGCGTGGCCGCACGCGTGATAATCAGGTAAAGCCCCCAGTGCAAAAAGCCGATAACCATGATTACCGTGGGAACTGACGGACCAAGCAGGAATACCAGCGCCATAGCAGTGAGCAATCCGGGAAGAGCAAGCTGGCAGGACAACAGGAAGCTGATGACCTGGTCCACGCGCCCGCCGTAATATCCGGCCATAACTCCCAGTGTTACACCGATCACGCAGCCGAGCGAGGCCGCCAGGAATCCAACGACAAGCGAAATGCGTGCGCCATAAAGGAGCCTTGCCAAGTAGTCGCGGCCCAAATGGTCTGTGCCCAAGGGGTGATCCCAGCTGCCTCCGGCCCAAACAGGCAATGCAAGACGGTTCGTGAGCTCCTGACTGGCATAGTCATATGGCGTAATCAGCGGGGCGAAAATGGCCGCCAGCGCAATAATTCCGATGACAATTGCCCCGTAAATGAAGCCTTTATGCTTACCAGCTTTTGCCCGCATGGCCTGACGTGGAGTAAGGCCCGCGATTTCTAAATCGGTTACAGTCATTTTCTTACCCCAGTCTGATACGCGGATCGAGCCAAGCATTGAGAATGTCGGCCAAGAACGTTAGCAGTACGAATGTCAGTGCAAAGATGAACACCAGCATCTGTACCGTGGGGATGTCGCCAGCCAGAATGCTTTCGAGAGCAAGACGGCCCATGCCGTTAATGGCGAAAACGTTTTCCGTAACAATGGAACCACCCAGTTTACTACCAAGCTGAACTGCCAAAACGCTGACAACCGGCAAAATGGCATTACGCAGAGCATGGCGGTAAAGCAAAGGCCAGCCACGATACCCTTTTGCTCTTGCTGTTCTGATATAATCAGAGCTCAGCACCTCCAGCAGACCTGTGCGTGTCAGTCGCATGACCGAAGGCACTGAGGACAGTCCGAGTACAAAAGCGGGCATAATGAAGTGCATAAAAGTATCCTGACCGGATACGGGGAAAATCGGGAACATGACGGCCAGCAGCAATATGGCCATAACCCCGAGCCAGAAGTTAGGAACAGCCTGCGCCGCAACTGCCAAAGACAGTGCAATCCGGTCAATAATTGTATTGGGAAACAGCGCGGAGGCAATGCCAAACGGTATGGCAACGAACACCGTCACAGCAATAGCCATACTGGCCAGTTGCAATGTCACAGGAAAATGGCGCTTCACAAGCTCGATGACCGGAGCGTGCCAAAAATAGCTATCACCAAAATTGCCGGTCAGAACAGAACCCAGCCAGCTGAGATACTGCATGTAAAGGGGTTGATTGAGACCGAGCTGGATACGTATCAGGTCAATTTCGGCCTGTGTCGCATCCTCTCCGGCAAGTGAGATTGCCGGATCGGTCGAGAAATTAAGCAGGAAGAAGGTAACCAGACTGACGGCAAGTGCCACCGACAGGGCCAGTACCCCTCTTTTTATTATATAGGAAAACATAGGAACAGCCTTTTAGGAACGCCAGCCTGAGCACAAACTCAAACTGGCGTTGGATGACGGATTATTTCCAGCGCGCCATGAAAAGGCGTTGCATGCCATCTTTGGACTGATCGTACTCAAGCTCGTTCGACATCAGAAAGTTGAGCGGATATTCCTGAATTGGCACCCAATACGCTTGATCGACAATGTAGTTCACAACCTCTGACATACGTTTCTCGCGCTCCGCTTTATCAAGTGTTGTGTTGATCTTGCTTACATTTTCGCTGAGTTCTTCATCGCCTGTGTAAACTTTTTTTGGTGCTCAATTGGAACAGGTTAGGAATAATTGCGCCCGCATCCGGTATGGAATATGATCCCCAAGTATCGTAATAGAGCGCCAGTTTACCCTCATTCCTGTCTTTGGAAATGGATTTCATAAAGCGCAAATTGGCGCGAATGCCAGCTTTTGCCCAATAGGCAATGACGGCTTCTTGAACCGTTGGCTCACGAGAGGCGTAAAGTTCCAGATCAATACCGTCAGGATAACCTGCCTGGGCAAGCAGTTCTTTGGCTTTTTCGGGGTTGTACTCGTAGTGCTTGACGTCTTGGTCGCAGCCAAACTGCAAGCTGTGGCACGGTGTCCGAGCAGCTTTAGCGCCGCCACCGACGATAGTGGCAACCAGTTCCTCACGATTAACCGCATAGTTCAGAGCTTGACGGACACGAACATCCTTCAACGGCGTTTCAGGATCGGAGCGGCCAGCGGCATCGAGTGACAGATACCCTACCCTTAACGAAGGAACAGACAAGACTTGCGCCCGCCCTGTTCGCCCAACATTTTCAGCTAATTCTGTGCTGAACCCGAAACTCCAGTCGATACCGCCAGACATTATTTCAGCTGCTCGCGTGGTTTCATCAGGATGAACCGGATCACAATCTTTTGAATCTCCGCTGCTTTAGGACTACCGGATCGATATCCAGAGTGAAGCTCCAGCTCCACACGCTCACCCGGAAGAAATTTGGTTACGCGGTACGGGCCTGTGCCCAAAGCCAATGTGTTTTGCGCTTCAGGATTTGTAGCCCCATCCAGCTCATAGGATCCTTTTTTGCGCAGCTTGGAATAATAGCTGAGGTCATAGTGAACCATCGCATAGGGTTGCTTCAGTTTGAAGGTTACTTCATGCGGGCCGGATGCCTCCACACTTTCCATCCACGCACCGATCCGGCTGGCAAACTTCGTTGCCCCTTCGGGGCTGATGATGTGGCGAAAACTGTAAACCACATCTTCTGGTGTCAGTAGAGAGCCATCGTGAAACGTGACATCGTCGCGCAACTCCACTATGAAAGTGGTATCATCCTCAAACCGTGAAGATTTAGCCGCGAGCGGCACCGGCTGGCCACTATCCGGATCGATATAAAACAAAGCATCATCTACAAGCAGGCCAAGAATATCATTTTCGCGCGATGTGGAATAAAGCCCGTCTGTGGTCGCGACACCGCGTCCATATGCTACGTCAAGTGTGTTGTTATATTTATCCGCGTTTGCCGTTGGCGTAAAAGCCATTACCGACGATAAAAGCGCAAGCGCGATGGCACCATACTTAAATTTCATTTTAATTCCCCCGAACCTCAAACTATAAAATTTATCGATATTTTTCCCATTAGTGATTAGGGGGAGAAAAATAAAATATTACCAATGCATTTATTGAAGCTGCGTATGCATTTTTTGCATAACCCCCGAGTTGTTTAGTCCCGCGATGTGGTGGTCTACAGATCAGTGATCATGAGAAGGGCACACTATGGGACAGATTCTTCAGGGGAGCGCCAAGACCACGCACGCCGTCCGAGCTTTCATACAGCGATCGAAAGCTTCGAACGCGGCGTTAAGCCGGGAGTTGGGGATTAACGTCAAAACGGTGGTCAAGTGGCGCAAACGCAATCATGTACATGATGCTGCGATGGGGCCGAAGGCAGTGCGTTCGACCGTTCTCAGTATTGAGGAAGAAGCAGCCGTCGTCGCGTTTCGGCGGCACACGCTGCTGCCGCTGGATGACTGCCTGTATGCTCTTCAGCCGACGATCCCGCATCTCACACGCTCCTCATTGCATCGTTGATTGCAGCGCCATGGCATCAGCCGGCTGCCAGAGGTCGAAGGTGACAAACCGAAGAAGAAGTTCAAGTGCTACCCCATCGGGTATTTCCATATCGACATTGCCGAGGTTCGCACCGGCGAAGGCAAAATCCGCCTCTTTGTGGCCATAGACCGAACCTCAAAGTTCGCCTATGTGGAGTTACATGAGCGAGCGGGCAAGGTGGTCGCCGCCCAATTCCTGCGCAATCTGATCGCAGCGGTGCCGTACAAGATCCATACGATCCTGACCGATAACGGCATCCAATTCACCAACCGCAAGCAGGACCGGTTCGCCTTCGAACACACCTTCAGCCGTGTTTGCCGGGAGAACGCCATCGACCAGCGCCTGACCAAGGTGAACCATCCCTGGACGAACGGGCAGGTTGAGCGCATGAACCGGACGATCAAGGAGGCAACGGTCAAACGCTATCACTACGACACACATTCTCAGTTTGAAACGCATGTCACGGACTTTATTGCGGCTTACAACTATGCGCGGCGACGGAAGACGCTACAGGGCCTCACGCCATTCGAATACATCTGCAAAATCTGGACAAATGACCCGCACCGTTTCAAAATCAAGAAATGAAGCAACCTGACGCTTCTCTACCCCCGCTAGGGACTGCTCCCCGACAAAGACTTGAAACACCTCCAAAGAATTTGCTGCCTCACACTGAGCATCTTCACGCCACAGGCCAGCATCCACATGCTCTTTGATATACTGATTACAAGCGGAAGCGACTGATAACCCATCGGGTGCCGGCTGCAACTGAATAGCATTGCGAGTAGTAGATGGTTTCACTTCAATGCTCACAGCAGCCGGTTCCAGCTCTTTTTGAGCACCCTTTAGCCCCGCTTGACGCTCATAGCTTCTGTATTCACTCTCAGAAAGCTCTCGCTTGAACAGTGAACACAGTTCCAAGCGACTGATCGTTTGCAAGCCAGTGGAGATCACCCAATCAAAACAAACTGATAACCGGCGAGCGAATTTCAATGCTTGCGCATATGAACAGGAAGGTAAAACCTGTATTAGGTCACTCGAACCGAGCCTCTCTTTGGCAGATTTAGGCACTCTACGCCGATAATACCAGTGGTTGTTTTTGGAGAGTAGATACTTTGCCATTGCGTCCTCAAAACGTACGAGGAACGCGCCGTGTGTTACTAAACACACGGATAAATACAGCAATGCCGGACAAGATTCCGGAGTTACATCAATAATAACAATAACTTAGAAGGAAAAGTTGGCTGGGGTGGTAGGATTCGAACCTACGGTACACGATACCAAAACCGTTGCCTTACCACTTGGCTACACCCCATTGCTGTGTGTGGGGCGGTTTATAGCTTCATGATTTGGAATAGGCAACCACTCAATTTCGTTTTGCTGTGAGAAACTTACAAGTGTTCCACAGTTGAGGTTTGTTTCTAGAGAAAGCGATGGTTTTGAAGGGTGGGAACCGGCCAAAATCGCCCTCATGTTTTCTATGTAGCTGGGTCTGCCTCGCCATCTCCGTCTGGTGTTTCTGTTGCGTTATCATCAGCTTGACTTATTTTTGAACGATCCAGCGCGATGAGCATGTAGACGTTGGGCACGACGAACAATGTGAAGAGTGTTCCGATGGACAGGCCGGTTGCGATGACCAGTCCCATGTTGAATCGGGAGGCAGCCCCTGCCCCGCTGGCGATGATAAGTGGGATCACACCCAGCACCATAGCTGCGGTGGTCATCAGAATGGCGCGCAGGCGGATTTGCAGGGCGCCGATGACAGCCTCGCGTTTGGTTGCGCCCTGATTTTCCTGAAGCTCACGGGCGACCTCAACAATCAAAATACCGTGTTTGGAGATAAGGCCCATGAGCGTGATGATGCCAACCTGGGTGTAAATGTTGATGCTGGCTCCGCCGACGCCGAGATTGATGAAGAACAGGGCACCAGCGATGGACATTGGGACCGAGACAAGAATGATGACGGGATCGCGGAAACTTTCAAACTGGGCGGCAAGCGTTAGGAAGATGATCAGCAGTGCAAAGGCAAACGTGACGACAAACCCACTGCTTTCCTGAATGTATTGTCGTGACTGCTGGGCGTAGTCGATATCATAGCCGTCTGGCAGTTCCGTCGCTGCTAGCTGTTGTAAGGTTTGCAGAGCTTCAGCCAGAGACACTCCAAAGGCGGGCACCCCTGACAGCGTCATGGAGTTTTGTTGCTGGAAGTGCGGAATGAACTCCGGCGTCACCTGCATTTCAAGCGAGGCGACGGTGGAAAGCGGTACAATTGTGTCGAGCGGCCCGTTGCTGGTCGTTGCCATTCCGCCACCACCGGGAGCTGACGGTGGGGGGCCACCAGAAAAACTCATGGGTGTGGAGCTTGATTGCGTGGTGGTGGTGCCCGTGGTCATGGTGCCTGACTGGGCACTGGTTTGAGGAGCCATTCCCATGGGCGAGGACATGAGACTGGCGCCTGCGCCTGATCCGCCCCCAGCCGAGCTGCTCGGGGCTGCCCCGCCAGAGGCGCTGCTCACGGGTGTAGAGCTTCTGGGAACGCGAATGTAGTTGTCCAGCAGCTGATCCGCGTTGAGACGGTCATATTGTATCAGTTGGGGAATGACCTGATAGGAGCGACCATAAAAATCAAAATAATTGATGAAGCCGCCGCTCATGACCGCCGTGAGGGATTGTCCTACATCCTGCAGGGTAAGGCCAAGTTCAGCCACGCGGTCGCGATCTATAACGAGTTGGCCTTGAGGCTTATCAATCTTCAGATCCTTATCAATATAGATGAATTTGCCTGTCTGCTCCGCCATGTCCAAAAGTTGCGAGCCAACAATGTTGAGCTGGTCGACGGGTTGTGTCGTTTTGATCACGAACTGTACGGGCAAGCCGCTACTGCCCGGTAGGGGCGGGTTCTGGAACAGTACGGTTCTAAAGCCCGCAACAGCTTCCATGGACGGCTGCATGGCGTATTGCAGCTCAGTGGCGGTTCGCGAACGGTCATCCCATGGTGTGAGCAGAAAACCAGAAATAGCGCTGGCTGTTTGCACCAGCTGGAAGACCCCCATGACCTCTGAATAGTCTTGCGAGTTGTGGTAGATCTTCTCCATGTAGAGCAGCTTTTGTTGCAAGGTCGCCGAGGGTGCAGGCGTTGACATCGCCAGAACGACACCCTGATCCTCTTGGGGGGCGAGTTCCGCCTGTGAGGTGGCATAGAGAATGGGGATACTTGAAAGAATCAAAAACGCGAATGTCAGAACAACCGGGCTGTTATCAAGCGAGGCTTCCAACGCCCGCAGGTAGCGCTTGCGAAAATTGTCATAGATTGTATCGACGGTACGGACCAGCGCATCATCCAGCCCGAAGAATCCTGTGACCTTGGCTTTAAGATCAAGGAGCTCATCATGGGTGTTAAGGTCAACGCCACGACTGCAGAGATGGTGACGGCACCCACCACCGTGAAGGCAAATTCTGTAAACAGAGCGCCCGTCAGCCCGCCCTGAAAGCCGATGGGAGCATACACGGCTGCAAGAACAACGGTCATTGCCAGAATAGGACGTCCCAAATCCTGCCCGGCTTGAATAGCTGCCTGAAACGGAGTGCTCCCCTCTGAGATATGGCGCTCCACATCTTCAACCACAATGATCGCGTCATCCACCACCAGCCCGATAGCAAGCACTAACGCAAGGAGGGTTAGCAGGTTGATGGAAAAGCCCAGAACGACCATGATGAAGAACGTCCCGATCAACGAGAGCGGAATGGCAATCACGGGAATGGCAACGGTGCGGGGCGATCCGATAAAGAGGAAAACCACGAAGGTTACAATTGCGAGCGCTTCCAGCAGGGCGCTGATAACCTCATCAATGGCGGCGTCAATGAAGACGCCGGAATCGTATACAATTCTGACCTCCAGACCCGGAGGCATGTTGTCCTGAATGTTGGGAACGAGCTCACGCACCTGCTCCAACATAGAAAGCACGTTGGCCGCGGGCGCTGCCTGCACGCCAACGTAGACAGCTGAAGCGTTGGAGTAAAAAAAACCTCTTCGTCATAGTCTTCGGACCCCAGAACGACCATGCCCACGTCACGCAAGCGAATGATTGCGCCGTCGTTGGTCGCGACCGCAAGCTGACGGAATTGTTCCACGTCGGTCAGGTTGGTGTTGGCAGTCAGTTCGACCTGCACCATCTGGCCCTTGGTGTTGCCAACACCGGATATGAAGTCATTGGCCGCCAGAGCGTTTGCAACATCAGCACCGGTCACACCGTAAGCAGCCATTTTATCCGGATAGAGCCAGACACGAATTGCAAAGCGTTTTTCACCAATAAGTTCAGCGTTTTGCACCCCGTCGATTGCCTGAACTTGCGGCTGGACAACACGGACAACGTAGTCTGTGAGCTGGTTGGCCTCGATGACATCGGAGGTGAAACCGATATACATGGCGTCGATGGTTTCACCAATCTGGATGGTCAAAACGGACGGCTGCGTTTGCGGAGGCAGCTGGTTCTGCACCGAGCTGATTTGGGTGTTGATCTCGGTGAGGGCTTCGTCAACATTCCAGTTAAGCACCAGATTGACCGTGATCGTGCTCACGGTGCTGGCACTGGTGGAGGTCATGTAATCAATGCCATTGGCCTGTGCGATGGCTTCTTCCAACGGAGTGGTGATAAAGCCCGCCACCGTCTCAGCACTAGCCCCAAACAAGGTGGTTGAGACGGTGATGACAGCATTTTCTGTTTGAGGGAATTCCAGCACCGGCAACAGGAAAATCGCCCGCAGGCCCAGCGCCAGGATCATCAGGCTGATGGACGTGGCCATGATGGGCCGGCGAACGAAGATTTCTGTAAAGTTCCTTTTCGCCATCCTATTGCTCCACCGGTTTTGGATTAGGATCGTTGGTTGGCTGAACGGAGTTATCGATGACCACTCTGGAGCCATTGCGGAGCTTGAGCTGACCTGCATTGACCACCAGATCGTTTGCCTCAACACCCTTTGTGATCACAATCTGATCTCCCGTGTTGCACCGGTCGTGACGAAGTTTTGCGTGGCGGTGTAGACGGGCTTGTCCATATACGTGTCGCCAGTCTCGGTCAGCACATACACAATGCTGCCATAGGATTCGTAGGCAATTGCCGTTTGCGGTACCGTCACTTGCATTTCCGGTGCAGAGATATCTGTTGCCACGTCCACGAACATGCCCGGCACCAGCTCTTTGTTCGGGTTTGTGAAACGCCCGCGCACGAGCACATTGCCGTTGTTGATGTCGACCTGCGCATCAACGGCGACGACCTTTCCCTTGACGGACTGGTCCGGGAAAGTATCAACCGTCACCTCGATATCCAGACCGGGTCTGATGGTTGACAGCAAGCGCTGGGGAACGAAAAAATCAACAAAGAGATCATCAAGTTGCTGGAGATTGACAAACGTCTGACCAACATTGACATATTGCCCGACACTGACTTGCCGAATGCCCAGACGGCCTGAGAAAGGCGCACGGAAGTTTTTCTTGGCGATGATTGCAAGCTGGGCCTGCACCTGCCCCTGAAGGTCTCTGAGGTTGGCCCAGTCGAAATCTATTTGCTGTTGGCTGACCGCGTTGACTTCATACTGCTTCAGGTCTCTGTCCAGTGTCTGACGGGCAAAGGTTTCCTGAGCCTGCAGCGATTGCAACTGGGCGACTTCCAGTGAGGTGTCCAGCTCAATAAGCAACATGCCTTCTTCAACATCTTCACCGGACGAGAAATTGATGCTTGTTACTGTTCCGGGTAGTTCGGGTGCCAGATTTGCCCCTTTGATGGCAACAAGAGTACCAACCGCCGAGGCTGTTTCTGTCCAAAGCTGGGTGGTCGCTTTGTAGGAGGAGACGGTCTCAACACTGTTCTGCATGCTGGCCGCCAGCCGGTTGAGCGCTCTGGATTTGAAGAGCTGGAAAGCAAACAGCCCACCGAACGCAATCCCCACACAGACCAGCATGATGATCATATTTCGTTTGAGGTGGGGGTTCTTTGGCTGGTTCATGGTTGGTTCTTCGCCGGAGTTTGAATTCGGTTAAACGGCGGAACCGCTGAAATAATTCTGAGAGGTCTGCCATCTGAGCGGGGCAGATTCCGGGCGGTTCCACCAGCCACCACCCAGCACAAAGAAAAGTGCGACCGTATCAGTGAAGCGTGCGGCCTGTGCCTGCACCAGAGCTATCCTTGCTTGCTGATAGGTCTGGACTGCAAAGAGCAGCGTCACCAGTTCAATTGCGCCCAGTCTGTATTGCTGCTGGGCCAGACGCAGACTTCTTGCTGCGGCGCGTTCTGCGGCCAGACTGGCCTCCAGAACCAAGGCATCATTTTCCAGAGCGCTAATGGCGTTGGCGGTGTCTCCAAATGCGTTCAAAACAACAAAACGGTAGTTTTCGGCAGCAGCGTCGAAGGCAGCCACGGCAGCTTTACGCTGACTGTTGAGTGCACCGGCATCAAATATGGTTTGTGCAGCCGTGGTCGTGATCTGCCATGCGCCAGTGCCGGGGAAGAACAGGTGCTCAAAGGTTTGAGATTCATTGCCCAAACTACCGGTAATCATAAAGCTCGGAAGCTGGTTAGCGAGTGCGACACCAATCTGTGCGCTGGTTGCCCATAACATCGCTTCTGCCTGCCGGACGTCCGGACGCTGTGCAACCAGCTCGGACGGAAGGCTTAAGGGCAGTTCTCTTGGAAGCTGCAGGTCAGCGAGATCAAAGTCCTGTACAACATTCTGTGTGGGATAGAACCCGCCCAGCGTTTGATCAGGTTGCGCTGTATGACCAGCTGTTGCTCCAAAAACGGCAGAGTTGCTTTGGTTTGTTCCAAGAGTGCTTCTTGTTGCAGCACCTGACTTTCGTCCACCCCGCCGAGCCTGAACTGGGCCTGCAAGATATCAAGTTGCTCCTGCTGGACCCTGATTATTTCCAGGGTCGCGCGGATCTGACCTCTGAACGAGGCTTCCATAATCACTGCATTGAGGATGTTCGAGGTGAGAGCCAGATGGGCTGCTTCCACCTGAAACTGGGCAAACTCGATGTTGGCGACCTGCGATTCAATAAACCGCCGCGTGCCGCCCCAGACATCCAGAAAATACGAGAGAGCCAGGTTGACACTGTATGTGGTGAAGAAGGGGTCGATGTTTGCGATAATCTCGTTCACCCCACCACCGAAGACGGGGAACTTCTGCCTGTTACGGCTGGCGTTTCCGGTAACCGTCGGGTAGAGCGCTGCGCCAGCGGCATAGGCCGTTTCCTGCGCTTGTCTCAAAAGGCTTCCGCCTGCCCGATGCTGGGGCTGTTGGCGACTGCGATGCTCACATAGGCGTTGAGTGGCTCTGAACGGAACAGCTCCCACCACTCACCGGGCAAATCTCTTTGGAAAGAGAAGTTTTGCGAACCACCACCGTGGATGTCCGCAGAGGCTGTGGCGCGGGGTCATTGCGCACGTATTTGGCTTCTAGTGAGAGTTCTGGTCTTTTGAAATTGGGACCAACCATGCACCCCGATAGCAGGACAAGCAGCGCAAGCCCGGAACGCCGGCAAGCTACCAGCGCAAGAGCAGTCATCGTCTTGCTGCAAAACCCGAACCTGAAACTCAACAGTGGTGCTCCAATGACCTGTATCTTTTGTTGGCGGAGAACAAAGCTGTACGCACACACAAATACTGGCCCAGAACGCGGCTTACGTTAGGATACCTGATGCGGATTTTACAGGTCAAACGCGCTTATTGCCTGTGCGGGGTTATCCCAAGTTAATGGCTTGGGTTATCCTATTTTACCTAGTTATATTAATTAGTTACGCTCTGAATTCCTAAGGGGTCAACTTTATGGAGGCACCTAATTCAGGTCTGTGACGCGCTCCGCGACCATGGAGAGGAGCAGTTTCTCGTAGGAATCCAAAGCACGCTCCAGCGAAAAGTCGCGTGCTCTTGCGGCCAGAGTGTCGTCTGATCGGTCGCATTTTACCGCTGCCAGAATGGCTTCCGACAGTTTGTCGGCGTCACCTGACGGGACCAGCCAGCTGTTGCGCACATCGCTCAAAACTTCCCGCGCCCCTGCCCCGCTATCCAGTGCAATCACAGGTGTTCCCAGTGCCATAGCCCGCACCATTTCGCCCGGAACACTATCTTGTTGAGAGGTTGAGACGAATACATTGGCCGCCCGCAGGAACCGTTCCGGTTTAGTCACTTCCCCCGGCATGCTCACGATATCATCCAGTGCCAGATTGGAGGCGAGCAGGTTGAGGTCCTCCTGCTCGTCGCCACATCCCAGAAGATAAGCGCGCAGATCCTCTTTGTAGCGACTGATTGCTATGGCGCGCAGGAACTGGTGGTGGGCCCCGCGACTGGACGCCCTGCCAATACTGACGACTTTGCTGGCCCCTTGGGGATCAAACCAGTCCTCTTCGATGGGTTCTGCGGCTGTTTCAAATACGTTCATTTGAACAAGAGGATTGTAGATGACCGAGACTTTTTCCTTGGGCACTTGCTCACACAGCTCTACCACGCGTTCGATAGATTTTAGTGTGCAGATCACCCTGTCGGCTTCGCGGTAGAGCAGCGGTATGGCGATGGTCGCCGCGCTCTTTTGAGTATCGAGCGAGAGATTGTCTGAGATAGAGACAGAAGAATGGAGTGTGATCGCCACTGGCACCTTGAGCCGCGTGCGTGTTTTGACGGCGGACAGGCAGGCGATGTTGCTGCCGGTGCCGTGGGAGAGGACGATGTCGGGCTTTTCTCGTTCTACCAGTCTGGCCAAACCAGCTGCGGCGGAGGCGGCCCTTGCCTTTTCCAGAAAGACCGGCGTGATACGCGGTGAGTAGTGGGAGAGATCTCTTGGCTTGCCGGTTAGGGTAACCAAAGTAATGTTATGTTGACGCGCAGCAAGACCGTTGGCGACCACCTCGGTGATCTCAGCTATGTCTTCATCAAGGAAGCTGTCCTGTACCATAAAGAGCTTCATTACGCGCCCCCGGCCCACCGGTCGAATTGGTCCGGCTCCAGATACTCAAAATTCTGGCTACAAGAGCCCACACCGCAGCATAATCTAGAAATCTACGGTGTTGTTCTCAATCTGCTTGATTTGGTACCCAACTATCTCCCAAGGCAATTATCAGGGTTATAGCTAACATGGCTCTTCAAGTTGACTGTATCCTTAGGTGATGCAGAGACCCTGTCAGAACTACGGAGATACCAGCTGGCTGCCGAAATAAGTCAGTTTGTAGTCTAAAGGCGCAATTTTCTCGAGTTTGCTGGCGCTTTTTCGCTTTAAAAATGGAATGTTGCCCCCTATTGTGCGCGGCAACAAAACCAGATTAAAAGTGTAGAATAAGCCTCCTATGAACACCCAGGCAAACTATGTGCTCACCCTTTCCTGCGGAGACAGAAAAGGCATCGTGCAGCGGTTGCAAACTCAATCGCTTCTCAAAACTGTAACATCTGCGAAAGCGCCCAGTATGGCGATCCAGAGGCGAAACGCTTCTTTATGCGGGTCTCTTTCAACGCGCCGGAAGGGATGAGCAAAGAAAAGTTTGAAGAAGGGTTCGGCCCTGTCGCAACGGGCTATGGCTTTGACTGGCAGGTGCATGACCTTTCCAAGAAGCCGCGTGTTCTTGTGCTGGTTTCCCAGATGGGGCACTGCCTGAACGATCTGCTCTACCGTAATTCGACCGGCCAGTTGCGGATGGATCTGGTGGCGGTTGCGTCCAACCACACCAAGTACCAGTCCCGCGTTGAGCATGAGCAGATTCCGTTCCATTATCTGCCGGTAACCAAAGACACCAAGGCGGAGCAGGAAGCGCAGATTCTGGATCTGGTGGAGCGTGAAAACATTGATCTGGTGGTGTTGGCACGTTACATGCAAATTCTGTCCAACGACCTATGTGAGAAGCTGGCGGGTAAGGTCATCAATATCCACCACTCTTTCCTGCCAAGCTTTATAGGTGCAAAACCTTATCATCGGGCCCATGCACGCGGCGTCAAGATGGTTGGTGCCACCGCGCACTATGTGACCGCTGACCTTGACGAAGGCCCAATCATCGAGCAAGACGTGAGCCGGGTTGAACACTTCCATTCGGTGAACGAACTCATTGCCCAGGGTCGTGATACGGAAAGTCAGGTTCTTGCTCGTGCTGTCCGCTATCACCTGGAGCACCGAATCCTTCTGAACGGTGATCGTACCGTGATCTTTAAATAGGACTTGCCATGAGTAAGGCTCTTATTATCGATGGCCAAGCCATTGCTGCATCTGTAACCGAAGAGATTGCAGCACGTGCTGCGCGTCTTGAATCTGAAACAGGTGTGAAGCCGGGACTGGCTGTTGTGATTGTGGGTGAAGACCCTGCCAGTCAGGTTTATGTACGCAACAAGGGCCGCACTGCAAAAGCATGTGGCTTCAACTCCGTCACGCATACATTGCCGGTTGATGTGAGTGAAGAAGAGCTGCTGTCTCTTGTGGCCTCATTGAACGAGGATGATACCATTCACGGCATTCTGGTTCAGCTGCCCCTGCCAAAGCACATCAACGAGAATAAGGTCCTTGATCTCATCAAGCCAGAGAAGGACGTGGACGGGTTCCACCCGATCAATGTTGGTCTTTTGGGCAGCGGGAGCGCGGATCGTGCACTTGTGCCATGCACACCTGCAGGCAGCGTGTTGCTGGCTAAAAAAAAGCCCTTGGCAATAACCTTTCCGGCAAGAGTGCTGTCATTGTTGGCCGATCCAACATTGTAGGCAAGCCGATTGCGCAGTTGCTGCTGCAGGAAAACTGCACAGTGACCATCGCGCATTCACGCACCAAGGATCTTCCTGATGTGGTTCGTCAGGCAGATATCGTTATTGCTGCGGTGGGCCGTCCCCGGATGATCAAAGGCGACTGGCTGAAGGCGGGTGCGACTGTGATTGACGTGGGTATCAACCGCATTCCTGCGCCTGAAAAGGGCGAAGGCAAGACCCGTTTGGTGGGTGATGTAGCTTTTGATGAAGCGCTTGATCATGTTGCAGCAATCACACCGGTTCCACGGGGTGTTGGGCCTATGACTATTGCCATGCTGATGAGCAATACTCTGACCGCTGCACGCCGTTTGATGGGTCTGAGCGAAGAGCCGCCGCTTTTTGACGCGCTGAACGACTAGGTTGCTGAGTTTGCCTGATGAAACGCCTTTTGATGGTGAGGCGTGCCGGGTAAGCTGAAGTAATTGCTTAGCTTATAGAAAAGGGCTGCTGAATTCTCCATTCAGCAGCCCTTTGCATTTCGCAGGTTAGATCATTAGAGCACGTTGCGTTCATTTGCATTCACGCATCGGACTCTAACTTCCTTGCTGGAGCGAATTCTTGTCGTTTGATTGAATCCAATCAAACGGAACGCGCTCTTGCGGGTCACAGACAGACCTACTCTTGCAGCTTCTCCGCCATGATCTGGATTGTCTTTACATACACACCTGCACGGTTCCATGCGCGGATCACCTCATGGTTTGGCGTTCCAGGCCCCCATGGTTGACCCGGCTGCCAGCCATGTGCTTGCAGGAAGTGAGCCGTTGAAGCGAGTGTGTCAGGGATGTTGCGAAGCAAGTCACGTTTACCATCACCGCTGTAGTCCAGGGCAAACTTGATATAGGAGGACGCGAGGAACTGCGTCTGGCCAAGCTCTCCTGCCCATGCCCCGATCATCTCATTTGGCTCCAGATCGCCCTTCTGAACGATCAGCAGTGCGTTGAAGAGTTCGTTACGGAAGAAATCTGCGCGGCGACAATCATAAGCCAGTGTGGCAAGTGAGCGGATTGTGCTCATGTTGCCGATGCCACGGCCATAGCCCGTTTCCAGTCCCCAGATCGCCGTGATAATCTCACGCGGGACACCAAAATCGCGCTCAATGCGATTGAACAGGTCATTATGCTGCCGCATCAACCCGCGCCCCTGATTGATCAGCGCATTGTTGACGCGAAGTTTGTAGAACTCCTCAAAGCTGAGGTTGAAGGACTTCTGATTGCGGTCGTAGCTAATCACTCTGGAATTGTAGGTTACACCACTCAACGCCTTGTTTAGTGTTGCCTGTGTGATCCCCTGTGATTGGAGCGTCTGCCTGTAAGACGACAACCAGTTGTCAAACCCGGCTCCAGTATTGCCACAGGCTTGCGCCTGCGCTGCGACCTGAGTGGAAGATACACCCAATACCATAAGCCCGGCACCGAGCAAGAGCCCGGCCTTTCCGGCAGTGCTTTTCGCAGCTCAATAAACGATTCGAACACCCCAAACTCCTGTTTTGTTACTCTGCGATTTTGGTTGTTTTTGTGAAAAATATTAGTCAAATTAACCGATAACTGAAAAATTTTGCATTCGTGATATATTTATTCGTATTTTGAACTTGATCCTAACACCAGCATGTGTCCAACTGAACGTCGTACACAAAACTGGTTTCAGCATGCCTGATCAATTTGATCAATCTAGAAGTGCATAATTAAGGACAAGCTAACGCTTGGCTGGACTCACGCTAGGGCAGGTATGCACTAAAACGCTTACCTCATTGAGGTGTGTCTCCAGGTTGGGAATTGGCACTGGAGACTGGCTTGGTGACGGGGCAACGGGAAGGTTTCCCATTGGGATATAACGGAGGAATGGGTATGAAATCCATCAAAACCATCGCTGCATCTGCGGTATTGGCAGCAGCAATGAGCACAACTGCTATGGCAGCGGACTTTAAGCCAGCAGTTATCTTTGACATGGGTGGTAAATTCGATAAGTCATTCAACGAAGCTGCTTACAATGGTGCTGAGGCTTTCAAGGCTGAAACCGGAATTGAATATCGCGAGTTTGAAGTCTCCAACGCGTCACAGCGTGAGCAGGCTCTTCGCAACTTTGCGCGCCGTGGCTTGAACCCAATCGTTGCAATGGGCTTCGCACAGGCTGGTCCAGTTGAAAAAGTTGCTAAGGAATTTCCTGATGTGAACTTTGCGATTGTTGACGCTGTGGTAGACCTGCCAAACGTTCGCTCTGTTGTCTTCAAAGAGCAGGAAGGTTCCTACCTAGTTGGTATGATGCAATGCTCGCTTCCCAGACTGGTAAAGTCGGTTTCGTGGGCGGCATGGACATCCCGCTGATCTCCAAGTTCTCCTGTGGTTACAAGCAGGGCGCACTGGCCACCAACACAGACGGTGAAGTGTTCGCAAACATGACCGGTACCACTCCAGCTGCATGGAATGACCCGGTTAAAGGCGGCGAGCTTTCCAAGTCTCACTTCGCTCGTGGCGCTGACGTGATCTTCGCTGCTGCTGGCGGTACCGGTCTTGGTGTTCTTCAGGCGGCTGTTGATGAAGACAAGCTGTTCATCGGCGTTGACTCCAACCAGAACCACCTGGCTCCTGGCAAAGTGCTGACCTCAATGATCAAGCGCGTTGACGTTGCAGTTTCCAATGCATTCATGGATGCAAAAGAGGGCAACTTCACCACTGGCATTCAGGCTCTTGGCCTTGCTGAAGACGGTGTTGGCTACGCAATGGACGAAAACAACGCTCCATTGGTTAGCGAAGAAATGAAAGCAGCTGTTGAAGCAGCTCGCGCAGACATCATTTCCGGCAAGATCGTAGTTCATGACTACATGAGCGACATGGCCTGCCCATACTAAGACTATCAAGTCTACTGGCTTAGGCCAGAAATTGCCCTCCGCTTGTGTTCAGGCGGAGGGCTTTTTTATGACCTACCCCACCATTGGCCTTGGTGCTTGCAGGTTTTGCAACTGGTCAATGGAAGCTTTTAGCAGCGTGATCGCCTCTTCAAAGTGCTCCTGATGGGCGATGCTTGAGAGGCTGACCCGCAGGGCGTTGATGTCCGTGCGTGGTGCAGCCTGAAAATGGCGATGTGAGAGCACCTCAACCCCACGCAACAGAGCGGCTTGTTCCACCAGCTCGGCGTTTTGGTGCTGCGGCAGTTGCAGCCATGTAAACAGCTTCTCCTCACCGCCTTGCAGGGAGTTTGTAGGGAACATTTTTTGCATAAACCGATAGCGCTGCTTTAGAACCTCACGTTTACGCTGCAATGTTTCTTGCAGCTGGCCACCTGTGATCCATCTGGAGACGATCTCCACATTGAGCGGAGCGACCATCCACGTGCTTTCACCAATTGCGTTTGCAAAGGCAGTTTTGGTGGATTGAGGCACATGAACGTAGCCAGTGCGCAGCCCCGCAGACATGACCTTGGAGGGAGAGCCAATCAGAACAGTGTTATCGGGAACCAACTCCAGAAAGCTCTTCTGCTTGCGGGAGATGAAGGGCATGTAGGGATCATCCTCGACAACCATGAGATTGTACTTTTCGATGATGGCCGCCAGTTTCTGTCGCTTGGCATTGCTTAGTGTATGCGTCGTGGGGTTTTGTGCGTTTGGTATCAGGAAGACCCCACGAATCTCCTGTCTGGCACATGATTCCTCCAGAGCTCTTGCAGACATACCAATTATGTGGCCGTTTTCGTCACGCTCAGACTCGATGGGTACAATTTGCAATTCCAAGGTGGCAAGAACAGCTAGTACGGGCGGATAGATCATCTCATCTACCGCAATTGCATCACCACGATTGAACAGAGCCTGCATGGAGGTCTGAATGCCATGCTGCGCTCCACTGGTAACAAACGTTTGACAGGCATTCGCCGGAGCGCCGTAATACTCACGAAGGAACTGAGCACCAATCTCCCGGTGGCGATCTGTTCCTTCTGAGGGACCGTATTCATTGAGTGAATTGACCAAGGGATCATCACTCAACTCCCGGAGCATTTGGCCCAGATCCGGGCTCAGATGTGCGAGACCCAAACTACGAGCTAAATCATAGCTTTGGGCACCCTCTGTATTGGACGCTAACATTAACGGTAAGCGGACGTCTCCAGTCTTGGCTACAAATGTGCCCCTGCCCGTTTCCCCGCGCACGAGCTTCTTGCGTTCCGCCTCCGCATAGGCACGCGTGATTGTGCCAAGCGTGACACCAAGCTGATAGGCAAGCTCGCGTTGGGGTGGAAGCTTGTCACCTTCCACAAGGCGGCCAGTTTGAATGTCCTGCTCCAAAGCCATTGCAATGCTTAGGTATTTTGGACTTGTGAGTTTGTTTGGATTGGGCTTCCACATTGTATTCATAACAATAAAGAGATTGATCGATACGATTGATACAATAACTTAGCACGTTGTATAGATTGTATCAATTGACTGGAATAACAATATGGATTGGGCAACACTCAGCGCTTTCGCGATTTTGTAGCATTATGACCGGCACACCGGACCGGGAAACCTTACCTTCATGGCGATTGGTGCGAGCGCGGGATATCGCACTGCGTTTCCGGTCATCATTGCAGCAGAGCTTGGTAGTCTTCTGCTTAACCTTTGTGTGGCTTTCGGACTGGGACAGTTGATGGCTCGGGGTGGTCCGATGGTCAACGTCTTCAAGGTCGCATCCATGGCTTACATGACGTATCTGGCTTGGCGCATTGTGCAGCTGAACATCAAGCCTAAGGGAGAAGTCAGCCTGCCAACCTTTTGGGAAGGCTTGTTCATTCACCCGCTAAGCCCCAAAACATGGGCGATGAGCCTGGTGGCGTTTACCAGCTTCTTTGCTGCCAACGGCATGGGACTTTACGAGAACGCCGCAATCCTGACCGCCGGATTCCTGATCGGTGGCATGATCTCACACAGCATGTGGGCGATGGTGGCGTCTCAATCCTGAAGGTGATTGGCGAGGGTCCGTTGATGCGTGGTATCACCATTGCCATGGCTGTAGCGATGCTGGCCGCCACTGCATGGTCTCTTCTTTTGTAAATAGCCTCACTGGTGGCGTGATGTGAGCGCTGCCAGTGTTCTTTCCAAAACACGTTCCAATTTAAGGCGGTCTGCCTGCTCCACAATGCCAATGATGGGAGCATCAGTCTTGCCGCGGTAATCGAGAATGGTTGCGCCGCGGGCAAACTTCCCTTCTGTCTCGACCAGCACGCCACAGATAATTGTTTTGGTAATCACCTCAGGGTCGAGCAGTGCAGCGGCGGCCAAGGGGTCCGGCAGGATTATCAGGTCTTCCTGATACCATGTCTTATAGCGCTCTCGCAGGAACGTGCACATATGCTCTGCAAATTGTGCTGGCACAGACGCACCGAGGCGCTGGAAAATACCGTCGATCACATCGCCGGGGATGGCGTTGTGAAGGCATGGCTCCCATGGAATGAGCGTTATATTGACAGACTGGGAAAGAACGATTTTGGCGGCTTCGGGGTCGCAGAAGATGTTGAACTCAGCAGCGGGTGTTACGTTGCCGCGTCCGTGACAGGTGCCGCCCATGATCCAGATGCGATCAATCCCTTCCGCCAGATCCGGTTCTTCCCGCAGCACTTCCGCAAGGTTTGTGAGAGGTCCGATGGTCAGGAGCTGCAGCTTTGGTCCACCAAGCACAGCTTTGCGCAGCACATCTGTGAGCGCGTTGCGGGCGGTTTCCGCTGATGCTTTAAGCTCATGCTGCGGGCGTCAGCACCGCCCAACCCGTCTACCCCGTGCACATGCGCAGCATTCATGCGTTCGCCGACAAGGGAGTCGGTAGCCCCCTTATAAACGGGCACATCGGCATTGCAGACGGCAAGCACGTCGAGAACATTCGTCGTTGCCTGTTCCAGATCAATATTGCCGAATGTGGTCGTGATGAAATCGATCTTCTTGTCGGCCCCGATCAACATCATGAGTGCGATTGCGTCGTCAACTCCGCCATCGGTGTCTACTACAAACACATATTTATCCGACACGTCTTTCTCCCGGCATAGATTAAAACTGACTGACTGCTGCGGACCATTTAAGCAGTTTTCTTGCCAGATTTTTCCCCAAAAGTCAGATTCTTTTTATCGGGACAACGCAGTATGGCAATGTGCATGCACCTATTCAGATCAATCATCGATATGAACGAGGACAGGCAACCTTGTCCGAAAATAGCGCAGAAAATTCATACAGTTGAGCGACTGTAATGCAGACAAGGAAACACTGACAAACGATCATCTTGACCACTGCATTGATGATACTATCGTTAATCAAGAAGCTGATTCCAAACAGACAATTGAGGAGTTTAAAACAATCTCCCGCTATCTCTAGGGGATACGCATACTCGGGATAATATGAAGCCAAAGGAGTTTCCGCGTGCTGTCCGTACTCGCGAACCGAACCTACCGCCACCTGTTTCTTGCTCAGGTTATTGCCTTGTTTGGCACCGGCCTTGCCACTGTTGCACTCAGCCTGCTGGCGTTTAACATTGCCGGAGATAACGCCGGTTCTGTTCTGGGGACTGCTTTTGCGATCAAGATGATTGCGTATGTGGGGTTGGCACCGATTGCAGCTGCTTTTGTTGAACGGTTGCCACGGCGCACTGTGTTGGTGGGGCTCGACCTTATTCGCGCGGCTGTTGCTCTTGCTTTGCCATTCGTGACGCAGGTCTGGGAAATCTATGTGCTCATCTTTGTGCTGCAGGCCGCTTCTGCTGCGTTCACGCCAGCCTTTCAGGCGGTTATTCCTGACGTACTGCCGGAGGAGAAGGATTATACTAACGCCCTTTCCTAAGTCGCCTTGCATATGATTTGGAAAACCTGCTTAGCCCGACGATTGCAGCTGGTTTGCTTTTGGTGATCAACTTCCATGGCCTGTTTGGTGGCACGGTAATTGGTTTCCTTGCCTCTGCTGCGCTTGTTGTCTCTATCAGCTTGCCCAAGCTTAAGCCCGTCGAAACCCAGCGTACGGTCAAGCGTATGACGCAGGGCACCCGCATTTATCTCAGCACCCCTCGCCTGCGCGGAATGCTTGCGGTTTATCTGGCCGTGGCCGCTGGTGGCGCTATGGTAATTGTAAATACAGTGGTGATTGTGCAAGGCACGTTTGCTCTGAAAGCTGATAGTGTTGCCATTGCACTTGCTTGCTTTGGTGCTGGTTCCATGATCACAGCGCTGAGCCTGCCCAAGGTACTGGAGCGTTTTAAAGACCGAAGCGTGATGATCTGGGGTGCCGTTGCCATGGCCGCTGCTCTGAGCTTTGGTTTTCTGCTGACAAGCTTTACCGAACTGTTGTTTCTCTGGTTCCTGATGGGGGTTGGGTATTCTGCCGCGCAGACACCTGCAGGCCGCGTATTGCGCCGCTCTGCGAGGGGTGGTGACCTGCCATCGGTGTTTGCAAGCCAATTTGCGCTGAGCCATGTGTGCTGGCTGATTGGCTACCCCCTTGCAGGATGGATTGGTGCCAGTTTTGGCATTCCTGTCAGCTTTCTCGCCATGGCCGTGTTGGCATGGCTCAGCGTTGCAGCCGCTATGATTTTGTGGCCAAGCAAGGATGCGAAGAAGCTACGCCACTCCCACGAAGATCTGCCGGAGAATGATCCGCACTGGTCCAAGGGCGTCGACAAGGTCGGCAAGAGCCACGTGCATGAGTTCAAGATTGATGATCTGCATACGCGGTGGCCGAGCAGTCTCTGACGCTTGTTCCTGATCAGACACGGCCCAGACGTATGGCGATGGGCCAGCTGATCTTGCGAAGCTGCTGAGGATCTCCCCAAGGACTAGCGAGCTGATCCGCAAAGTTTTCCATCAGGTTTTGCTTGCCAGCTTTTGCTGCGGCTTTAACTGTGGACCACGTGCGCACGTAGCCAAGAAACTGTTCCAGTGTCCACTCACGTTCAATCGTCATTTGCGGGTGGTCCAGCTCCTGAAACGGGAAGTCAATACTGGTGTAGCCGTTGTCGACATGTTGGCGCTCCGGGGGCCAGTAAGGGCGAGTTTCGTTCTGGTAGAACTGGCGGAAGCGAGTGTTGCAGGCACTATCATCAATGGCGAGAACCCCATAACTGACGAGTGCAAGCAGGCAGTCTGGTGCTGCCACGCGCCGAACTTCCTTATAAAATCTTGGCAGGTCGAACCAGTGAGCTGCCTGTGCGGCAACAATCAGGTTCACGCTAGCATCTTCTGCGGAGCATTGCTCTGCCGGTTCTACGGCAAAATGAATGTTTGAGACGGGTACAGCGTTCTCGATTTGGGAAGCGCTGACGTCTATTGCCAGCACCTGCTGGAAGTGACTGGCAAGTAATGTGCTGAACTGGCCGTTTCCGCAACCTACATCAACTGCCAGATTATGCTGGGCACATTGGGAAGCTATAAACGCCACCAGTTCGGCGGGATAGCTTGGGCGGTATTTTGCGTAGTCCTCGCCCGCGGTCAGGAAGTGTGATGCGGCCGGATTGTTCTGCGTCATGCGTTTGCCTCCCTCACTGTGGGAGCAGCCTAACAAAAAAACGCGGCCCCGGCAAGGGACCGCGTTCCAAAACTTTTGCCTGTCGGGCGATTAGTTCATCGGCGACAAGATGATCTCTACACGGCGGTTCTGTGCACGGCCAGCTTCGGTTGCGTTGGAAGCAATCGGGCTGCTCATGCCGTAGCCAGCTGCGGAGATGCGTGCACCGTTAACGCCTGATTAAACAGGTAGCTGCTGACGGAGTCTGCGCGGCGCTGGGACAGGCCAATGTTGAACTCGGCAGAACCGGTGTTGTCGGTGTGGCCGTAGATGTTCAGACGGGTCTGTGGGAATTCTTTCGCCACCAGCGCCACACTGTTGAGCACCTGCATAGCGCGGGAGGACAGTGTTGCCTGACCAACAGCGAAGGTCACGTCGTTTGGCATGTTCAGGACGATCTGGTTGCCATTACGGGTGACGGAAACGCCGGATGACTGGAGCTGCGCACGAAGCTGCGATTCCTGACGGTCCATGTAGTTACCGATACCACCACCGAGCAGGCCGCCAGCAGCTGCACCGACGAGAGCGCCTTCAACACGTGCACTCTTGCCGCCTGCAAGAGCACCAATGACAGCGCCTGTCGCTGCGCCCAGCCCCGCACCGCCTGCGGTTTTGGAAATACCAGACTCACCCGTGTATGGGTTGGTTGTGGTACATGCTGCAACGGAGAGGCCAAGAACGACAGCGATCGCGGCGTGCATCAGTTTTTTCATTTAAATTTCTCACATCGTAATTTTTGAAGGCAGATGAAACAGAATGCCTCTCGCCTTACATAGAACGTTAACCCTATGAAAAGGTACTGAGCTCCTAATACAAGTACCCAACCTTGTTGTATCCTTGAATTCCACCGGGTTCCGCCCAGAAAACTGCCATTTTTGTTGAAACGCGCAGGCAATCGTGAAAATTTTCGATGAATTCAACAAAGCATTTTGACACACTAAAATTCGCCACAATCACGCAAGGAATTTTAAAGTACGCTGCTTAACGCCGTTTTTTCCAAAAAGGCGAACACTAGTGGGAACCCGAAGTAAAAATAAGAAGGTGGGGTTCCATGAAAACGGCGCTTGTCCTTGCATTCAGCATTCTCAGCATAACGTGGTCATTTGCACAAAGCCCAAACGACGGCAGTGAGTTGCTTTTTGCACCTGACCAACCTGCTCCCCCTGAGCAGCCTTGCGTTACCTTGAGCAACGATAAGAATATTTGCGGGCAGGCCGATAACAGCGGCAGCCAGCTTCTCAGCATCTTTAAGGGTGTACAGTACGGGCAAGCGGCACGCTGGCAGCCTTCCAGCGTGTTTGATGAGTATGAGCCAATGGCATTGAGGCCTTACAGTATGGTGCCCGGTGCCCCCAACCTATTAGCAAACCAGAGGATCAGATACGGGGTGAAGAGGACTGCCTCTACCTGAACGTCTGGGCTCCAGACGGGGCGATCAAGAATTCGAGCAAGCTGCCTGTCATGGTGTTTTTCCATGGGGGTGGCTTTATGGCTGGCGGTGCAGACCAAGTCTATCATGCTGCTAACGACGAGATCGTTGAGCTTTATTCCGGCAATTCGTTTGCGGCGGATCAGAGTGTCGTGCTGGTTACCGTCAACTTCCGCCTTGGTATTTTAGGGACGCTGGCGACAGACGGTATTACAGGACAAGACCCTGCCAACGGCGGCAACTACGGATTTCAGGACCAGCAGACTGCGCTGAACTGGGTGAAAAAGCACATCGAATCGTTTGGAGGCGACCCAGATCAGGTGACCATTTTTGGGGCCAGTTCCGGTGCCATGGCTGTTGGCCTGCACATGTTCAGCGCAGACAGCTCGCAGGACTTGTTCCAGGCAGGTATTATGCAAAGCAGTGCTGCGGCCTACAGATACCGTGATAAAGATGAAGGACGGGACCTATTCTATTTCTATCTCAAGTGCCTGAGAGCGACTATTCGTAATCCAGCTTCCACTGAATGTGCGATGACGGCACAGCTTGATGATCTGGAACAGGCAAATACCCGGCAGATCCTTCTTGCACAGGCGCTTCTTCAGGAGACACTTTCCAAGAAAGGCGTGTTCCTGAGCGGCCTGCCCGGCAGCCTTACCTTCTCTCCGATCATCGATGGTGAGTTTCTCAAGGAACAGCCCGATATCCAGATGGAGCAAGGAAACAACAAACCGCTCATGCTGGGGTTCAACAAAGATGAGGGGGTTTTGTTTGCTAACTCCATTGATGCGGGTGGCGACCTGAATGCGGTGACCTTCAACGGGATACTGGGGCGCGACTATGAAGAGCCTATGGTGATCGTGGACCGTGATGGCTATGCTGCTGTAACACCGGCAACAAACGGTCTGCAGCCCAGAACGCCCGCGACTGCCCTTTCCAATCTGATCGGGAACTCGGTTTTTGCGTGCCCGACCATGTCTGCCAATCTTGAGGCAGAAGCACCAAGCCAGAACACCTGGCTATATTTCTTCGCGCAGACCTCGGTTGCAAATATTCAAGCACCACCGACCGACAGCGCATTGAACAATGTTTGCGGGCCTGACAATGAGTGGGGCAATGCCTGCCATACATCAGAACTGCCATTTGTGTTCAACACCATGCCAGCAGGTGCAACGCAGGAAGATAGAGATCTGGCGGCGAAAATGAATGGGCTTTGGGCGCAATTTGCAAAGACGCCTGAGGTAGGGCCTGCAGACGACTGGATGCTGTGGACCTTGCCAGCCGTCGGCAACCCGGCAAACTTCAACGTATTGCAGGGAGCGTCTCTGGAGAACACCTATGCGGATCTGTTTGAGCAATCCGACTGTTCGTTCTGGCTTGCAGAGGTGATTGAGAAAAACGCGAATGCGATTGTTATTCCGCAGCAGTTGCCAGAGGAATAAGTGAGCATCTTCAAGAAGTAAGGGGAAGCACTGGCGAAGCAGATGATCTCAACTATCTCACTAAGGAGCCTTAAGAAGAGATGGTACAGACGAGTGGATTTGAACCACCGACCTTCGGAGCCACAATCCGACGCTCTAACCAACTGAGCTACGTCTGCTTGCCAGTGGCGCGGAACATAGGTTCAATTTTTGAGGTTGGCAAGTCCCTTGGAACCTCAAAATGCAAAAAGTCCACAACACTGATAAAAAAATCGCTAGTTACCCACTGCAACTACGTGGTTTCACTCTGTTTTTCAGCGACTTAAACGCAAAATCCTCCCGCTTGAGTTGCAAAAAGTGCTGCAATTCAAACGGGAGGAGATGTTTTTCGTAAAAGAAATTTTTGGCGATTATGCCAGTTTCATTTCTTTCATGGACTTGTCGAAGGCTTCTTTTGCAGGCTCGGATACAGTGGTTGCAAGTTTGGTTGCAGTTTCCTGCATGTCTTTCACCTGCTGGCTCACTGTGTCGTACTGCTGGCGTGTAAAAGCGGACTGAAGTTCGATGGCTTCAGACAGGCTCTTCACACTGAACAGGTCACGAATGTGCGTGAATGCCGCTTCAGAGTTTTCTTTTGCGGCGTCGACAGCCTTCAGGTTGAATTCCATGATGCTGTCGCGAGTGACTTCGATGGTTTCTTCAAGCATCGCAGTTGCTTCTTCCGAAGCAGTTTTCACTTTTGCATAACCTTCGCGCGCCTGATCGACGCTCTTTTCAGTCATTTCCTGAATAAATGCAGGTACTTCCATCTTATTCATAGCAAACACCTCATTTTCTACAGACTTGGAGGCCTTGGAAACAGTCTCTTCCGTCTTCGTCTCGGATTTAGCAGTATTAGTTTTGGCATTAGTCATTGTAATCGCTCCTTATCGTCTTGGGAGGAACATCAAGGATCAAAAGGGAGAGACCAATCTCTCCTTAGGTCAACTTAAAACTAATATAGGAGGTTTTTTTTGTGCGTTGCAACATTATTTTGCAGTGCAACATAATGGATATGACTTAAGCTGCTGAAAGGAGAAAGAAAACTTTTTTTATTCTTGTGGTGTAAATCGCGGTTTTACACCGGAGGGTTTTAGCGACTCACCCTACATGAGGCAAAGAATCGCCTCATGCCACCCTTGATTTTTCTTTGAAGACCCTGCGTCAGGAAAGCTTTTCTCAGCGATCGCCCGCCTTCTTGGCAGCTTCCTGCACAACCTTCGTAGCCTTCTCTCCCATCTCGCGCATTTGCGCTCCATTTTGCGCCATTTGCTTATGCAGGTACTCTTGCTGCAGAGCCATCAGTTCTTCCAGATCCTGCGCCTGACACATGCGCTGTGCCAACTCAAAAGCAGAGCTCACGTTCTGCTCGGCAAATGTGAGAGCCTGACGGTGTATGTCGGAGGAATCAGAGTGCATCGAGCTTGAGGCGTCCTCCATGTTGCTGACCGCATTTTCGGTTGCATCCATGAAGTTATCAAAAGCCTTGCGTGCCTGATCAATACTTCGATCCGCAAACTCACGCATTTGATCTGAAACTTCAAAGGGATTTTTCGTATCTGCCATGCTCAAGCCTCCACCATTGTAGATTAAGGTTAGATTCTCAGTGCTGCGAGGGCTTATTCCCGCTCCTGTTTGCAACTCGTTTACTCTGTTGTGGCAATGCTATACTTAACTATAGGGAAAGAAAATAGGAGCTTAGACGAGGACCGCAGTTTACGGTACCTTAAGTAAGCGGGGCATGGGGGTTAATTAATTTGGTGGTGCGCTTCTATTGGAATTGACAGATGCGAACTTCAGCGATCATTTGTTAAAGTGTAAGCCTTTATCAGAATTTAGCTTTTGAAAATGCCGGTGGGTGGGTTGTCATGAAAGACAAGCTCTGGTTTTTCAAAGCTTCCTGATAAGGTAGGGTGGGGCTAGAATTGGGAAAATAAACTCCTGATAGTAAAACATACCCCTGATAAATTGAGGCAGGTTTCTTTAGTAAGCTTACAGCAAAACCGCTGAAGTCGCTTACATGCCCGTTTCAAACCGGATATCATTCAATAGCATCGGTACCTTTGCGTCCTGGTGCCTGTGAAAGAGAGTAGTTTGCGTTTCTCAACCAACCTTTCTGGGAAACCTTCAGAGTAAGGACCGAGCTCGTGGCTGACTTCGTCTTTAAACGCCGACAACGGCCGATCCGCTTCACATGGGAGCTGGACCGAGATGGCTGCATTCGCAGCCTTTCGAAGGAGTTCGCCGAGATTTTGGGGCCGCAGGATGCTGCTTTGATCGGCCTGCCGTTTGAAGCTGTTCGCAAGAAGCTGAAAATGGGGAAGGTTCCTGCGATCTCCAAAGCCATCAAGAAACAACGCGCTGTGGTTGGCGCTACGATGCTTTGGCCTGCATGCAATTCCAACAAAGTCGTTCCTGTGGATCTGTCCGCTCAGCCAGTTGAGAGCAAAACTGGCGAGTATGACGGGCTGCGCGGATTTGGGGTTATCCGCAGTGTGGATGCAAAGGCTGCTGATGAACCGATAGACGCTTGTTGCACTTGGCAAGCTCTGGGCGACTCATAAGGTGGATGGTAAAGACACCAAGGACCTGCCTGAACCGCCTCCTAATGAGATGATTGCAGCGCCAAGCCTTGAGTTGCCACTTGAGCATGACCAGCCGGAACAGTTTGTCCAAACTGACGTTGCACCAATCGATACACCTATGAAGCAGAGACCGAGGCGCTTCAGGTATCAGAACTTTTAGAAGAGCCGGTAGACGATGGTATCACCGCTCCCGGCTTTTTACAGAGTGAGCCGGAAATTCCCGAGTTGATCATCGATTTCAACGAGGAAGAAGAAGAAGACGGACAGGGTTCGCAGGTCAGTGAAGCTACTGAAACGGCTGCGCAGGATGCTATTGAAGAGACTGAAACAGCTAGTGAGCCGGTTGAGGAGTTAGTTACTGAGACTGCCACTGAGCCTGAGCCAGAAGAGCCTGTGGAGGCCGAACCTGTTTCTGTGCCGGATGAACCAGAGGCCCAAGCGCCTTTGGAAGATGGCTTACACATTGTATCAGAGGAAGAGCAGGTTAAAGCTGAAGACGATGAGGGGTATCTTCAGCTGACTGATGCGGATGTGCTTGAAGATCCGGCGGATCCTGTGGAGATTGCAGCAACCCCTGAGGTTGAAGTCCTGCAAGAAGATATTGCCGAGCTGGTAGTGTCGGAGCAGGAAGAGCCTGAGCGTGTCGTAGCTGAAGTGGCAGGACAGGCTGGAGAGGCGCCGCCCATTCCGGCACCAAGCAGCAAAGACGATTTTGCCCGTGCCATCGCAAACCTTCCGGATGCACCGCCAAAGCAAACCAGATCCGGTCCTCGCAGCCTTGCGGAGTTGACCAGCAGCATCGTTCGTCTGGTGGACAAGCAACCTTCTACAAGAGAAAACACACGGCTCTCAAAGCCCGAGCAGGATGCATTTGACAAAATTGCGCGGGCGCTTGGTGCAGAGAAAAAGCAGGAACCGGCTTCAGCACCAGCTGTGACCTCGAAATCCATTCCGGTAACACCCGAAGAAACGGCTGCGCTGGCTGTGGCGGAAACCAATGTGGTGGAGCCCGAAGTTGCAAGCAAGCCTGAGGCCACTGCGGATAATATCATTTCGTTGCCTGCGGACTCAGCAGCTCGCGATAAAGACGCGAAGCTGAGAAGAAACATGGCAATGTCACCCATGTGGTGCTGCCACGTGTTCCGCCGGACATTGAAGAAGCGGCTGAGCGGGCCCGTGAGAAAAATGGACGTATTCCTGATAAGCCAATTGTTGCACCGATTGATCCGCGTCTTTTGGATCGTTTGCCAATTGGCGTTGCAATCGTTCGCGAACGTGATGTTGTGTATGCAAACGACACGCTGCTGGAATTGCTTGGCTATGACCGCTTTGAAGCGCTGAATGAAGCTGGTGGCCTTGAGGCGATCTTTGCCGAGCCGGAAGAGTGCCCTACTCCTAGCCCGCAGACTGTTGACCGAGTAGTGCATGTGCGCCTTGCCGGAGGCGGTGTGCTTTCAGCTGATGCGCGAATGCATGCGGTGCCGTGGAATGGTGCGCAGGCCCTCATGATCTCTGTGGTTGAGAAAGCACAGGATGATACGTCTGAGGATGAGCCTTCTGTTGCCCCTCGGGCGGCGAGCGCTGGTGCGTCTGAGGCACAGATCAAACATTTACATACACGTATTGAAGAGCTGGAGTCCGTACTGGCGACCGCTACAGATGGTGTGCTTGTGATGGATCAACGGGGCATCATCCGCAGCGCTAATCATTCTGCCGAGCTCTGTTCAATGCCAGTGAGGATGACCTTCTTGGCGCACCGTTTACGACGTTCCTTGCAGATGAAAGCCACATGCTGCGCTGGATTATCTGGACGGGCTGGTCGCTAATGGAGTTTCCAGTGTGCTCAATGATGGGCGCGAGGTGATTTGCCAGACGCTGGATGGCGACATCTTCCCGACCTTCTTGAGCATGGGACGTGTCAGCCACGCCAACGAGCGGCTGTTCTGCGCTGTTCTGCGTGACATCACCCAGTTCAAGCGCGCTGAAGAAGAGTTGGTAAGTGCGCGCTACAAAGCCGAGAAAGCGAATACCCACAAGTCCGAGTATCTGACCAAAATCAGCCACGAGATCCGAACACCTCTTTCAGCGGTCATCGGATTTTCCGAGGTGATGCAGGAAGAGCGTTTCGGTGAGCTGGGCAATGTGCGCTACAAAGAGTATGCCCGCGATATTCATCGCTCCTGCTCGCATATGCTGACGCTGATCAACGATTTGCTCGATCTGGCCAAGATCGAGGCTGGAAAGATGGATCTGGCGTTTGAGGCAGTCTCTGCAGCGGACATCATTAATGAATGCGTTGCGTTATTACAGCCGCAAGCCAATGATCGGCGCGTGATCATTCGTGCCAGCACGCCGTTGTCCGTTCCCAAGATTGTGGCTGACCCCAAAACGCTTCGCCAGATCGCGCTGAACCTTCTTTCCAATGCCATCAAGTTTAATCGCTCTGGCGGGCAAGTGATTGTTTCTCTTGGGCTTGATGCAAGTGGTGAAGTGCATTTGAAGGTGCGCGATACGGGCCATGGTATGTCCAAGGCCGACCTTGAAGCAGCACTTCAGCCGTTCAGACGACTTGATGCATCGGGATCAACAGAAGGGTCCGGTCTTGGTCTTCCATTAACCAAAGCTCTTGTGGAAGCAAATCGTGCCTCATTTTCAATAAATTCTGAAGAGGATGAGGGTACGTTAGCCCAAGTTACCTTCCCTCCGCAGCGCGTACTGGCTGAATAGTGCGCTCCTGCGGTGGGCTGACCTTCGCAGGAGATGCACATGCTCACACTGGCTGCTTTGGAACAAGCTTCACAGGAATTGCGGCACCACATGCCGCCTACGGCGCTGTATAGCTGGCCCTTGCTGAATGAAGCTTTGGGCTGTGAGGTTTTCGTCAAACATGAAAACCATGCGCCTACCGGTTCCTTTAAAGCACGCTGCGCTCTGCTTTATCTCTTACGGCAGTCAGAACGCCATATCAGCTCCACAAGTTTCGTGGCTGCAACCCGTGGCAACTTTGGTCTGGGCATGGCCTGGGCCGCGCGGGAGCTGCATCAAAGGGCTGCGATCGTCGTTCCTCAAGGCACCTCCAGTGAGACCACAGCAGCAATCCAGAGCTATGGTGCATTCCTCATTGAGCATGGCAATGACTTTGAAGAAGCGTACGACTTTGCCTGTCAGATGGCAGAGGATTCCAAGCAGGTGCTTTCTCCGGGCTTCAACTATGACATGGTGCTGGGCGCGGCGACCTACGCACTGGAGATTTTCAGAGCGATGAAGGATCTGGACGCAATCTATGTGCCCGTTGGTTTGGGAACTGGGATTTGCGGACTGATTTCTGTTCGCGATCTTTTTGGCCTGAAGACGAAGATCATCGGTGTAGTCGCAGAAAAAGCAGACGGGTGCGCACGATCTATTGAAGCCGGCGAATATACACTTACCTCCTCTGCCGACACCTTTGCAGAAGGGATTAGTGTGAGAGGCCCTGCGCGCGAGGCATTTGCACACATTCGCTCTGGCGCGGAACGCATCATACGCGTGAGTGACGAGGAAATTGCCGAAGCGATCCGCCTGCTCTATCGCACAACACACAATGCGTGCGAAGGCGCTGCTGCCGCTGGTCTTGCCGGTCTTGTTCAAGAACGAGCCAGCTTACAAGGCAAGAAAGCCGCTTTTGTCCTGTGCGGGCAGAACATGAACCGGGCCTGGATGGCCCGCGTACTCAGTGGTGACACGCCGGTTCCATAAGACTTGAAACATCTTTTTTTTGTCGGCCAAACCCGCTGCAATGATGCCTGCCACTCGATTGTTTTCAACAACGCTGAGTTTTTTGGTGAACTTTTTCAGCGTGCGTATGCCAAGCGCAACTGAAAATCATTCGCAATCGCAACCAGATAGCCTCCCAAAAGCTGAATCTTATAGTTTAGAATCATTCTATCCCATTGTTTTTACGAAGTTTATTAGTTGACAGAGAAGTTCAACTTTCCGATATAACGGCTAATGACAAGCGTTCGCAGACGCACATAAGATCACGTAGGAGACGTTTCGATGAAGTCGTTGCTTAAAGGATTTGGACTGACAGCTGTTGGTTTTGCCCTCGGCACCACCGCTCTGGTCGCTTCAGCTCAGGCAGAAGAAGAAGTGAATATCTATTCTTACCGTATGCCAGAACTGATCAAACCACTTCTCGACGCATTTACCGAGAAAACCGGTGTTACAGCAAACCTCGTTTACGCTAGCGACGGCCTTGGCGAACGCATGCAGGCTGAGGGTGCAAACTCTCCGGCAGATGTTCTGCTCTCCGTGGACATCGGCCGTTTGCAAAGCGCAAAAGATCTTGGCGTTAGCCAGCCTCTCGAGAATGAGGTGATCAACAACAACATTCCAGAAAATCTACGTGACCCGGAAGGCCACTGGTTTGGTCTGACCACTCGTGCCCGTGTGATTTACGCTTCTAAAGACCGCGTGTCACAAGACACCATCACTTATGAAGAGCTTGCCGATCCAAAATGGAAAGGCCGTCTTTGCACCCGTTCTGGCCAGCATGTTTATTCCATCGGCCTGTTCGCTTCCATGATTGCCCATAAGGGCGAAGCTGAAACAGAGAAGTGGATGGAAGGTGTGCGTGACAACCTTGCCCGCAGGCCAACCGGCGGTGACCGCGATCAGGTTAAGTCCATTTATTCTGGTGAGTGCGATATTGCCTTGGGTAACACCTACTACATGGGCAAAATGCAAACAAACGAGAAGGATCCGGAACAGAAAGAGTGGGCAGATTCAGTCCGCATCATCTTCCCGAACACCGAAGATCGCGGTACCCACGTGAACATCTCCGGCATGATCCTGGCGAAACACGCACCAAACAAAGAGAACGCCATCAAGCTGATGGAATTCCTAGCTTCCGACGAAGCCCAGTCCATCTATGCGGCAGAGAACTTCGAGTATCCGGTAGAGGCTGGTATTGAGCCGTCCGAACTGGTTGCATCCTGGGGCGACTTTAAAGCGGATGACATTTCTCTTGCAGAGATTGCGGCACTGCGTGCCAAAGCAAGTGAAATGGCCGATGTAGTTAGCTTTGACGACGGTCCAGCCAGCTAAGTTCCCACAAACAAATCGAGTTGAAGCCATTCCATGACATCCAGACACGGACATAGTGGATCGCCACAATACAGGACAGCCGCCCCCTCTTCACGAGGGGAGCGGCTGCTCGCATTTGGTACCTACTTTCTAGCCGGCCTTGTTGTAATGCCGGTTATCGCAATCGTTTTCATGGCTATGGGTTCTTCGGGCAATCTGTGGCCGCATCTTGTTTCAACAATCCTGCCACGCGCTATTTCCACCACGGTCCAATTGATGGTCGGGGTTGGGGTGATCGTGTTTGTGGTGGGGGTCAGCACCGCCTGGCTTGTGACCATGTGCCGTTTTCCCGGACGGCGTTTGTTTGATCTGGCGTTGCTTCTGCCGTTTGCCGTGCCGACCTATATTATTGCTTTCTCCTATGTTGAGCTGCTGGATTACACTGCCGGTACAAAGCCTGATCCGCAGTCTCTTTGGCTTCCAGACCTCTCGCGATTACTGGTTTCCGGAGATCCGCTCTCTTGGCGGCGCCATGTTTGTGATGGGGTTTGTTCTTTACCCCTATGTTTACCTAAGCGCCCGTGCTTCTTTCCTGATCCAGTCGGCCTGCGCGCTGGATGTTTCCCGCACGCTCGGAGCGGGCCCGCTTCGCTTGTTCTGGAAAGTCGCTTTACCGCTGGCCCGTCCTGCGATCGTAGTAGGTGTTACGCTCGCTCTGATGGAGTGCCTCAATGATATTGGCGCAGTCTCCTTCTTCGGCGTTCAGACGCTGACATTTTCGGTTTACGACACGTGGCTCAACCGCTCAAACCTGACAGGTGCCGCCCAGATTGCAACGATCATGCTGGTGTTTGTGCTGGCCCTGATGTTCTTTGAGTATTACGGACGACGCAAACAACGCTTCCACCAAACCACGGGCACGTATCGCGCCTTGCCGAGCTATGAACTGAAAGGCTGGCGTGGCTGGCTTGCTGTTGTTATCTGCGCCTTGCCAATCATCTTGGGTTTTGCGTTCCCTTCCCTGTTGCTACTGAGCCGGGCAAGCCGCCGTATTGAAGATCTGTTTGAACCCGCTCTTTGGGCAGCTGCAGGCAACACCCTCTGGCTTGCAGCTGTGGCTGCTGCGGTTTCCATCGCCATCAGCCTGATGCTGGCCTATCGTCGTCGCCTGTTCCCAAGCAACGTCACCACGTTCCTAGGCCGTGTTGCTCCATAGGGTATGCTGTTCCGGGTACAATTCTGGCTGTCGGTATTTTGTTCCCGGTCGCCGCATTGGACAACATGATCTCGGCAAGCACGCAAGCGCTGTTTGGCTTTGGAACCGGATTGCTGCTGATCGGCTCAGGCACCGCGCTCATCTATGCCTATGTGGTACGTTTTCTCGCGATGTCTTACGGTCAGATTGATGGCGGTTTCGGGAAGATCACGCCGCACTATGATATGGCATCCCGCAGTCTTGGTCATACCGCATGGGGCACACTTGGCCGCGTGCACATGCCGTTGATGAAGCCAGTGATCCTGTCTGCGGCTCTTCTGTCTTTTGTGGAATGCATGAAGGAGCTTCCGGCAACGTTGCTGCTGCGCCCGTTTAACTTCGAGACGCTGGCGACTACGGTTTACAATTCCGCATCCACCGAGGCGTTCGAGGATGCTGCTCTACCGGCACTTTCCATTGTGCTGGTGGGCATTATTCCGGTCATCATGCTGGCAAAAACGAGTGCCGATACCTTCCGTGAGAAGCGCGCGAACAAACGTTTCTCCAAGGACGCAGCAATGGCACCTGCTGAATAAATCTTTGTCAAAGTCCTAAGATACAAAAAGCCGCTGAGTAGTACTCAGCGGCTTTTTTGATGATTCATGGTGGTAACGTTATTATCTCGTTGCGGCTGCCAGCTTCAGCGCCATGCCAACAAAGACAGCAGATGCGATCCTGTTCATGATTTTCTGGGCTCTCACCGACTTACTCAGACGCTCGCCAATTGTTCCTGCTGCAAATGCGATGCTGCCGAATACCAAAAGAGCCGAGAGGATAAACACAGCGCCTAAAGTGAAGAACTGCGGCATTAGCGGACCGTGGGCCGGATTTATAAATTGCGGAAAGAACGACAGGAAGAAGATCGCAACCTTGGGTTGGTGATGTTCATGATCACGCCTCGACGGTACAACGGGATCAACGAGGAATGGTCTACATTGGTTTGCTGTAGTGGCTCAGGCTTCGCTCTGAAGGCGCCCCATGCGAGATAAAGCAGGTAGCCAACGCCCAACACCTTCACAGTAGTAAATGCCAACTCAGATGCCTGGAAAATTGCAGTAACTCCAAGCGCGACTGCTGTTGTGTGGAAGATAAGACCGGTACAAAGCCCAAGCGTCACCGCAATCCCTGCCATACGGCCACACACCGCAGACTGTGTCAGCACAAAGATATTGTCAGGCCCCGGCGCAAGCGCCAGCAAAACAGTAACGGTGAAAAATCCGGCAAGCACGTCTATTGGGATCACGCAGAACTCCTAGTCTCACTTGATGGTCGCCAGATAATCTGAAGGAGGGGCAAGGGAATTCTCCCAAAATTCGGCGGATCATTGCAACATTTCTTAGATAGCATTGCAAGTACCTGAATATCAAAGCACTTCAGGTACTTGCAATGCTAGTTTCTTGCATAGCTGGAGTGATAATCGACTATAGGAACTGTCTGCCGATACGCTACAATATGAACTGGCTTGTTGGGTTTTGGAAGATTTAATACTGTGGACCAGCCTTCCATAAACTTGTTCGTGAACCATAACGATCACAGAATAAACCGAGCCTCCTTAACGAGATAAATTCTCTCTTCCAGAACGTGAAGATCATTTTGACCAATACGCTCAAGCGACCGTACCTTTTGTAGTTTGGATGCCCTATTCCATCAATCAACTTAAGTTCTTTCATCCCATTTTTATGATTGATAACACAGACATTCCATGGCGTTAAATCTCTACAAATCACTCCATCTGATAGCAACTTAAGTCGAAATGAATAAAAAGCTTTAGCTAACTCTTCCTTCTCTTCGTTTGTATGAGTTCTTTTCATCTCATGAAAGAGCGTAGGCGCTGGGCGTCCGTTTATTGGATCTCTAACGAGTTCGAATACCGCACCAACCCCTTTATTGGTATTTACGGCACCGTGAAACCTAACAATTGCTTGAAAACTTTCTGTCTGTCGCGTTTGTTTTAAGTCCTCAAAAAAAATCAATTTCAAACTGAGTTGTTTGGCTATCGCGTACATTTGCATTCAGGATATCGACTTTAATGCATAGATTCTTGTCTTCGGGGTGTACATAAACTTCTCTGGCTTTCCCTATCGCTAAAAGATTATCTTCGCTTAAGTTGATCATATCAAACACCGATGCCTAAATTAGGTAGTGAATTAGTTTTATAAAGATTTTACATTTTATATAAATTAAATAAATCCATTTTTGCTCCAAACGATCTCAAGCCTAGAATATCAATTAACGAAAACCCAGCAAGTAGCTGGATTCCCCTTTTTTTTTGCAAGCTAATTGAGATTTAGCCTACCAAGTTTGCTTCCGTTTTTTTCTTTGATCTCATCCAGAGTAACGCCGTCAGCCATTTCGATAATCTTCAGTCCGCCCTCGACGACGTCAAAGACTCCGAGGTTGGTGATGATGCGGTCTACGCATTTTACGCCGGTGAGTGGCAGGGCGCATTTGTGGAGGAGTTTTTTGTCGCCGCGTTTGTTGGTGTGGTCCATGATGACGACAACACGCTTGACGCCTGCAACAAGATCCATTGCACCGCCCATGCCCTTGACCATTTTGCCAGGGATCATCCAGTTGGCGAGGTCGCCTTCTTCGGAGACTTCCATTGCTCCGAGGATGGACAGGTCAATGTGGCCGCCGCGGATCATTGCAAAGCTGTCAGCAGATGAGAAGTAGCTGGTTCGGTCCAGTTCGGTAATGGTTTGCTTGCCGGCGTTGATCAGGTCGGCATCCACTTCGTCTTCAGTTGGAAACGGGCCCATGCCGAGCATGCCGTTTTCGGACTGAAGTGCTACATTCATGCCATCTGGAATGTAGTTGGCAACCAGTGTCGGGATGCCAATGCCCAGATTCACATAGAAACCATCTTTTAGTTCTTTTGCCGCACGGGCGGCCATTTCGTCACGATTCCAAGCCATGATAAATGCCCTCCCTTAAGCTTCGCGGATAGTGCGCTGTTCGATGCGCTTTTCAAATGTGCCCTTAACGATCCGGTCAACAAAGATACCCGAGGTGTGTATCTGATCCGGATCCAGTTCACCGATTTCGACCAGCTCTTCAACCTCAACAACAGTGGTCTTACCAGCGGTTGCCATCATCGGGTTGAAGTTGCGTGCAGTCTTGCGGAAGATCAGGTTGCCTTCTTTGTCGGCTTTCCACGCTTTCACGAGAGACACGTCTGAAATCAGACCCGTTTCCATGATGTAAGTTTCGCCGTTGAAGTCTTTATGTTCCTTGCCTTCAGCAATCAGGGTGCCAACGCCGGTTTTGGTGTAAAAACCAGGGATACCTGCGCCGCCTGCGCGGATACGCTCAGCAAGGGTGCCCTGCGGGTTGAACTCCAGCTCAAGGTCACCATCCAGATACTGACGCTCGAAAGTCGCGTTCTCACCAACGTAAGAAGACACCATCTTCTTGATCTGGCGGGTTTGCAACAAGAGGCCCAGACCGAAGTCATCAACGCCTGCATTGTTGGAGATGGCGGTCAGGCCTTTTGCACCTGAATCCCGCAGCGCAATAATCAGATTTTCCGGAATGCCACAGAGACCAAACCCACCTGCCATGACGGTCATGCCATCAAAGGTAAGCCCTTCCAGAGCGGCGGCAGCGCTTGGATAAACTTTATTCATTGTATACTCCCAATACATGACTTGGCAGAACTCGCGCTTCTCATTCCCCAAAACGCAAGCAATACTACATTTTCATGCCGGCATTGGGATACCGAGCTCCATTTGGACCAGCACCCCGCCTTTCCCAGTTAGGGAAAATATGTATAGCGATCTCATTGTTGATAGACCGGTTTTATGTCCTCGCCAAGTGCTCTTTATGCGGAGAGCTACTATTTGTTGAGATGGAGATCACAAAGCCCGGAGGAATGAATGTTTGCAGCGCACAATCCCACCACCGGGTGTCCCCGCAGGGTGAAATCCTTCTAAAGGTGCGCTGCTGCGAGTCGCTCCTCCTCCATACGCTTAAGCCTTTGCCGTTTGGTAAGCACAGAAGCTAAAATGACACCAACTGTCATCAGTAGGATCAGTATGGTGCTGATAGCATTGATCTCAGGCGTTCCTCCCAGCTTGGCTTGTCCATAAATTCTCATTGGCAAGGTGGTGGTTTCAGCACCGGCGTTGAAGCTTGCGATTACAAGATCATTCAGCGAAAGGGTAAAGGCCAGCATCCAGCCTGCCAGTACACCCGGAAGGATCTGGGGCAGTGTGATTAAGAAGAAGGTGCGGACGGGCGGACACCCCAGATCCATGGCGGCTTCCTCCAGTGAGCGATCAAATTCGGAGAGACGCGATTGCACAATAACGGCCACGTAACACATGGAAAATGCGGTGTGCGCGATCATGATGGTCCAGAAGCCCCGGTTCTGATCCATGGCCACGAACAGGAGTACCAAGGATAATCCAAGGATGACCTCAGGCATCACCAGCGGTGCGTAGATCATCCCTGAAAAAGCGTGCGGCCAAGGAAGCGCCCTTGGCGAACCAAGACCAGCGCGGCCAATGTCCCAAGAACAGTCGCCAGCGTAGCGGAGGCGAAACCGATGCGAAGCGTGACCCATACAGCTTGCATGAGTTGCTCGTTTTGTAGCAGCCCATCATACCATCTGGTTGAAAAGCCGGACCACTCCGTCGCCAACTGAGAGTCATTGAATGAGAACAAAATCAGAATGACGATGGGCAGATAAAGGAAGCTGAAGCCCAAGACCAATGATGTAATGTTGAACCAGCTCGGCTTTGACGGCATTACGTCTCCTCCTCGCTGCGGCGGGTTTCATGGCGTTGGAACAGCAGGATCGGGATAATCAGCACTGCCAGAAGAACGATGGCAATTGCTGAGGCGATAGGCCAATCCCGATGCGAGAAGAACTCGGCCCACAGGGTCTGGCCAATCATCTGCGTTGACGAGCCTCCCAAAAGATCCGGAATGATAAACTCACCCATGACCGGGATGAAAACGAGCAGGCATCCTGCGATCAGGCCCGGCTTTGCAAGTGGTACTGTCACATACCAGAAGGTCTTCCATGGTGGGCATCCCAGATCTTGGGCGGCTTCGGTGAGTGTTGTGTCCAGCCTCTCCAGAGCAGAATAGAGTGGTAAGACCATGAAGCAGGTATGTGTAGATGATACCGATATAGACAGCGCCGGTGGTGTTGAGGAGTAACAGCGGCTCATTGATCACACCAACGGACATAAGCGCCTGATTGAGCAGGCCATCTGTTCTCAGGATGCCAATCCATGCATAGGCGCGGATCAAATAGCTGGTCCAGAAGGGTAAGATGACCATCATCACCAATATGGGTTGCCAGCTTCTTGGGGCCCGTGCCATGGCGTAGGCGATTGGGAACCCCACCAGCACTGTCAGTAGTGTTGATATGAAGGCGATGCGCAAGCTCGAGAGGTAGACCTGCCAATAGAGTGTCTCATCTACCAGCTTTGAGTAATTGCTGAGCGACCAGTGTTGCACCGCCTCCCAGAGACCAGCGCCCCCCCTGCCCCACTCGATAACCGGCAGTTCAGGGGGAACTGCGACCGTAATTTCGGAGAGAGAGACCGTAGCTACGACGACAAACGGGATGAGGAAAAACAGCAAGAGCCAGACGTATGGCACACCGATGAGCGCGAAGCGGCCCCATGTTCCGGTTGGGTTGGTTGGTGTGTTTTCAGGGGCCTCGGGTTCTTGGCGCGGTGCGGACACAGGTTCGGTTCTGGTGAGGCCGACGGAAGAGAGGTTATGGTCTATCATGTGCCACACCTCACGCTAACAGGATCACGCCGGCATCACTGTCCCATGACAGCCAGACCTGATCCTGCCAAGTGATTGGTCGTTGCACCAACCGCGTTGTATTGGCAACGATTGCCCTTAGTGTTTCAGTCTCCGCCACCTTAACGTGATAGATGGACACGTCGCCCATATAAGCGATGTCCCAGACCTCACCGCGGATGGCATTGATGCCGGGTTGATCTGGTTTATCAAGTGAGATCCTCATCTTTTCCGGACGGATGGCAAGGGCGGCATGATCGCCCACCTCAGCAGGTGTTGGATAGTGCACATCCAGATGATCGCCTAAGACCGAGGAATAGAGCTGAACCTCTTCGCCTTGCTTTTTGCTGATCTGCCCATCCAGAACATTGATATCACCAAGAAATTCGGCGACAAACCGGGAGTTGGGTTGCTCGTAGATTTCGCCGGGTGTCGCATTTTGCATAATCTTGCCCATGTGCATGAGTGAGATGCGGTCCGCGACGGTCATGGCCTCTTCCTGATCATGTGTCACGATCAGGAACGTGATTTTCAATTGCTCCTGCAGGTTAATCAGCTCCAGCTGGGTTTCTTCGCGGAGCTTTTTTTTCGAGTGCCGCCAGAGGTTCATCCAGCAGTAAAACTTTCGGGCGTTTGGCAAGGGATCTGGCGAGAGCGACACGCTGACGCTGCCCGGCGGTGAGTTGGTGGGGTTTGCGCTTGGCAAAGCCTTCCAATTTGACAAGAGCGAGCATGTCATAGACGCGGTCTTGGATCTCACGGGACGGCAAGCCATCCATCTCCAACCCAAATGCAATGTTCTTCTTAACGCTCATATGGGGGAACAAGGCGTAGGACTGAAACATCATGTTGGTCGGGCGCTTGTAGGGTGGCACTCCGGACAGGTCCTGCCCTTGCAAATAGATCTGCCCTTCGGTGGGGACCTCAAATCCGGCAAGCAATCTAATGAGGGTGGTTTTGCCGCAACCTGACCCGCCCAGCAGCGCGTGAAACTCTCGCTCATAGATTTTAAGGGATAGGTCATCTACGGCTACGACATTGCCAAACCGCTTCGTGACATTGCAAAATTCGATAAAGGGTTGCTCACTCGGGTTATCCCAAGGCGAAAAGGCGCGACGAACAGGACCGAGCGGTTTCTTCACCAGTACTCCTATCCTTTATCTAAGCCCAGTTTATTGCACGGGCTTAGATGGGGTTAAATCTTACAGATCCCCCATCTGTTGTTGTCGGTATGCCCTTAGTGCCCTGATTTTACCGAGGTGAATGCACTGTTCATGAGGCGCTGTGCTATCAGCGGTTTTTCGCTAATGGTGTACAAGCGCTGCTTCACTTCATCGGTTGGATAGATGTTTGAATTTGAGGCCACTTCCTCTTTGACCAATACCGTCGCATCCTTGTTGCCGTTGGCATAGAAGACGTAGTTGGACATCCTTGCAATTACCTCAGGCCGCATCAGATAATTGATGAACTCATAGGCCTCTTCAAGGTTCTCTGCATCTGCCGGAATTGCGATCTGGTCAAACCACATCTGTGCGCCTTCATTGGGCAAGATGAAGGTGACTTCAGCACCCTTTCCTACCTCGGCCGAGCGGTTTTTTTGCCTGCAATATGTCGCCAGACCATCCATAGGCAAGACAGATCTCACCGTTTGCAAGAGCGCCCACAAACTCGGAATTGTGAAACTTGCGAATGTGAGGGCGAATGGTTTCCAACAAAACACTGGCTTTCCGAATGTCTTCGGGACTGTTGGAGTTGGGACTCAGACCGAGATAATGCATGGCAACCGGGAGCATCTCTTCCGGTTCATCCATCACGTGAACACCACACCCGGAAATCTTGGCAAGCTCTTCTACATTGAACAACAACTCCCAACTGCCGATTGGAGCGTCGGGGTTGAGGGACCGCACCTGATCTTCGTTCACGCCATAGCCGGAGGTGCCCCACATATAGTTGACGGAGAACTCATTTCCGGGGTCGAACACTTTGACGCGTTCCTGGAGAAGCGGGTCCATATGTTTGAGATTTGGGAGTTTGCTTTTGTCGAGCTTCTGGTAGACGCCTGCCTGAACCTGGCGCTGGAGATAGGTGGCGCTGGGGACGACTACGTCATAACCGGTTTTACCGGTCAGCAGTTTTGTTTCCAGAACCTCATCGGAGTCATAGGTATCGTAGTTTACAGAGATCCCAGTCTCTTCTTCGAAATCGGTTAGAACCTGCATATCGATGTAATCGGACCAGTTATAGACGTTTACAACGCGGTCTTCAGCGAGAGCGGCAGACATTGAGAGCGCCAAAGACGCAGCTCCTGACACCAGAACCAATCTCCTCATTCTCCAATACTCCAATCTCGAATACAGGGGTTCGAAGCACATTTACGCACCAAATTCCTGTATTCAGCCGCCATAGTCTATCCTTGTGGTGATGGATTAATTTCAACATACATTCCGTAACGGCATTTTATAGAAATCCAGCAGGCTCTCTAGAATTTAGGGGGGCATAGATAGCAGTGCCTTCAGATCCCCGCTCGAACTCTTTTGGGAGTGGATTGAGGGACCGATCCAGTAGAATTGTCAGGAAAGTTATCGACATCGGCTGCACAGTTGCCAGCCAGAGCACAGCGGATATTGCGCAAAATATAAAACACAGGTCTTTTCAATACGATAGGTCGAGATAAGTCATTTTTCATCATCTGAACCGAGGATCGCGGCGACCTTTGTGGCTGGTGGTTCCCGGGTTCAGAGGGCGAAATCAAAGAGAAGTTTGTGGATGGCCTATTGAAAGTTCTATCAAACAGCTGTGTTTCCGAGTTCTGTTCACTTCTGCTAAACTACGTCTACAGCCAGAAGAAAACTGGGCGCTTTTTAGCAGCTGTAAAGAGCTGAATTGCTATTTTACTTTCGAATGACTGCCTGACGAACTGGGCAGCAACCCTATTGGAAGTCCTATGAGTTCTGAGAATTATCGGGATGATGAAACAGCGCCCAACATGCGTGGTGTGAGCAACCTTGAGGAAGCACGCACTTGGCTGCAAGCCCGCAATATTGGCGATATCGAATGTGTTGTGCCTGACATTGCCGGAGTGCCGCGCGGCAAAATGATGCCGACAAAAAAAGTTCTTCAGCAGTGATACGCTGACGATGCCCTCTTCGATCTTTGCTCAGACCATTTCAGGCGACTACCCTGCAAATGATGAGCGCTTTCAATATAACCCTACGGACGGCGACCTCTATTTTCAACCAGATTACTCCACGCTAACAGTGGTGCCATGGGAGACCGACCCGACAGCGCAGCTTATTCATGATGCCTTCACCAAGGACGGTAAGCCCTTTCCAATTGCTCCGCGCAATGTTTTGAAGCGTGTTCTCGAGCTTTACGATGCCGAGGGCTGGAAACCGATTATTGCGCCAGAAGTGGAGTTTTATCTGGTCAAGCCGAATACTGACCCAGACTACCCGCTGGAACCGCCTATTGGCCGTTCTGGTCGCCTGAGGTTGGCAGGCAATCCTATTCGATTTCCGCTCTCAATGAATTCGATGAGCTGATCGACGACATCTATGACCTTTCGGAGGCGCAGGGACTGGAGATCGATACGCTCATTCATGAAGAGGGTGCTGCGCAGATGGAGATCAACCTGCGCCATGGGCATCCTCTGGACTTGGCGGATCAGGCCTTCATGTTCAAGCGCACCATCCGCGAGGCTGCATTGAGGCATGGGATATATGCGACCTTCATGGCAAAGGCGATGTCGTCTCAACCGGGCTCGTCAATGCATATACACCAGTCCATTGTAGATCGCGTAACCGGCAAGAACATCTTTACCGGTGCTGACAATGAGGCCACCCCAGCCTTCTACCATTTCATCGGCGGGCATCAGCATTACCTGCCTGCCTTGATGCCGATCATGGCACCCTATGTGAACTCTTATCGGCGGAGTGCACGCAACAGTGGGTCACCGACCAATCTGTTTTGGGGCTATGACAACCGGACTGTTGGTCTGCGCGTTCCAAGTTCGTCGCCAGAAGCACGGCGTCTGGAGAACCGTGTTCCGGGCTCTGATGCAAATCCTTACCTTGTGATCGCAGCGAGCCTTGCTGCAGGGTATCTGGGCATTAAGAAAGGGATTGCACCAGACAAGCCACGGGACACAGACAACAGTGAAGTCATGAGCAGGCTGCCTCGTACGCTGCTTCATGCGGTCGATGAGTTCGAAGAGCAAGAGGATCTGATGAACATCTTTGGCGAGCAGTTCATTGCGACTTACCGTGCCATCAAACTGGAAGAGTACGAAACCTTCATGTCAGTCATTAGCGCGTGGGAGCGTGAATATCTTCTGATGAACGTCTGATTCCGTTCCCTGTGGGTGTGGTTTGCGCGAGAACCTGTGGATACCACACCTTTTGGTTGCCATGAAATATGCAGCAACTCAAAGGAGTTACGTCGATATCACTCTCCAATAAAGCCCAATTATTGATGATATACTGCTGCAAAAACCGAATTAATCTCAATAACGCTTTGCCTCTAAATACTCAAAACATAAACCAATTAGATTAACATCAAAGCATCACATAAAATGATGTTATTTGATGCTGCATTTATGCATTTTTGTTTTTGCTGGGCGATAATTTCATAAATTAGAGCCGCTTATGCATCTTCGATTTTGTATAATGTTATTGCAACTTTAATTCTAATTTTAAATGATTTTAAAATATTGTTTATTAGAACCTATATTCGAGGATAATAATGGCGCTTGGTGGATTGCAGGTGCAATTTTAATCGCACTTACTGGTTTTTGAGGACATCGCATGCCAGATCAGAAAAAGAGCATTCTTCTTGTTGAAGACGCCAATTTCTTTGCTCGCATTACGGTAAGCGAGATTGAGCGTGCCGGGCCTTACCATGTGACGACGGTTAAAACCTACGCTCAGGCCAAAGAGATTCTGAATGAAGGGAAGTTGAAGCCTTTCCTTGCTCTTGTTGATCTAACGCTTCCTGATGCTCCCGACGGCGAGGTTGTAGACCTGACCATCGACGCTGGCCTGCCGACCATCGTGTTCTCCGGGCGCTTCGATCAGCGCACTCGCCGATCAATCCTAAAGAAGGGTATTGTGGACTATGTGCTCAAGGATTCACCTGCAAGCCTTGGTTATCTTGGTGGGTTGGTGAACCGCGTTGATAGAAACTTCAGCACCAAGGTTTTGCTTGTCGATGACTCCTCACAGGCACGGGCTTTTTTAAAGAAACGCCTGCAACTTTATTGCCTCAACGTACTCACTGCGACTTCGGCGCAGGATGTGCTTGAGGTTCTGCAGCGAAACCCTGATATCAAGCTACTGATCATTGATGACTCTCTACCGGGTGCCACCGGCTTTGAGATGATAACGCAGATTCGCCGGACCCATAGCTCCAACACTCTGGCCGTTATCGGGATTTCATCTAAAGACGATCCGGCTCTCACCGCAAAGTTCCTCAAGTCCGGAGCCAATGACTTTCTGAAAAAGAGCTGCACGCCTGAGGAATTGCTATTACGGGTTTCGCAAAACCTCAACCAGCTGGACCGCATTGTTGAGCTGACGGAAATGGCGCACCGGGATCCGATGACGGGTTTATTCAACCGTCGCCATCTTTACGATGTGGTCGACAAGCTTCACGGAAGCCAAACCCAAGCTGGTAAGGAGATGCGATATGCCATGATCGACATTGACCGCTTCAAGCAGATCAATGACAAGTTTGGCCATGAAACCGGAGACAATCTGATTATCTCCGTTGCTCATCGCATTTCGGATCTCCTGCCATCCAACGGCGTCGCCATTCGAATTGGTGGAGATGAGTTCTGTGTTGCCTTGCCAGATATCGACGAGCCGACCGCAAAGCAATTTCTCTCAGAGCTAAGAAGCTCCATGCCGGTGACAGATCCCGGCAACGATGAACATACGTTTGCGCCGACAATCAGCGTCGGTCTGTCCTCCGGCAGCGAAGACACACTGGCGAGTGCTCTCAGGGTCGCTGACCGTTGTTTGTACAGGGCCAAGAAATCTGGCCGCAACCGTATTGTAACCTCATCAGCCATGACCGTTGACGTGGAATAGACCGGCAAGGGCCGGAGGCATCAAATTGTCCTTCCCCCATCGACTTCCAACGCAACACCCGTGATGAACTGCGCTTCATCAGAGGCGAGCCAGAGCGCTGCACTGGCTACATCTTCCGGTTGAGACAGGCGTCCGAGCGGAATGGTATCGCGAAACTGCTGGCGTTTTTCCGGCGTGTCCTCACCCATGAACAGTTCCAACATACCGGTTTCCCCCGCAACGGGACACAGGGCGTTGACGCGGATATTCTGGGCGGCAAGTTCCACAGCCATGGATTTGGTTGCTGTAATCACCCAGCCTTGGAGGCGTTGTACCAGGTGAGCCCCGGACGGGGGCGGATGCCAGCTGTAGAAGCGGTGTTGATGATGACGCCCCCGCCCTGCTTTTCCAGCTCAGGCAGAACTTCAAGCGTTGTCAGATAGATCGCCTTGGCGTTGACCTCGAGTATTCGGTCGAAGTTATTTTCATCGACCTGTTCCATCGGGCAATTGCGGTGGGTATAGCCGGCGTTGTTGACAATGATATCAACCTGCCCGGTTTTCTCGATCGCGTAGGCGACCATGGCTTTGATATCCGAGCGTACGGTGACGTCCGTTTCTATGGCATGAGCGCTGTCGCCAATGGCCTCTGCAAGGGTTTGTGCCGCAACGCCGTTCAGGTCAGCGATGATTACCGCAGCCCCTTCTTGCGCGTACTTTCGTGCGATGCCTTCCCCGAAGCCCGCTGCACCGCCCGTGATTATTGCTGTTTTTCCTTCCAATCGTCCTGACACGTTTTTCCTCCCGCATCTGTCGGCCCGCTTTATGCGTGACTAACAACAATGGTTTTCAGAACAGAGAATTCTTTAAGGGCTTCAAAGCCTTTCTCTCTGCCGTGGCCTGATTTTTTTAACCCCGCCAAACGGGAGTTCAACGCCTCCACCTGCGCCATAGGTGTTTACAAAGACCTGACCGGAACGAATGGCTTTGGCAACACGGGTTGCCCTAGAGATATCGAGGGTCCAAACCCCTGCTACAAGCCCATAGGAGGTGGCATTTGCGATGCGGATCGCTTCTTCTTCGGTACGGAATGGTATCAGCGAGAGAACCGGACCGAAAACTTCGTCCTGTGCAAGCGGGTGTTCGGAGGGCACCGGACCATAAACTTTTGCGGTGGTGTAGTAGCCTTGTGAGGGGGCATCCGGAGCTATGGTGCCTTCACCAAGAAGTGGGATGCCATCTGCTTCTGCCTGTTGACAGAAGGCGTTTACGCGGCGCAGCTGGCTTGCGTTGATCAAGGGGCCCAGATCCCTATCATCCTTACAAGGGCCCGCGACAGCACTTCGGAAGCCTGTTCTGAGTTTCTCAACGACCTCGTCCCAGCGGCTTTGATGCACCAGAACACGAGATCCTGCGGAACAGGTCTGGCCGCTGTTCTTTAAGAGGCAGTCCTGAATGACGGGCAGTGCCTTGTCCAAGTCTGCATCTTCAAAGACGATTTGCGGTGATTTGCCGCCCAGCTCCAGTGTACATCCGATGTGGTTGCGGGCGGCCGCGGACTGGATCATTGTGCCCACATCCGGTGAGCCCGTGAAGGTGATAAAATCCACTTCCGGATTAAAGGAGAGCGCGGCTCCTACCTCTTCTCCCAAACCCGTCAGGATATTAAGAACTCCGGCTGGGATGCCCGCGTCCAATGCGAGATTGGCCGTTTCAATCACTGATAAACATGCGTCCTCAGCAGGCTTGATCACCAGCGTGTTGCCCATTGCCAAGGCAGCTCCGGCAACACGGGCGAAGATTTGCATGGGGTAGTTCCATGGCACGATGGAAGCGACTACGCCGTGGGGTTCGCGAACGGTCATTGCAAGGTGGTCGGGGGAGATTGGGAGGGTGTCTCCAGTGACCTTGTCAGCTGCCCCTGCGTAAAATCGGAAGTATTGGCGGCCGTATCGATATCACCGTAGCCTGGCTGAGTGGCTTTCCAGTGTCGCGCGATTCAAGCTCTGCGAGGCGGTCGCGGTTTTGAGCAATTAGCTCTGCAAGGCGATGCAAACGCTCTCCGCGCTGGCCTGCGGACAGGCTGGACCATTCTCGGGAGCCAAGTGCAGCTCTGGCGGCGGAAACTGCTCTTCCCACATCAGCTGCACTACAACGAGGAATCGTTGCAAAGGGCATTCCGGTGCTTGGCACATCATTTCGATGGTTTCGCCAGAGGATCCATCACACTGCAAGCCATTGATAAGAGCACGATATTTCTTCAGCTCCCGCGAACTAAGTGTTGTGCCAAACTCTTTCATGCTGCCCTCCCCGGATGAAAAGCATTGTGATGATCCTTCAAACGCTAGATCATCATGGAGGGCAGCGCAATTCTCTTCTTGCGGGAGTCTTACTGTGCAGCTGTTGGCGCCAGCTCCGTTTCTGCGGTTTTTACTCCATAAAATTGATTGTGCCACAACTCTGCATAGAGACCGTCTTTTGCCAGTAATTCTGCATGGGTTCCGGTTTCGGTGATCTGTCCTTTATCCATCACAATCAGGCGATCCATTCTTGCAACTGTCGTCAGGCGGTGGGCGATGGCGAGGGTTGTTTTGTCCTTCATCACATCATTCAGGATATCCTGAATATCTGCATCCAGCTTGGTATCAAGCGCCGATGTTGCTTCGTCCAAAATCAGAATTGGCGGGTTCTTCAGGAAGACGCGTGCCAAGGCGATACGCTGGCGTTGACCGCCCGAGAGCTTGATGCCACGTTCCCCGACGAACGCCTCAAAGCCCCGACGGCCTTTATTGTCTTCCAGTGCTTCAATGAATTCCAAAGCATGCGCTCTGCGGGCGGCTGCGCGCACCTCTTCCATAGTGGCTGCGTCGCTTCCCAGCGAGATGTTCTCGAATATGGATCTATGAAACAGAGATGTATCCTGTGTGACCAATCCGATTTCCGAGCGCAGAGATTCCTGAGTTACGTCGCGCAGGTCCTGATGGTCAATGTTGATTGCCCCGCCTTCGACATCGTACATGCGCAGCAACAAATTCACGACGGTGGACTTGCCAGCGCCTGAATGTCCAACAATACCAACCTTCTCTCCCGGATGGAGGGTGAAGTTCAAGTCCTTCACTATGGCGGTTTGCTGGCCGTATGCGAAGTTCACGTTTTTGAACTCAATCAGGCCTTTCTGGAATTGAAAATTCGTGGCATCGCTTTCATCAACGAGGCCAAGTGAGTGCTCCATAGTTCTGGCGGTGGACTTGAATGACCCGTATGAACGGAACAGGCCGGTCAACTGAGAAAATATTTCAATCAGTTTTCCCTCCAAACGGATAGCAAAACCGAGAACGATCGCAACCTCGCCAGTTGTGATTGCCTGTTGCTTCCACAGAACGAGGCTCAGCCCAGTGAAAGCAGCAAGCCCGCATGCCCCAACAAAGATCACAAGCATCCGCGAGTTCGCAACTGCCCCACGAAACTGGATCATTGCCTCTCTTAATTCTTCGAGCTGATCCGTGAAACGACCAAGGGCCTATCCTTGCCTTGAAAGAGTTTCACGGTCTGTATGTTAGCGTAAACATCCACGACAGAACCATTTACAGTATGGGCAACATCCGCGCCTTTCTTAGCTATATCGCGAATAATCGGAACGCGGATATACGCAAGAACAGCGAACAGTCCGATCCAGAGCAACATGACTACTCCGAGGTACCAATGCAGCCACGACAATGCGATCAGGAGTGACCCGGCAAAGAAGAAATTCGGGATAACAACACCGATACCAGCCCAGAACAATTCACCGACTTCACGACCGCCAATGAAGGTCTTACTGGCCAGGTTGCCTGCAAACTCCTTTTGAAAGAAGCTCATGTCTTGATTGAGTAATCGATCAAAGAACGTTACGCGGGTCGAGGTAAGAATATTGACATGAAGTGTCAGCGACATCAAAACTTCATAAGCAATTGAAAACACAGGCTTTGCCAGAAGAAATGCGATTGCAGCACCCACAATCAGCCACATGTTTTGTTGCCAGAACAATTCAGGGCCGCTTGCTTCCATCTGATCAATTAGGAAGCCCACAAACGATAGTAGAGACACAGTAAGAATAGTCTCGACCAGTACCACCAGCAAAAGAACCAGAGTGTGCTTGGGGAAGATGAAGATGAGAGACCGCAGCTGTTGCAGATGCGTCTTGCTCTCCCATTCCATATAATTTTTGGCGAATGGATCAACGCGATTGGTTGCCCACTGATAGAATGAATGCAGCAAAATTCGCTCCGGGAAAACAAAAAGAGAACGCTTAGCGTATCCGCTGGGTCCTCCTGTGAAAACCCAAAAAATTTCAACTAATTTAATATCAAGTCAGAACCACAGCGAAGGCTTCCATGCCAGCTGGAACGGAATTTTCCCTTTTGCTTCAGCCGCTACTTTCATATTAGAGATTGCAGCATGATAAGAAAAAGGCGCGTCAGTGACCCGCCTTTTCTCTTTTCTTTTCCATATCTTACCCAGAGTGCCCGCAGGCCTACCATGAGATATGTGTTCTCAAATTGGACGTCGCTGCCATGGCCTTGTGCCAGCTGGCGCTTCTTTTCGTGCAAAGACTGGCTGGGTGTAGGCTGTGACCTGGTTGAGGTTTCCAGCTTCCAGATCAGCCCGCAAACGAGGGTTGTCCAATGCGAAGCTGCTGATGCCGACGCGCATCATGAAGCCGATCTGGTCCAGAATAAACGGACCGACCGCACGGACCTCACCGCCGTAGTGCAGCCCATCCCTCAGGATGCGTGCGGCAGAGAAGCCACGGCCATCTGAAAAGCTTGGGAAGTCGACTGCGATCAGCTCAAGCGCCTCAATATGATCCGCCAATTCCTCAGCTTTTTCACCAGCGCGAAGCACAACGCCAAGAGACAGGTTTGTCTTCTTAAGGCCTTGCTCTTCTTTCAGAAAACGCTCCAGCGAGAAGATAAGCTTGCCTTCTTCCGGCAGAGGGTCCTCATCTGCAATGTAGCTCCAATCGTCAGGGACGATCTTGCCACCCTTATAAACCTCATGGGTCTTTTTGAGTTCTTCTGTCATTTTAACCTCAGATGCTTTGGGCTGCGCCGCCCGTGGACGCACTTGAGAAATGAATGCCACATTCAGTCTTGTCCTGACCACGCCAGCGGCCTGCGCGTGGGTCTTCGCCCGGAGCAACCTTATCGGTACACGGCATACACCCGATGGATGGGTACCCTTCCGCGACTAGTGGATGTGGTGGCAGGCCGTTATCCTTTGCGTATTGAAGGACTTCGGCAGCTGTCCAGTTGGCCAGCGGGTTTACTTTGATGCGCCCATCTTCAAGCTCAAAGTGCTCAAGACCGGCACGTGTGCTGGCCTGGTGCCGCTTTCTGCCCGAGATCCATGCATCAAAACCCTTCAGGCCCTTGGCAAGCGGGAGCACTTTTCGGATGTGACAGCAGGTGTCTGGATCTGTTGCCCACAGCGAGCCCTTGGGATCTTTTTTTGCCAACGTCTTCCGGCTCTGGCTTGAGCACGCGCACATCCAAAAGGCCAAGCATTTCAACGAGCTCACCACGATAGCGGTGTGTCTCGCCAAACAACTTGCCGGTATCGACAAACAGGACCGGAGTCCGCACGTCGATCTGGGAAACCATGTGCAGCAACACGGAGCTGTCAGCGCCAAAGGAGGACACCAGAGCAATCTCGCCGGGGAATTGCTCAGTGAGTGCATGTTTCAGAATATCCTGAGCAGAGTGCTCGGAATACATCCGGTTCAACAACTTAACCTGCGCCTCTAGTGAGGTGTTATGTGGTTGATTATGCGCCATAAAGAGCGTCCTTGAATGGCTGATCGCCCAAGCGGCGGTAGCGTCGATGAAGCTTTCATCCTCATCCAAACGGTTCGCCAAATAGGTATCAACAACAGTTTCAACAGCGTCAGTGATCTCTGCTTCCGGGAAGCCACGACCAATGATTTTGCCGATGGACGTGTTCTGATCTGCAGAGCCGCCCAATGTAATTTGATAGAGCTCTTCGCCTTTGCGGTCTACACCCAGAATGCCGATGTGTCCGACATGGTGGTGACCACAGGCGTTGATGCAACCGGAGATTTTCAGTTTCAGATTGCCGATCTCATTCTGGCGCTTAACTTCTTCAAATCTCCTTGAGATTTCCTGCGCAATCGGAATCGATCGAGCATTTGCCAGCGCACAGTAATCCAGACCCGGACATGCAATCATGTCGGTGATCAGACCGGCATTGGATTCAGCCAGATCGTTGGCCTTCAGGACCTTGAAGATGGTGGGAAGATCTTTCAGCTTCACATGTGGCAGAACGAGGTTCTGCTCATGTGTTACACGCAGCTCATCATACCCAAACCGTTCTGCCAAATCAGCAATTACGTCCATCTGGTCTGCTGTCGCATCACCCGGAGCGCCGCCGATTGGCTTTAGGGAGATGGTGACAGATGTGTATCCTTCTGCCTTGTGAGCATTCAGGTTACGGCTTGAAAACAGGGCCAGATCGCGGTCTTCACGCTTGGCAGCTTCAAGTTCCGTGCTGATCTTTGGCAGGGTTTCGAAGGTTGGCGGAGCGAAGTATTCGTTGATGCGAACGACTTCTTCATGCGGCAGGTTGAGGATACCGTCTTTGGTGGCCTCGAACTCTTTTTCGATGTCCTGCTTCAGCTCTTCCAGACCGGTTTCATGCACCAGAATCTTGATACGGGCCTTGTACTTATTATCGCGGCGGCCATAGCGGTTATAGACGCGCAAGATCGCTTCGCTGTAAGCCAGCAAGTCATTTTCCGGTAGAAAATCCCGTACCTTACGGCCAACCATAGGCGTACGGCCCAAGCCACCACCCACGTAGACAACAAAGCCGACTTCCCCGTTTTCATTGCGGGTCAACTGCAGACCGATGTCGTGCACCTGCACTGCGGCACGGTCTTCATCTGCGCCGGTTATAGCAATCTTGAACTTGCGCGGCAGGAACAGGAATTCCGGATGCAGGGAGGACCATTGGCGCAGGATTTCGGCGTAAACGCGTGGGTCTGCGAATTCGTCAGCAGCAGCACCGGCGAACTGGTCGGAGGTTACGTTGCGGATACAGTTGCCGGAAGTCTGGATGGCGTGCATCTCGACGTCGGCCAGCTCATGCAGGATTTTTGGGGTATCGGAGAGCTTTGGCCAGTTGAACTGGATGTTCTGACGGGTTGTAAAGTGACCGTAGCCTCTGTCGTAAGTCCTTGCAATATGGGCAAGTTTACGCATCTGGGTGCTGTTGAGTGTGCCGTATGGAATTGCGACGCGCAGCATGTAGGCGTGCAGCTGAAGATAGAGGCCATTCATCAGGCGGAGCGGCTTGAATTCGTCTTCGGTCAGCTCGCCAGACATGCGGCGGCGCACCTGATCCTCGAACTGGGTCACGCGCTGATTGACAAAGTCACGATCAAATTCGTCGTAGCGATACATTAAAATACTCCAGAATTTAAAAGGACTTACGCCGAGCGCAAGTGCTGTTCGGCCTGCTTGCCGAGATCAAGGCGCGTGGTGGGGCCTTGTGCACGAATGCGTTCTTTCAGGCTCTTGGGTTGCAAGTGGCCGTCTTTCAGTTCCAGATCAATCGCGTAGGTGCCAAGAACGTATTGCTTGTCTTCACCGGCTTTCGCGAATTCCAGAGCTTTGGCCATGTCTTCATCAGAGTTGAGGATCCATGCGGCCTCAACAAACTCGACCCAATCTCCGTTGTGGCCGAGCCAGACGACATCCCCATCGACCAGTCTGTTGGCGGTAATAGTTTTCATCCGGGATCTCCCTAGGCTGCGACAACAGCCGGTAAACACTCGTATTTGTATGGACTTAGTGGGAGCGAGCCCGACTGGTCTGCGTGGGCCACTGCCTTACCGATGACGATAAGTGTGGGTCCGGTGACGCTGTCATGCTGCTCGAAGTCGCAAAGATCTTGCAGGGTGCCTGCAAAATTGCGTTCTTTTGTTTGGGCTGCGTTTTCTATGGCCATGACCGGCGTGGATAAGTCCATTCCGGCTTTGGCGAGTAAGTTTGCTACTTTCCCCGCAACAGTTCGGCCATATAGACGGCGGTGGTGGAGCCGTTCAGGGCGAGGTCCGCCCAATCGGGGAGAACATCTCCGTGCTGGTTGTGCCCTGTGGCAAAGACCAGTGATGAGGAAACACCCCGTAATGTCAACGGTATCTGTGCACTGGCAGCAGCGGCGAAGGCTGCGGTGACACCGGGGACAATGTCAAAGTCCACATCATGTTCACGTAGTGCGGCGATCTCCTCGCCAGCCCGTCCAAACACCATCGGGTCCCCTGCTTTGAGGCGGACAACCCGTTTGCCGGACTTGGCGGCGGCGACCAATAACTGGTTTATTTGGGTTTGCGTTGAACTGTGCGTTCCTTTGCGTTTTCCAACCCTGATACGCGTTGCATCGCGGCGGCCCATGGAAACCACAGCATCCGGCACCAACGCATCATAGAAAATCACATCTGCTTCCTGCAAGACCCGCTGTGCGCGCAAGGTCAGCAGATCCTCGGCTCCGGGGCCAGCGCCGACGAGCCAGACATATCCGCGCTGGTCCTGCTCACTGTTCAGCAAGCGATGCACTTCGGTCAGGGCCTTTTGTGTCTCACCAGCAAAAGTGTTCGCTGCGACGGAACCTGAAAAAAAATTCGGCCCAAAAGCGGCGACGCGCACTTCCCGAAGGCATCAGCTTGCCAACTGTGGCACGGAAACTTTCTGCCAGTCTTGCGAGCTGACCAGCTTCGCGTGGCAACAAGGCTTCGACCTGTGCGCGGATGTGGCGGGCATAGACTGGGCCTACACCTGTTGAGGTGATTGCCACGGCAACAGGGCGCGATTGACCATCGCACCGGTGTAAAAATCACAAAGCTCAGGACGGTCCACCGCATTTACCGGAATGCCCTTCTCGCGGGCCGCTTCCACGACCTCGCGGTCCAGCTCTTCTTCGTCATTGGCGGCAAACACAAGGACTGCGCCATCAAGATAAGCCGGATTGAATGCGTTGAGCATGAAGACGCCGTCTGCATCGGCAACCGCTTCTGCCAGAGCTGCACTTGGGCGCTCATGGCTAACCACACGGATGTGCGCTTTGGTTTGCGCCAGTAGTCTTACTTTGGCAGCAGCTTCATCACCGCAGCAACAACAACAACCATTTTGCCTTCAACCTTGTGAAAGGTTGGGAAGACAGCGAGTTTATTGTTCTCGTCCTGCTGTGTGTTGAAGCTCTCTACCAAAGCCATTGTGCTCTCCGGTCGGTATGGGATCATTTATCCTGAAGCGCATCCTTATGGAAAACGCTTCATTGCCGGTGAGTGTACAGAGGGGAGCTATCTGAAGCTCGGTATGGCATTCCAAAGCTGGCAGGTGGTTTAGAAAAGATTTTTTCTTAGCACGCAAACTGGGAAACGGCGTCCAGACCGAAATATCAGTGTACGTAAAACATCATTCTACATTCACACCAAATAGAGCCGCCCAAGCCCTCGATTTTGCCGACTGATCTACTGAATGAGAAAATAAATCTATGCGCAGTGTGTCCCTTTGGCATCGCCGGATACCAGCATTGGAAATCTGCGGTTTCGAGGAACCCGCTTTTTGAAGAATCTGGTTCTTCGTGGCTAACCTGCTGTTTCTATGAGCTGTATATGGAGTGCGCAGGCAAGCGAAACCACCCTGGCTTACTCTGATAAATCCTCCCAAAAGGATTAGGCAGCACAGCAAGCTTTGTCTTTTTCCATTTCGCTCAATATCCAGTCCCGGAACAGCTTTATTTTCCGGTTGTTTTTCTGCGTTTCACGATAAACAAGCCAAACCGGATTGTCAGCCGTGCACTTTAATTCAAAGGGCTGAATAAGCAGGCCGTCACGCAGGGCACTGGAATGAAACAACGGCGTCAGAATAGCGACGCCATGCCCTGCAATCGCGATATTCCCATCAACAGCTTGCGTGCCCATTTGGGAAATAGGTTGCTTTGAAAAATCTGGGTCTTTCACTCCAGCTGCTTCAAACCAATTTCTCCACCAAGGATCCCCCATATCAATGAGGGGAAGCTTCAGCAGGTCTTCCGGTTTGTTCACGCCGCCAATGCTCTCAGCAAGCCTCGGACTTAACATGGGGGTATAAGTAACTTCTGCCAGTTTGTGTGAACATAACCCCGGCCAATTTTTGGAACCATTCCTGATCCCCATATCGATATCAGAGGATGCAAAGTCGACAACATTGCCAGAAGTTTCCAACTGAACGGCCAACTTGGGGTTTGCCATCTGGAACGCTCCAATACGCAACGAGAGCCAATTCATGGCAAACGTGGGAACCACACTTAACTTCAGTGTCCCGTCCTGCGTTCCTCGCACTGCCGAAAAGCCAGCACGAATGGACTGGAAAGCCTCACCTGCTATTGCCGAAAGTTGAGCGCCTGCATCCGTTAAGACAACCTGTCGCCCCACCCGATTGAACAAGGGTTTGCCAGTGCGATCTTCCAGCACTTTTATCTGATAGCTCACAGCTGCCTGCGTCATTCCCAGCTCCTCCGCAGCGCGGGTGAAATTGGAATGTCTTGCAGCAGCTTCAAAGGCGCGCAGAGCGTTGAGTGGAGGCAGGCTGTTCGGCATTTATAATAAATTCTCCTTATGTACTCATCCCTATATTCAATTGGACTGTAAATGCAAGCTCCGGCATTAATCACCCCAACAGAAAACGGAGAAAAATCATGGTAGACTTTGTCGCTGAAGTTCGAAAAATAGAAAATAAACCAAGTATTTTCAACGCTCTAATTAAAGCACTTGGAAACTTGTTCCAATCAGGAGAACCCGGGAGTGAACGTATGGATGCACGTGACCTGCCACCACATTTACAAAGGGATATCGGGGTCGATTTCGCGTCAGGTCCATTTATCAGATGAGCCGGGATAAGGTTGTCATATGATTCTTATCACCCCGACTTCCTCCCGAGCAACCCCAAACTGGCGAAGCAGGCTGTGCCAGAACAGCCGCTTCGACTAAATTAATTTTCTGCGAGCGCTCTTACTTCAGGCCAGTCCTCATTTATGCCTCAGAAATCGATTGAGCTTGGTCCGTTTGGCTTCTGCTGCGGTCGCGATGTCTTCAGCCGTGAAGAGCCCTATTTCTATGCATCGCTGTATCATGTGGGAGAGGTCTCCAACCTCTGCCGCTAAAAGCTCTGCATTAGTGCGCTCGTTATCCGGCCCAGTCACATGCAAACCAAACCGCAAAACCTTGCTGACCTGCTGCTGCACTTCGGCATACTCTTCCATCAGAACCATGAGTAGCTCACGTTCAATGCCTTCTGGGAGTGGAATGGTGTCTGTCATGGCGTTGCCCGTCGTTTCTATTATGCTGGACGAAGACTACCACGTTCATTTGGCCTCAGAGATATCGCAGGGCCCGCAATCCCCAATTGGGATTGCTCACTTGCTTGAAACAAGCGGGACAAAGACCACTGATTAGTTTAAGTGCGGGACTAAGCGGTCCTTCGCTGCTATGCAATAACTCAAGGTCAACATCAAGCGGTTGCTGACAGGGTAGGTCATTTGCGGTCATTCGAGCGTTTCCCTTAAGAGTTGAACCAGCCCCACCCGAAGGCTTCTGGTTAGCCTCCGGCGTAGCGGAAAGCGTCATGTGGCTCCTATTTGACCTTGTGCTGACATAGCAGGTGCGCACTAGCTCTACTGAGAACTCATCCAATAGTGGGGATTACCCATGGCGCTTGTTTTGAGCTCCAAGCAGCTCCGGCGTGGAGTTATCCTAGTTTTCCCCTCAGACATATCGTTTAGTTTTTTGCATCTATACAGAGTAAATGGAAACGATGAATCCGATCTCTATCGCGTGAGAAATGATCGTCATTTTCTCTGGACTGAATCCGGAGGCGTTTTGAAATGAAAGTAACATCAAGTTAACTAAGCGCTAACTCACTCCTATCAATAGATTTTTTTATAAATAAACATATTGCTCATTTTAGTTCGAGGTTTTTATACATGAGTTTTTATGAAAAGACATAGTGCAGTTCAACAATATCAATATGTATGGGCGTGTTTATAATGGACACTAAGTTAAATTGAATACATTTATTTCTTGTTTTGAAATTAATCAGCCTCGAGTAGGCGATAAGCAATAGATACACCTTATATATTAGGTGCATCTTTCGTAAGGTAAGGTTGTTGGAGGCATAATATGTAGGGGCGTATAAAATGAATTCGTTGACTGCTGCACTAGAATTTGTTGAATCTGTAAATAACGAAGAAACGCCTGACGGTATTTCTAAGCGTATTGCTGAACTTGGTCAGTCTTTTGGCTTTACAAGTTTTTGTCTCGCTGCGATCCCCGAAGCTGGCTCATCCTTTGATGGCTCTATAATGTTGAGTGGCTGGCGAGCTGAATGGCAACAACGCTATCTCGACCGAGATTACGTACAAAACGATCCGATTGTCGCAAAAGCGCGCACCGCAAGTCGACCATTCCTTTGGTCAAGCATTGCCCGCGATCGCGATCTCACTTCAGATGAACAGCAAGTTCTATCAGAAGCCCGCAATTTCGGAATGTATGACGGAGTTTGTGTTCCAGTGCGTGGCCTTCATGGGTATCAAGGCATGCTGACTTTTGGCGGACCAGAAGTGCGACTGAATGAACGCGAAATCAGTGTGCTTCATCTGGTTGGTATTTATGCGAGTAATAAGGTGCGTGAACTGGTTGGTTCAAGCACCACCCGTCCCCGCCATCGCCTAACGCCTCGTGAACTTGAGTGTTTGAAGTGGGCAGCTGCAGGCAAAACAAGTTGGGAGATCAGTCAGATACTAAACATCTCTCAGCATACTGCGGACTGGTATCTGGCTTCGGCTGCCAGAAAGCTGCATGCATCGAATAGAACACACGCTGTGGCTGAGGGGTTCCGGTTCGGCCTTATTCGATAAGTCTAAACGACACCTATTTATGCTCTCGGCAGGGAAAGCACCGCGAACCCTGCCGTTTGCAGGTATACGCCATTCCCCCGATTTTCAGCATTTGGCAATTACGTGGAATGATTTACTTCCTAATGGATTTTCTGGCCTCTCGCACCCTTGCGTAGGCCTTGAGGTAGACCTCCTCATATTTGATAGTGCGCCAGAACAGTTCGATGAAAACATTGTCACGCCAGGCTGCTCTGAAGCTCGTCCCATTATCCGGACATGCTGAAAACGCACACAAGCGTAAACACCAAAATGTTCCAGCGGTATGATCCAGTGCCAAGGCGAACGGCAGCGATGGTCACCAAGCGCCATGTTGCACTCGCGAAGTCCTGCGACCTCACGGATGACCGCAATGGGCTCGTTCTTCGGTACGAGAGTTTCTTACTCTCCCACACTTCCAAGGTTGTTCTCCATAAAACACAAAAGCCCCGAACAAGCGGGGCTTTCATGCGTTTATCGGTATCTCAAATGGTTCTTACTTCAGGCGTTGCATGACGGAGACGTAGTTGGCGACGGCGGCGCCGCCCATGTTGAAGATGCCGCCAAGTTCTGCACCTTCTACCTGAATGCCGCCAGCTTCACCCACCAGCTGCATGGCTGTGAGGGCGTGCATGGAGACGCCGGTTGCGCCGATTGGGTGGCCTTTGGCTTTCAGGCCACCAGATGGGTTGACTGGCAGCTTGCCGTCCTTTTGGTCCAGCCTTCCAGAATAGCTTTTGCGCCCTGCCCTTCTGGCACAAGACCCATGGCTTCATACTCGATCAGCTCCGCAATGGTGAAGCAGTCGTGGGTTTCGACGAAGGACAGGTCTTCAACACTGATGTTGGCCATGGAGAGCGCGCGCTTCCACGCTTCAGTGCAGCCTTCAAACTTGAGGATGTCGCGTTTGGACATTGGCAGGAAGTCCTGCGCGTGGCCCATGCCGCGGAAGGCAACGGCCTTTTTCGCAGAAAGCGCTCTGGTGGTGTCTGTGAGGACGATTGCAGCTGCGCCGTCGGATACCAGCGAGCAATCGGTGCGCTTGAGCGGGCCAGCCACGAACGGGTTCTTCTCGCTCTCGTTGAGGCAGAACTCTACGCCGAGGTCTTTGCGCATCTGCGCGTATGGGTTTTCAACGCCGTTCTTGTGGTTTTTCGCAGCGATGTGGCTAGTGCTTCGCTCTGGTCGCCATACTTCTGGAAGTACATGCCTGCGATTTTGCCGAAGACACCTGCAAAGCCAGCCGGGGTTTCGCCATCTTCCGGCAGGTAAGAGGCTTTCAGAAGGTTCGCGCCGATTTCGCGGCCCGGTGTCGTGGTCATCTGCTCAACACCAACGACCAGCACGAACTTGGCGTCGCCTGCCTTGATGGACTTTACGCCTGATGAACGGCTGCGGAGCCGTTGCACATGCGTTTTCTACGCGTGTGGTTGGCTTGAAGCGCAGTTTGTCATCTGCCTGCAGCACGAGGCTCGCGGTGAAATCCTGCTTGGAGAAACCGGCGTTGAAGTGGCCAAGTACGATCTCGTCGATATCTTCTGCGGCGAGACCGGCGTCCTCGATCGCTTGCTTGGCAACTTTCGTTACGAGAGTCTCGACGGTCTCATCTGCCAGTTTGCCAAATGGTGTGTGTGCCCAACCAATAATTGCGGCCATGTTCTTCTCCCAAAGGACTTGATGTGGGTGCCGTAAGTCTCGCCTCAAACCCGGCTCTCAAATTTGCGCAGATCGTTTCACCCCTCGGCGCCGGATGCAATCATACGGAAGTTGTAGTGAACGGAACTATCCGAAGGACTTTGTGCTAGGTTTCCTAGCGCTGCGCGTGATTTCTTGCTTAAGCGGCCGAGTAGCTGATGGGTTTTGCCAGCTGTTCAGGGCCATCGTGCCCTGCTCGCTGCTCGATCCCTTAATTGATACTGACTGGTTTCAATTAGGCAAAAACAGTCCTTCATATTGAGCGAATATCGGAATGTGCCTTGGGGAGTAAACTGGAGATTACTGCGAGTAATCCAAGAGTTTGAGGTCCGATATCTCCACCCAGAGCAAAATCATCGATATTGCAGAAAAGCGTGCCCGACAAGGGTTGCTGGCTGCTGATGGCCGCTCTGAAAAACCCCGCGTTCCGCTTTCTGTGTTCATCATTGCAATGAATGAAGAAGACCGGATCGGGCAGACAATTGCCAGCTGCATTCATTGCTGATGAAGTCATTGTGATTGATAGCGGGTCCACTGACCGGACGGTTCCGCTTGCCCAGCGTATGGGCGCGCGCGTGCTGCACCATGACTGGAACGGATACGGCCTGCAAAAGCGGTTTGGGGAAGACCAGTGCCGGAATGACTGGATCTTGAACATTGATGCGGACGAGGTGGTGACGCCTGCCCTGCGCGACGAGATACTGGGGCTCTTCCAGACCTCTGTGCTTACGCAGAACGATTTTTGGGAAGTGGATATTTGTGATGTGTGGCCGCACGAGAGCACTGCGGCAAAGCACGCTTACTCGCACAAGCAAATCCGGCTTTACCGCAGGAGCGTTGGTCGGTTTGCTGCCAGTGCAGTTCACGATACGGTGCGCCCGCCCGGTGATGCCAGAGTGGGTATGCTGAAGGGGCATATGGACCATCGCAGTATGCCCAGCATCACATTCCACTTTGAAAAGATGAACCGCTACTCTTCCATGCAAGTGCAAGAGATGCACAGGCGCGGGCGCAGGCTCTCAAGGTCTCGGCTTCTTTACGAATTCCCCTTTGCGTTTTTGAAGGGATATTTAGTGCGCGGTTACTGCCGCTATGGCTGGTGGGGCCTGATTGCCTCCACCAACTATGCGGTGGGCCGGTATTTGCGACTAGCGAAATCGATTGAGGCGGAGCTGATGGCGAAGGCGGGCAAGGCCGGGGAAGAAACTGGTGATGGGCAACGGGAAAATGGGTGATGCCACAGTGCGTCCGGAGATGCCGTTTTCGGGGTGAACACAGGATAGACAGAGGCCGAGCGCGGGATGCCTCCTGCTTTGGTGATAAACCATGTTGGCAGACAGGTGAGCGGTACTATGGCAGGAAAGCAAATGCAGGATCCTCCCCCACTTGTGAGCGTGTTGATCCCCGCCCGCAATGCTGCAAACACTCTTTGGGAGACGCTGAGCAGTTTGCGGGCGCAAAGCTTTAAAGACTTTGCGGTTGTGCTGGTGGATGATGCCTCCAGTGATAACACGCGGGCTATCGGCGAGCAGTTTGCGGAGTACTTTCCTAAGGGGCGCTTCCAGATTCTACAGGGGCCAGGGAAAGGAATTTCCGCTGCGCTTAATCTGGGTCTTGCTGCCATTCAAAGCCCGTTGGTTGCACGCTTAGATGCGGATGATCTTTCCGAGCCGCTGCGACTGGAGCGCCAGTTGCGGATTATGGACCGCAACCCAGACTGGCTGCTGTGTGGGACGGAGGTTTCGGTGATTGATGCGGATGGGCAGGTCATTGACCAGATGCAGTGCCCGAAGAGTTCCGTGGAGATCCGCAAACACCTCTATGAGAAATGCTGTTTGCACCATCCGACCATCATGTTTCGCCGTGATGTGGTGACGGCGATTGGGGGGTATCGTTCGCAGTTTGATGGTGCGGAAGACTATGACCTTTATCTGCGTTTGCTCGAGGTTGGTAAGATTGGCGCTCTCAATGAGCGGCTGGTCCGGTATCGGTTGCATCCCGGCCAAGTGACAGCCAGTATCGGGCGGCCTTATCGGCTGGTTGCTGATATGACGCTGCTTTCGGCAATCGCTCGCTTGCATGGTGAGGAGGAGCCGACGTTCACGAAGGAAACACTGGCGATGATTTGGGGCGTGCGCTGCGTGCGGAAATCAAGCAGCGTGGGTTTACCTTTCTCTCCCCCAAAGTGGCGCGGCATGTGGCTCAGCGGATCAAGAAAAACAATGCGGGGATGGAACGCCTGAAGGGCTTGCTCTTTACCCAAAACGCAAAGGCGCGCAACTACAAGGAAGCCGCCAAAGCGTTGCTGGTGTGAGGCTTGCTTACTGTGCCTGAACGGGGTGTACTTGTGTGCCCTGTAGGTGACTTAGTTTTTAATCACTATGGGCGTTAATCCAGTCGCGAACCATTTGCTCTCCTTCAGTGATCTGTGTGGGGGTGAGACGCTTCAATATTTCAGTGCGATTTCTTATCGCTAATTTATTTCCCTGCTTCGCAGCAAGCTGTGCCACATGAAGCTATTACATAATCTCTTGGTACCCCATCCCCCAATAGGTACATGACGCCCAAATTATTCTGGGCTTCACTATGGCCAAGTTCTGCGCCCTTGCTAAACCACTCAAATGCTTTGGCAGGATCTCTTTGCACTCCGGCACCGTTCACATACATCAAGCCTAAACTGTTCTGCGCCCAAACAGACCCATTTCGTACAGCTTTCTGAAACCAATCAAATGCCTTGGAGTAGTCTTGCGGGACTCCTTCGCCTCTTACGTACAATGAACCTAGATTATGCTGGGCCATAGGTACGCCGTTTAACGCAGCCTTCTGATACCATTCGAACGCTTTTGCGTAGTCTCGCGGCACACCCTTACCGTTTTGGTAGGAGGCACCTAAATTGCTCTGGGCTTCACTGTCACCAAGGTCTGCGCCCTTACGAAACCACTCAAACGCTTTGGCGTAATCTTGCGGGACTCCTGCCCCCCTTACATACATTAAACCCAGATTATTCGGCGCCAAATGGGAACCATTTCGTACAGCTTTCTGAAACCACTCAAACGCTTCGGCATAATCCGTTTGCACGCCAACGCCGTTTAAATACATTAGGCCTAAGCTATTTTGCGCTTTCGGACTGCCATTAGTGGCTGCGTGGCGAAACCAGTCGAAGGCTTTGGTGTAATCCTGAGACACCCCTTCGCCATTATAATGCATTAAACCTATGTGATACTGGGCTTTAGGGTGGCCCTGAGAGGCTGCCTGGCGAAACCATTCGAGCGCTTTAGCATAATCCTGCTGCACTCCCTGGCCGACGTGATACATGACACCTAGATTGTACTGTGCACCAGAAGAGCCTGTGCTGCTGGTTGGCGATACCATTCAAGCGCTCTTAGATAATCCTGCTGCACCCCCTCGCCATTGGCAAATATTACTCCAAGACGAAATTGAAGACGACTATCTTCAGTTGCATTCGCTAGATCGATGCAGGCTGATAGGTTTTCTCTATTCTCGCCCACAGGATCACGTCGGCATTCTTCAAGAGTTTGCGAACCTGCCACCGTATTCCAGCCAAGAAAAGCGAACAGCGCAAGTAGAAATAGCAAAGCGGACAGAGAGAAAAAGAGTAGCAATTTTTTTGTGAGGCATAGCTCCTCCCCTTGCCGTAATTCTAACTACTTAAAGTTGAGTTTTGCAAATCCAGTTTCTTTTCTGGCCTAGGCTCTGCTGGTGTAAGGCTGTGCTCACCATCCTTGAGCGGAGTGTGAGCGTCCAGTCTGGAGCCGAGGGGGTGTCCCTTCAGGTCTGCGCTTTAGGTGGGCTTGGTCCACTGTGCCAGTTCTATGGTGATTTGTTCGGGACCGGATATGAACACCAGCTTTCTGTCGTTGAACTCCATCACATCCGAGCGGGCTTTAAATCCGGCTGCCTGAAGTTTGGCCAGTATTTCATCGAGGTCTTTGACTGCAAAACACAGGTGGTTGTAGCCTGTCCTGCAGAGGTTTTCGGGGTGTGGCTCGACGTGGGGCTGCGGGTTGCGGTAGTGCAGAAGCTGGATTTCGAAGCGTGGGGTGTGTCCTTTCAAGACCAGCGTGATGTGATCTGCCTCCAAATCGGGAATATCCATGTAATTCGAGAGGACGGGGCCAGAGATCACCAGCGCTTGGCGACCTCAAAGTCGAGAAGAGAGAAGAAGGAACGGGCTTCAGTCAGGTCACGGACAACTACTGTCATGTGGTCGGGATGCATATCATTTCTCTCCTAAATCGCCCCTCCTGATTTGGAGACACCCTTTCTAACAAGCTCACCTGTTGCCGGAGCCTGCGCTCCGCACTCGTTTCACTCGGAGACGAGCATGTGGTCGATCATACCCTGTATCTTGTGGGAGCCGCTGACGAAGTCATCCCAGAGGCTCATGAGCGCATCATCATAGTTCTCTGCGATCTGCTGGATGTTAAAGAGGCGGATCACCCTTGCGCGTCCAGCCTCTGCCATGTCCTGACGCAATGACGGGTTGTCAGCGAGGTCGAGGAGTGCTGTGGCGATCTCTTTGGGGCTCGCGGGTTGATCACCTTGCCGGTTTCCCCCACCGCCTCCCATAGGCCGCCGGAGTGGGTGGTGATGACGGCAGCGCCGCAGCTCATGGCCTCAATCGCGGTCCGTCCAAACCCTTCCGCCACGATGGAGGGGACCACTGCAATGGACGATCTGGCGACCCTTTCCTGAACATCAGGTGCGCTGAGATTGGTTTCAATGGAAACGCTGGCTGTGCGGTTTGAGAGCATTTGGCGGAGCGTATTTTCCGTTGAGCGTTCGCCTTCGTCTGTGACTGCGAGTACGAGGTTCAATGTCCAGCCTGCACGTTCCAGCCGGTCGGCACAGGCGAGCCATGCCTGGGCGAGGTCGAAGACACCTTTGTCTTCGCGGGCTCGGCCCACATAGATCACCGAGTTTTCCTTTGGGGCCGGTGCCACATTTCGCAATCTATGCCGTTGGGGACGACGACACTGCGTGCTCTTACGCCAGTGAAGTTTTCGCAGAAGTTATTGCGGGCATCTTCGCGACCCAGACGATGCCCGCGAGTCGGTTCATTTTGCGCGTGTATTTCCAGCGCTTGTACGCGCTGTTGCGCTCGAACCTGCCATGGCGATGCAAGACAACGGGTATGCCGGGGAAGTCCGAGGTGATCTGGAATGCCGTTTCAAGGTGCTGGTGCACCACAATCAGGTGTGGGCCAAACTCTGACAAGGGATCGTAGAACTTGGCGGGGGTTGGCTTCCCACCCGGTGCAGTTACAGGGAAAACATCAACATCATCAAACAGGTCTTCCTCGCCGCCGGTAAAAATGCGCAGGTTTCTTTTGTTCTGGCTATGCAGGGCCAGTTCGTGAGCACACAGTCGATTGATGTGGCTCGAGACTGGCAAAAGTGCATGTTACGCGGCATTACAATTGCAGTTCTCAAAACGGCCCCCAGTATTATGTTTGCATCCAGCAAAGCTGGAAGTGCGGAGGCTGTACATTCCTTAAAAGTCTTCCTGCCAAATTTGGGGGTGTTTCTTTAAGGAGGCATTTTCCGGGCGATCTTGCCCACGGCATCTGTGTGAGCGGGTGCGCTTGGCGCTTGTAATTGGCCGAAAACAAAGGCATTAGAGCTGCGGTTGTGGCTGATGGGAGCCTCAGTGGTCTTGAGCAGAATGGATGGGTCTTTGACAAAGCGCGTTGCAATCATCGGAGCAGGTCCGGCTGGACTGTTTGCCGCTCAACATCTGGCTGAGGCCGGAGTGTCTGTGAGCCTGTTTGATCAGCGCCCGTCACCTGCCCGCAAGTTTCTAATGGCCGGTCTTGGCGGCCTTAATCTGACGCATAGCGAGGATTTGGAGGCTTTTCTTGACCGTTACCGCCCTGCCCATGCGCAGTTGCTACAGTCCGTGCGAGACTTTCCGCCTGCTGCGCTGCGGGAGTGGAGTGCGGGGTTGGATGAGCCGACCTTTGCCGGGTCCAGCGGCAAGGTGTTTCCCAAAAGCTTCAAGGCCTCCCCTCTTTTGCGCAATTGGTTGAGATTGCTTGATCAGCATGGTGTGACGTTGCACTCCAACACCCGTTGGCATGGCTTTGATGGGGACGGGGCGCTGTTGCTTCAGAAAGGTGACGGGCCGATCCAGTCCCAATCCTTTGATGCAGTGTTGCTGGCGCTCGGTGGTGGGTCCTGGGCAAGCTTGGGTCTGACGGAGCGTGGGTCTCAATACTGCGCGAGCACCAGATTGAGGTGAAAGAGCTGCTGCCTGCCAATTGCGGGTTTGAGATTGCATTTTCCGAGCACTTCAAAGAACGGTACAAAGGCACGCCGCTGAAGAAGATTGCCGTTTCGCACGCAGGCAAGCGTGTTGTTGGTGATGCCATGCTGGATGCCACAGGCATTGAGGGCGGCGTTGTCTACGCGCTTTCTGCTGATTTGCGCGATGCGCTTCTTGCGAATGGCACGACGCAGATTGAGATTGATCTGAAGCCGGATGTTTCTGCTGACAAGCTTACTGCCAAGCTGGCGCGTCCGCGTGGCAAACAATCCATGAGCAACTTCTTGCGCAAAGCAACGGGTCTGCCAACGGCTGCCATTGCTTTGATGCGCGAGGCTGGTCCGCTACCAGTAGAGCCAGAGGCGTTGGCGGCGCGTATTAAGGCCTTGCCGTTGCAGGTAACTGCGCCGCGGCCTATCGACCGGGCCATCTCCAGCGCGGGCGGTATTTCGTTTGACGAGATCAACGAGCACTACATGCTCACCAAACTACCGGGTGTGTTCGTGGCCGGTGAGATGCTGGATTGGGAGGCACCGACGGGCGGCTACCTGCTACAAGCTGTTTTTGCAACGGGGCGCTCTGCTGCCTTGGCATTGCGTCCTATCTTCAAGCCTGACGGGTTTGGAACTGGCGTCTGTAGGATGTTGGCGTTGTGCCGTATTTGCCTCTGAAGTGATGGCGCAAGGTGGCGGCTGAACCGAACCCGCACAGGTGGGAAAGGTTTTCCATGTCCATGGTTTCTTCCGCTTCCAGCAGATGCTTTGCGGTTTCCAGCTGTTTGGCTCGCCGCCATTCAGCAGGCGCTTGTCCGGTGACCTTTGAAAATTTGCGGATGAAAGTGCGCTGACTCATGCCCATGTGTGTTGCCATTTCAGGAACGGTGAAGGCAATGAACTGGTTACTTCACAAGCTGAAGAAGTCGCCTAAATTACAAGCACCGAGGTTGGGCCTCGGTGCTCACCCACGATGGTATTGCTCGCTTAGCTTTTCTTCTTCTTTGCCTTCTGGAACATCGGCTTCATTTTCTCATCCTCGCGCGCCATCTTGCAAAGTTGCGCTGAAGTCTTGTCTTTGTAGGCTTTGGTGTAATGACTATATCGTTCAAAGACGGTCTTTACATACTCTTTAACGGCACATTCTCTATTTGACTTTTTACTTGTTAAACATACAAGCATTGCTGTTTGCATCAGCAAATCCTGGTTCTTCAACTCCATCGAAGGGCAATGTTTTTCAATGTATTCTGCTCTTGCCACCTTATCTGCCTGATCAACAAACAGATCCGGTAAGGAAGACCGTGCGGTTACACATCCGCTCAACACCACCGCTGCCACCAGCATAGATAATAATTTCAAATAATTATTCATAATATTAGCTCCCATAGCAAATTAGAGCTAATTAGATGCATTAGACACACAATGCAACTTAAAGGTGAAGTTCAATCTATCTCCCTCACAGGGCTGCAGCTACACATAAAAAAAAGCACCGAGGTGGGAGGTGACCTCGGTGCTTATCAAAACAGGTCTCAAAGACCGCTTGGGAGGAGGAGATGCGGCCTTTAAAATCGTCGGGCAAGACAACCCGCTTTGGGAAAGGATGGCCTACCAAGCAATGGAAGTAAGCCACCCTATAGTTGTTCACATAGTGAAATGCGAATAATCCTAGATCAGGACTTATTATTGTTTTTATAGTTCTGACTGCAATGCAGCCAATACTTAACGACACCCAATAGAATACTGTTTTATTGTTCTTAAAGGTATCATGATCTTGTTATCATCCGGTTGCCAGATATGGTGAACAAACACTTAGCTGACCGCCGTTGAAGACAGGCGCCTAATGGCAAAATGAGGTGTGAGCATGGCGAAATGCGGCGCTTTGGTGGCGCAGTGTCGCCAGCTTGTCGCAGATGAAAGCAGCGTGTTTTCAATGACCTGTTTCGTGTGGTGTTCACTACCCCTTCGCTCTCCCACAAAAGAAGTAATCGCAACTATTTGAGTGCCTGCGATCGTTCAAATAATGTTTTACTTGGCGTTTGAGTCGGATAAGCGAAATTCATCGGAGAAACAACAGATACAAATACTGGAGGCAGATCTTAATGATTTGGCGCAAAGCGGAATCATTGACTCCTTACTGAATACATGCGTCAACTATCTTTACGTTGTTTAAGGTTTGGCTTCCGACGTCTTTAAAAAAGGACACTTGCATTGCAGGAGGCCCCGGGACAGCGCGGGAGGGGTTTCATTATGTATAAGTTAGTTCGGGCCACGGCGCTTAGTCTGGCGGCCAGCGTATTTGCACTTTCATTTTCATCCAGTATTTCCTCTGCGGAAGAGCCAATCAAGATCGCCCATGTCTATGGCAAAACAGGACCCTTTGAGGCCTATGCCAAGCAGTCCCATGTGGCTGATGATGGGGCTGGAATACGCCACAGGCGGTACCATGGAGATTGATGGCCGCAAGATTGAGGTGATCGAGAAGGACAGCCAGCTCAAGCCGGATATCGGGCGGGCCATGCTGGCGGAGGCTTACGGCGATGATGAGGTTGATCTGGCTGTGGGACCGGTTTCTTCCGGCGTCGCTCTGGCCATGCTACCGGTGGCGGAGGAGTACGAGAAGCTGCTGATTGTGGAGCCAGCTGTTGCTGACAGCATCACCGGCGCAAACTTCAACCGCTATATATTCCGTACCTCACGCAACTCCTCTCAGGATGCCATTGCAAATGCGGTGGCGCTTGGTCAGGACGGTGCCTCCATCGCCACATTGGCGCAGGATTATGCGTTTGGGCGGGATGGGGTTTCCGCGTTCCGTACAGCCATTGCCAAAACCAATGCCAAGCTGGTGTTTGAAGAGTATGCACCGACGGACACCAAGGATTTTACCGCCAGTGCCCAACGTATTTTCGAGGCGCTTAAAGACCAGCCGGGACGGAAGTTCCTGTTTGTGATCTGGCTGGTGGCGGCAATCCACTTGCAAAGATCAATGCGATGAACCCGGAGCGTTATGGCATCGAGATTGCGACAGGCGGCAATATTCTGGCAGCGTTGAAAGCCTACAAGGCCATGCCGGGTATGGAAGGGGCGACCTACTATTACTACGAGATCCCGAAAAATCCAGTGAACGACTGGCTGGTGAAGGAGCATGAAGCACGTTACGACGGCCCGCCTGACTTCTTTACCGCTGGCGGTATGGCGGCGGGTATTGCGGCTGTGGAGGCGATCCGCAAGGCCGGGTCAACGGATACGGAAGAGCTGATTGCGGCGATGGAAGGCATGGAGTTTGAGGGACCGAAAGGTCTTATGAAGTTCCGCGCTGAGGATCATCAGCCTTGCAGTCCATGTATCACTTCAAGATCCGCGTGGACCCAGAGGTGGAATGGGGCATTCCCGAATTGGTGCGGGAGTTGACCATCGAGGACATGGATATTCCAGTGCAGAACCAATAGCTGCCAAGTTTTGCATCGCTTCAGGAGGGAGCGGAATCCTTCGCTTCCTCTCTCAAATCTCAAAATATAACGCTCTGAACCTGTGGGGTTTTTCTGCACAATCGCCGACCTCATCCGCGGCGGCAGTTTAGCAACCTCGCCGGTCTGTCAGAGCGCAGAAGAGCGAAGTACAGGCCATGGATATTATCATCAAACTGTTTTTGCCGCTTTCGCTGGCGTTCATCATGTTCTCCCTCGGGATCACTCTGACATTGCAAGACTTTAAACGCGTGGTGCAGATACCGCGAGCGTTTAGCATTGGTATGCTCGGGCAGTTGGTGCTGCTTCCAGCGTCCGCCTTTCTCATCTTGCAGGTGGTGGAGCTGGAGCCGGCCATGGCGTTTGGTGTAATGTTGCTCGCCTTTGCTCCGGGAGGGGTGACCTCCAACATGCTAACGCGGTTTGGCGGCGGGTCAGTTGCACTAGCTGTTTCCATAACGGCGATAACCAGTGTGCTGTGCGTTTTGACGGTGCCGGTATTTGCGGCAGCTGCGGCGAGCCATTTTCTCGGTGCGGCGATGCCCAAGATCGATGTGACCTCCATTGGAATTTCCATGGCACTGATCACAGCTGTGCCGGTTGCCACGGGTTTGGCTGTCAATCATCTGGCTCCAACGTTCTCCTCGAAGATCTCCAAGGCGGTAGAGATCGTCGCCTCTGTGCTGTTTGTGGTGATAGTGCTCGGGGCGCTTGTGACCAACTGGTCGGTGCTGATGGAGAATATTCTGGAGCTGGGGCCAGTGCTTGTTTTGCTGAATGTGGTGATGCTGACGATCGGGTATGGCGGGGCGAAGATGATGAAGCTTTCCCATCCTGATAGCGTTGCTATTGCAATGGAGGTGGGCGTGCAGAACGCCACGCTGGGGATCACGGTAGGTGCCTGATTGCCATGAGCAGCGAACCTTGCCGCCCTATAGTCTGCCTCCGGCGTTTACGGCATCACCATGTATGCCTGTGCGTTCCTCTTTATCGGCTGGCTGCGCTGGAGAGCCCGGAAAAATCCGGAGCTACGCCCGCAAAGTGAAGCTCTTAAGGAGCAGGTCATTGAGTATGCAGCAGACACTTGAAGCGCCAGTTTTGAGTACGCGGGATCTGACCATCCGCTTTGGTGGTCACGTGGCCGTGGATGCGGTGTCCTGCGATTTTCATCGTGGGACGCTGACAGCCATTGTGGGGCCGAACGGCGCTGGCAAGACAACGTACTTCAACCTGATTTCCGGCCAGCTTTCTGCCAGCTCCGGTCAGGTCTGGTTTAACGGCGAGGACATCACCCGCCTATCGGTGGCAGAGCGTACGTTGCGGGGGATCGGACGGGCGTTTCAGCTGACCAACCTATTTCCCGGCCTTTCTGTTCTCGAAAATGCGCGGCTGGCGGTTCAGGCGCATCAGCGTATTGGGATGGATCTATTTTCCATGGCGGACAGTCATGTGGAGCTGATCCAGCGGGCCGAGCATATTCTGGCGGAGGTGCATCTGCTGGATAAGGCGGACCAGATCACCAGCGAGCTGTCTCATGGCGACCAGCGCAAGCTGGAGGTGGCGCTGATGATTGCCATTGGACCGCAGGTGCTCATGTTTGACGAACCAACAGCGGGCATGAGCGTTGATGAGGTGCCAATCGTGCTCGATCTGATTGCCGAGCTAAAACAGGACAAGGACCGCACAATCTTGCTGGTGGAGCACAAGATGGATGTTATCCGCTCGCTGGCAGACCGGATCATTGTTCTGCACAACGGGGAGCTGGTGGCAGATGGGGAGCCTGCGGAGGTGATCGCCTCCCCTGTGGTGCAGCAGGCATATCTGGGTGTTGCACCCGAAGAGGAACCGGAGGGTGCCCATGTCTGATGCTCTTCTCACGCTTGACGGCGTGCACACGCATATAGGGCCCTACCACATTTTGCAGGGTGTTGATCTGGAGGTTCCGCGCGGCGGTGTAACGGTGCTGCTTGGCCGTAATGGTGCTGGCAAGACGACGACACTGCGGACCATCATGGGGCTGTGGCAGGCCTCGCAAGGGGCGATCCTGTTTGACGGGGCGGAGATCCAGAAAGAGGCCACGCCTGCGATTGCCCAGCGCGAGATTGCCTTTGTGCCAGAGGATATGGGCATCTTCACCGATCTGACGGTGCACGAGAACATGCTGCTAGCAGCACGTAGCGGTACCATTGATGAGGCACGGCTTGACTGGCTCTTTGGCCTGTTCCCTCCCCTCAAAACCTTCTGGCAGAGCGCTGCGGGCAATCTTTCGGGCGGGCAGAAGCAGATGTTGGCGGTGGCTCGGGCGATTATTGAACCCCGTAAATTGCTGCTGATCGACGAACCCACCAAGGGGCTCGCCCCTGCCATCATCAACGCCGTGATTGCTGCTCTGAAGGAGCTGAAAGAGATGCAGACGACGATCCTGCTGGTGGAGCAGAATTTTTCTATGGCGCGGGCTGTGGGCGATACGGTGGCGGTTATGGATGACGGGCGGATTGTTTATTCCGGCAAGATGTCAGAGCTGGCTGCCGATGCTGACTTGCAGGAGCGGTTGATGGGACTTTCACTGGAGGCGCACCAATGAGCGACAGTCTGATTAAACCACGTATTGAGCTCCCTCCTCTGTCGCAGATTATCGAGGCCAAGGCACCGTTGTTTCTGGTGCCGGTGTTGATGCTGATTGGATTGCTCGCAATCGGGTCAGGTTCCACATGGCTCACGCTGACGGCGGCGGGGCTGGCAATGGGCATGATGATCTTCATCATGGCCTCTGGGCTTACGGTGATCTTTGGGCTGATGGATGTGATCAACTTTGGCCACGGTGCGTTTATCTCGCTTGGGGCCTTTGCAGGGTTTACCATTTTGGGCCTGCTCGGCGGCTGGATCGAGAGCCCCAGCATTGCGATGAATCTGGGTGCTGTTTTGCTGGCGGTTGTCTTTGCCATGCTGGTGACGGGACTTGCGGGTTATGGCTTTGAGCGGTTGATTGTAAAGCCGGTATACGGACAGCACCTAAAGCAGATCCTTGTGACCATGGGCGGGTTGGTTGTGACCCAGCAGCTGATCTATGTGATCTGGGGGCCAGACGAGATTGTGCTGGCACGGCCCGCTGCCTTTCAGGGTTCGTTTGTTGTGCTGGGTGCGGCCATCGAGAAGTACCGCGTGCTTGCCATTGTCATCGGGCTGGCCTTGTTTGTGGCCATGCGGCTGGTGCTCAACCGGACACGCATCGGGCTGCTGGTGCGGGCGGGTGTTCAAAACAGTGAGATGGTGGAGGCGCTGGGGTATCCGATCCAGAAGCTGTTTCTGGCAGTGTTCATGGCAGGCTGCGCACTGGCGGGTCTCGGCGGCGTGATGTGGGGGCTTTATCAGGAAACCATTACCGCCCATATGGGCGCGGAGGTGATGATCTCGGTGTTTATTGTCGTGATCATTGGTGGACTTGGGTCGATAGAAGGATGTTTTATCGGCGCCATGCTGGTGGGTCTGTTGACCAACTACACCGGCTTTCTGGTTCCGAAGCTGGCCTTGGTTTCGACGATCCTCTTGATGGGCGCTGTTTTGATGTGGCGACCTCAGGGGCTTTACCCCGTTGTCAAAACGCATTGAGGAGTTTGGTAGATGATTGTGAAGCTCCTTTCCGGTGATACGCCGCGCAGTAAAATGCTGAGTGCTGTGTTGCTACTCATTCTATTTGGCTTGCTGTTTGCGCCTTTCCTGTTTCCCGGTACGCGGCCGTTAGATACGGCTGCGCGTATCTGCATCTTCATTGTGCTGGTGGCGAGTTACGATTTGCTGCTGGGGTATACCGGCGTTGTTTCGTTTGCACATACCATGTTCTTTGGCATTGGAGCTTACGGGACGGCGCTGGCTCTGGTGAACATGGGCCCCTCTTATAGTGCGATTGCGCTCGGGACTGTGTGCGGTGCGCTGGTGGCTGGTGCTTTTGCCTTTGTGATTGCGCTGTTTTCTCTGCGCGTGAAGGCGATCTTCTTTGCCATGATGACGCTGGCAGTGGCGAGTGCCTTTCTGGTACTGATCTCGCAGCTTTCCGGCTTTACCGGCGGCGAGGACGGGCTGACCTATCGCATTCCGCGCGAGATGACGCCTGCGTTCAAGCTGGTCAACGAAAAGGTGCTGGGGGTTCGGATCAATGGCAAGCTGATCACCTACTATGCGGTGTTCTTCAGTAGCCTTTGTCTGTTCCTCGTTCTGCTGCGCATGGTGAACTCACCATTTGGCCGTGTTCTGCAGGCGATCCGCGAAAATGCATTCCGTGCGGAAGCTATTGGCTACAAGGTGGTTCGGTATCGCAGTGTGGCGACCATTTTGTCTGCTGTGATGGCTGCGCTGGCCGGATCGCTGATGGCCATCTGGCTGCGCTATACGGGGCCTGCAACCACGCTCTCAATGGATATTATGGTGGACATTTTGTTGATGGTTGTGATTGGCGGAATGGGCAGTATGTATGGGGCCGTCATCGGGGCTGTACTGTTCCTTCTCACCCAGTCCTATCTGCAGAATCTCTTGGGTTTCCTGCAAGAATCATTGGGTGATCTTCCCATAGTATCTGAGGTGGTTTCCCCCGAACGCTGGCTGCTGTGGCTGGGAATTTTGTTTATCTGCAGTATTTACTGGTTCCCCAAGGGCATCACTGGCCGCATGCGGGGAACTTAATGCCTCAAATGCGCTCTTTTTTTTGAAAATGTGCCTTGTGGATTTATTAAGGAGCAACTACATCGGTATGGACGAGCGAGCTAAGAGATTTGCTTATCCCGTAGTATTAGAGGGGCGACATATAACCCGCCTCCCTATATGAACCATTAGGACTGAGTTTTTTAGATAGAAATAAGAGCTCAGATCTTTTGACTGCGGGCTGTTATTAGAGACACGGTTGGCAGTGTTGCGGTGTGCGCATCGGAACAATGTCCTTTACGGCCTTTGATTACATTGCTCGTCAAGACTGGCTTGCCCTAACCAGGCGAGTTGACTATTTTGGCTTAAAGGACGTTTCCATGCGACAAGACGGTACCCTCAAATTCTTCAACCACGACAAAGGCTACGGCTTCGTTACTCCAGGTGACGGGTCCAAAGATATCTTTGTTCACATCACGGCTTTCGAACGCTCTGGCATCGCAGTTCCTGCTGAAGGCGCAGCTATCACTTTTGTTGCTGAAGAAGATCGTCGGGGCCGCGGTTTGCAGGCTTCTCAGATTGAGCTTGCTTAATTTGCGAGATTATAAGGATTGCTTCAGCGCCCGCTGAAGCAGCCTTGGCACAATATTATAACTGGCCTGATGTGCGCCGGCGTTTGCCAGGCACCGTCAGGCCTTTTATTTTTCCAGAGTAGACCGCCCTGCCCCAAAAGCAGCATCCACGGGTGCTAATCGGGCACCCATCGCGAGCTTTTCACTGTTCCACCGGCTGCGGCTGTGCTGGCTGGCACTATACTGGGATGCCTTTCCGCCTCCCCAAAGATTGCCTATTCCTACAGAGACAATATTACCTAGGTGACTTGGCCTCAAACGGGCTGTAAAAAAAACGATATTTTGTTGCGATCCGTGGACACCCTTGTTTTAACACCATAAATTTCACTATTCCAAGGACAGGTTGGCCTCGCAAAGTTGCAGCTGATAGCCTATAGTGACAGGTGTCTTAGACTTATGGTTTGGACATAACTCTATTCTCAGCGGTTTTCGCGGACGTGGCAAAGGACTCAATGTGAAGGGCACAACCAAAGCCAGCAGAACACAGCAACGCATTCTTGAGGCAGCAATCGATCTTGTGCAGGCACAAGGTGGGGGCCAGTTTTCACTGGACGCTGTGGCCAAGCATGCCGGTGTTTCCAAAGGCGGACTGCTCTACAATTTCCCAAGCAAGCAAGCTCTCATTCGCGCCATGGTGCAATACCACGTGGACGAAACCCGTGCCCACATTACAGAGGAAGAGCAAAGACTTACTGAGGACCCGTACCGCCACAAGCTGATGCGTGCTTTCTTGAAAGGGCATTGCAAAAGACTGCAGGAAGACGGGAAAGCAGGGTCTGGTATGCTTGCAGCCATTGCGGACGACCCAAGTCTACTCGACCCTATACGTACCTTCCACAGAGAGATCTATGCGCGCATTCAGCAAGAGTCAGAAGACCCGGCGCTTGCAACTGTCGTGTATCTAGCCGTTGAGGGTATTCACAGCAACGGCATCTTTCAGGTGCTTGATGGGGACGTACTGAATGTGGAAGAGCAACTGGACCGCATGTACGAGATACTCAAGTAAGCTTTCCACTGCGTTGAATTCTTCTCAGCATCACGGCTAAAATATATCGTCAGACATACCCTCTTCTGCTAGAAATAATACTTATGTATTTTCGTAAGCGGAGACGGGTAGATGAAACGCCGTGACTTTCTGAAAACAGCGATGGTAACGGGTACAGCAGGTGGGGCCTCTGTCCTTGCTGCCCCTGCAATCGCAAATGCCACCTTGAACCTGAAGCTGGTTGGAGCCTTCCCAAAAGGCTTCCCGGGGGTTGGCACCTCGGCAGAGCGTCTGGGCGAGCGCATCGAGGCGCTGTCTGATGGCAAGATCTCCATCAAGTATTATGGCGGCGGCGAGCTGGTTCCTCCATTTGAAACATTTTCCGCCGTTTCCTCCGGAGCAGCTGATATCGGCCACAACGCGCCGTACTATCAGGTGGGCAAGATCCGTTCGACCATGTACTTTACTGCCTTACCGTTCGGGCTGGATGCGGTGGAACTTTCCGGCTGGCTGCGTCATGGCGGCGGTCAGGCATTCTGGGATGAAGCTTACGCGCCTCATAATGTGAAACCATTCTATGTAGGCAGCTCCGGCGCTCAGGCAGGCGGCTGGTTCAAGAAGCCAATCCAGTCTCTGGATGATCTGGTGGGCCTTAAGATGCGTATTGCTGGCCTTGGCGGGGATATTCTGCGCAAGGTGGGTGCAACGACCGTTGTGACACCTCCGCCAGAGATCTACTCAGCGCTGCAGTCCGGTGTGGTTGATGCGGCGGAGTTTGTTGGGCCTTGGAACGACCTTGCTCTGGGTCTTTACAAGATTGCTCCTTACTACCACATGCCAGCGTTCCACGAGCGGTCCGGGTCTGGAAATGATCGTGAACCAGAACACCTATGAGAACCTCAGCCCATGGCTGAAGCAGGTATTTGCGCAGGCGGCGACAGCTCAGGCTGAAGAGACCACTGCGGAGTTCCGCTATAACAACACCATTGCCCTTTCCACATTGGTGGAACGCGGTGCGGTTCTTTCCGCCTTCCCACCAGAAGTGATTGAAGCAATCGGCGGCGCAGCCCGCGAAGTGATCGCGGACTATCCAACTGGCGATGTGATGTGTGAGAAGATCCATGGATCTTACATGGACTATGTAAAAGCCTGTTCCCTGTACGGCTCACGTATGGAAGGCCAGCTTTATCAGGACCGTGCACAGGTTTGGTCTGCATAAAGACAATGCAAAAATAATCGGCAGGGAGTTTGATCTCCCTGCCGTTCAACCCTTTGCAGGAAGCTCACATATCGTGCAATCAGGAGGGGCACATTTCCATTAGCACCTGAAATATATAGTATAATCTGGAAATTCAGGCACCATCAACTTACGATTTTACTTAACGTGATCATTCGATCTAGTAATTTTACTTAGTTATAAATAATTATGCCAATAAAGCGAATCTAGCTTTTAAATAAACGCTCTATAAAGAATTACTAACTCAATTAGTGGTGGTAACCATAAGAAAATTAAAACTGGCGGTATGTGCCGGTTCTAATTTAAAACTCACATGCCCCATCAGGTAATTCCATGCGCCGTATTCTCCTAAAGTACCGCATTATTGCGATCTTTCTGCTTGCCTTTGTCCCTATGCTTTTCTTCGCTGGCTCCCAAATAACCGCCACCTACACCAAAAAAGTGGAGGCTTCCTCCCTTGGGCAGGTTGCAGAGTTTGTTCCGGTTTTGAGCGCTGTTGTTCACGAGCTGCAAAAAGAGCGAGGTCGTTCTGCGGGCTACCTTGGTGCGCAGGGCAAAGCGTTTGTTGAAAGCCTTGCCGATCAGCACAAGATGACTGACAGCAAGATCCGCATCTATAAAAATGCGCTGACCGAGATTGATCTGAAATCCATTGATGCCGGACTTGCTGCGCAGATGGAGATGGTGAACAGGCGCCTTGCAAACATCGACCGTATCCGCAGTGAGGTGAAAAGTCTGACGACGACTGTGGACGAGACTGTGACTTACTACAGCAGCACCATTAATGAGGCTTTCAAGTTTCTGCCGAGCACCATTGCAGTGAGCCGCGATCCAAGTCTGGTTCGCAAGTTGAGCATGTATGAAGAGATGCTGCTTGGCAAAGAGAACGCGGGCATAGAGCGGGCTATCGGCGCCAACGGCTTCAGTGCTAAGGATTTCAATGCAGCCATCTACCACCTCTTTGTTCGCCTTGGTGCCAGTCAGGATACTCACTTTGAGACAGCACGGTCTTTGATGACCAAGCCTCAAATGGATTTTCTGGACAAGATCTTCAATCGCCCGGTTATGGCTCAGGTGCAGGCCGCCCGCGAGCTGGGATACGCTGCCGCCTTTGGAGGAGATATCTCCGCCATCTCCGGTCCCGAGTGGTTTGATATGGCGACCAAGCGCATTGACGCACTGAAGGAATTTGAGGACTATCTTGCTGGCGAACTGGTGAAGCACGCGAAGAAGCTGACTGCCGATGCACACTGGGCCTTTTCACTAGCGCTGATCATTGCCGGTGCGGCGACCCTGCTGGGTATCAGCGCGGCGTACGCTATTATCCGAAGCGTTTCTGTTCCAGTGGCGGCACTGCTTTCCGATGCCCGTCAACTGGCCGCTGGCGACACCTCTGTAACTTTCTCCCGCGCGATCGGCGTTGATGAAGTGGGTCAGGTGGCAACTGCTGTCATGTCCTTCCGCGATACGGTTGCCGAGCAAAAGCGCCTGCAGAGCCTTTCCGAGCAGGAGCATGAGCAGGAACGCAAACGACAGGTGCACGTGGACCAGCTGATCAGTGCATTTAACGATCAGGTTTCCAGCGTGCTTGACCGGGTTGATGACAACACCAGTAAGATGCAGCAGACCGCTGACTCACTGACCCACATTGCAACAACCACCTCTGACCGCGCCAGCCATGCGGCTGGTTCTTCTGAACAGGCCTCCCAAAACGTGCAGACTGTGGCCTCTGCTTCTGAGGAACTTTCTGCCTCTATCGAAGAGATTGGCCGACAGATCTCTCAGACAAAGCAGACCGTTGATGATGCAACCAATGTTGCACGGCCACCAATGATCATGTAACAGATCTGGATCAGGCTGCGCAGAAGATTGGCGAAGTGGTCAACCTTATTCGCGATATTGCCGAGCAAACCAACCTTTTGGCACTGAACGCGACCATTGAAGCGGCCCGTGCCGGGGAGATGGGTAAGGGCTTTGCGGTCGTCGCTTCTGAAGTGAAGGAACTGGCGACCCAGACCGCCAAAGCGACTGAAGAGATTTCCTCGCAGATCTCAGGCATTCAGGTTCCACCAAGGAAGCTGTGACAGCTATTGAACTGATTGCTGGCACCATGCAGCAGGTGAATGAGTACACCAGCTCCATTGCCACGGCGATTGCCCAGCAGAACGCTGCGACCTCTTCTATCAGTCAGAACATTCAGCAGGCTGCGCAAGGCACGCAGGATGTGGCGGACAGCATGAGCGTTGTGACCAGCTCCGTGGAGGAGACCAACAACTCGGCCAATGACGTGCTTGAGGCTTCTTCCTCGGTGTCCAAACAGGCCACAGAGCTGCGCCAGACCATCTCCAGCTTCCTGAAGGATGTTGTGGCTGCTTAGACCATAAGCCGTGCAGACATGATATGCGGAGGCTGAGGCCCTCCGTTTTCTCGGTACCAGCGACGAACCTGCTCAGATGCTTCGCTGTGAGATTGGTCGCTAGGCTATTGAGCGGCTAACACTGCATCAATGATCGCATCATTCCACCATTTGCTGGAATAACGCCCTGCAGTTGAGGTCGATCATTTACCAATGAGAACACAGCAGCGTCACCTTCCGCAAGGTGCCCACCAAATACGGGGGCGTACGTTCCCAAGTGTGTGACCAGAACTGCATTTTCTGCGTTCTTCGCATTCGAGCGGATCAGTTCTTTTAAATCAGCACTAAGTTGCTCTGAACCTTGGCCATACCGATAAAGTGCGTTGTGTGCTTCGACACGTCCAAACATGAGCCTGGCTGTTTCCAATGTGCGACAGGTGGACTTGCGTAAACCTGCCCAATCGGAATCTGCAGGAAACTAAGTGCGCGATAATTTTCGACTGCATTTGCGTGCCCGGCAATCGAAAGATTGCGCTGGGTTGCACAGTTGTTCAGGTCCACCTCCTTGGTGTCAGGAATAAATGCATTCGTACGTTCATGGCGTACGATAAGCACATGTCCGCCAGTCTTTAACTGCTCGATCAGCTCTTTTGTTGCTGGTTTAAGATGCTGTGGTGGGGGAGCCTTTCCTTCGTCTGCGGCCAGTGGGGAAAACGCCACGATTGAAAGGAAAAATGACAGTGATAAACGAGTTAAGAGGGATGGCTTCATAACCAGAGGGGCCTTTTGCAGGAGGTGATGGTCGATTTTTATCTTTAGACAGCGGATCACATCTTGCACCGGTACCGAGCTGGTTTGGGTCGAAACGGTAATTCACTGCCGTTACCTTATAAAGATACATTTTATATATATCTTTTATTAGATCAATATATCACCACTTGCAATCCACAGGTACTCCATTAGAGAAATCTTCCTTTAGTGCCTTGCATCATGTTCAGATTTCAGGGTTTCCCGGTTCTGTTCGATGGCGGTTACTCTTTGTGTTCATTGCAGATGAGTTGACCTTAGCTTGAAAGCTCATATAAGAGCGCCATGCAAAACATTGATGTTCTTATAATAGGTGCAGGTGCTGCCGGCCTGATGTGTGCCATTGAGGCTGGAAAACGCGGCCGCTCTGTGTTGGTGATTGACCATGCCAAACGTGCAGCGGACAAAATCCGTATCTCTGGTGGCGGGCGTTGCAACTTCACCAATTTGCACGCCTCCCCTGCAAATTACCTTTCACAGAACCCGCGTTTTGCTGTTTCTGCTTTGAAGCGCTTTACCCAGCATGACTTTATCGCACTGGTCGATAAGCACCGCATTGGTTGGCACGAAAAGACGCTCGGGCAGCTGTTTTGCGATGACAGCGCGCAGCAGATCATCGACATGCTGCTTGGGCTTTGCCAGCAGGCTGGCGTGCGCATTCAGCTGGGCACCAGCATCACCTCATTGACCAAGCCAGATGATCGCTTCACCGTCGGAACCTCCCGAGATACCGTACGTGCACACTCTGTGGTGGTGGCCTGCGGCGGGCCGTCTATTCCGAAGATGGGTGCAACAGGGTTTGGCTATGAGGTTGCAAAGCAGTTTGATTTGCCGATTGTCCCCCCTCGCGCTGCGCTGGTGCCGTTTGTGTTTGATGATGCGCTGCGCGAGCGTACCAAGCATCTGGCAGGCGTTTCTGTAGATGCAGTTGTGTCTTTCAAGAAAACCAAGTTCCGCGAAGGCTTGCTTTTCACCCACCGCGGCCTTTCGGGCCCCTCAATCTTGCAGATTTCGTCCTACTGGGAAGAGGGACAAGATATTCGCGTCAACCTTTTGCCCGATACGGATGCGTTTGAAGCCCTGAAGTCCGCCAAGCAGACCCAGCCCAAGCAGGACATCAAGACTGCCCTTGCAGGCCTGTTGCCGAAGAAGCTGGCCATTCACATTGCTGAGGAGCATAAGTTGGGCGGGCGGTTGGCGGATACCTCCGATAAGGTCCTGCGCAAAGCTGCGCTTGCGATCAATGATTGGACTATCAAACCGGTCGGCACCGAAGGCTACCGCACCGCAGAAGTTACCCTAGGCGGCGTGAGCACAAAGGCCCTTTCCTCCAAAACGATGGAAGCCAGCAAGGTGCCCAGCCTTTTCTTCATCGGTGAAGTCGTTGATGTTACAGGGCATCTGGGAGGATTCAACTTCCAATGGGCGTGGGCGTCCGGTCATGCGGCTGGGCAGTTTGTTTGATTTTGTGCAGGTATAATAAAGTTTGTAATCAGGCGCGTCGTGGAACAATAAGGTTTGTAGTGTCTTTGTTCGTTTGCAGTTTGCTGCAGTTGCGAAAATCTCTCCATACAAAAATTTGTGTTGGTTACAAAGGGGCCACAAGCGGCGGACCTTCGGCTGGTTCCATCAAGGATAAGGTTCCCAGACACAGACCGATTGTCGAGGCGGGCACGTCCCAATTACTTCTATTCGGCCAAACCGGTCATTCGTAGTCCTCCTTGAAGAGGACCGAGTTTCATAGCTCTGCCGCTACTGAAAGTGCTATTGATGGCACCCCGGCTTTATAACACGGCATCAACTGCGTGTTGGTGGCAAAGGTTCGTAATAGTTTGTTATCGCGTATGTCTTTACTCCAGAACTGGCAGCCACTTTTGGAAGACACGCTATAAAGCAGTTGTATTCAAGCGCGCTTATATTCCATAGGTATGATCTGGTTTAGTTGGTAACATCACGTCCGAACCATTTCTGTGACAGTTCAGTAAGCTTCCCGTTTTCTCGAAGAACCTTCAGCGCATTATTAAATTTGACCACATCTGCACGGCCTTTATCGTTGTCACGAAAGGGATAAGCGTCATAAAGCGGCGCGAAGGGTTCTCCTGCTAAAGTAAGAGGTAAGGAAACCTGATCCAGAACACGTACTGCGCTTACTCGGTCTCGCACGAGAGCATCAATACGGCCCAATGCAACCTCGTGCTCCAAAATGTTGGTTTCATAAGTACGAATGTCAATTTCGTCGGCATAGGGCAGCTCTTTGAGCAGATCTTCGTAATTGGACCCCAGTATCACCCCGACGCTTCGGCCCTTCAAATCCGCTACACTACGAATAGTGGCTTCATCTTCTTTGCGCACGACAACTTGAGCACCATCAACCACATAGGGTTGTGAAAACAGATATTTTTCCTCACGCTCCGACGTCACAGTTACTTGGTTTGCAACCGTATCCACGCGATTGGCATCCAACGCCCCAATCAAACTCGGAGATGGCATCGTGAGAAACTCAACGTCGTCGCCCGTTATTTCAGCAATGGCATTGATTACGTCGATATCAAAACCTTGCAGGACACCTTGTTGCACGAAGGTGAATGGATTGGCTTGCCCTGAGGTTCCTACCCGCAGCGTCTCCGCATTGACAGGGATTGCTACAATCAAAGCAGCTGCCACAATAAAGGCACGCATATATGAGCTTTTCGGCTTAGATAAAATGATCATCGGACGTTTTCTTGTTCTTGTTATAGTGATTTTGTTTATAGCATACAAATTTATCGCTTTGCTCGGTCAAGCGGCCAAAAGCTAGGCTCAGGACTCATAGCCAGAATATGACGATAGCAGCGATGTAGATTGCGGACTTGAATATGGTTGGGCAGCGATCATAGCGCATTGCGATGCGTCGCCAGTCCTTCAGTTTGGCGAACAGATTTTCAACCTTATGCCGCTTTCTGTAAGTTTTGGTGCAATACGGGATCTTTCTCTTACGTGTTTTACGTGAAGGTATGCAGGCCTCAATATCCTGATCTGTAATGTTTTTTTTCTGACCTTGTTACTACCATAGTCCCGTCCCCGACGGCGTGAAGCTTTGTGTTCATGCCCCCTTTTGTGCGCCCGATCAGGCGCGGGTTACAGCCCCTTTTTTTGAGGCTTGAGGCGGTACGATGGGCTTTGAGGTGTGTTGCATCAATCATCAGAACATTGGCCTCAGTCCCTGTGGGGCTGGCCAGTTCCTCGAAGATCTTTTCAAAAATACCTTTGTGCGACCAGCGGACAAAACGGTTATATAAAGTCTTGTGCGGGCCGTATTCCTCAGGGGCATCGCGCCAGCGTAACCCATTGCGAATAATAAATATAATTCCACTTAAGACGCGACGATCATCAACGCGTGTCCCGCCATAGGGTTTGGGAAAGAAGGGACGCAGACGCGCCATCTGAGCTTCTGTCAGCCAAAACAAGTCACTCACATCTAACTCCGTTTTTATCTGAGTGAATCAAATAAGCCGCCAGAAATCAATGGGTCCTGAGCCTAGGTTCCGACGAGAATAACTAGGTTGAAATGCTTAGTGATTAGAGGTTCTCAGTGGCGTCATCCGGAATTTCGATGCTATATTAATTCTATGAAACACGAGCAATTCAATACTGCTTTGCATGATGAGTGGGCGATGCCAACTAATAAGGTGGCGCATATACTTTATGAGATGGAGAAGTTTGGGCTAAGCGCGAACGAGCTTCTGAAGCATACTGATATTGCCTATGAAACACTTTCCATTCCCAACTCATCTGTTTCATTTTCTCAATCATACCAACTTATTAGCAATCTTTTGAAACTTACCGATCATCCGGGTCTGGGCCTGTATTTGGGGAGCAGAGAAAACACAGCGACCTGTGGCTTAATGGGCTATGCCATGAGCTGCGCGCCGAATATTGGCCGGGCGATTGAGCTGTGTGTTACGTATTTGAAAGCCTCGCCAACTCTGACGGATATCTCGTTGAGTGTTGAAGAAGAGGAAGTGATCTTCACAGTTTCCCCTATCGCTCCGACGCATGATCTCCTGCCTTTTGTCATTGAAGAAGTGCTGAGCGCATCCGTGCGCATATTCCACCTCATCAGTGGGACTGAGCTGATACCCGCCAGAGTTACGCTGTCCTATGACGACCCCGGCTATGCCGAGATTTATCGGAGTACTTTCCGGTGCCCGGTAGTATTCGGCGGCGTAAGAAATTCGATCATCTATAAGAAGTCCATATTGGATTTGCCTACACTGCAAGGAAACCCGGTTGCAGAAGCCGTGGCCACAAAATTATGTGACCAGTACTTGCGCGAGCACACATCACTGGATGATGTCGTGCAAAGAGTGCGGAGAGAATTGTTGGCGATGCCGGGTAACTTCCCAAGTGAGGAAGTTGTTGCTGAGCGGATCAATATGCATCCGCGTAGTCTTCGCCGCTTGCTTAAGCAGCAGGACACAAGTTTTCAGAAAATCTTCGATTCAGCGCGCAAGCAGCTCGCATTGGAGTACCTCCAGCACACACAAATGCCGATTGAGAATATTGCAGAACTGGTCGGATTTTCAGATGGAAGCAACTTTCGCAGAGCGTTTAAGCGCTGGACGGGCAAAACGCCCAGCTCTATCCGAGCAAGACCCTAGATTTAGGCATAAATGCCTTCGGATTGCGTAGTGAGCATCGCTTGATGGCGCTTGAGCCAGAGGCTGTAGCAGATAAAAAGTAGTGCCATAACACCATCAAAAACACCCACACTCAGCAACAGCCAGTGAGCACCATGTTGGAGCGTGAGAAGTGGGAAGAGAACAGCCGGCGCTAGCTTCTCCAGACCGATAAGCAAAACGACAATAGGATGGCGATATGGATGTCGCCAGATGAGCAATCCACCTATTCCAAATACAAGCAGATACCAAGACATAACTCTGGCCAGCTCAAGGTTGATCGGATCAATATTCAAGAAGGCCCAAAACTGTGGGGGAGTAATAAACTATAATACTGGAATGGCGTCTATTGACCCGTATCTGCCTGTCAGTGTAGTTCGCTTTCACAACTAGGCATCCAACGTCAGTTTTTGCTAAGTTACAAAAGGCTTGGTATGAACCATCGGTTCAATCACGGAGCCATCGTTTTCTACTGCATGGCAATGGAAAACCTTTACCCTTGGCGGTAGGATCGTCCCGGATCGGGCCTCAGAAATAAAGATGTGCTTGCAATTGTCCGGTTCAATCGTAATTGCATCAGGGTCGTCCAGCGTTCCGACATACAGGCCGATCTTGTCGGGCCAACGGTCAAAAGTCAGAGCCAGTTTGGTCCCACATTGGGCACAGAAATGTACATTAATTGCCTTGCCGCTTCCCTCCGAAACCAATGTATAGATTGCTGGGCTGGCACCGGTGAAGGCAAAGTCTTGCCTTTCAAAGACAGGTTGAATCATCCGATCTGAACCTGTGGCACGTTGACAAAACCGGCAATGGCAAATGGTGATCCACAGCGGGGCGCTTCCCGTGTCGTACGTTACTTGTCTGCAAAGACAGCTTCCTGCTAAACCAGATGACATAATTACTCCAATTTTCTCACTCTTTTTGCTGTCAACGCATTGGGTTGTCGCCATCGCAAACGTGTCCTGCCGTTTCAAGGTAATGCACCGCCTTTTTTTGCGTCAGATGCGGGGATCAGCACATGCTCGCCGTCGTAGGTGCAGACAACAAAAACACCAATTCCGTTGGAAGAAAGAGGTGCGATGACAGACTGGACAATCCCGGCTGCGTCGAACGGGAAAGGACCGGTTGTGCGCAGGCAAGCCCATCCCGTTTCAGCTTTGACACCAGCGGGAACGCGGTCTTCAAGGCAGATTAGGGTTGTTTCGTCGTCAGAGTGAATAACTGCCCTGAAACCAGGTCCGTTCAGCCAAGCAGGGACATGCGCGTCAGCTGCTAAACTTGAAACGGCATAGCGGCCCGGAACAAAACAAATTTTTAGAGTGTGGCTCAAAAGCGGTCCTCCACAGTTTAACTGAAGAAGGACATTCCCCCGCTGCAATGTTTTGCGTCACGTTGGAGCTTCATCTTCCGATGATGATTTACCGGTGCAGGTTATGACGTCTGATCGAAAAAAAACAATCAAACTTACACGAAAACGCAGCATCAAGGAAATTGGGCTCTTCGGTATGTATCTTTAATACTCAAAAAAAGCTATTTCTAGGAGCCTATGTGCTGCCGCCAGTATGAAACTCTATCTTTTAGTAGGTATTTCGTATCGGCTGATGTCTGCTGATTGGAGCACTCGTTAGTATGATCCTTTATTATTCTCCCACAAAAATTGTATTGGAAGAACAACGCCGCTGAGTGCAAAAAGTATAATTCCGGCTGAGTTGAGCAGGACGAAGATAGCCCCCACTTTACAATATGACTATTCACCGTCCTTCTCCCTGTCCTGACTTTTAAGACACCGTGACCTGTTTCCCCGTGTCACGGCGTCTTCTCTTCAATGCCTTAGTGGAAATATGCTAGGCGCGACGCTTTCGGAATGCGAAAACTCCCAAGAACCAGAAGACTTGAAAAGTTGCCTTCCATTCGCTGAGATGAACATCAGGCGTTTGCCCCGACCCAGCCGCGAGAGCTGTGCTTCATACCAACTCACGTTCAAAAAGACCATGTTGTCCAGCTTCCTAAAGCCTGTGGTCAGCTCTCGGAGGGCAATCTGATAGGTTGCATCATTGATTGCTTTATGTGGAAGGTCCGGTTCGACAGCAAGCGGGCGCGCCAAACCAATCAAGTCAGTCGCACCTGAGGCGAGAGCTTCATTCATTCCTTTGGCTGAACGAAAACCACCAGTCACCACAATGAACATTGCTCACTTTTCGGGCATTCTCTGCGTATTCCAGAAAATAAGCCTCACGCTTGATCGTGCTGTCCTTTTGCTTGATGCCATCCGCCATCGCAGGCTGCTCATAGGTCCCGCCAGAGATTTCGATCAAATCAAAACCAAGATCACCCAGTTTTTGAACGACCAGCAAGGAGTCTTCTTCGCTAAAACCACCCTTTGTAAAATCTGCTGAGTTCAGTTTTATCCCGATTGGGAAGTTAGAGCCTAGCTTCTCCCGGATTGCCTGATAGATGCTCACGACAAAACGCATCCGGTTGTCCAGCGAGCCGCCCCATTTATCCTGGCGCTGATTGTGTCTTGGCGACAAAAACTGGCTGATGAGGTAGCCGTGAGCGCCGTGTAGCTGCACTCCGTGAAAGCCAGCTTCTTTTGCCAAGGTTGCAGCGTTTACGAACTTCACAATCACTTCAACAATTTCTCGCTCCTCAAGAGCGCGCGGTTTGTTAAAGTTCTTTTCCAGTCCCCTTGCTAACGGGATAGCAGATGGAGCAACAGGCTCTTTATGAATGAAGTTGGGAACCTGTTTGCCTGGATGATTCAATTGTGCCCAGATCTGCGCTCCTTCAGCAGAACCAGCCTTTGTCCACGCCTTGAACTTCTCCAGATCACTAGCATCATCCAGAACAACGTTTCTTGGTTCGCCAAGATGCTTGCGGTCTACCATGATATTTCCGGAAACAACCAGTCCGGTCCCACCTTCGGCCCAAACCTTATAGAGCGTGAGTAGCTGCGGGGTCGGGTTGTGGGCGCGATCCGCCAATTGCTCGCTCATGGCCGATTTGAAGAAACGGTTCTTAAGTACGGCGCCATTGTTAAGTGTGAAGGGCGAACCGACATTTACATCATTCATTAATCTAGTTCTTTCACTAGTTTTCCGGGACACAACTGGATTGATAGGTCTACGCTAAATTTGAAAGTGCAACTACTTTGGGGTTTCCACAGGCGGCAGGTTGCACACCAGCAACGGCAAGGCAGCCATTGCAATGCACGCAGAGCGGCCCCTGATAGTCTTGCTTCATATGTTTGTAAAGGTGAGGATCAGCGATGAGCCACGCGCCACCGAAATCATATCGCAATCACCATCCAAGAGTGCTTTTTCCATAGCACTTTTATGAACGAAGCCACCAACGCAGATGACTGGTATGTTCAGCTTTTTCGTGAATTCTCTTGCATACTTAAGGTTAAACCCTTCCTGATAGCCACCTATCAAGTTAAAAAATCTATCAACCAGCGGGGCAAAGACTCTCATCGAGTTTCTACGCAGAAAACTCATGTTTTTTTCCGGCGCCTACCGTCGCCATTCTCTTTGTGAACCCATTCCAGCGCGCGCGTGAGAACGTTGTTCCCGATTCATAGTGGCCTACACTGATTTCGACCGCGTCCAACCCTTCATCTTCCAGCATTTTGGTGACGGTCACTAAATCAGCAGTTGGAATACCGCGACGCAAGGGCAGCTCATCCGATCCATTTATCTTCATGATTACCGGAAAATCTGGTCCCACCCGACGGCGCACAGCGCGATAGGTCTCAAGCAGCAAGCGCATCCGGTTGGTTAGGCTTCCACCAAAATTGTCTTTGCGTCTGTTGGTGTGCGGGGTCAAAAAGGCGCTGATAAGATAGCCGTGCGCTGCGTGTATCTGAATGCCATCAAAACCGGCTTTCTGACAGCGCTCCGCAGCTGCTGCAAAATCTTCGATGGTCTGTTCAATTTCTGTGATGGACATTGGACGTGGCATAACACCCAGTGTTGGTTCCCAGACCTTTGAGGGGGCTTGCGCTCGGTGCGTCCAACCGCTGCGGGCACGGCTTGCCGTGAGGTGTGGTAGATCTGGATGAACATACGGGAGCCGTGCCGATGGACAGCATCCGCAAGGCGCTTCAATCCCTCAATCTTATCATGGTGATCGACACTAATCTGGTGAGCCACCCCGCGTGAATAGCTGTTGTAGCTCGCAGCGCCTGAAATAATCAGGGGCGTACCGCCTCGTGCTATATCCTCGTAGAACTGGATAAGCTCATCAGTCACGTATCCATCTACGGTGCACCGCGTTTCAACTGTAGCGGATTTCGCGAAGCGGCCACTCAGTTGAAGTTGGCCGATGCGTATCGGATCAAAAATGCCGCTATTCGCCTGCGAGTTCGTGGTTGCCATCACATAACTTCCCGGATTTGCTTGGTGATTAGAATGAGTGCTGCTCAGTTGTTTCAGATACCCTTGCCCATTGGGTTGAGCTTCTTTCTTTCAAGCACAAGCGGCCTCAGTTCTTCAGCAATTCCTCTTATTTCTGCGGCGGTTTTCTTCCGGTAACCAAGGTGAAAAAGTATGTCTAGAATGGAATAAACGGGTAATAGCGTGAAGTATAGCGGGTTGAAAGTATCATATACTTCACCGATGTTTTCGTCTTCATCACCAATACCTTCTTCAAAAATTTTATGACCGATCCCGACCTGCATCCAAAGCGCTGCGAAGAAGATAGACGCTCCAATGACAACCATAAGAACCGTAGAGTGCCCTGTGAGTTCGAATGTCCATGCGCATAAAGGATAGAGAAGAACAACTGGTGCAAGGGTCAAGGCAGCGGCTAACACATCGAGCAGGGCGTAAATCAAGAATGTGCCGAGAAGAGCAACGAGCGCGCCATTCATCTCTACCCCGCCAATAGAGATGCCCGGCACCGCGATTGGATAAAAGCACATCAGCACCCCTAGTGTATTAAAAGGGGGCATCACGACATGAAGGAGATTGTTCATCGGATTGGTATGAAACGCCAGATGTATCCCCATGCGGTGCTTCCAACCAAACAATCCTGCCGGACTGTGTTGAAGCCTGGTTATCTGGAACTCTTCAGCTATATTTTTATACCCGCGCATCAAACCCTCCCTCAATGCTTGTGGCTCTGGTTACCATGTCGGCGCGCCACCTATGAAAACCCACAGAACCGCCCTTCTGTGCGTCAACATTTAGTCTGCATTTCAATTCGTAATCGTGGAACGAGCCGCAGACGAGGTCCGAAAACAGCAAAAACAGGTCCTTTTTGACCAATCGCGCTATCAGAGAAGCAAATTACTGAAGCGGGCGAGATTCGCAGCTATTAGTTGGCGGTGCGCTGTTCACACAGCCGTCCCCAGCCTGCCCAATCTCTATGAGGGCTTTTTCTGAAGCTCTGTGAATACCTACCAAGTTCGCAAAACCGTGCCCGAGGTGCTCAAAGCACATGTAATCCACGCAGCAGCCAGCGCGAACCAACTTGTTTGCATAAGCCTCGCCTTCATCATGAAGCACATCAAAACCAGCCGTTGCAATCAAAGCTGGAGCGATGTGTTCGGATATCTCACCAAGATAAGGTGAAACCTGAGGATCGTGGCTGGCATCCTGTCTGCCTTGCAAATAATGCCTCCGGAAGACCGCGCGATCGCTGTTATCGAGAAAGAAGCCTTCGCCAAATGCAAGGTGGGAAGGCCGCTTTGTTGCTTGGTCTGTACCCGGGTACAAGAGAAGCTGAGCGGCAGGTGCGGCATTTGATGCTGTTGTCTGTGCCAAGACTGCTGCCAGATTTCCACCCGCGCTATCCCCTCCAACAGCCACTTCAGAGGGTTTTACTCCAAAGTCATCTGCGTGTTTTTGGACCCAGCGAAATGCGTCAATGGCATCCATAAGGCCAGCAGGAAGGGGTGTTCAGGCGCAAGTCTGTAATCTACCGATACGATCTGTGTATTGGCTTCGCGGCATAGCAATCGGCAAACATCATCGTGTGTATCTAGGTCACCAAAAATATAGCCTCCGCCATGAAAGTAGACGGTCAGTCCTCGAGAGGGTTTCTTTCCTGATGGGGTATAGTGCCGTGCCTTCAACGCTCTGCCTCCAGATCGATAGAAAGATCGCGCACTTGGCCAACTTGGTAACCCGCTCGGAGCGGAAGCAGCTGGCTGCGCATTTCGCGCCGTAACTGCTCGGGTTCAACGTTCCCCATGTCTACCTTCTTGCGTGCCTGAGCTCTCAAGATCACGCGCAGCAGAGGGGAAAGACGATAGCCCTTTAGGTTTTTCGGGCCCCCAAGTAATGATTGAGGTACCAGCGAAATCACCGCATCAAGCACGTACTATAGTTCGCAAAGACATCTCGATACTCACCGTGTTTCAACGAGGCTTACCTGTGCAGGAGTATCTCGCAGATGGTATTCTTTCCTCCGGATTTTGGAGGCTCTCATGCGGTAGCTAAAAGTAAAGCTGGGCCACAGGCTAGAGTTTTGACCAGAATTATCAAGGTACCAGCTATCACATCCCCCCGACGTCCAGACGGTTCCTTTAGACCGGCGTTTAATCCAACGGGTAAAACGATCCTGCGCTTTTTGTGTAGGCTCAATAATCGGTTTCTTTTTGCGGCTCGCATACAGGATACCACTGATTGCATGCTCTGCCTGTGCTTCCAGAATATAAACACCAGAGGTATGCCCTAGAGCCGTGTTGGGGCCATGCAGCAGAAAGAAGTTGGGAAAGCCAACTATTGATGTGCCGACAAGCGATTTTGGATTGTCCCCCCATACTTCAGAGAGGGTTTGACCGTTCTTGCCATAGATAAACTTGGCAAACGGCAGGTCCTTTGCTTGAAAGCCGGTCCCTAAGATGATTGCATCAACCTCGCGGCGACGCCCGTCACTATCAACGACTGCATTCTTTTCGATTGAGGCGATGCCAGAGGTCACAACCTCAACATTGTCTTGCGTAAGTGCGGGATACCAGACGTTAGATAAAAGGACACGCTTGCAGCCAATCCGGTAGTCAGGCGTGAGCTTTGCACGCAAAACAGGATCCTGAATACTCGCTTCCAAATGCTTGCGGGCTTGACGCTCTGCTCGTTCCATCAGTTTTGGGAAAAGGAAGCCAAGTACATTTACTTCTCTGGTGAGATACAAACGTAGGCGTTCTGCCTGCATTCTCCATTTTGTGGATGCATAACGGCTGCGTTTCTTCTGGGGAATTGGGTTGTCATCTCGCGGCAGGATCCATGGCGGTGTTCGTTGAAACACCGACATCTGTTTAACATCCGGCTGAATTTCCGGAACAAATTGAATAGCCGAAGCGCCTGTTCCAATAACAGCAACGCGCTTATCTTTATGGCAAAAACCTTGAGACCAATTTGCAGAGTGAACAACCTCACCCTCAAAGGTATCCAGACCAGTAATGTTTGGGATTGCCGGATCACTCAGATTACCAAATGCGCCAACCACGAATTTCGCGAAGTAGACCCTTTCGGCAGTGGTGACTTCCCACTCGCCCTCCTGTTCTAACCAACGGAGTTTGCGAACATCTTCGTTCATCCGAATTTTGGGTAGCAGGCCCCATCTTTTTGCACTGTCGCGCAGATACTCAAGAATTTCTCCCTGACGAGAGTAGTCGCGGGTCCAGTGTGGGTTGAGGTCATACGAGAACGAATACAGATGTGATTGCACATCGCAACCGGCGCCGGGATAGACGTTATCTCGCCAGACCCCACCGACATCATCCGCCCGCTCCAGTATATGAAAGTCTGTTTCACCTTCATCCAGAAGCTTCTTTGCGGTCGCCAAGCCGCCAAACCCAGATCCGATAATGATGATTTTCGCTTTCATACCGTCATTCCCTGCAGCCCCAAACTCACCACTCCCAACCGTCAGCCTGTTCAAATCATGGCCCTCCGGCGAGTACTAATACGGATGATTAGAGCTTGAACTCGAACAGGGCGAGGTTCGAGAAATACCTTTTGAGGTCAATTTAGGACTGTGAAAGAAGCGAGAGGAGGACTTCATGGGGCAAACGCATTATACGGAAGAGTTTAAACGCGAAGCAGTGCACCTGCCCTTGACGAGGCACCCTAAGTGTCACCCTGACAAACGTGTTGTGCTTGTATGTCAGGCGAGACCGAGGATTTGCTCAGTCTTCCGCAAGAGCAAATAGGCAGGTGAGATTCATTGGAAGCTCCCCTGCCCTGTTCATTCCATTACCAATGCCACAGTGTGCCATCTTCGAGCCTGTTTAC
>BAXV01000003.1 GCA_001310715.1 Pseudovibrio sp. JCM 19062
CTTCTTTGGGTCCTTATTCTGGTGCTGTTCGGCGCGCTGGTTGCGGTGTTCTCCCGCAATATTCCTCAGCAGCTGCGAGCCGCAACACTTGGCGCACAGGCTGGGTTTCCTTTGCCTTCCTGCTGTTTGTCATCGTCGCCTCCAACCCGTTTGAGCGCATAAGTCCAGCACCTTTGCAGGCTCTGGCCTCAACCCAATGCTGCAGGATGTGGGACTGGCGATCCACCCGCCACTACTTTATATCGGCTATGTTGGCTTCTCTATCGTCTTCGCCTTTGCAGCAGCTGCTCTCATGCTTGGCAAACTTGATGCCGCTTGGGCGCGCTGGGTACGTCCATGGATCCTCGTAAGCTGGATCTTTCTGACCCTCGGCATCGCAATCGGTTCTTACTGGGCCTATTACGAACTCGGCTGGGGTGGCTGGTGGTTCTGGGATCCGGTCGAAAACGCATCCTTCATGCCTTGGCTCACCGGTACCGCGCTGCTGCACTCTGCTATCGTGATGGAACGTCGGGACGCGCTTAAGGTCTGGACCGTGTTCCTCGCCCTGCTGACATTCTCCTTGTCGCTGCTGGGAACCTTCCTCGTCCGCTCCGGTGTATTGACTTCCGTTCATGCATTTGCTGTTGATCCGGCGCGTGGTCTCTTCATCCTTGCCATCCTGCTGATCTTTGTAGGCGGCTCGCTCACACTGTTTGCATGGCGTGCACCGCTGCTGCGTCAGGGCGGCCTGTTTGCACCAATCAGCCGTGAAGGCTCTCTGGTTCTGAACAACCTGTTCCTCACAACAGCCTGCGCGGCAGTCTTTGTCGGCACGCTCTACCCACTGGTTCTGGAAGCCTTCACCGGTGACAAGATCTCCGTGGGGGAACCGTTCTTCAACCTGACATTCGGTCCAATCATGGTGCCGGTGCTCATCCTGATACCATTCGGTCAGCTTCTTGCATGGAAGCGCGGTGATATCTGGGGCGTTGCGCAGCGTCTGACCTCTGCCTTCATTCTGGCCATTCTTGCAACTGTCGCGCTGGTCTGGTTCATGGGCGCAAGCACAACAAGCATCATGACTGCTTTCGGCTTCGGTCTGGCATTCTGGGCAATCTTCGGCTCCCTGTGGGAAATCGTTGACCGCTCTCAGGTGTTCAAAGTCGGTTTTACGCGTGCCATGGCTCGTGTCAAAGGCTTCCCGCCAACTGTCTGGTCGACCGTTCTTGGCCACGCAGGTCTGGGCATTACGGTGCTGGGTATCGTCACAACACTGGCGTTTGAATCCGAGCACGTTGAAGTGATGCATCCGGGTGAGACGCTGGAGCAGAACGGCTACCACATCACCTATGAGAACAGCTGGACCCGCAACGGCGCGAACTATCAGGAGCTGGTCTCCCAGTATACGCTTCGCAAAGGCGATAAGATTGTCGGCATCATGGAGCCTGCCAAACGGGCTTATGTGTCCAGCGGTATGCCAATGAGTGAAACGTCTATCGCCACCTTCGGCTTCTCACAGGTCTACTTCGCAACAGGTGACACGGACGAGAACGGTGGTATTGTGACACGCATCTACTTCAAACCACTGATCACACTGATCTGGATCGGCACACTGTTTATGTCGCTGGGTGGAGTTATTGCATTGTTGGACCGCCGCCTGCGTGTTGGTGCTCCTGTCTCTGCACGCAAACGCAAAGCTGCTAAAAATGCTATTGCATCAGCAGCTCCACGCCGGCGGAGTAAATGACCATGAAGATGAAGTTCATACTGGTATTGATCTCCTCCATACTTCTGGGAGCGCCGCTTGCTACGCAGTCAACCCGGATGAGGTCCTTCAGGACCCCGTTCTGGAATCGCGGGCTCGCGTGATCTCAAAAGAAGTGCGCTGCGTGGTCTGTCAGAACCAGTCCATCGACGATTCCAACGCTCAACTGGCGAAAGATCTGCGTCTTCTGGTGCGTGAACGTCTGGTGGAAGGTGACAGCAATCAGGAAGTCCTCGACTATCTGGTTGCACGCTACGGCGAGTTCGTATTGCTCAAGCCACGCTTTGCATTACACACCCTGTTCTTGTGGGGTGGCGGGCCGCTGGCTCTGCTGATCGGAAGTTTCTTCCTGTGGCGTGCTTCTAAAAAGAAGAAGTACGCGCCGCTAGCAACCAGCACAGCGGGCGTCAAACCGCTCACGGCGGAAGAACAAGCCGAACTTGATAAGCTGATGTCTTCCAAATAAAACTGTTATAGAGCCGCAAACCCCGTTTGCGGGGCTCACCTTTAATCACATCTTCTTGCAACCAGTTGAATTGTAAAGGTGCGCGTAAGCGCACACTAGATACCTGTCTCTTAAAATAAAATTTGAATGTGCTAGCTGCACAAAAAAAAGACAGGACAGTTTGAATGGCAGACGATCCCATCAAGTTAGAGTTTGAAGGCTCTCAGGGCGCCGAGCTTGCCGCACGGCTGGATAAGCCCGAGGGCGATCCCAAAGCATATGCGCTGTTTGCGCATTGTTTCACCTGTTCCAAGGATCTTTCCGCCGCCCGCCGCATCGCGGCAGCGCTCACCAAAGACGGCATAGCCGTGCTGCGCTTTGACTTCACGGGCCTTGGAAACAGCGGCGGCGATTTCGCGTCCACCAACTTCTCTTCCAATCTTCAGGACCTCGTTCTGGCAGCCGATTACATGCGTCAGCATTATGAGGCACCAAAGCTGCTCGTGGGCCATTCCCTTGGCGGCGCTGCCGTTCTTGCAGCCGCCTCTGAGGTGCCGGAAGTTAAAGCCGTGGCCACTATCGGTGCTCCCGCCTCAGCCGATCACGTGATTCATAATTTCGGCGCGTCTTTGGACGAGATTAAAGAAAACGGAGAAGCAACCGTTCAACTGGGTGAACGCCCGTTTAAGATTAAGCGTCAGTTTATCGATGATCTTGAAGCACAAGATGTGCGCTCAAGGGTTGCAACGCTTAAAAAAGCGGTGCTGGTTCTTCACTCTCCCATTGATGCAACCGTTGGCATCGAGAATGCAGCACAGATCTTCGAGGCAGCTAAGCACCCGAAATCCTTTGTGTCTTTGGATGACGCCGACCATTTGCTCGTCAAATACAAAGATGCAGACTACGCAGCCCGCGTGATTGCAGCCTGGTCTACTCGCTATATGAACGGCTAAGAAAACCTCAGCCGTTGCCTGTTCCGAGGTTTCCCCATCATTACAGAAGATTAATGTAGCAGATAGGTGTTTGTAAGGTTCGCTCTGGCATAGTCACACTCAACGAAATGCAAACGCCCGCCTTCCCAGAGCGCATTTGGTTTGATTGGCTCCAGTCAACTCCATGAGTTCGCTCCGGCATAGTCGGGTCCAGATTGACTAATGGAGTTGAGCCAAATGAAGTTGACTAAGAACGCAGGTTCCAACGTTGTGTCCCTGTCTGCTGCAAAACCCTCTTCTAAACGTCGTTCCCGTCTTCTCAATGGTACCATGGCACTGGCACTCGCAGGTGCGATGGTTGCTCCGCTGACACTGGTCCCAAGTACTTCCCAGGCAGAGCCTGTAAGTGTGGACGGACCAGCCTTGCCAAACTTTGTTGGCCTTGTGGAAGCTGTCCAACCCACTGTTGTCTCCGTACGCGTGCGCTCCGAGGTGCGGGAAGATGAACGCCAGAGCGGCATTCCGCCAATGTTCCGCGACATGCCGGAGGATCATCCACTCCAGAAATTCTTCCGTGAATTCGGTGGCCCCGGTAGCGATACACAGAACAATGCGCCCCCTCGCAGACGGTTTGATCAGTCACAGGGCTCCGGCTTCTTCATCTCTGCAGATGGCTACGTTGTAACCAATGAGCACGTTGTTGAAGGCGGTACAGACTTCACTGTCGTTACCAGTGAAGGCGAAGAGCTTGACGCAACTCTGGTTGGCTCTGACAAACGCTCTGATCTGGCGCTCCTGAAAGTGGAAGGCGATGATGACTTTGCTTACGTTGCATTTTCAGAAGAACCGCCATTGGTTGGTGAATGGGTGGTTGCAGTAGGCAACCGTTCGGACTAGGCGGCACCGTCACAGCTGGTATCGTCTCCGCCCGTGGCCGTGATATCGGTGCAGGCATCTACGACGACTTCCTCCAGATTGATGCATCCGTAAACCGCGGAAACTCCGGTGGTCCGGCCTTCAACGTAAAGGGCGAAGTGATCGGGGTGAACTCCGCAATCGTCTCTCCAAGCGGTGGCAACGTGGGCATCGCATTTGCGATCCCTGGCCAGACTGCGAAACAGATCATTGATGATCTGAGAGAAATGGTGCAGTTACCCGTGGTTGGCTTGGTGTTCAGATCCAGCCGGTGACCGAAGACATTGCAGACTCTCTTGGCCTCGATAGCGAAAACGGCACACTGGTTGCTGAGGTTCAGCCAAACACCCCGGCACAGGCTGCCGGCTTCCAGGCTGGTGACATCATCCTCAAGGTTGATGGTGAAGAGGTAAACGGACCGCGCGAACTGGCGCGGGTGATTGCCGGTTACTCACCAAACACCCAGGTTGAGATCGAATTCTGGCGTAATGGCGAAATCAGCACACAACTGTGGAGCTTGGCACCATTCCTGAAGAGGAAGGACAAGCCTCAATTAATCGGGATCAGGATACAAGCACAGCCTTGATAGAAAGCCTCGGTCTGGGGCTGTCAACTGCAGCTCAGGCAGGCGTGGATGAAGAAGGCGTTGTCATCACCAGCGTGGCGCCAGACGGCCCAGCTGCCGACAAGGCCTTGCACCCGGTGCAATCATCACCGAGGTCGCTGGTGTCAAGGTGACAACCCCGGCAGAAGTTGCTGAGCAGGTGCAAAACGCCCGTGAACAAGGCCGCCGCGCAGTGCTGCTTCGTGTCACCCGCGGTGACAACACACTCTTCGTCGCGATCCCGCTCGAAAATTCCGAGGATTAAGTCGCTTTAAAGAATGTGGGTCACGGGAATTGCCCCTCCCGTGATCCCTTATCGAAGCACAAGTCATTCTCTCATGTGTGCTTCGATTGTTTGCGGGTCTGATAGCAAGAGTAGCCCTCAACTTGTATCAGTCCCTCTGACCAATGCTGGAAGAAAAGGCAGGGATCCAATCATCTGCCGACTTCACTTATAAAACTTATGCAAATGCTGAGGGTTACCCCCAACAGCATTTGCATTTTTTTTCGTTTCCCGTCATTGTGAGGAAACGACCAATGCCTTGCTCTGGGAACGAGAAAATGAGAATCCTGGTTATTGAAGATGATCGCGAAGCAGCAGATTACTTGCTCAAAGCATTAAAGGAAGCAGGGCACTCTCCTGATCATGCCGACAATGGCGAAGACGGCCTTGAGCTTGCAATTTCCAACACTTGGGATGTGCTCGTCATTGACCGAATGCTGCCCAAGCGTGATGGCCTCTCTATCATTGAAACACTGCGCGCATCCGGTGATGAAACGCCTGTTCTGATCCTGTCAGCGCTGTCCCAGGTCGACGACCGCGTAAAAGGTCTGCGCGCAGGTGGGGATGACTACCTGTCCAAGCCCTACGCCTTCTCTGAGTTGCTGGCGCGTGTTGAAGTGCTCAGCCGGCGCAAGGCAGGACCACAAGTGGAAACCAAACTGCAAACTGCTGATCTCGTCCTGGACCGCCTTGCCCACTCCGTGAGCCGTGCAGGGCAAGAGATTGTGCTGCAGCCCCGCGAGTTCCGGCTGCTGGAATACCTCATGAAACATGCCGGACAGGTGGTGACCCGCACCATGCTGTTGGAGAACGTCTGGGACTATCATTTCGATCCGCAGACCAACGTGATTGACGTCCACATCTCAAGGCTCCGCTCGAAGATCGACAAAGGCTTTGATTTCCCATTGCTTCATACGGTTCGTGGTGCAGGATATTCCATCCGTGACAGCTCTCACTAGAATTCTCTCCACCACCGCCTTCAAGCTGGCAGCTATTTATCTGACGTCGTTTACGGCGCTTTCGGTGTTTCTGTTTATCTTCATTTCCAACAACACCATGATCTGATGAATAAGCAGGTTGTGCAAACGGTTGATGCAGAGATTCAAGGCCTTGCCGAGCAGTACGCACAAAACGGCATTAACGGGCTTGTGGTGGGCGTGGAACGCAGGGTGAGAAGCCCCAACTCAAACCTCTATCTCATTCTGGATTATGCCGGAAACTTTATTACCGGCAACATCGCCTACCTGCCGGAAAAGGTGCTCTCGGGTCCAATGGTAGCATTCAGGTCGTAACTTACACACCACTGGGCCTTCCTGAAACCGACGAAAACAAAGCACGGGCCATTGTCAGGATCTTTGAGCTGCCCGGCAACTTCAAACTGCTGGTCGGACGGGATTTGGAAGATCAGGTCCATCTGAAGAGCCTGCTCGGAGACGCGCTCACCCTTTGGCTCGTTGGCATGATTGTGCTGGCTGGCATCACATGGTTCTTCCTCAATCGCCGTATTCTCAAGCGCATCGACAATCTGTCCATGAGCTCACGGCAGATCATGGAGGGCGATCTGGCCGGGCGTTTGGATGTTACCGGAAATGGCGACGAGTTTGACCGGCTGGCAAGCAATCTCAACGTGATGCTGGACCGCATTGAAGAGCTGATGCAGGGCTTGAAAGAGGTTTCCGACAACATTGCCCATGACCTCAAAACACCGCTCACACGCATGCGTGGACGCGTTGAAGCGGCCTTGCGACAGGACTTGAGTGTAGAAGATGGACGCAAGTGTCTGGAAGACACGCTTGTTGAAACAGATGAGCTGATTAACACCTTCAATGCACTCCTGCGTATAGCACGTGTCGAATCCGGATCAACAGGCGCTCAACTCAAACCCCTCAGACTGAGCAATATCGTTAGCGACGTATGTGAGCTGTATGAGCCGGTTGCGGAAGATGACGGAGTCGAGTTCTCAGTCCAGATTGAAGACGAGCCGGTGATTGATGGTGATCGCGAGCTTCTGGCTCAGGCATTGGCGAATTTAATTGAAAACGCCCTCAAATACGGCCGTCCAATCCAAGACACCGCTAAACCCCTGATCAAAGTCGTACTGTCCGCAACCGGCGAGCAGGCTATACTGCGCGTGGAAGACAACGGAGTTGGAATCGCGGAAGCTGACCGTGAACGGGTGTGCAATCGGTTTGTGCGCCTCGATGCTCCCGCCATGCACCGGTTCTGGGCTTGGATTGTCCCTGATCAAGGCAGTGGTAACCCTTCATCAGGGAGAATTGCAGCTCATATCAGCTGGTTCTGAAGATGATTCTGGAAGTGAAGGACAAACTGGTCTATGTGCCCGGGTTGTTCTGCCCCTCAATAAGGGGCAAAGAGGTGAGGGAGAGGGCAACGAAGCATGGGACAAGGCTCAGAAGAAGAACGCCACCAGCTAACCAACAACACTGTGCAGCATAAACACCGCAAGGGGACGCTTGCCCCGTTGTTTGAGCGTTTGGAGCGACAGCCTGTGTGCGCAGATGATGATCTGGGCAACCGGCATCTGCAAGACCTGATAGAAAAGCTCGAACACAAAGATCTCATGTCTGTGTTTGAGCAGCAATGTGAGCAGGCCCCACACCTGCGCGCCTTCATCAAAGGCATAATGGTCAACGCGCCATTCTTACGCGAGATCATACTGCGCGACGCTTCGCGCTTCCTGCGCATTTTGGGAACCCCGCCAGAAGAGACTGTCTCCGCCCTCCTGCACAATTGCCTGACAGCCAGACCCACCAGTGAAGCAGAACTCATGCAGTCGCTGCGGCTGGCCAAGCAGGAACTTGCGCTGACCGTCGCTCTGGCCGATATCGCAGGGGCATGGCATCTGGAGAGTGTGACAGGCGCTCTCACCAGATTTGCCGACGCCTCCCTGACAGCCAGTCTGCGCTTCTGCCTGCGTGAGCTGGAAGCCAGAGGCAAGTTTGACCCTGTTGATCCGGAAAAGCCGGAAAAAGAAGCTGGCTTCTTCATTCTTGCCATGGGCAAACATGGAGCAGGGGAGTTGAACTACTCCTCCGACATTGATCTTATCGTTCTGTATGATCCTGAGCGTTGTCGCCTGACTGGCGGCGCAGAAGCACCTGTCGAGTTCGTTCGCATCACCCGCCGCATGGTCAAACTCATGAACGAGCGCACTGGTGATGGCTATGTCTTCAGAACCGACCTGCGCCTTCGCCGGATCCGGGAGCAACACCATTGGCAATCTCCGTTCCTGCGGCGCTGGTCTACTATGAAGGCTTGGGACAGAATTGGGAACGCGCCGCCCTCATCAAGGCCCGCCCTTGTGCAGGCGATATCAAAGCTGGCGAACTTTTTCTTGAAGAGATTCGCCCGTTCGTCTGGCGCAAGTATCTGGACTATGCAGCCATCTCGGACGTGCACTCCATCAAACGTCAGATCCACGCCCACAAAGGCTTCAGCAAAATTACCGTCGCAGGCCACAACGTAAAGCTAGGCCGCGGTGGTATACGTGAAGTTGAGTTCTTTGCGCAGACCCAGCAGCTTATCGCTGGTGGCCGTAATCCGCAGCTGCGTGATCGACGTACGCTCATCACCTTGGAACGGCTGGCCGACTGTGGCTGGATTGACGAATCCACTGCGGTTGAAATGGAAGAAGCCTACCGCTACCTGCGCGAGGTTGAACACCGCATCCAGATGATCAACGATGAACAGACCCATATTCTTCCCAAGGAAGATGAGGCGCTTGCACGTGTCTATCACCTGATGGGTACTGCGGAACGCCCAGAGTTTGCCAAGCAGATCCGCAGCAAGTTTGAGCTGGTAGAAAAGCACTATTCCGGCCTGTTTGAAGACGAACCTGAACTAGCACTGGACCTTGGTAATCTGGTCTTTACGGGGGATGATGAAGACCCAAATACACTTGAGACCCTCATGCAACTTGTTCCAGCGCCCGCTGGATGCCATCCGGACCATCCGCCAATGGCATTACGGCAGGTACCCGGCAGTGCGCGCGACAAAAGCACGCCAACGCTTGACCGAGTTTACGCCAACTCTGCTGGACGCACTAGCCCGTACCGAAAATGCCGATCAAGCCCTGCTCACATTTGATACATTCCTCTCCAAACTGCCCATGGGCGTTCAGCTGTTTGGATTGCTGAAGTCCAACCCACACCTCCTAAAATTGCTGACCATGATCATGGGCAACGCGCCCCGCATGGCCGAGATCGTCTCCAAACGTGTCCATGTTCTGGACGCTTTGCTTGATCCTGCTTTCTTCGGCGGCGCACCAACTGCAGAGCAGATTGAGACCGCACTTGCCGTCACGCTGGATCAGGCAGGGTATTACGAGGACGCGCTGGACCGCGCTCGTATTTTTGTACAGGAACAACAATTCCTGCTGGGCCTGCGCCTGATCACGGGCACGATTACCGCAGCTGAACTGGGGCAGGGGCTTTCAACACTGGCCGATGCTGTACTCTGCCAGCTGCTTCCCCGTGTTCAACAGGAACTGGAAGAGGCCCACGGCAAAATCCCGGGTGCTGAACTTGCCCTCATTGCTATGGGCAAACTCGGTGGCCGTGAAATCACCTGCGCCTCCGATCTGGATCTGATCCTGCTCTACGACTTGCCAGAGGATGCGATGCAAAGTGATGGCAAACGCCCGCTTGCACCAAGTCAGTACTACAGCCGTCTCACCCAGCGCCTTGTGTCTGCGTTAACAGCGCCAACGGCAGAGGGTGTTCTTTACGAGGTGGATTTCCGCTTGCGCCCTTCCGGCAACTCCGGACCGCTTGCAACGCGCTTCGCTGCCTTCAAGGACTATCAGGCCAATCATGCATGGACATGGGAACATATGGCTCTGACACGTGCACGCGTCATCACCAGTTCCAGCCCTGACTTCTCCGAACAGATTGATAGTGCATTTCGCAGCTGCTGCAGGATAAACGCGATCTTGAAAAGCTGGCGCTGGATGTGAGTGATATGCGTGCCCGGATCCAGAAGGATAAGCCAGCTAAAAGCCCATGGCAGATCAAGGGCATTCCAGGTGGACTGGTCGATATTGAGTTCATCGCTCAATTCTTGCAGTTGGCGCACGGAGCGGATCATCCGCAAATACTCCAGACCCGAACCGAGGATGCTTTGCAAAAGGCACGCGAGGCCGGTCTGCTGAGTGAGGAAGATGCCGATACGCTCATCCCTGCACTGCGAAACTATGATGATCTTAGACAGATCCTCAAATTAACGCTGACCGGAAGCTTTAACCCGACAAGCGCCCCCAAGGGCCTGCTCGATCTGCTGGTTAGTACCGGTGGAGAGCCTGACTTCGAGCGTTTGACCATCTATCTGCAAGACCAGCAGGTAAGGGTGCGCCAATCCTTCGAAAAACTGATTGGTAAAGTGACGCCTGCTGATAAGAACAGCTAGAGCGTATTCCCGAAAAGTGGGTCCGGTTTTCGGAGAAGAATACGCGTAAAAATAAACGCTTAGAGCTTGGTGCGTGAATTCATATAAACGCGACATGCTCTAATAAGGAAAGATCTGAAACAACAAAAAGGCCGCTTCATCAGCGGCTTTTTAAATGATGCTTATCTGGAATGTCAGGCTGCATTCAAACTGTTGACGCCTGTCAGGCGGCTCTTATCCCGTGACTTGGCTTTCAAAGGCAGTTTGATCGTAACCTCGGTGCCTTTGCCAACTTCGGACTCAATTTCCATGTAACCGCCATGCAACTCGCTGAGAGAGCGGGCGATGGCCAGACCAAGGCCGGACCCCTTGTGCGTCTTGGTGAACTGGTTCTCCACCTGAACAAACGGCTTGGCAAGACGGTCGATATCTTTCTTGGAAATGCCAATGCCATTGTCTGTGATCTTGAGTTCTGCAAAAGCCCCGGCTTTGCGAGCTGAAACGCGAACCTCACCATTTTCAGGAGTGAACTTAACGGAGTTGGCAAGGAGGTTGAGCAGGATCTGTTTAACAGCACGCCTGTCTGCCTGCAGATGCATGTGCGGCAAGTTTTCGCTAATGATCTTAATTTTTTTTATCCGAAGCAGTTGCCGAGATAATACGAGCTGCGTCCTGAACGGTCTGCTTGATCTGCACGTCTTCAACCGACAGTTCAATCCGGCCTGCTTCAATCTTCGACATATCGAGAATGTCATTGATCACGTTCAGCAGGTAGTTGCCGGAGGAATGAATATCCTTGCAGTATTCCTTGTACTTGTCAGACCCAAGATCGCCAAACATGCCTGATCCATGATATCGGAGAAGCCGATGATCGCGTTAAGCGTGTACGCAGCTCGTGTGAGATATTGGCAAGGAACTCGGACTTAGCCTGGTTCGCATCCTCCGCGCGGGTCTTTTCGTCCGCATACTTCTCGGTCAATTCCACCAATTGCTGCGCCTGCAGCTCTAGCTTCTGGCGGGACTGGCGCAAATCGGCAATGGTCGCCATATGACCGCGCTCCGATTCAAGTAGCTTCTCTTCTTTCCGCTTCAGCTCGGTAATGTCGGTGCCAACAGAAACGAAGCCGCCATCCTTAGTACGGCGCTCCGAAACCTGCAACCAACGCCCACCTTCCATCTCACTTTGTAGGAGCTTTCCATATCGCTATCGATGTGGTCGCCTTCCTCAGGTTCAGAAATGATTGGCTGACTGGCAGAGGACATAACGGTTGCGTAGGGTGTGCCCGACTGAACGACATGGTCTGGTAATTGGTGTAGCCTGCGATAGTTGGAGTTGCACATCACCAGATGATTGTCCGCATCCCAAAGAACAAATGCCTCGGATATATTCTCGATCGCATCGCGAAGACGCAAGTCGGCGGTGCGGCTCTGTTCGGCAAGCTTCTTCTGCTCCGTCACGTCCATGCAAATACCGATCAGGTGCGGTTCGTTGGTGCCCGCATCGGTTTGCACCTCCGCACGGACCCGCAGCCACACCCAGGACCCATCAACGTGGCGCATCCGCCATTGGCGATCCACATTGCTCTTGCCCGTATCAAGCAGGCTTTTTGCAAGGTCATATAGATCTACATCATCAGGGTGGGTCAGGGACTGGATCTCGGCAAAGCCATAATGTCATTTCGGGGGTCCATTCCCAGCATCTCATAAAGCGAGGCGGACCAGAAAACGCGGCCACGGGACAAATCCCAATCAAACAGGCCACAACGCCCCCGATTGAGTGCTGCATCAATCCGCGAACGTGTTGCTGAATAAATGCCGTCAGCTTGCTGTGCTCGGGTGGCCTGCGCAAAATAGGCGTAAATGATCACCAGCAGCACCATGGAGGTGGCGACAAAGATGGTGACATTTGCAGATAGCTCAGTACGCCAAGGGGCAAAGATCGCTTTTTCTGGCTGCATGATAGCAACCATGCCAAGCTTGTTTGAAAGGTGATGAACCGTTGCACGTGTGGCGTCTTTGGTGCCTGCGTTGATCGTCAGAACGCCAGCCCGTTTGCCAAAGAACGTCATGGGCTGAGTGTCACCAAGGAAACTGGTGATCTTCAGCTTCCATATCAGGGCGGGTTGGAGCACTGGCAACAATTGTGCCGTTTGGATCAGCCAGAAGAATTTGACGACTTTGGCTGGTGGCGCGAGGGGGCAGGGCTTCAGAAAGTGCACGCTGCAAAGCTGAGGCCAGACCCACGCTGCCTTTTTCTTGTTCGGTAATGTCAATACTGGCTGTTAGCGCAGTCGCAATAAGTGTGAGGTCGTCTTGAGCCTTCTGGCTCACGCTCTCGTAATTGTAAGCAATCTCTAGTCCGCGGAAAATGGCGGTACAGGCAATGAAGATAATGCATAAAGCAGGAATAATTCGGCGCATCATCGGTTCAGTTGTCAAGAGACGTTGGTAAGCCGGTTGGGCAAGCAATTTAATATGTCCGGTTAAGGCATCTTTTTTTGCCTGCCCGTTTGGTCGAATTCAACAGTCGTCGAGCGGTCGCGCCCCCAGCAAAGGCTCGTGCCATGAATGCCCCCATGTGTCAGATCCCGCCGCAAATAATCCGAGTTGTAATTCACCCGAATCACCTTCATTTGAATCTATCCGAATCAACTTGTCCAGAGTCCTGGTACAAAAAAAATGGTTAACGGCAGCGCTTTTTGCTGCCGTTAATTCATTTAGGACTCTCAGAGACTTCGCTAGGGTGTAATCTAGACTGTCTTAGTCTAGGCACAGCTCAACTATTTCTTTCACGTCAGTTGACAGTTGTTGGTCGGCCTCAAGAATACCCTGCAAAGCGGCTTTTGCCTTTTCTCTGCGTGCTGCATTCATATTTCTCCAGTTGCCAAAGCTTTTGACCATTCTGGAAGCAACCTGAGGGTTAGTCTTATCCAATTGTAATGTGATTTCAGCTAGATAATTATATCCAGAGCCATCTACAGCATGGAAGCCGCGTGTATTGCCTCCCAGAAAACCTCCAATCAGCGCATAGATGCGATTTGGATTGTCCCATGAAAATGCTGGATGCTCGGTAAGAGTGCGTATGGCTGCAACTGAATCTTCACTTGGCGCACGAGCAGCTATACTCAACCACTTATCCATGGCAAGCGCGGTGTCCTTGTGGCGCTCTTCAAATGCCTTTAGGGCTTCCTGCGCTCCGGCAAGCTGCCAGATCACAAGGATCGTCAGGGCGCCCATGCGATCGCTCATATTGTCCGCATTATCAAAGTGAGCTTTTGCCAGGGCTGCACTTTCAGCGGTTTGTGCAGCGCCAAGGTAGGACAGGCAACGCAGCTTCAAAGCACGCTTGCCAGCTGAAATGGCGTCCGGACTAAAGGTCGCTGGCATCTCCAGTTGATCGTAAAGGCGTTTGAAGGTGTCATAGAGCGTCACGCCGATTTCTTTGGAGAAGGCATCACGCGCGTTGCCAATGGCATCGGTGTCAACGTCCTTTCCTATTTCCAGAGCAATCGCTTGTTCACTTGGCAACATCAGCCCGAAACCACGAAACGCATGGTCAAGGCTTTCATCCGCTGCCATATGACCCAGAGCCTCAATAAAGGCCTCTTTGCCAGCTGGCTCCACGCCGTTGGTCAGTTCAATCAGCAGCTCCGTCATGAGTGTCTGGGCCGCCTGCCAGCGGTTAAACGGATCAGCGTCATGGCGCATAAGGAATATATGCTCTTCGCGGGAGAGACCGGTTTCCAGTTTCACAGGCGCAGAGAATTCACGCAGCAGGGAAGGAACCGGTTTGCTGCCAATGCCATGGAATACAACAGTGTGCTTGTTCTCGCTCAGACACAGCAGATCGCCGTCAACCTGCGCCCCTTCCACGCTGGAATAGGCAAGATCATCGCCATTTGGGCCGACCAGACCAAAGCGAACAGGTATGAAGAATGGTTTCTTCTCAGTCTGTCCCGGTGTCGGAGCATTAATCTGCTCAAGGTCCAGTGTGTAAGTCTTGGCATCTGCATCGTAAGAGCCGCTGGCTTTAACTACAGGCGTGCCGGATTGGTGGTACCAAAGGCTAAACTGTGTCAGGTCTAATGCGTTTGCATCTTCAAAGCACTTGATGAATCTTCGATTGTTGACGCATCCCCGTCATGACGCTCAAAATAAAGATCCATGCCTTTTCTGAAGCCATCCGCACCAAGAATAGTCTTGATCATGCGAACCAGCTCAGCACCCTTGTCATAGACGGTCGCCGTGTAGAAGTTGTTGATCTCTTTATATTCTGTTGGACGTACCGGATGGGAGAGAGGCCCCTGATCCTCTGGGAACTGGCGAGACTTCAGACGGATAACGTCAGCAATACGCTTTACAGGACGGGAGCGTTCATCAGAAGAGAACTCCTGATCACGGAACACCGTCAGACCCTCTTTCAGGCACAGCTGGAACCATTCGCGGCAGGTAATGCGGTTACCGGTCCAGTTATGGAAATACTCGTGCGCGACAACAGTCTCGATACCTTCGTAATCCGTGTCGGTAGCTGTGTCGCTGTCGGCAAGAATATACTTATCGTTGAAGATGTTAAGGCCCTTGTTCTCCATTGCGCCCATGTTGAAGGCAGAAACAGCCACGATGTTGAACACATCCAGATCATACTCGCGGCCAAACACCTTTTCGTCCCAGCGCATGGAACGGATCAGGCTGTCCATGGACCAGTCCGTCCGATCCTCATTGCCTTTTTCGACATAGATGTTCAGATCAACAGGCTTGCCGGAGGCCGTGGTGTACTTTTCTGAGGTGCAGGCAAGATCACCGGCCACCAGCGCAAACAGGTAGGCAGGTTTTGGATGTGGATCATGCCACACCGCAAAATGGCGGTCTGTGTCCGCAATATCGCCGGTTTCCTGCGGATTGCCGTTGCTCAAAAGGATTGGATTGCTCGCCTTGTCTGCTTCAATACGTGTGGTGAACACGGAAAGCACATCCGGGCGATCATAGTAATAGGTGATCCGGCGGAAGCCTTCGGCCTCACACTGGGTGCAGTAGATGCCTTTTGAAAGATAAAGCCCTTCCAGCTTGGTGTTCGCAGTCGGATTGACGTTGGTCACGACTTCCAGCTGGAACGTATCTGCAGGCGGGTTGTGAATGATCAGCTTGGTAGCTGAGGCCTGATAAGCTCCCTGCGCCAAAGCGACACCATCAATCGCCACTGAAACCAGTGTGAGTTCATCACCATCCAGCTCAAGCGAAGTGCCAGCGTCTGTACCATCGCGTCTGGAAAGGGTGAGGGTGGAGACAATTTCAGTTGCTTCTGGCGTAAGCTTGAAGACCAGTGAGACACTGTCAATCGCGTAGGGGGTTTCTTTGTAGTCTTGCAGTTTGATGAGCTGAGCAGTCTCAGATCGCATGCTGTTCTCCCAAGAAGTGTTGAAGCAGCTTTTCGCCCGTTGGCGCAGCGCTTTCAAAAATTATGTAGATCGGCGGTACCTTTGAAAACGGTCCCGGTCAAATGTAGGAATTAAAAACCACAGCACTTTTGCACCCAAATGACAAAATTATCAAGCACGGGAAGGTCTGGAACGAGTTCATGACAGATCCTCGCAGGACCTCCTGCCAAAAAACAGGTAGCACTGTGCTCCTGAGATGAATCTGCACAAAAAGACTGAGGTTGCTTCCGTGACGGCCCCCCTTGAAAATATAAGAGTTTTGGAACTGGCGCGCATTCTGGCAGGGCCATGGATCGGGCAAACCCTTGCCGATCTGGGGGCGGATGTCATCAAGGTGGAAAGCCCGCGCGGTGACGATACGCGGACTTGGGGCCCTCCCTTCATCGAAGAAGTGGGCGGCAGCAAAAGTGCAGCTTACTTCCACGCCTGCAACCGTGGCAAACGCTCCATCACAGCAGACTTCTCAAATCCGGAAGACCGTGAGCTGATCCGTGATCTTGTGCGTCAAAGCGATGTGCTGATCGAGAACTTCAAAGTCGGCGGTCTTGCCAAGTACGGTCTCGATTACGAGAGCCTTAAAAAGATCAACCCCAAGCTGATCTACTGCTCTGTAACAGGATTTGGTCAGGATGGTCCATATGCACACCGTGCCGGATACGACTTCATGATCCAGGGCATGAGTGGCATCATGGACCTGACGGGTCCTAAAGGTGGAGAGCCACAAAAAGTGGGTGTTGCCTTTGCCGATATCTTCACCGGCCTCTATGGTGTAATCGGCATTCAGGCGGCCCTTCGTCGCCGTGACCTGACCGGTGAAGGCGAATGGATCGACATGGCCTTGCTGGATGCTCAGGTGGGAGTTCTGGCCAATCAGGCCATGAACTACCTCAGCAGCGGCAATGTTCCCACGCGCATGGGCAACGCCCATCCAAACATCGTTCCCTATCAGGTTTTTGAGGTGAAGGACGGTCACCTGATCGTCGCCGTTGGCAATGACAGCCAGTTCGTGAACTTCTGCAAGATTCTTGGAGAGCCGGGTTTGGCGGAAGATCAGCGCTTTGCCACCAATCCCGCTCGTGTGAAGCACCGTGATCAATTGACTGAAAAGCTTCAGACTTTGGTCCTGAGTTTTACGCGGGATGAACTATTGGGCCGAATGGAGGAACACGGTGTTCCGGCAGGACCGATCAATCAGTAGCGGATGTTTTGCAGGACCCGCAAGTTGAACACCGCCAGTTGAAGGTCACTCTGCCGACAGCCTCAAAAGAGGGTGGTGAGCAAACCTATGTCCGTACGCCGATCCAATTTGCGAATTCCAAGCTGAAGATCGAGCGCGGTGCACCAGCTCTCGATGAGCACAGAAATGAGATTTTAAGAGAATTAGGCAAGGAAGTTGTAGAATAAATACTAGCTGAGCCAACTGGAGGAAGGCAGTTTGACGCTAGGTCCATTGAGTGGTTATACGGGCTGAACTTCCTCGCACAGATGGGTCGTGGTTTGAAGCTTTGGAATAGGATTAGGCGAAAGGAAACAGATGCAGAGCATTACCGTTATAAGCTCTCTCTGACTTGGCTGATTAGTCTCACCTTTGTGACTCTGGTGACGCTGTGTGGTGGCATCGTGCTCTACATGTCGGTTCACACCAACCTTGTAAATACCCGCAGTCTCATCGAAAAAGCGTCGATCATGTCGACCGAGGCAATCAACAATGCCTTAGGCGCCTACATCACGCCCGCATTCTATTCCGTTCACGCGATCAAGGTTTATGCTGAAGAACAGCCGACGCCCCAGAGTGCTCTCTTTCGTGCACGCCAGACATTTCGCGGGGTCCTGTTCAGCGTTCAAAGTATTGAAGGATTGGTGCTTTCACTGCCAAATGGAGCCGTTTGGGGTCTGCGTCAGGCTGATAACAGCCAGGACGTTGTCATTTTTAACCCCCAGCAGGCCCTCTTTGAATTCTCCAGAATGGAAAGCATACAGGCGCAAAGAAGTCAGGATCCGTTCTGGGGAGATTTTTATGCCTCCGGTGAGGATCCATTTGCGACTGTCACAAGCTCCATCGAATTTGAAGGCGAAGTAATAGGCTACATCTCCGCAATCATCACCATGGAGGGAGTTGGTTCGGTGCTTGCCTCTTCCAATGGAGATGGGCTTGGGTATCAGGTAGACGGAGAAAACGCTACAACCCGGTTTATCTTGACTGACGAAAACCGGGTACTTGCCTACGCGTCTCCAGAATATAACCTACAGGATCGGCTCTTATCACCGTTGTCAGAATTTGGAGATCCCATTCTGGCAAAATTTGAGCAGAGCCAGCCACAGCCCTCTAGTTCGCTTGCGCGTGACCGAGGTGTGGAACTTCACATGATTAACACTGACGATGATATGTATGTGATGGTTCTGCAAAAGCTTGTCTCACCGGACGGTGAGGTCTATCAGGTTGGCGAATATCAACCCACGAACTCCCGTTATGATGAACTTGCACGGCTGATCAACTCGGTTTTTGCCGGTGTGGCAATCGTACTTCTGGCTGCGCTTATTGCGATCTTCCTCGCGCGCCGTTTGTCTTCACCGCTCAAAGGCATTGCCGCTCGGGCGCAAAAATTTGGAGCACTGGAGTTTGAGCACCTCGAACCACTCCCAAGCAGCCATATTCGCGAAGTAGATCAGATCACCTCGGCCATGAATGCCAGTACCACTGGCTTACAAACCATGAGCCGGTACATTCCCAAATCGCTCTATGCCAAGCTGATGGCATCTGGGATGGATCAGGCAGCCCAAGCAAAAGAAGCCGACCTGACAATCTTGTTCACTGACATCGAAGGCTTCACGTCACTGTCAGAAAAGAGGAATGCAGGTGAAGTGGCTGACTTGCTCAATGACCACTTTAAGCTGCTGGTTTCTGCAGTGGAGGCTCATCAGTACTGTCGACAAGTTTGTTGGCGACGGAATGCTCGCATTCTGGGGAGCGCCAAACGAGATTGAAGATCATGCCCAACGTGCTATTGCAGCGGCAGAAGACATGGTCGTCGCCATCCGCAAAGCGAACACTGCCGCGCCGGAGAACGCACTGCGTGTGCGGATTGCCATCCACACTGGCCGCGTAATTGTTGGCAATGTGGGCGCTGTTGAACGCTGGAACTACACCATTGTTGGAGACGCTGTGAATGTGTGCAGCCGTCTGCAAGGTGTTGGTTGCACACATTCCGCGGTTAAAGGGGTTTGCGTGGTATTAAGCGGTGAAACCGTTGAAAAAGCCGGGCATCCTGACAACGTCACACACCTAGGCAGCCACGCAATTCGTGGCCGGAAAGGCAAAGTGGAAGTGTGGCAGCTCACCTCCACCATCAACGGCAAGCTTTAATTCTGCCGCTATCTTCTAGTTTACTTTAAGTGTGCTGGGAAACCCAACCTCTTTGAAAGGAAGCCCTGTTGTAGTGAAGAGGTTGCAATCCATGGTTTTTCAGGCGGCATCAACGGATCAGTAAGGAAGGAACGCACGTGAACCTTCTTGATATCAAAGGGTTGACGGTAGAGTTTCGCGGAGACGAAGGACATCAGGAAGTCGTCCGCGATGTGTCTTTTAGTGTGCCCGAAAACAAATCCGTTGCTTTGGTAGGTGAGTCAGGCTCCGGCAAAACCGTAATTTCCAAAGCGATTATGGGCATCCTTCCTGCAAAGTCACACATCACCTCCGGCCAAATCCTGTTTCGCGACAATAGTCGAAATGGCAAGGTCATTGATATCGCAAAGCTTCCCCCGAGCGGACCAGCCATGCGCGCCATGCGCGGAGATCAGATCGCCATGATCTTTCAAGAGCCCATGGTTTCGCTCTCACCCCTGCACACAATCGGAGACCAGATCAGCGAAGGTGCAAGACTGCATCGCTCTGTTGGCAGGAAAGAGGCGCTTGAGCTGACAAAGGATATGCTGCGGCTTGTCCATTTTCCAGATCCTGAGCGAGCCATCGGCGCTTATCCCTTCGAGCTTTCAGGTGGTTTGCGACAACGCGCGCTCATCGCCATGGCATTGATCTGCCGCCCATCTCTTTTGATCGCAGATGAACCAACCACAGCGTTAGATGTCACCATTCAGGCCGAAATTCTCAAGCTGATCAAAGAGGTGCAGGCCGAGTTGAACATGACCTTGCTCATGATCACCCATGACTTTGGCGTGGTGACGAACATGGCTGATGAAGTGGTTGTTGTTTACAACGGTGAGATCATGGAGAAGGGCAGCGTCGAGGACCTGTTCCTGACTCCACAGCACCCCTACCTAAAGGCGCTACTCAACGCCGTTCCCTCGCTCTCCATGGAACCGGAAGAACGTCTTGTACCAATCCGGCCCATTAAACCACGTACCCATCAGACAGATGCACCTCCACCTCCAACCGGTAATGCACATGAGTTTCGTGGAACCACGCTTATCAAGCTGGAGGGGGTTCGCAAAACGTTCATGTTCAAGAAAACGCGTGGCAAGAAGCGCAGGGGCATGACCACAGCGCTCGACAATGTATCTCTGACTGTCCGCAGGGGTGAATGCCTTGGCATTGTTGGAGAGTCAGGATCGGGTAAAACAACCGCAGCTCTCGCCATGTTGCGGGCCTTCCCGCTGACGGAAGGGAAAATCTTCTACACTACAGGGGATGGACCACGCGATATTCAGGGCTTCTCCGACAAAGAGCTCTTCAAATTCAGGGAACGAGCCCAGATTATTTTTCAGGACCCATTCTCCTCACTGAACCCACGCCGCACGCTCAATGAGATCCTGATGGAGCCACTGATTATTCACCAGATCGGCGACAATCACAGCAAAGCAGCCCGCATCAGAGAGCTGACCGATCTGGTCGGTCTGTCTCAAAGATTTCTGCGCCGCTATCCTCATTCCTTCTCCGGCGGGCAAAGGCAGCGTATTGGCATTGCCAGAGCCTTGGCCCTGAATCCTGAATTCCTGATATGCGATGAACCAACCTCAGCACTCGATGTCTCTGTGCAGGCCCAGATCCTGAATTTGCTCAAAGACCTGAAGGAAGAGCTGGGCCTAACTTACGTCTTCGTCAGTCACAACCTTGCCGTGGTCGATTACATCTCCGACCGTGTTGCTGTTATGTGTAAAGGTAAGGTCGTTGAGCTCGGGCCAACGCGGCAAATCATCGACAACCCCATTCACCCTATACGCGCGCGCTCCTGAAAGCCGTGCCGGAACCGTCTTTGGACCATAAGTTGGATTTTGCCTCTCTGGATGGCGCTGCCACCTCGGACCCCATGCAATGGCCGGCACCATATCGGATGGGGTACTCAACAGTGCCATATTTGGTTGAGATAGAGACAGGCCACTGGGTTTGTGCTCCGGGAATGGACGCCATGCATGATACTGTTGGATTGGGAGGCAGCCACATATGAGAAGATTTGATCTGCTGATTACTGCCGCCATAGCTGCAAGCCTCGCATTGCCCCACGCTGCAATGGCATTGGTTCTGAAAGAAACACCGGGCCTCCCACCAGCCTGCCACCCATAGAAGAACGCTTGCCTACAGAGCCGCTCGTGACCAACCCTGAAGATCTCGGTAGGGTGGTTGGTGTTCAGGGGGGCTCGTTGCACACACTTATTGCCCGCCCCAAGGATGTTCGCCTTATCAATGTCTGGGGTTATGCCCGACTGGTCGGCTACGACGAGAACCTTGAGCTTAACCCTGACATTCTGGAAAGCGTTGATAACGAGAACGACAGGGTCATCACGCTGAACTTGCGCGAAGGCCATAAATGGTCGGATGGCACGTCGTTCACCTCAGAAGACTTCCGCTTCTGGTTTGAAGATATTGCTCTGAATACGGAGCTCAACCCCGTTGGTCTGCCCAGCTTCATGCTCGTGAATGGGGAAGGTCCCCAGTTTACTGTTATCGATGAAACTGCAGTGCGTTTTGAATGGAATGCGCCTAACCCTATGTTCTTGCAGGAGCTAGCAAAAGCACGACCACCTTTCATCTACAGGCCCGCTCAATATCTGAAACAGTTCCATAAGGACTATGGCGACCCGGAGTACATTTCCCGGATTGTTCGCCTTGAAAAAGTGCGAGGCTGGGCGCCGCTGTTTAATCGCATGGATGACATGTACGATGCATCCAATCCGTTCATTCCCACATTGCAGCCATGGGTGCCCCGAAGCGCCTCCGGCGAGCGTCGTGCTGTCACGGAACGCAATCCATTCTTCCACCGCGTGGACAGTGCAGGCCAGCAGCTACCTTACATCGACCGCGTCATCATGAGTGTGGTCGACAGCAATCTGATACCCGCGAAGACATTGGCCGGTGAAAGCGACCTTCAGGCCCGCGGGCTGGGGTTTGGCGATATCTCAGTTTTAAAGCGCGGGGAGCAACTGCGTGATTACGATACACGCCTCTGGCTCAACTCAAAAGGCTCGGAAATCTCGATCCTTCCCAATCTCAGTATTGAAGATCCCACATGGCGCACACTCATGCAGGATCGTCGCTTCCGCCACGCACTCTCGCTGGGCGTTGATCGGGAACTCATCAATAAAGTGCTTTATTTTGGTCTCGGCCGAGCCGGCAACGACACTGTGCTCGATGTCTCGCCGCTGTACCAACCGGACCTTCAGACCGCATGGGCAGAGTTTGACCCAGACCTTGCCAATGAGTTGCTTGATGAGATTGGACTGACAGATAGACGTGGGGACGGAATCCGCTTGCTGGAAGATGGACGTCCACTACAGCTAATCATCGAACTCACAGGGAAAACGCAGAACAGGATGATGCTCTGGAACTGGTTGCCGAGACCTGGAAGGAGATCGGTGTATCTGCGTTCATCCGCCCAAGTCAGCGCGACACAATCCGTGCCCGTGCCATCGCCGGCTCCTTGATGATGTCGGTTTGGTCCGGCTTTGAAAATGGCGTGCCGACAGCGGGCATGCCGCCAATCGATTATGCCCCCACACGTGAAGACTTCCTCTCGTGGGCGCGCTGGGGCAACTACTACGAGACCGACGGCCAATCCGGCACCAAACCAGACTGGCCACCCGCCGTGCGTCTGGTTGAGCTGTTTGACCAATGGCTGATAAGCGCCAGTTTTGAAGAACGTGACGTAATCTGGGAACAAATGTTGCAGATCCATGCGGAAGAAACCATCCATATCGGTCTGGTCAACGGCGTGCGCCAACCGGTTGTTGTCAAAGGCTTACTCAACGTTCCTGAAACGGGAATATATGGTTGGGACCCCGGCGCGCAGTTCGGGATTCACCGTATGGATCTTTTCTTCTTTGAGAACCTTCTGCCCGATGAGGGCCAATAAAATTCGGCACAGATCTGGGTGTGTTAAGTAAGTACTAATGCCCCCCTTTAAACCTGATTAGATATACTCAGAGAAAGCCAAGGGAGCTCCTTTAGTGTTCCCGCACGAGTGGTGCAGAGAAGAAAGGGAAGCGGGTGCTCAATTACATCCTGCGGCGTCTCTTGATTATGATACCGACGCTTGCCGCTATCAGTTTTCTGATCTTCCTGATTATCGAATTGCCGGAAGGAGATATATCTCCAATCAGATCTCCATGTTGCGCTCCACCGGCGAAAGCGCATCCATCAGCAGACTGGAGTTTCTTCGCAGCGAGTTCGCATTGGACCGTCCGTTTATTGAACGCTACGGAATCTGGGTTGGCCTTTGGCCCGGCCCGAATGGGTTTGATGGGCTCATTCAAGGAAACTGGGCTGGTCCTTTGAGTACAACCAACCAGTGGACGAAGTGGTCGGTCCAACACTCCCGCTCACAATCGCTCTGAACCTTGCAACAATACTGTTCGTCTACTGCGTTGCTTTTCCCATCGGCATTTACTCTGCAACCCACCAGTACTCAGTGGGAGATTACACTTTCACGCTCATAGGATACCTCGGCCTTGCCACCCCCAACTTCCTGCTGGCATTGGTCCTGATCTATCTGGCCAACACATGGTTCGGGTTGTCTGTGGGCGGGCTTATGCAAGAGCAGTATATCGGGGCCCCCATGAGTAGCGGAAAAGTCTTGTCTATTCTGGCGCATCTTGTGGTCCCGGTCATCGTAATCGGAACCTCTGGCACAGCCGCTATGATCCGAAGGCTGCGCGCAAACCTTTTAGATGAGCTCTACAAGCAGTACGTCACCACTGCCCGTTCAAAAGGCATGCGCGAAAGCAAGCTTCTGGTCAAATACCCTCTGCGCATCGCCTTGAATCCGTTCATCGCTGATATTGGTAACCTAATTCCCTCGCTCGTCTCAGGCTCGGTGATTGTTTCCGTTGTCTTGAACCTGCCCACCGTTGGGCCGATCTTGTTGGGCGCGCTTCAGTCCCAAGATCAGTTCCTTGCAGGATTTATTTTGCTCTTTGTCTCTCTGCTTACACTCGTCGGAATGCTGATCTCTGACATCCTGCTTGGATATCTGGATCCACGTATTCGCCTTGGAAAAGAAGGCGTAAGACAATGAGCCCAGATAGCCGCCGCGATGACAAACCAGAGCACTACGTCAATCCGAAAGGATTTGACCCTAATGTCGTAGAGACACTGACCAAAGAGCAGGAGCGCTACTATCAAGCGGCTCAATGGAAGATTATCTGGTGGAAGTTCCGCAAACACAAACTGGCGGTAGTGTCGGTCGTTGTTTTGTTCTTCTTCTATCTGTGCGTGCCCTTTGCAGAAATGATCGCACCGTACCCTGTTGCCAAGCGCAATGTTGATTTCCTGTACGCCCCGCCGCAAGCATTGCATCTGTTCCATGAAGGAAAGTTCGTCGGCCCGTTCGTCTACGGCATGACCCCGTCCGTTGACTTGGAAAACCTGCGATGGGTGTATGAAACCGACAGGACCGACGTGCAGAAACTGAGGTTTTTCTGCGAAGGTGAACCCTACCAGTTCTGGGGCCTGTTTCCTGCCAGCTTCCACGTGATTTGCCCCGCTGAAGAAGGAACTCTGTTTCTCGCGGGAACAGACCGGTTAGGGCGAGACCAATACTCCGGCTTGGTCTACGGTGCGCGCCTGTCTCTCACCATTGGTCTTGTCGGGGTGAGCATTTCCATGGTGCTTGGTGTTCTACTGGGCGGAATGGCAGGTTTTTTTTGGAGGATGGATTGATAGCTCCGTGCAGCGGGTTATCGAGATCATGCGATCACTGCCGGAACTTCCCCTCTGGATGGCCCTGTCCGCAGCCCTGCCAATCACATGGTCGCCGGTCTGGATATACTTTGGCTTGACGGTTATCCTCGGCCTTCTTGACTGGCCCGGTCTGGCGCGCGCCGTCAGGTCCAAATTGCTTTCTTTGCGCGAAGAAGAGTATGCCAAAGCCGCTACGCTCATGGGCGCAAAGCCAAGCCGGATTATCGTCAAACACCTGCTTCCCGGCTTCACAAGCCACCTTGTCGCCTCAGCAACCCTTTCTGTGCCCGCCATGATCCTTGGAGAAACCGCGTTGTCCTTCCTGAACCTTGGCCTCAGACGACCAGCGGTATCGTGGGGAGTTCTCCTCAATGAGGCCCAAAACATCGCCGTTGTAACCATCTACCCATGGCTGATGGCTCCGGTCATCCCAATCATCATCGTAGTACTTGCCTTCAACTTCATGGGCGACGGCCTGCGCGATGCAGCAGATCCCTACAAGTAGGGCAGAGCAAGCTGGAGGATCTCACAAGCAATTGAGCGGGGCAGCACCAAAAGGGCCTCAGCTGATGTTGAGCGATCTGTGACACAGACTGTTTCAATGAACTCGGGTCTGACCCACTCCGGACTAGACAAGTCCAGAAGCCTGATTGAAATTCCTTTTTGCTTCATCAAGAAGCTCTTTTGAACTGAGCCACTGCGCCGCTGGATGGGATGCGGTGAGCTTGAAGAACGCCTCCAGAAACTCGGTACAGTCCTCCCCATGATCCAAGTGGTGGGTTAGCAATCCAATGGGGTCGATTGAGTTCGCGCGCCGCCTGCACAGTTGCAGGTCTAATCTCTTGCGGGCGCGTTCCCAGCCAATAAAGGGTTTGTCCCTCTTCCATTCGATAATGTCGACATGGCTTTGTAGATGAGGCATTCGAAAGTGGTTTATCCATGTAAAGGCTGAAAGCCCATAGCCACCTTGCTGCTGGAGAAGACGCACTGCTGGCGGTGCGACCCGGTTCCAGGGAGGCACAAAGAGCGTACAAAGCGCGGCCCGAACAGATTTTGCAAGATCTGTTTGCCTCAATGAGCTCTTCTGTGAAATCCTGAGCGGAACGGCGCCATCCAAACTCACTAGACTTTTCTTCGCGTGATTTATCCTGATAGTTTTTATGCTGCCACCCATGGTGCAGCACATGAACTGCAGATGTGGTCTCAAGTCGCTGGGCCAGTGTGTCTTTGACGTATTTAGGGATGACCGAGAGAGACAGAGGAATACCAAAATCCTGCGAAAAGTTGAGCAGTGTCTCTAGCGCTGGTGTGGACGAGATTGCATCATCGTCACGCCACCAGAGCCTGACCTGACGGCCGCGCTCCGCGAACCAGTCAAGGTGTTGAACAAGTAGCTCTTCAAAGTGCTTTTGGTTTGTGTGGGGAGGTAGATTGTGTTCTGAAACAGGTGCAACGACTAATTCAGAGTTAGAGGTCACGCGTAACATTCCTTTCCCAAATGATCCCGAATGAATTATCTGCAGGCGTCTCCATCCCAAGGTCCGCAGCTAGGACCTGAGCGGCAATTTCTGCGCCATTGAGGGCGATACGCAAGTCCGGTGCCGGAAGCGAAAGAGCCTTTTGAGCCGCCTGAGCCAGCGTCTTTGCACTAAGCACTTTTTCAGGCACAGCCACCGCCCTGTGGTGTTTCATCAAACTAAGTGCGCGCTGAGTTTGCTCTGTTTCCGCCTCCTGGGCAAAGGGCACCAGAACCGATGGAACCCCCGCACGCAGAATATCAACCACTGTGTTATAGCCAGCTTGCGAAATGGAAAGCTTGGCATTCTTCAAGAGGGCCGGAAAGTCCTTCCGTGCTCGTTCAATCACAAACTCGGATGAGGAATGCCGCAACAGCTTTTGGAACTCAGCATCGGGAAGATCCTGTCCCACAAGAACACGCCATTTCTGCGTAAGACCAGACGGCATATGGTTGCGCGCCGAAAGTGCAGCATGCAAGAGCGCAGACCCAACAGCGCCCCCCCCACACGAAACAATGACCTCACCTTTGCCGTCGGTTGACGTAGCCGATGTGGAACGGTCATCGCTGATGTAGCCCGTATAGCGAATGTGTGAGTTTACGCGCTCAGTGAAGGGAAAACTATCATCAAACGTAATGAGGTGCGGGTCCGAGTGGACGAGAATGCGATCATAAAAAGCTTTTGCCTGAGAGGCCATCCACTCCTCTTTCCAGATTTCATCCTTGCGCACCAGAATGTCGCGCACTGAACATACTATCCAAGGTGGGGAAGACATACTGCCGGCACACTCCAGAAGACGTGTCATCTCCGCAGCAAACATTCTGCGCCCAAAGGGATATGTCTCGGTGATCAGAAGATCATATTGCTCTGAAGTGAAGGCAGAGAGCGTTGCAGCAATGCGGTTTTCCCACCATGCCTCATCAACCGGAGTGTCATCCTCATCCAGCAATACATCGAATTTGGCATCTGCAGCGCGAACGGCTGGCAGCTGGACCACAGTCAGGCCATCGCAATCGACGGTTCGCGGCACCCGGTTGCCGGTTGCCAGTGTTACCGCAAATCCTTGGCGCACCAACGCTTGGCCAACGCGACCGCACGTACAATGTGGCCGGACCCCAGCAAATGTTGAACATGGATGAAGCTTTCATCATCAGCCCCCTTGTACTCTCCGTTTAAACCGATGGTGTTCAATTGCGGCCTTCAGCACTTTGTCGAGCCCTTTCGCTCCAGCTTCCAGACTATGGCTTCTGTGAATGTTCTCGACAGCTGCAAGGGCCATCTCCTCACGTTTATTCGGATCATTGATGAGGGTTGCTATGTTCTTGGCCAATCCGGAGGCGTCACCTTCAGCAGAGAGCAAGCCGCTCTTGCCCTCTTCAACGATGTCCGGCACACCAAATACACGCCCGCCAACAACGGGCAGCCCGCAACATTGCGCTTCCAGAAACACAAAACCAAAAGCTTCACGAATGGCAGGCCACACAAAGACATCGTGAGACCGGTAGAGCCTCGGCATCTCTTGCCATGGAATGAGCCCGACAAAATCGGTGCGCTCTCGATCAAACAGCGGCTCAATCTCGCCGCGCGCAGGCCCGTCGCCCGCAATGGTCAACCGCCATGGCAGATCGGAAATCTGTTTCAGCGCGGCGGCAAGGATCATGTAAGAGAACTGCTTATCACCTTCACGCATCATCCCAGCGCAAAGAAGCCGTATCTTGCCATCTGCCGAGCCTTTTGTAACGCTGTGACTAACCTCAAACTTTGCAGTTTCCAAAAAGGGCGGCAGAACCGTCAAAACATCTTCATTTAGCACTTCCTTCAGACACTGCGCATCCGAGTTGGTGAGTGCCACCACATGGCTTGCCTGCGCAAGAGCTGCATCCGCAGCATTAAAGCCGAGGGCCCAGTTGCCGGACTGCCGCTTTGGTGCGCGGCTGGCTTCAACAACCACATAAGGAATGTTGAACTTGGCGCACAGATACGGACCAATCCAGTCAGGTGCCTTGTGGTAAAGGTGATAGGTGAGAAACACATCCGGCACATCACCGCGCTCAATCCACTGTTCGGCAAGGGCCTTTGCCTCTGTTAGAGCAAGCTCTTTCACTTCGCGGGTGACATCCTCGCCCCCGTGCGCGCGCCAGCTGCGGAATGTCGAGGCGACTTCAACCTCATGGCCAGCCAGTTTCAACGCGCGCACAATCAACCGTCCCATCGTCCGGTCACCGGAAGGTACAGGATGGTCGATTGGCTTCATGGGAGCTGTAAAGGCAACTTTCATGAATAAAGCTCCAGGCATCTCGAGAATTTGTCTTCCAGAAATTTCAACCCGGGGGAGGCACTGAAACGCTGATGCACACTTTCAAATGCATTGCGTCCGATCCTCTCTCTCTCAGCGGGCTTGGTGATCAAGGACCGCAGGCCTCTGCAATCGCTCCTACGTCTTCAGTCGGACACAGCAGTCCCGTCCTGCCATCTTCAATAATCTCCGGCAGAGCGGAGACGTCAGTGGAAACGCACGGCAGCGACATAGCGTGGGCTTCCATCACAACATTCGGCAGCCCATCCCGATCCCCGGATTTTGTGACGCGGCAGGCGAGGGCAAAGATGTCAGCCTTTTCCATCTCCTGCAATACCTCGGTTCTGGGCTGCGCACCTAGCCATGAAATACGGTCATTCAGACTAAGCTTGTCTGCAAGGTCCTCAAGCTCTGCGATAATTCACCTCCGCCAATCTGGGTGAAGTGCCAGTTAAGGTCCTTGGGTAATTCACTGAGTGCACGCAGCAAGATATCGTAGCCCTTTTTTGCGACCAATCGTCCGACAGATATGATCTGAACACTGTCTGGTCCTGTCCCATCCCGTAACCTCGCAGGACGTGGAGCCTCAGGAAATCCGCTAAAATCTAGACCATGATATACAAGATTGATCTTCTCTGGCTGGGTGCAAAGTGAGCGTAGGTAGGTAAGGTTGGCCTTGGTACAGGTCACCCCCCAGTCTGCATCAGCAAGCTTGGTTTCAAGCTCCCATCGTTCCGTGGTCCAAATGTCCTTTGCATGGGCTGAAAAGGACCAGCGCCGACCAGAAAGCATTGCCGCATAACGTGCAACGGTGCAGGGGCTGTGCAGATAATGCGTGTGGATCCAATTTACATCCGCTGGCAATTCATGGGCCATCACACAGGCTTGCCCCCAACGGCGAAACCGCTCCGCATTCCGCTTGTGTTTCAGGTCAGCCTCAAAACGAACTCTGGCAGCCTCATAGGTCGGTTGCTTCTTCGCCCATGCCATTGCCCGCTTCACGCGGGGTGGATCATCTTTCAAGTACTCGGTGAGATAAAGAACGTCAGCTGTAATCTTTCTATGAACCTCATGGACGTAAGGATCATAAGGCTGACGTAGCGCAACAATCAGCTGTTTCATGCCAAGCTGCTGAAGACCAAAGATCTCCTGAGCAATAAAGGTCTCTGACAGACGTGGATACCCTTTGACGACAACTGCAATGCGGCCTGCATCCATCATGACCTCGCGCTGCGTTTCAGTTTAGAGTTTTTAGGAGGTTCGATCTGCTCTGAAAGATTTTGTGCATCTACGCCTAGAATTTCGGCAGTTCTGTGGTTGATCACGTCAAGCCCGCCGAGATAGTGCTCCGAGTTGGCATGTGAGGGCGGTGCAATGAACGGCAGGTTTGCAAGGGCCTTCACCATCAGTTCAACGCTTGGATAGCGTCGATTGGAAGCATCTGCGCAAGGCCAAGCTTTTGGCTTGCTCAGCACGGATGGCCTGCTCTCTGCGCGGCACAACACGCGGAACCAGCAAAGCCGGATTGTCAAACGAAAGGACCTCACAGAAGGTGTTGTATCCGCCCATGCCAATGACGGCGGTGGCGTTAGCATATACGGTTCAAGCTGAGGCGTAAATCGCAGAATCTCCACATCTCGCAGATGCGAGGCACGGGTTGTGAAGGCCTCCATGTCCACTTTTCCCATAAAGGGTCCAAGCACAATTAGGCAGGGAACAGCGGTCGCATCCGCGCTTCATAGGCCTCATAACCCAGTCGACGAGTTCCACACCATCTCCGCCGCCGCCTGGTGTCACAAGCACATAAGGTGTTCCATCAAAGGGAGGTGTAAAGTCCTGGACTGAACTTGGCATAGATCGGCGCAAGTACCCGGTGAACATAGTTTTGTCCATCACAGACTGGTCAAAGCCAAGCCCATCCAGTGGGTTGTTCATCAATGAGGGACCATAGACCCAAATCTCGTCGTAAAGATCATTAAGCGCAGGAAAGGCCCGCTTGCGCAGCCACTCTTCCTTCAAAACATGAGGATCATCCATCACATCGCGAAGACCCAGCACCATATGGGTTTTTTTTGTCCCTTGAGATATTGCAGTGGGTAGAACCTCACCACGCAGCCCAAGCGGCTCTTTATCTACGATGAAAATATCCGGCTTAAACACTTTGGCTGTGTGCTCAATTATGGAGGAGCGGATTGCAATCGTCTCATTGATGTGCAGCTGCAAGGACAGAGACGTGTATTCGCCGCTTCGCAGCTTTATCACTCCCGGAATACGGACAAAATCAACCCGCGAACGAAACTCAAAACTGCCAATGATGGGAGAACCGGATAGGATGAGAACGGACATCTCCGGAAAAGAGCCAACGAGGGATTCGGCAATTGTCCGGCAACGCCGCAAGTGGCCCAAGCCAAATGTGTCGTGGCTGTAAATCAGAATTTTCGGCGTCTTTACCGTCATGCCCTTCTTATTCCATCTGCTACGCATAGAGTCAGGCGACAGATCACTCTGGTGGAGAAGAGCCACCAACAAACGGCCAAAACTGCATTTTCGCATTTCAACTCAAAGTAAAACCCCAAGAATTCAAGGATGTGAGTCGTTTCGTGCCGTTTTTTTTAAGATCTTGTAGCCTAATGTTCCTCTGCGTCAGTTAGAGCTCAAATTGCATCGCCTCGGTTCGAGTGAGTCTGGCCTGAACTTAATCGGAGTGGACATGGAAAAAACGCTTTTCCAATTCATCTGGAAGAACTCAGCTCGCTATCAAATAGCGATTCTTCTAGTCACCTTATTGTCCTATCCGGTGAGTTACATCCTGCTGGATTTGCCTAAGAAAATTACCAATGAGGCAATTCAGGGTAGTGATTTTCCAGTAGAACTCTTCGGTTTTCAGCTCGGGCAGATTCAATATCTGGCGGTGCTGTGCATGTTGTTCTTGCTTCTTGTTGTTGTTAGCAACTGCATCAAACTATATCTTAACGTCTACAAGGGCCGACTGGGCGAGAGGATGCTACGCCAGTTGCGGTTTGAGCTGTTTCAGCGCGTCCTTCGCTTCCGCCTTCCTCACTTCAAGAAAGTCAGCTCGGGGGAGATCATACCAATGATTACCGCCGAGGTCGAGGATGTTGGTGGTTTCGTTGGTGAGGCCTTCGCACTGCCCGCCTATCAGGGCGGTATGCTGGTGGTTCAGGTGGGCTTTATTTTCGTTCAGGACCCATTGCTAGGACTGGCTGCTATCTCGCTCTATCCGGTTCAGGGCTACGTCATCCCAAAGCTACAGCAAAAGGTCGTACGCCTGTCCCGCCAGCGCGTCAAGAACGTGCGGGTCATTGCAGATAGGGTCGGAGAGACCATCTCGGGGATCTCCGAGATCCACGCCAACGACACCTCTGCCTGGCACTCGGCAGACCTTTCCGACAAACTCTACCGAAACTTCCGAATTCGCTTTGATATCTATAACCGCAAGTACTTCATCAAGTTCGTCAATAACTTCATGAACCAGCTGACACCGTTTTTCTTCTACTTTATCGGCGGCTATCTTGTCATCAAAGGCCAGCTTAGTATTGGTGCGCTGATTGCGGTGATCGCAGCTTATAAAGATCTGGCCGGCCCCTGGAAAGAGCTTCTCACCTACTATCAGATGACAGCGGATGTTTCGGTAAAATACCAGACCGTAGTGAGAACTTTGACCCGCCCGATCTTTATGAAAAGCAACGCCTTCTGGATGATGAAGCCGTCACACTTTCTGGCACGCTGAAGTTCGATCAACTACGCCTGTCCGGATTGGGTACAGGGCAGGAGGTGCATGGGGTCTCACTCACTGTCGAACCGGGCAAACCCCTTGTTGTCTCCGGTGTTGATGGGTCAGGACGCGCGGAACTGCTGCAGATGGCAGCTGGTCTGTTAAGCCCCACATCCGGCTCGGTCTCTATTAATGGAATGAATTACGAAGGCCTATCAGAAGCCACATTGGGCAGACAGATTGCTTATGTGGGCGGACACCTGCATGTCTGGACAGGGACAATTCGTGACAACCTGTTTTATGGCTTGCGACACCGGCCTCAGGAGCAGATTGAGTATGAGGGAAATGGTCTAAAGAAACGGCAACGTCAACTACGCGAAGCGGCCATGACCAAAAGCCCGTCCTACGACCTGAAGGCGCGCTGGGAGGACTACGAGAAGGCCAACACCAACTCTATGCAGGACCTGGAAGAAAAGGCACTCGAGTTGTGCGAGCTCGCGGGCTTCTCGCGTGATCTTTATCTTCTTGGTGTTGAAACAATTATAGATCCAGACGGAGCAGGGGAACTAAATGACGAGCTAATGTCAAAATTGGTTGAGGCGCGCAAAGCACTGCGCGAGAAGATCGAAAACGACACGTCATTGCAGAACCTTGTGGAATTCTGGGATACGGAAAAGTTCAATCAGTCTGCAACTCTGGCGCAGAACTTGTTCTTCGCTAGCCCCAAAGAACACTTTATGACGATTGAACATATCCCCGAAGACCCGCAGATTTCGGCATTTCTGGCAAATACTGGGTTTGATGTGCTTTTGACCAAGGTAGGACTAGAAATTGCCACAACAATGGTCGAGTTGTTTGCTGATGTGAGTGCGGACAGTGACTTGCTGAACAATTACTCCTTCATCAGCCGTGAAGATTTGCCAGAGTTTTCACGCATTTTAACTGAGCAAAAGCTTAACCAACGCGGTAGAAAAATAAAGGATGCAGACCGAACCCGGCTGATCGCATTGGCCCTGAAACTCATTCCAGCCAAACATCGTTTTGGCGTTCTGGATGATGAAATGCGTGAGAAGTTCGTTGCCGCCCGGGCCCAGTTTATGGATACCGTGGGACGGGACAGTGAACGGTTTGAGTTCTTTGATCCGGAGAAATATCTCACGACCTTGAGCATTGAGGACAATTTGATCTTCGGTCACACAAGCTTGATCGTCGTGACGCTCGCCAGAAGATACAACAGGTTTTGCAGGAGATTGTGCGTGAAAGAGACCTTACTGTACCAGTCCGTCGTGCAGCCTTCGATTTTCACGTCGGCGTCGCCGGGGCGAGACTGTCTACACATCAGCGCCGCTTGATCTGCCTTGTTCGTGCGTTGCTGAAGAATGCATATATCTACGTTCTCGACGAAACAGCAAATAGTGTCTCTGCGGCAGATAAAAGCCTAAGAGATGACTTGAAAAAAAATGATGTCAGATAGAATTCTTTTGTTTGGTGTAAGTAATGAGAGTATAGCAGACGAGTTTGAGCGGAAGCTTCACCTGGAAAATGGGAGGGTTATCGAAAGATAGTCTTGGCGAATATGGTGAAACAAAGGCGAAATGGTGTGAGCTACAGCACAGTTTGCTGCGGTGAATTCAGCTATGTTGATCAAGTTCTTGGGAGAGAAATGTGACAATTGATGCGGAAGTCCAAGCTTTAAGCCGTGTCCCCCTCCTCGAAGGGTTGGAACCGAGCAAACTGCGTCTTCTAGCGTTTATCAGCGACCGTATGGAATTCCAGGACGGGGAGATACTGTGTCATCAAGGAGATGACGGTGACAGTGCCTTTGTCGTTCTTTCCGGCGAAGTTGCTGTGTTTGTTGACGAAAATGAAGTTGCGCGGGTTGGGCAATACGCCATCATTGGCGAAATTGCGATTTTGTGTGATGTTCCCCGCACCGCGACCTTGCAGTCGATCGGTACGACATACGTTCTCGCTATTTCCAAAGGGGACTTTTTGAAGCTCATCGCAGAGTTTCCGAAGGTGTCACTGGAGATCATGCGTGTGTTGGCGTTGCGATTGGAAAAAACGACCAGAGAACTTGCGCAGGCACGTCCTGCATCTAATTGAACAATTGAAAGGCCAGATTACTTGAATGAATTTTCGCTAAAAATTTGGGGTGCTCGCGGCTCAACAGCTGCAACGGGTTCCCAGACACTTAGATATGGCAGAGAAACGACCTGCTTGGAAATTTGGGCAGGCGATGTTCAGTTGATGGTCGATTGCGGCTCAGGTGCTCGAAATTTTGGTGCTGAGATTATGCAGGGAAAGAACAGGGATATCGACCTGCTCTTCACCCACACACATCTCGACCACATTTGTGGGCTTCCCTTTTTTTGAACCCGCTTACGACCCACGCTTCTGCATCAGGGCAATGGCGGGCCTTTTTAATGACCCCTCTGATTTAAGGGATACCATCTGCCGGATCATGTCCCCCCCCATTTTTCCAGTGGGCGCGCACAAGCTAAGTGCCGTTTCCTTTAAAAGTTTCAAGGCAGGAGACACTCTGACGAAAGACAATGGACTGATAATCAAAACCGTTGCGCTAAACCATCCAGGTGGTGCCTGTGGCTACCGGATGGAGTACAATGGTAAGTCCGTATGCATCATCACAGATCACGAAATGGGGAGCGCACCTCACGATGCAGCTGTCCTTGAATTTATCCGTGATGCTGATGTTGTGATCCATGATGGGATGTACACCAGAGCCGAATACCCTAAGTATAAGGCTGGGGACATTCCACATGGGAACATGTGGTCGGAATATGCCAGCGCGCCAACGTGAAGACGCCCGTGATCTTTCATCATGATCCACGGCGCACGGATGATGAACTGGACGAAATCGGTCTGGCCGCCCAGCAGATACACCCACGCACAATTGTGGCCGCTGAAGATGGTGCTCAGACCCTAAGCCCACTCATTCGTTGCGCATAAGTGATCGGAAGAAATCGCGCGCAAACCAGAACCACCACAAACGTGGTGTGACGGGAGACGAGTGTGGCAATTGGAAGTGGTCCAGAGAGTTTCGATCCTTCAAGAAAACGCGGCTCAGACAAGAAGCCGAATGTGGATCTGAGCGAAAAATTCCATGGCATCTCCTATCAGGAAACCCCAAAAGCGAGCCTTTACGATCAGCTGAAGAATGTAATCTTGGGGCCCAAGGCACCAGAAGGCGAGCTGCCATTGCGCGTCCGGCGCGAAGTTGCGCGTCAGGAAGCCGTGTCCGAGCGTTTGATCGGTATCGTGCAGCTCGGCGTCATCATCTTCTTTGCCATCCTTTATTCCATTGCCCCACGTGCAGAAGGTTCCACTGGCTTCAATTTCGTGCCGTTGGCTTTATTCTGCTATATGGTCTTTACCCTCGTTCGAATTTACGTCTCCTTTAAAATCACATTACCAGTCTGGTATCTGGTCCTGTCGATCCTTGTAGACGTTACCCTGCTGGTTGGCCTCATATTCTCTTTCCATATCCAGTACGAACAACATCCCGCCTTCTACCTCAAGGCCCCGACCTTGATGTATCTGTTCCTGTTTATCGCCCTGCGCGCCCTGCGTTTTGATCCAAGATATGTCGTCCTGACCGGGGTCTTTGGGGCATTGGGCTGGCTGGGATTGGTGTTCTACGCCCTCAGCTATGAAGATGGCACAACGCACATCACCCATAATTACGTTGAATACCTGACAGCGGACACTGTTCTTATCGGCGCAGAATTGGATAAGTTGATCATCATCCTTTCCGTGACTGCCCTTTTAGCCCTGTCGATCCTCCGTGCCCGCCGCACCTTCTTCTCTGCTATCCGTGAGAAGTATGCGGTGAAAGATTTAAGCCGCTTCTTTATACCGGAAGTTGCCAACTCAATCGTGGAGTCCGAAAGCAGGCTCAATGCCGGGAATGGCGAAATTAGAGAGGTGGCGGTCCTGCTCGTCGACATCCGGTCCTTTACAAAAACCGCAGCTAAGATGCCGCCGAAAGACATCATGCGGGTCTTAAGCCTCTATCAAAAGAAAGCCGCCAAGGCGATTTTGGGTGAGGGAGGGCAGATCGATAAGTTCCTCGGAGACGGCATTCTCGCCACCTTCGGTGCGGTCTCTGACAGTGAGACCTATGCTGCTGATGCGCTGCGTGCAGGTGTCGAGCTTGCCCACATTCTGGAGGAGGAAAGCGCTGACCTTGAAGCTGCAGGCTGGCCCATGAAGTTTGAGATCGGTGTGGGTGTTGCTGCGGGACCGGTAAGCGTTGGTGTTGTTGGGGTGCATGATCGTCTGGAATTCACCGTAATTGGAGATGCGGTCAACCGTGCGGCAAAGCTGGAAGCGGCCAATAAAGTGCAGGCCACCCGGTTCCTGACAGATGGAGCGACTTATTCCATGGCACTACGACAAGGGTATAAGGGAAACATGCTAGATTTAAAGTCTGAGTGTGTTGCAGGAATCAATGGAAAAGTAGACCTTGTGGCTTTGGCGTAAGAACTATTTTCTCGCGCCGACCCGTAGATATCAGCGTAACGCTGCTTTCAAAGAATTTTGGCGGGAGCTTTGAAAGAGCGCGGGGCAAACATAATGAATCGGGATGGGACTCCATGCTACTTAATAATAAAATTGCTGCTGTAGTAACCGGCGGCGCATCAGGTCTTGGCGCAGCAACCGCACGGAAATTGGCTAGCCACGGCGTGAAAGTAACTCTTTTCGACGTAAACGAAGAAGCAGGTCAGGCGACAGCAGACGAGATCGGTGGTCAGTTCGTAAAAGTAGACGTCACCAGCGATGACAGTGTGACTGCAGGTCTGGATGCAGCTGAAGCAGCGCACGGCCCAACACGTATTCTTGTTAACTGTGCAGGCATTGCACCTGTTGCCAAAACCACCTCTCGCGGCGCACCACACCCGATGGACATGTTCCAGACGGTCATCAACGTCAACCTCGTTGGCTCCTTCCGTTGCACCTCCTTTGCAGGAACACGCATGGCCACACTTGATCCGCTGACTGAAGATGGCGAGCGTGGTGTGATTGTATCCACTGCCTCTGTTGCAGCGTTTGACGGTCAGATCGGTCAGGCAGCGTATGCAGCTTCCAAGGGCGGCATCGCAGCCTGACACTGCCAGTGGCTCGTGACCTGTCCAAGTCCGGCATTCGTGTCATGACCGTTGCTCCGGGTATCTTTGAGACCCCAATGCTTCGTGGTCTGTCACAGGAAGTGCAGGACTCCCTTGGTCAGCAGGTACCATTCCCGTCCCGTCTGGGTCGCGGGGAAGAGTATGCCCAGCTTGTCGAGGCTATCTGCACCAACCCGATGCTCAATGGCGAAACTATCCGTCTTGACGGTGCCATCCGCATGGCCCCACGGTAAAAATACTCTGGCTTGAGGGTGATATACTCTCAAGCCAGTTTTGGGTTGACGCACAATCCAACCTGCCAATATGGTCTAATCCAAAGGTTGACGAAGTGCTTAGGCACTGGCTCGTGAAGTGATGTTTTGGTCCCAACGGATCGTAATCTGAAGATCTGACCCTGTGAGGCCGTCATGGCGACTTACACCAGCTCTACGCCGAAACAGTTTTTCGGTGAACTTCCTGAACAGACTGACATTCTGATTATCGGCGGTGGCGTTATTGGCACCTGCACAGCCTATTGGCTTGCAAAGCAGGGTGTGAGCGTTACGCTCTGCGAAAAGGGCCGCGTCGCAGGCGAGCAGTCCAGCCGCAACTGGGGTTGGGTTCGCCAGCAGGGCAGGGATGCAGCTGAACTCCCAATCAGTATGGAGAGCAATCACTTATGGCAGCAGCTGATGGAGGAGACCGGCGAGGATCTGGCTTCCGCCGGCATGGTGTCTACTTTCTGGCTGAAAAGGAAGCAGACCTAAAGGATTACGAGGCCTTTCTGGACCTTGCCAAACAGCACCAGCTGGACACGCGACTGCTGAGCAAGGATGAAGTCTATGCACGCATTCCGGGCCGTGAAGGTAAATGGATTGGCGGCATGGTCACGCCAAGTGATGGACGCGCCGAACCATGGATCGCCGTGCCTGCCATTGGCCGTGCAGCCGAACGCAGCGGGGCAGTGATCGTTGAAGACTGTGCCGTAAGAACGCTGGAGTTTGCAGGCGGCCAGCTCACCGGAGCTGTCACTGAGAAGGGCGCAATCAAAGCAAACCGTGTTTTGATTGCAGCAGGTGCCTGGTCTTCCCTATTTGCACAAAACCTCGGTATCTCCATGCCCCAGCTCTGTGTCAGGGCAACCGTTGCGGCCACAAGGGCTGCTCCGGATATCTTCGATGGAAACGCAGTAGATAGCCTGTTTGCCTTCCGCAAAAGAAAGGATGGTGGCTACACGCTGGCAATCAGTGATATTCATGATCATTACATAGGCAAGGATTCCTTCCGTCACCTTCTCAAATGGCTTCCCGCAGTCAAAGCCTCGTACTCCGGCATATCTTTTGGCCTGAACCCGCCAAAGAATTACCCTGATGCGTGGGGGCATAAACGCTGTTGGTCCGGTAACGAAATCACACCGTTTGAGACCTGCCGTGTGCTCAATCCCGCTCCAAGCCCAAAAGCCTTGAAGCGCATTCAGGAGCGTCTGGTTGATCGCTTTCCGCAGCTTGAAGGCCTGCAATTGCAGGAAAGCTGGGCAGGGATGATTGATGCGATGCCGGACTTTGTTCCGATCATGGACGAGGTGCCTACGCAAAAGGCGTCTTCATCGCCACGGGATTTTCCGGCCATGGGTTCGGGATTGGCCCCGCTGCTGGTCGCATCATGGCGGACCTGTTACAGGGCAAACCAGCTGGCCATGATCTGACGCGCTTCAGATTTGGACGTTTTACAGACGGCTCACGGTTAGAACTGGGCCCGTTTATTTAGTTCTTTGAGTTAGTAACGTGATTTATTCAGAAAAAACACCGCAGCAGTTCCACGGCCAGCTTCCGGCAGAAACAGGCGTACTTATCATAGGCGGCGGCATCATCGGGGTTTGCACTGCCTACTACCTTGCCAAACAAGGTGCCAAAGTCACCCTCTGTGAGAAAGGCCGCGTTGCAGGAGAACAATCCAGCCGCAACTGGGGGTGGATACGTCAGCAAGGACGCGATGAACCAGAAATCCCGCTTTCCATTGAAGCGCGCCACCTATGGGAAGAGCTAAGCAAAGAGACTGGTGAAGATCTCGGTTACAGCGCCACCGGCGTCTACTATCTTGCTGAAAAGCAGGGGGATCTGGAGGACTTTGAGAAGTTTGTCGAGCTTGGCCGTAAATATGATCTCGACACCCGCATGATCTCTGGTGCGCAAGTGCATGAAGCCATCAAGGCAAACAAGGCCGCTGGATTGGTGGCATGCATACCGCCAGTGATGGGCGGGCAGAGCCGGGACAAGCAACCCTCGGCATCGCCAAAGCAGCAGAACGCCTTGGCGCAATCATCTGCGAGAATACGGCAGTTCGCACGCTGGTAAAGTCTGGTGGCAACGTTGTTGGAGCTGTCACCGAGCAAGGGGAAATCAAAGCCGAACAAATTGTTCTTGCTGGTGGCGCATGGTCATCTTTGTTTGCTGCCAACGCTGGCTCAAGCTGCCACAGCTTGCCGTTGAACTGACGGTTGCGGCAACACAGGCAGTGCCCGAAGTCTTTTCCGCAAACGCCTCTGACAACACATTTGCCCTGCGCCGCCGTCAGGATGGTGGCTATACGATTGCCCTTAAGAACAACCAGACACATCATCTCGGTCCAGATTCCTTCCGCAACCTGAGGGAATGGCTGCCAAACATGGCCCGAAACCTCAAAGGCACCAGCATCAAACCATGGTCCCCAAAGAACTATCCGGACCACTGGATGCAAAGCCGGCGTTGGACCGGTGCGGATATAAGCCCGTTTGAAGCAATGCGTGTGCTCAACTCAAAGCCAAATCAAAAGGAATTGACTGCGCTATCAGCGGCCTTTGCAGACAGGTTCCCGCAGCTAAAGGGGACAAAGCTGAATCATGCCTGGGGTGGTCTCATTGACGCCATGCCGGACTTCCTTCCCGTCATCGACCGCGCCCCGGCTGATCACAACCTGCACATCGTGACGGGCTTTTCCGGCCACGGATTTGGCATCGGCCCGTCCATCGGACGGCTAATGGCAGATGTGCTTACAGGAAAAGAGGCGGGTCATGATCTCTCCAGTTTTGCCTTCAACCGCTTCTGAGCACGGTTAGACTTGAGCCACCCACAGATAACACCCGAGAAAAGCTCAAGTAAACACACGTAAGTGGGGCGTACCGTCGGGTACTCTTTTCCTCTAGCGTGGTGTAAACTGCAGAAAAGTTGCCAAGTTGATCCAATGGTACTAACTATACGGCAACAAGTAAAAGAACATAGTCGCCAGATTGAGGTTTTCAATGCCAAACTATCGCTCGCGCACATCCACCCACGGCCGTAACATGGCAGGAGCCAGAGGCCTGTGGCGTGCAACCGGTGTAAAGGAAAATGACTTCGGTAAGCCAATTATCGCAATCGTCAATTCTTTCACCCAGTTCGTGCCTGGTCACGTGCATTTGAAAGACCTCGGTCAGCTCGTCGCCCGCGAAGTCGAGCAAGCCGGTGGCATCGCCAAGGAATTTAACACCATTGCAGTCGATGACGGCATCGCAATGGGCCACGACGGTATGCTCTACTCGTTGCCGTCCCGAGAGCTGATCGCGGACTCCGTTGAATACATGGTCAACGCACACTGCGCCGATGCCATGGTTTGTATCTCCAACTGTGACAAGATCACCCCGGGCATGTTGATGGCGTCTTTGCGCCTGAACATCCCGACCGTGTTTGTATCCGGCGGTCCCATGGAAGCGGGCAAAGTCGTGCTTGCAAACGGTGAAAAACGCAAAATCGACCTTGTCGACGCAATGATCGCCGCAGCCGATGACAATGTTTCTGACAGTGATGTTGAGAGCATTGAGCGCAGCGCATGCCCGACCTGTGGTTCCTGCTCCGGCATGTTCACCGCAAACTCCATGAACTGCCTGACAGAAGCTCTCGGCCTGGCGCTTCCGGGCAACGGCACAACACTGGCAACCCACTCTGACCGTAAACGCCTGTTTGTCGAAGCTGGTCACCTGATCGTTGATCTGGCAAAACGCTATTACGAGCAGGAAGACGAGAATGTCTTGCCACGCAACATTGCCAACTTCAAAGCCTTTGAAAATGCAATGATTATGGACATCGCCATGGGCGGTTCCACCAACACAGTTCTACACCTGCTGGCCGCAGCGCAGGAAGGTGAAGTGGACTTCACCATGGAAGATATTGACCGCCTGTCTCGCCTCGTACCAGTTCTGTGTAAGGTGGCACCTTCGATTGCGAACGTGCACATGGAAGATATTCACCGCGCCGGCGGCATCCTTGGTATCTTGGGTGAGCTGGACCGCGCAGGCCTGATTGATACCTCCACAAAGTCCGTACATGCCAAAGACTTGGCCGAGGCGCTGGAGCGCTGGGACATCAAGCGCACCAACAGTGCAAGCGTGCGCGAGTTCTTCACCGCAGCACCGGGCGGTGTCCCGACACAAGTCGCGTTCTCCCAAAGCTCCCGCTATGCGGAAGGTGTTGATGATGACCGCGAAAACGGTGTGGTCCGCAACAAAGAACATGCGTTCTCGCAAGATGGCGGACTGGCTGTTCTCTACGGCAATCTGGCTGAAGACGGCTGTATCGTGAAAACGGCTGGCGTGGATGAGAGCATTCTCAAATTCTCCGGCCCGGCACGCATTTTTGAATCTCAGGACACCGCAGTAAGTGCGATTTTGACCGGTAAGGTCAAAGAGGGCGACATCGTTCTCATTCGCTACGAAGGCCCACGCGGCGGTCCGGGCATGCAGGAAATGCTGTATCCAACCAGCTACCTCAAGTCCAAAGGCCTCGGCAAAGCCTGTGCGCTGATCACAGATGGCCGCTTCTCAGGTGGCTCTTCGGGCCTGTCCATCGGCCACGTCTCTCCGGAAGCTGCTGAAGGCGGCAATATCGCTCTGGTGCACGAAGGTGACATCATCGATATCGACATTCCAAACCGTAGGATCGAAGTGCGTCTCTCTGATGAAGACTTCTCCCACCGCCGTGCAGCGATGGAAGCAAAAGGCGATCAGGCATGGAAGCCATCCGAAAAGCGCAGCCGTAAGGTCTCCACCGCACTCAAAGCCTACGCGGCTATGACAACCAGCGCCTCCAAGGGCGCTGTCCGCAAGGTTGACTAAGCCTTGGCGAAATAACAAATGAGAAAAGCCCCGCGAAGATCATCTCCGCGGGGCTTTTTATTTGGTGAAACACACTCAGGAGCTACGAGCTTGGTGCGTGCACATAACGCAGATAAGGCAGAACGGTTTTCACTGCGCCGAACTTGCTCTCAGCATCTTCTGTAGTCACAGCAGGCGGTACGATCACATCTTCGCCAACAGTCCAGTTAGCCGGTGTTGCAACACCCTTGGAGGACATTTGCAGTCCATCCAGTGCGCGCAAGATCTCTGCAAAGTTGCGACCCACTGTCATGGGATAGGTCATCATCAGCTTCACTTGTTTATCTGGCCCAATGATGAACACGGAACGCACGGTGGCGGAATCTGCAGGTGTCCGGCCATCAGGCAGAACATACTCGGCAGGCAGCATGTCAAAGGCTTTTGCCATTTCCAATCCTGCATCCGCGACAATTGCAAAATTCGGTTTGGCACCGCCAACAGATTCAATATCAACCTTCCACTTTTTGTGGTCTTCAACACCGTCGACCGACACGCCAGAACCTTGGTGTTCCGTTTGGCCCACTCGTCACCCAGCTGAGCAACAGCGCCAAATTCAGTGGTGCAAACAGGAGTGAAATCTTTCGGGTGAGAAAAAAATGATGGCCCAGCCATCACCGACCAATCGTGTAGATTTATATCTCCATGATCAGTCGGAACGGTCAAATTAGGGATCGTATCGTTTATGCGCAAAACCATGACTTGTCCTCTTTTGATAAAAGGCATCAGGACTGAGATAAGGCCGCAATTTGCCTTCTTTCTGCCCGCCACCATTCTTGTTCAATAATGGGTTCCGCGAAACAATAGAGCTAAACCATAAGCACAGGCCAGCATAATTTTTGCGGGAGAGCTTCGGATTCCTAATGACCTCGGAATCTCGTAACTTTGGGAACTGGTATTTGACAAAGCGTAAGTATGAACTAACCGTAAGTTATGGCTTACGAAGAGATTCTTCACGCTTTGGCAGATGATACACGCCGCAAGATCTTTGAGGATCTTCGCGCAGGTCCTAAGAATGTCAAAGCGTTATCTCAAACAAAAGGCGTCAGCAGACCGGCTGTTTCCCAGCATTTGAAAGTGTTGCAACGTGCTGGTTTGGTGGAAGTGCATCAACGCGGAACCTCAAGGTTTTATGCGGTAAGACGTGAGGGTATCACGCCTCTGCGCGACTACCTTGATCAGTTCTGGGGGGATGTACTGCACGCTTTTGCAAATGAAATTGCCGACCAACAGGAGATGGGGAATGATCGCACCAGTGGTGAAGATGATCAAAGTGGACTGTAGCCCGGAAAAGGCCTTCAAGGTTTTCGTAGAGGATCTGAGCAAATGGTGGCCAACCCAGACCCACTCTGTAACCGCATTGGATGGCGGCGTGCTGCCGGATGTTTTTTGCGAGCAGCATGAGGGTGGCAAGCTCTATGAGGTGGCAAAGGATGGCGCCCGCCATGATTGGGGAACCATCAAGCTCTATCAGCCACCGAATGCCCTCTCCATTCTCTGGCACATTAACAACCCGGAGAGCATGGCAACCTGTGTTGACGTGACCTTTGAAAAGGACGGGGAAGGCACAAAGGTGTCCTGAGTCACCATGATTGGGAAAAGCTCGGTGAAGTCGGCTCCGCAATGCGTGAGAGTTACAACAACGGCTGGGTAAGCGTGTTTGAGATGCACTTCAAGCAAGCGTGTAACGCCAGTGTTGGCTAGCAATACACCCCTCGCAGATTTGCTCAGCGAGGGGTAGTGTTCAGGAGCTTTAGCCCCGCCAGTTCAAAAGGGCTTTTTCAGCCCGTCCGATCAACCAACTGACGCACAGCCCCAAAACGGAGAGCATAGCGACACCGACGATCAGCTGGTCTGTGGCAAATAGGGAGCCAGCCATCAAAACGTAAGCGCCAATGCCGTATTCTGCGCCGATCATTTCTGCGGCAACAAGCAGGATAATGGCGATGCTGGCAGAGATACGGGCACCAGAAAGTATGGCAGGCAATGCTCCGGGCAAAATGATCTTCCGCACGATGGAAAGCCAGCTCATGCCGAAGGATTGACCCATTCGGATCAGCCCACGCTCCACATTATCAACGCCCCCATAAGTGGCGATGACGGTTGGAAAGAAGGTGCCAAACAGGATTGTCGCGACTTTTGAGCCTTCCCCGATGCCAAACCAGATAATGAAGAGCGGCAGCAGCGCAATCTTCGGAATTGGAAAAAACGCAGAGGTCAGCGGCAAAAGGCTGGCCCGAGCCAGAGAGAACAAGCCAATCAGCAATCCAACCAGAATTCCGAGCACCGTACCGATGCTCCATCCAAAGACAAGCCTGTAAAGACTTGTGCTCACGTGCTTCCAGAGCAAGCCGGACTGATAAAGATCGGTGAAGGCCTGATACGCCTCAGATGGTGCAGGCAGAACCAGATTGCTGATGAAACCAGTACGCGACCCGAATTCCCAGAAGAGAACCAGCGCAAGAAAGACTAATGGAGCCACAAACCGGATCGGGCGCGGCTTAAACCCGCCACCGCGAAACGGAACTTTTTGTCGGGTCGCCTGCACAGTCTTTGCAGGTTCCAGTAGGTCAGACATTGGCAAGCTCCCTGTCGGCTGCAAGTGCCTCTTCACGCATCATCTGCCAAAGTTGTTGTTGAACATCCTCCAGCTCTGCAGCTCGCTCCCGTCGTTCCTCGAGCGGCATGCGGATCTGGACCACATCGCGGACCTTGCCCGGACGCCGCGATAAAACAATCACCTTGTGCCCAAGACGAACAGCCTCGGAAAGGTTATGGGTCACGTAGCAGGCCGAGAACCGTTCGCGCGCCCACAGGTCCACCAGATCATCCATTAAGAGCTCACGTGTCTGACTATCCAGCGCAGATAGTGGCTCATCCATGAGCAAAAAGGCGGGTCGCACCGCCAACGCACGCGCAATGGCAACGCGCTGCTTCATGCCGCCGGAAAGCTGTCGTGGCAAAGCATCACGAAACTCAGAAAGGTTGGTGCGGGCAAGCACATCATTAATGATAGTTTCGCTCTGGCTCTTGGGAAGCTTGTGATCCTCCAGCACGAGAGAAATGTTACCTGCTACAGAACGCCATGGCAGTAAGGCAAAATCCTGAAAGATGTAGGTGAGGGGATTAAGAGTCTCCTCAGGGACCTGCCCCTCAAGATAAGCAGCACCTTGGTTCGGTTCTTCAAGGCCACCCATCAACCGCAACAGTGTGGACTTTCCGCAGCCCGATGGACCGATGATCACAGCGATCTCGCCGGGTTCGAACGTCAGGTTGATGTCACTCAACACCTCAACAGAGCCATAGGCGTGGGAGAGGTTTTCAATTGAAATTTTCATGTAATCCAACCGGATTATGAGAGGACGCATTGCCCGTCAGAAGCGGGCAATGCGAAGTGTTGGATTAGAACGTCTCAACGAACCTGGCGTCAACGAGCTTGTCGAGGGTTACACCAGCCGGAACCAGCTTCTCGCTCTTGAACCAGTTAAGCTGGTCTTCCACGCTGGTCATGTTGAGCGCAGCCCCTTCGTTGACACGCATCGCACCACTGCGGATGGATGGTGCTGCCCGCTCATAGGGACGGTCCGCATAAACGTACTTATGAATGAGCTTCACCATGTCCTCGGCAGCTGCATCGCCCGCAGACTGGTCAACCAAAGCCGCGTTGAAGTCAGAAGCACCCTTGGAATAAGCCTCAAGGAACGATTTGATCAGCTCTGGATTGTCAGTCGTGTTCTTAGTGGAGGTGAAAACAGTGGTCACCTGATAGCTAGGCACGTAGTCTGACACCTTACCAATCATCTCCACCTCAGGAGACGCAACGAGGCCCTTGGCAATATGCGGAACGATAGTCCACGCATCAATCTGTCCGCTCTTAAGTGCTCCGATCACAGCCCCAACCTTTTGCAATGGACGAATTCTGATGTCCTTGCGGTCAAAGCCTTCTTTATCGGCGATCTTGTGCGCCATATAGTGGAAGGATGAACCGGCAGTGGTCACACCAAAACTTTTGCCAGCTAGATCAGCAGGGGTCTTCAGGCCCCCATCGAAAGCAACTTTGGAAGCAAGGATCAACTGGCCGTCAACGCCGTCTTCTTCCTGCAAAGCCCCGCCAATCACCTTGATAGCACCTTTGTCCGCAAGGCTGATCAAGCCACCGGAAATCGCCGTCAGGCCAAAATCAACATCGCCGGAGGCGATAGCAAGTGCCATTGGCTGCGCAGCCTGAAAAAACTTGAACTCAACGTCTAGACCAGCGTCCTTGAAATACTCTCTTTCAAACGCAACAAAGTTCGCTGCATGTGAGGTGAAGCGCAGCGCCCCCACTGTAATCTTTTCTGCTGCTGACACTGTGGTCGCAAACGTTCCGGTCAGCACCGCTGCCCCCACCAAAACGCCACTTAAAATACTGCGTACCGTCATCTGAATCCTCTTAAGTGAATCTTGAGAGCGAACGCTCCCCAATCAAAGCGCAGTCCCGAAAAATAGGTGCTGGTCCCCGAGCAAAACACCCAGGAAAAGCCTTTGCACCTACGAAGCCCCTTGAAAAATAACTGCGCCAATCAACTCAATCGTGCATAGATTAGTCATATAACGCAACCCAGAGCACCTGTGACTTGCAATATTCTCAACCAGAGCGGGTCAGGCTTTGTGAGGCTTCGCAGCTATATGCTGCGTTCCATGTAAAATTTGGTTAGAAATGTCGTCAGGCTTCTTTGGGGTAATTCATTTGTGTGAAATCCCAGAAAAAAAGGCCGGGAATGATCTCCCATTCCCGGCCTCTGAACTATTCTAATTGATGAGGATAATTTGTCTATTTTCCCCAATCAGCGCTTCGCAAGAAGCTTTTCCATCACGTTTTCAATGATCTTGTGACCGCCATCCTGATCAAGCGACATGATCGATTCTGGGTGGAACTGAACAGCAGCAATCGGCTCGCTCTTATGCTCAATAGCCATGATCACACCGTCCTCGGTCTGCGAGGTCACGTCAAAGCAATCCGGCAGCATATCCCGCTTTGCAAACAGGGAATGATAACGCCCGACAGTGACAGGCGAACTCAGCCCATCAAACAGAACGGAGCCGTCCGTAAAGGAGATGAGCGACGGCTTGCCATGCACTGGCACATCGAGCTGATTCAGCTCGCCACCAAACGCTTCTGTCAGCGCCTGCAGGCCAAGACACACACCAAAAATAGGCAGCTTGCGCGCCCGTGCCCGCTCAATGGTTCCGGCACAGTCAAAGTCTTTGGGTGAACCCGGACCGGGGGAGAGCACGACCAAATCCGGTTTAACATGGTCAAACACCTCATCCAGCACCGGACTGCGGTAGGTCACAACCTCGGCTCCAGTCTGGCGGAGGTAGTTTGCAAGCGTATGAACGAAGCTATCCTCATGGTCTACCAGCAAGATCTTCTTGCCCTCGCCGGGTTGTGCTTTAACCACTCCGTCCTCGGAGTTGAACGACAGGCCAGCCTCACGAACCGCTGCGATCACCGCAGATGCTTTCAGCTCGGTCTCGGCTTCTTCGTCCTCAGGGACACTATCATAGAGCAGGGTCGCACCGGCACGGATCTGCGCCACGCCATCCTTGATGCGTACGGTGCGCAAGGTCAGTCCGGTGTTCATGTCGCCATTAAACAGAACTGCCCCAATCGCGCCGCCATACCATGCGCGCGGGCTCTTTTCATGGTCCTCAATAAACTGCATGGCCCAACGCTTCGGCGCACCTGTCACCGTCACCGCCCATGCGTGGGAAAGGAACGCATCCAGCGCATCCTTGCCATCAAGCAGCGTGCCTTCAACATGGTCCACTGTATGGATCAGGCGCGAATACATCTCGATCTGCCGGCGACCAATCACACGCACGGATTCAGGCACGCAGATACGGCTCTTATCATTGCGGTCCACGTCGGTGCACATGGTCAGCTCTGCTTCATCCTTAGCGGAGTTCAGCAGCTTGCGGATCTGTGCTTCATCCTCAATGGCGTTTTTGCCACGGCGGATCGTACCGGAAATAGGGCAGGTCTCCACACGTCGGCCACCGGTCACCCGCACATACATCTCGGGCGAAGCGCCGACCAGATATTCGGAATTGCCCAGATTAAAGAAGAAGGAATAAGGCGACGGATTGATCTGCTGCAAACGGCGGGAAACCGCTGATGGCGGGTTTTCGCAAGGCTCATAGAACACCTGTCCCGGAACCGTCTCGAACAGATCACCGCGCTTGAAGTACTCAACCGCAGAGCGCACCAACTCCGCATATTCACCTGGCTCACGGTCACCACGGCCCGGTGTCTCACTGGCAGGCTTGTACGGTGTTTCCTCACCATCGCGCGGCAGGCCATCGGTGGTTTTGCGTTGAACTCAAAATCGTATTCCAGCACATGCGCCTTGCGGCCATAGTGGTCAACGATCAGGATTTCATCGGGCAAAAACAGCACCATATCGCGCTGGTCATCAGGGCGTTGAAGCTTCAGATCAATCGGCTCAAACTGGAAGGTCAGGTCGTAGCCAAACGCCCCGTAAAGACCAAGCTGATCATCATCACAGGAAAACAGATCAACCAGCGCACGGACAACGGAGAACGTGGAAGGCTGACGGGAGCGCTCTTCCTCGGAAAAGGCGCGGTCAGGCTTCTTCACCGTCAGATCAATGCGGTACTCATCTGCCACAAATTCTGCGATGTCTTCGTGACCCTCCAGCGCACCCTTCACAGCAGGCATCAAAACATGCCCACGCTCATTCAGCGCCTGAATGGTGATTTTCCGGTCATTGGATTCGATCAGCAGCGGCGGATTGGCCAGCGCCATATCCCAGCGTGTATACCGGCCCGGATATTCGTAGGAAGAAGACAGCACCGCACCGCGTTGACGGTCCAGCTTGTCCATCCATTCACTTGTACCTGCGGCATAATCAGCATTGCGGCTTTTACGGCGGATAATCACCCCGCCTTTGCTCTTGTAAGTCCGTTCTGCCGTAATCGGCATGGTCAATCCTCCGGGTCGTGCACACCTGTTTCCGATGTTTGCGAGGCGGTAGATACAACAAAGCCGCCTGCAGGGAATGCGGCGGCTTGGAAATTACAGGTCAACAAGACATGCGTGTTCAGCCACCGTCACCGGCGCCACCACCACAGCATGTTTTGCACTTGCATAGTCATCATGCGGTTCTCATAACCCAAGCTGCGGCCGGGTGCAACTCCTGAAACCAGAATACACCCAGCAATGCAATTATGAGCCCTTCACTCTATCTGCAAAAGGCACCGCAGATCCGTCTCACGCAGAAGCATGGTGTAATGCGCAAGCATGCTGGATCAGGCGGTCGAGGAAGTCGTCGCACTTGTCCAGTTCGGTTTTCTTGATGAACTCGTCCGGTTTATGGGCTTGTTCGATGCTGCCTGGGCCGCACACCACGGTTGGAACCTTCAGGATGGTCTGGATCAGACCGGCCTCTGTCCCATAAGCAACTTTCGCGTGGTCGTTGCGGCCAGCCAGTTTCTTCGCCAGCACGGTCACATCGGCTTCCACTTCCGTATCCAGTCCCGGAATCTCGGAGTACGGAATGAACTCGATGTTTGCGTCCGCATAGACTTTGCGCATCTCTGGGAGCAGCTCTTCCATTGCATAGCGCTTGATTTCGTCCATGCAAGCCTGAAGGCTCTCAGTCGGCAATACGCGGAATTCAAAGATAACCTCGCAGTGCTCCGGTACGATGTTGAGCGCTGTGCCGCCTCTCATGACACCGGTATGGGCCGTCGAAAAGGGCAGGTCAAACAGGTCATCACGAGGACCAGCAGCCAGCTCTCGCGCCATCTCTTCCAGCTTAGCAACAAGTCGTGCGCCATAGTGAACGGCATTGACGCCTTGTGGAGCAAGGGAAGAGTGGCAGGAAAGGCCGGTGAATATCGCACGATAAGACGCTTTGGATTTATGCGCGACCACCACCTGCATCTCGGTCGGCTCTCCAACGAAACACGCTTCTGCCTGAAAACCTTCACCCGCCAGCTTGTAAAGCACCGGCTGGACACCGGTACAGCCGGTCTCTTCATCATAGGAGAACATCAGATGGAACGGTTTTTGGAGCGGTGCGTTGAGCATCTGCGGCACTTTTGCCAGACAGCAAGCCACAAAGCCCTTCATATCACAGGAGCCTCGACCGTAAAGCAGGCCGTCTTCTTCTCGCAGAGAGAAGGGATCACTGGTCCAATCCTGTCCCTCAACAGGCACAACATCCGTATGACCTGAAAGAATGTAACCGTCGGTTCCGTTTCCACCAATCGTAGCAAACAAACTCGCCTTCTCACCGCTCTCGTCTGGCAGAAGCGAAGAGGAGACCCCCAGATCACTTAGATACGCTTCGATCCATTTAATCAGGGGGAGATTGGATTTTGCGCTGACCGTGTCAAAGCTAACCAGCTTTTCGAGGATTTCTTGGCTTGTCATTGTCATTGAAATTTCTTTCAGGAAATCAGAATCGGAAGGGCTGACTATAGAAAGAGAAATGTACAAGGAAAAGGCGGATCAGGAGCTTTCGTTCACATATTGTTGCGTTATCTCACCTTTGCCCCACAGCCACGCAGCACCGCGTACACCAGAGCTGTCGCCGTGTTTCGCCTTGCGAATATCAAATTCATACCCATCCGAGAAAATGTAGGGACGCATGGCAGCCGGAAGATCCTTATAGATCTCATCCACGTTGGACATGCCGCCCGCAAGCACAAAGCAATCCGGATCAAGGATGTTCGCCGCCATCGCAAGCGCGCGGCCCAGACGGCTCACATACCGCTGATAGGTCCCCATGGCTGCCTCATCACCGGCACGCATCAGTCAATGATTTCGCGGCCTTCAGTGCCTTGCCTGTGGCGTTCTCATGGTCCCACTGGAAGCCCGTACCGGAGCAAAGCAGATCAATGGTGCCATGGTGTCCAGTCCAGTTGAGTGGACCGGGAAACTCGCCTTCCTGCATCCATGGCACGGTGACATTCCCCCACTCACCACCAATGCCATTGGCGCCCTTGTGAGGACGGCCATTGATTGCAATGCCAGAGCCGCAGCCCGTGCCAATGATAATCCGTGAACCACGCCGCAGCCCGCACCAGCCCGTCAATTGCTTCGGAAACCGCCATGCAGTTGGCGTCGTTCTGAATGCGCACTTCGCGTCCAAGCACCTCACTCAAATCCTTGTCCAGCGGTTTGCCGTTCATCCAGGTGGAATTTGCGTTTTTTTTACGAGTCCGGTGCTTGGTGAGATTGAGCCGGGAATGCCAATACCAACCGTACCTGTCTGGCCTGTGGCAGCTTCGGTTGCCGTGACCAGCTCTTTAACCGCTACAATGCAGCCATCATAATCATTCTTGGGGGTTGGAATGCGCTTGCGAAAAAGTTCCTCACCTTCGTTAGAAAGTGCCAGCGCTTCAATCTTAGTGCCACCCCAATCAAGTCCAATCCGCATCTTCCAATTATTCCCATTAGTTTTCTTTAAGGCGCAAGCCTTTGTATTTTGCTGTTCTTTTGGTCAGTCACGCCGTGCGGGCATCTCAAAAGCGCCCGCGTCGTCTTCCTCTAAAGCATCCAGTTGTTTGCCGTAGCTTTTAAACTTTCTCAGGATCTCTTTCATCTCGGTTGGAGAAAGAGGTGCCGGTTCTCCCAAAACCAACGCAGAAAGATACTGGTCCGCCAGCGCTTCAACTTCTCCGGCAAGCCCGAATGCCTTTTCCAGTGAAGGACCATAGGCAATCTGTCCGTGATGCGCCAGCAGGCAGGCTCTGCGATCCCCCAAGGCCGCAATCATCGCATCTGACAGCGCCTTGGTGCCAAATGTTGCATACTCCGCACACTTGATCTCATCACCGCCAGCAACCGCAACCATATAGTGAAACGCCGGAATTCCCTTGCTATGCGTGGAAAGTGCAGTCGCCCGTGGCGAGTGACAATGCACAGCCGCTTGGGCATCAGCATAGCTGCGATAAATGTCCAGATGCATACGCCATTCGGAGGAGGGTAGGTAATCGCCATAGTACCCGCCAGAAAGATCCATGAAGACCACCTTCTCGATCGACAGCTCTTCGTAAGCGATTCCGGAGGGTGTGATTAGCATTCCGTCTTTGTACCGCACACTCACATTGCCAGAGGTGCCATGAGTCAAACCAGTGCTTTGCAAGGCACTCGCCGTTTTGATGACCTTGCGGCGAAGCTGGTTCTCGGCTGTTGTCATAACACATCTCCAATGACTGCTGCCTTCGTGACTGCATGGCTAGCTACGAGGGCATGTCCCGGGCAATAAGATTCACTGCCTGTCTTTGTTCTCTTTTTTTTCTGCGTTTGCGCAAGGCCTCATTGAGGTCTGGCACTGCAGAAACGAGCAGACGTGTGTAAGGATGCTTGGGATTGGAAAAGACCTCTCCGGTTGGCCCCTCTTCAACAATACGGCCCGCATTCATCACAATTACACGGTCCGTAATTGCCTGCACCACCGAAAGATCGTGGGAAATGAACAAATACGCCATGCCCAGCCGGTCGCGTAGATCCGCAAACAAATCCAGAATCTGCGCCCTGATTGAGACATCAAGCGCAGAGACAGGCTCATCTGCCACAATCAGGCTTGGATTGGTGACCAACGCACGCGCAATGGCAATACGCTGCCGCTGACCGCCGGAAAACTCGTGCGGATATTTGTTTGCATCCGCAGAAGAAAGCCCGACACTCTCCAGTACTTCGTGAACCCGCCTTCTGCGCTGTGCGCGCGACAGGTCACTGCGCATCAGATGCAACGGTTCGCTAACCGTGCGTTCAACCGTATGCCGCGGATCAAAGCTTCCATAAGGGTCCTGAAACACCGCCTGCATACCAAGTTGCAAGTCACGTCGGTCTTTTCGCGAGACAGCAAAAGGGTCCTTACCCAGAAACTGAATATGGCCGCCGTCAGGGGGCGTCAGACCCAAAATGGTCCGCGCAAGCGTGGACTTGCCACAACCGCTCTCGCCCACCAGCCCCAGACTTTGGCGCGGCGCCACATTGAAAGAAACGTGCTGCACGGCCCGGTGCCACTGTCGGCGTGTGAGTATGCTGGCCCGTGAAAGCGGGTATTGCCTGAGAACATTACTCACTTTCAGAAGTGGGTGTGCCATTTCGTCAACCGGTTCCAGCCGGGGCACTGGCACGTGGTTGGAAGCTTCAAACAGTTTTTGGGAGTAGGGGTGGGACAGGTTGTCAAACAGCTCGCCAGTTGGGCCATCTTCAACAATCACTCCATCCTTCATGATAGCAACCGTATCCGCCATCTCTGCCACGACCGCCAGATCGTGGGAAATAAGCAGCATCGCCATCTGCTCTTTCCCCACGATGTCTTTCAGGAGCGTCAGAATCTGCGCCTGAACTGTCACATCAAGGGCTGTGGTTGGCTCATCCGCAATCAGCACCTTGGGTTGACAGGCAATGGCAATGGCAATCACCACACGCTGCCTCTGTCCACCGGAGAGCTGATGCGGGAACCGGTCCATCAAGCCGTATTCAGGACCGAGCCCAACCCGTTCCAGAACGTCAATGGTCTGCTCCCAAGCCTCTTTGCGCGAGATCCTAAGATGCCAGCGCAAACCTTCCGCAACCTGCTCACCAATGGTGCGGATCGGATTAAGGGCCGTCATTGGCTCCTGAAAGACCATCGAGATGTCCTTGCCACGAACGTGGGTCATCTCTGTATCGTTCGCGCATGTGAGGTTCTTGCCCTCAAAACTAAGCTGACCGTTCTGGCTTGCCCCTTCAGGCAGAAGCTGCATGGCAGACAGCGCGCTCATGGACTTGCCCGAGCCGCTTTCCCCCACCAGACCAAGGATTTTACCACGCTCAAGATCAAAGCTCACATCGCGCAGGATCTGTTTGCCATTAATGGAAACGCACAGGTCTCTGGCGGAGAAGATCGCGCTCATGTCACTCTCCTCCGCATCTTGGGGTCCAGTAGATCGCGCAGGCCATCGCCAAGCAGGTTAAAGCCCAGAACGGAAAAGATAATCGCAAAGCCCGGATAAAGTGCCAGCTGCGGGGCAAAGGCAACCATGGTCTGAGCTTCATAAAGCATACGGCCCCAGCTCGCCATTGGAGGCTGAGTGCCAAGCCCAAGATAGGAAAGCCCAGCTTCCGCAAGGATTGCCAGAGAAAGCTGAATGGACGCCTGCACGATCAGCAGATTGGCAATGTTGGGAATAACGTGTTCCACGGTGATCAGGAAGGAACTCTTGCCGGACAGACGCGCCGCCAGCAAAAACTCACGCCCGGAAAGAGCAAGCGCCCCGCCTCGCGCCACACGGGCAAAAACCGGAATATTGAAGATGCCAATTGCGATTACTGCGTTGATGGTGCCGGGACCAAAAATGGAAGTGATAAGAACAGCAGACAGCAAAGATGGAAACGCGAAAATCAAATCGTTGGTCCGCATCACCAGTTCTTCTAGAACGCCCCTTTGGGCAGCAGCAAGAAGTCCTAGCGGAACGCCAATCAACATGCCGATACTCACAGCAATCAACGCCACAATGATCGACGTGCGTGCGCCAGCCATCAGCATGGAAAAGATATCGCGGCCATACTGATCCGTCCCAAACCAGTGTTGGGAACTCATCGGCTGCAGACGTTGGGACACATCAAGCACGTCAATCGCATAGGGTGTCCAAAAAAATCGAGGTAACCCCTGCAATCAAAATGAAGAGCGCAAGCACAGCACCAATCACGAAGGCGCGGCTGCGCAGAGCCTTCCTCCAGATGGAGGTCGCGTCATACTTGGCTGGCGGCGGATAGCTCGGGAGTTCTTGGTTCATGCACGCCGCCTCAATCTTGGGTCAATAGCTGCATAGGCGATGTCGACAAGAAACGTGACGAAAATCGTAAGCGCTACCAACAACATGACGCTGCTTCGCACCACAATGAGGTCCCGCTGTGTAATGCCCTGAAAGATGAGCCGTCCCAGCCCCGGTAGGTAAAACAGGTTCTCGATAATCACGGTGCCAGCAATCAAAAAGGAGAACTGAAGCCCCAAAATGGTCAGGACCGGAATAAGCGCATTGCGCACCCCGTGCCTCCAGAGGGTGGCCTTGTTGGAAAGCCCTTTGGCCCGTGCTGTGCGGATATAGTCCTCATGCAAGACGTCCAGCAGCGCAGATCGCATTACCCGCGCCAGAATGCTGGCTTGCGGCAAAGCAAGCGCAACCACCGGCAGTAAAAGCGCCTGCAGCGAACCCATAACGCTCACATCCCACCCCGGAAAACCACCGGAGGGTAAAATGCGCAGCACGATGGCAAAGACATAGACCAGGAGAATAGCAATCCAGAAATTGGGCACTGCTATGCCAATCTGCGCAACGCTCATGATGCCGGTATCAATAAACTTGCCATGGTGCCGGGCGGAATAAACGCCAACGGGGATTGCGATCAAAGTGGAAAGGATCAATGAACCAGCTGCCAGCGGAAGGCTCACCTGAATACGTTCGCTGATCAGCTCCGAAACAGGCACGGAATAGGTATAGCTTATCCCGAAATCACCCTGAAACATGCCCAAAATCCAGGAGACATAACGGGTTGTAACAGGAGCGTTCAGGCCAAGCTCGGCTCGCAATGCTGCCAAAGTGTCGGGCTGCGCATTCAGCCCCAGCATCACTTCAGCCGGATCGCCGGGAAGAACCTCAAGCACAACGAAGATGACAAGGCTTGCGGCCAGAAGAGTTGTCAGCAGGCCTATGAGGCGAAGAAACGCAAACCAGAGCATAGGACAAATCCGCAAAACCAATCCAACTTGCGCGGCGCAAGCAAATTGTACAATGAGAAAAAAAGGGTTACCCCTAAGGTAACTCAGTCCGGGAACCGCTTAAACCAAATAATCTGGAATAGCAATTGAGAAGGGCTGCGATTGCGGTTGTAACCGCAGCCCTGTGCAAACATCAGGCGCATTTGCAAAGCGCTTTTAGTTGTTCGCCCAATAGACCTGTGACAAGTCGTTGGCAGGTGTCGGAGCGTTATGCCAAAGACCCTTCACGTTGGCATTCCATACACCAGTCTTCGCCAGCTGGAACAGATAGACGTTCACGGCGTCCTCGGAGATGAACTGCTGTGCCTGCTTCAAAAGCTCAGTGCGCTTACCTTCATCAACCGTCACGTTCAACTCATCAATCAGCGTCTTGAACTGGTCATTGCTGTAGTTGAAGTAGTATTTGTCCCGCGCATAGATACCAATATCCATTGGCTCAACATGAGAGACAATCGTGAAGTCATAGTTGGTTTCTTTGAAGACTTCAGAAAGCCACTGTGCCCACTCAACTGGTACAATCTTCAGATCAATGCCGACCTTCTTCAAGTCAGAAGCAATCAGCTCACCGCCGCGTCGTGCGTAAGTTGGCGGCGGCAGTTTAAGCGTTGCAGTAAATCCGTCCGCGTAACCCGCTTGTGCCAGAAGCTCTTTCGCTTTGGCCGGATCGTAAGGGTATAGCCCTGTCAGATCATTGTAAGCCGGATGGTGCGGCGCAAAGTGTGTTCCAATCGGCGTGCCAAGACCAAACATGGCCCCATCAATCAGTGCCTGCTTGTTGATCGCATGAGAGATCGCCTGACGCACGAGTTTGTTTTTCAGCGGGCCACGAGTGTTGTTCATCGCCAGAATGGTTTCACCCTCGGTGGTGCCAATAGCAACTTCAAATCGTGGGTCTGCTTCAAACTGAACAATGGTTTCTGGCGCGGAATACACCGGGAACGCATCCAGATCGCCCGAGATCATGGCAGCGAAGGCCGCGTTAGGGTCTGAAATGAAACGGAAGGAGGCAGTGTCCAGCTGAGGCTGTTCACCCCAATACCCGTCAAAGTGTGAAATCCGGATTTCCTGCCCCTTCATCCAGCGATCAAACTTGAATGGACCAGTGCCAACAGGCTGGGTCTTGTTCGTGTCTGCTGTCTTTGGCGAAACAATAACAGCATCACCCCAAGCCAGATTGTAAGCAAGGTTTCCACTTGGACTGGTCAGTTTGATGTCAACAGTTTCCGGATCGACAACAACAACTTCGGAGATGCCGGCAAACAATGGCTTTTGCGCATTCACGCTGTCATCGGCACGTGCACGGTCCAGTGAAAACTTTACATCCTCGGCAGAAAAAGGCGTTCCGTCATGAAAAATGACGCCGCTCTGCAGGTGAAAGCGATAGGTCAACCCGTCATCACTCACATCCCAGGACTTCGCCAGTGACGGCAAAACGCTGCCATCCGGGCCGATGCGTGTCAGACCCTGAAAAATATTTTGATAAACCACGCCATCAATCGCAGCAGCTGCCCCCGCAGTTGCGTCCAGATGAGGTGGTTCAAGCGCCATTCCCAATGACAGGGAAGACTTGGCATCAGCAGAACTGTGCGCACCTGTCAGTGCAGCAACTACGAGTGCCGCGCCTCCGGCAAAGCTGAGCAGCCGGCTTTTTAATGATTTTGCATGCATTCCATTTCATCCCCTATACTTCAAGAGTGCACATTTTCAGGCAGTGTTGTGGTTGTTTGTTTTGTTGTTGGTTCTGTTAGAAGAGAGTACGCAGCCAGCGCCATTACTTTTGCACTGTCAACAAGATCCTCAATCCTAACAAATTCGTCTGGCCTGTGTGCCATCTCAAGTTCGCCCGGACCATATGCTATGCAATCGTGCAAGTGGCCCAGCCGTGTAATGTGCTTCTGATCATAGGTTCCCGGAGAAACCACGTATGATGCATCCTTCTGAAGCACGTCCCGAATGCCGCCTGCAACTGCGCGGGCGACTGGGGAGTCTTTCTCCGCCATCACCGGAAGAACTTCAAGGAGATCCTTTAGCTCATATTCGAAATTTTCACGTGTTTTACGCAGGTTTTCTAATATTTCAACGATCTCTTGCTTAACGTCTTGCAAAGGCTCCTCAATCAGGAAGCGTCGATCCAGAACGATACGGCAGCTATCCGCAACACAAGGGGAGGGCAGACCTTGGTGTCCCTCATCCTGCCCGCCATGCAAAGAGTTGATATTTAAAGTAGACGAACGGGCGCGGGAGGAATAACCGGCATTTGTGTTTGTTTTTTGCTGAGCGCAGGGTAGAGCTCCGTTTCCAGCTCATGCAGGAACGCACTCATGTGACGAATTGCACTGTCACCCAAAAACGGCATGGACCCATGCGCAATGGACCCACGGGTCTCCACTTCGCTCCACCACACCCCCCTGTGACCAAGGCAGATCTGGTCTTTGTGCAGTGGCTCGGGGATGATCACATGATCAACCGAGGTTTGGAGAAATAGCCATGCCGGGCAAGATAGGCCACACCGCCCAACCCGCCAGATTCCTCATCAACTGTGCCGGAAATCTCGATTGCCCCGCAAAAATCGGGAAAACACTCAATCAAGGTTTCCGCTGCAATGATGGAAGCTGCGAGCCCTCCTTTCATATCACAGGCACCACGCCCAAAGACTTTCCCGTCTTTCACCACACCCGCAAATGGATCAACCGTCCAGCCGTGCCCAACCTCAACAACATCGATATGTGAGTTAAAATGGACGCAAGGGCCGGGACCGCGCCCTTCATAGCGGCAGATCACATTGACACGCGGGTACTGCTCACAGTCGCCCGGCGTTTTTTCAGCTCTCACATACTCGACCGAAAAGCCCTTACGCTTCAGCCGCTCGCCAATGAACTCCGCACAAGGACGATAGCTTCTCCAGGTGGGTTTATGGTTGGAAAGGCAATCAGATCACGGGTCAGAGCAACAAGCTCTTCCTCTTTACTTTCGATAGTCCGCCCCAGTTCCTCCCGCATCTTCCCCCCAGAACAAATGCTTAATAATTTCAAGGGTATCGTGGCCCGTCGAAAATCCACTGAATACCCCTGAAAAATAAGGGGAACTTTTGGGCCATGCGAGCGATAAAATGCTCCTTGATCGACTGCGAGAAGGTGTGGAACATTGAAACCCTACGTGTTTTGAGGGTTTTAGCCCGCCACATCAGCGTCTACGAATAGTTGGTTCCTTGTTTGAAAGTGATCCAGAATATATGAGCGACAATAATACAAGCAAAATCACGCCCGTGATTCTGTCGGGCGGGTTTGGATCTCGCCTCTGGCTCTGTCCCGCAGAGAAAGGCCAAAGCAATTCTTGCCAATTTTCTCTGGTCAAAGCTTGTTTCAAAAAAACATGTGAGCGCGTCAGTTCCAATCAGTTCCGCGCCCCGATTGTCATCTCGAATCAGGACCATCGCTTTTTAATCGGCGAGCAGATGGCAGAGCTGGATATCAAGCCGCAAGCCATTGTGCTTGAACCATGTGGACGCAACACCGCCGCCCCGGCAGCCCTTGCTGCCTCATGGCATTGCAAGCGGACGAAAACGCAATCGTACTACTGCTGCCCTCAGATCATTTGGTCGCCGATGAAAATGAGTTCCTGTGTGCAGTAGAGGCTGCACAGATTGCCGCTGAAGCTGGTCACATCGTTACCTTTGGCATTGAGCCGAGCGAACCAAACACCGGTTACGGCTACATCAAGCTCTGTGCGGGCAGTGAGCCAGTCCGCAAAGTGGATGCTTTTGTCGAAAAGCCGGATCTGGCAACCGCTGAACAGTTCCTCAAAGACGGCAATTACCTCTGGAACGCAGGCATTTTCATGTATTCCGCCGCAGCCATGCGTGATGCCTTCTTAAAACACGCGCCCGATATCTGGGAGCAGGTCTCCAAAGCTTCGCAAAACGCGCGCCATGATCTGGACTTCCTGCGCCTTGAAGAAGAAGCCTTTGCGAAGGTACGAAACATCTCCTTCGACTATGCCATCATGGAGAACGAGGAAAACGTTGCCTGTGTCCCGACTGATCCGGGTTGGAGTGATCTGGCTCCTGGCCTGCCATCTGGGAGTCCATGGCCAAAAATGATGAGGGAAACTCCGCTTTAGGGGAAGCGATCTTCGAACAGTCCAAAAATTGCCTCGTTTATTCTGAAGATGCCCTCGTCAGCGTGGTTGGTCTTCAGGACGTTATGATCGTGAACACCAAAGACGCGCTCCTCGTTGCTGCAAAAGACAAGGCTCAGGACGTTAAGAAGATAGTAGAGCAGTTGGACAGCGCCAACCGGCCCGAAACCGTCCAGCATCGCCGCGTGTATCGTCCGTGGGGCTGGAGTGAGCGTATCTCTGAAGGCGAGCGCTTCCGCGTGCAGTCTATGATGATCAAGCCGGGCATGGGCCTGACCCTACAGCGCCACATCCACCGTGCAGAGCACTGGGTTGTAGTCAGTGGAACGCTTGAGGTGACCATTGACGGAAAGAATGAGCTGATTTCTGAAAATCAGTCTGTCTTTGTCCCACTGGGAGCACGGCACAAACTACAAAATCCGGGAAAAATCCCGGTTCGCATGATTGAGGTCCAGTCTGGCGCCTATATCGCCGAAGACGACATCCTGCGAGTATAACTTGAATTTGAATACCGTTTGCCGGGCACACGCTCACAACCAAACGGGCATTGATAAAAGCCTCTCGTCTCTGCATTTTCAGCGACCGGAGGCTGATCTAGGAGAAACTATGTCAATTAAACCGGTCTCGCAGCTAACACCAAACACCTTGGCCTATGAAACGACACCGTTGGTCAAGCCGACCGGTTTTCGCGAGTATGATGCACGCTGGCTGTTTGAAGAAGAGATCAACCTGAAGGGCATTCAGGCGCTGGGCGAAGGCCTTGGAACACTCATTCATGAGCTTGGCGTGCGCCCGGAGCTTGTCACGGGCCATGACTTCCGCGGCTATTCCGCATCTATCAAAATGGCAATGATCACGGGTCTGATGTCTGCTGGCATCAAAGTGCATGACATCGGCCTCGCAATGTCTCCAATGGCGTACTACGCCCAGTTCGATCTGGACGTGCCATGTGTGGCCATGGTCACGGCTCCCACAATGACAACGGCTGGACCGGCGTGAAAATGGGTGCAAATCGCCCGCTCACATTCGGACCGGAAGAAATGACCCGTCTGAAAGAGATCGTTCTGCAAGGCGCAAGTGACCTGCGCGGCGGTGGGGGCTACGAATACCATCCTGATCTGGCCGACCGCTACATTGCTGATCTGACTGAGCGCAAAAAGCTAAAACGTCCTATCAAAGCTGTTGTTGCCTGCGGCAACGGCACGGCTGGCGCGTTTGCACCGCGTATTCTGGAAGCGTTGGGTGTTGACGTCATTCCGCTCGATTGCGAGCTGGACCACACCTTCCCGAACTACAACCCGAACCCGGAAGACATGAAGATGCTTCATGCAATCCGCGACAAAGTGCTGGAAACCGGCGCTGAAGTTGGTCTGGGCTTTGATGGCGACGGTGATCGCTGTGGTGTGGTCGACAATGAAGGCGAAGAGATCTTTGCAGATAAAGTGGGCGTCATGCTTGCCCGCGATATCTCTGCGCTCCACCCGGAAAGCCAGTTTGTGGTTGACGTGAAATCAACCGGCCTGTTCAACACTGATCCGGTGCTCAAGGCTAATGGTGCAAAGACTGATTACTTCAAAACTGGTCACTCCTACATCAAACGCCGTGTCACCGAACTTGGCGCGGTTGCGGGTTTTGAAAAATCCGGCCACTACTTCTTCAACCCGCCAATCGGACGCGGTTATGATGACGGTGCAGTCTCCGCAATAGCGGTACTGGACATGATGGACCGCAATCCGGACAAGTCCATGGCTGACTTGCGCCGCGACCTGCCCAAGACCTGGGGCTCTCCAACCATGGCCGCTAAATGTGCCGATGAGATCAAGTACGATGTGGTTGATCGTGTGGTCGCACGCTTTAAGTCCATGCAGGCCGATGGGGACCAAGTGTCCGGTCACGATATCGCTGACCTGATCACCGTAAACGGCGTTCGTGTGGTTTGCGCTGATGGAACATGGGGCCTCGTCCGTGCCTCCTCCAACAAACCAGAGCTGGTGGTTGTCGTGGAAAGCCCTGTCTCCGAGGTACGCCTGCACGAGATGTTCAAGCCGTGGATGCTGTTCTTCGTGAGCATCCTGAAGTCGGTGATTATAACCAGACACTGCCTGAAATCGCATAAGTTCATCGTGTAATACGACACTAAAAACGCCGGCCATATGGACCGGCGTTTTTATTGCTACCTGATGAAGCGATATGAGCGCCCTATAGGTGCCCCCTGAAAAGATCTTTCTCCTGTTTCACTAGGTCAAAGATGAAGTCAGAGACAGCTTTGATACGGCGTAAATGACGGGCGCTCTCATGGGTGACCAGATAGTAACTGCGTGAAATGCGCTTCTCTGGCAGTACTGGCACAAAGTCATCGTTTCCATCGGCAATGAACCGTGAAGTATGCCAATCCCGCTGCCGCCCTCACAGCTTCCGTTTGCCCCAATGCACTGGCGCACTCCAGTCGGGACTGCCAGTCCTTAGAGAACTCGGCGCAGTAGTTGAGCGAGGGGGCGTAGATCAAATCATCCACGTAACCAATCAGCCGATGTTGTTTCAGCTCTTCCTCGCTCTGAGGCAGGCCAAAGCGCTCTGCATAGGTGCGGGACGCATAAAGACCCAGCGTGTAGTCGGTCAGCTTCCGGCTCACAAGACGGCCATGGTCCGGCTGGCCTACCGTCACCGCCAGATCAGCTTCGCGCTTGGAGAGGGAAAAGGCGCGGTGCAGGGGAACCAGCTGTAGGGTCAGATCCGGATAGCGCTCATTAAGTGCCCCCAGCCGTGGTGCCAGAAAGGCAACGCCAAAGCCATCTGGCGTACCAATACGCACTGCGCCGGAAAGCTCCACATCTGTCCCGCCAATCTCCGCCCGCGCAGAAAGCATCTCGGTTTCCATGCTCTCTGCAAACTCAAAGAACCGCTCGCCTTCGCTGGTCAAGACACAGCCCGTTGTGCGCCGGTCAATCAGCTTGGCCTGCAACGCAGCCTCTAGTGATGAAATCCGCCGAGCAACGGTGGCGTGGTTTAGATTCAGCCGCTGGGCAGCCCCCAGGATTTGGCCGGATCGGGCCACCGCCAAAAACACCCTTGCATCGTCCCAGTTCATAATTGTGACGGCTCCTGTCTCTAAGCTTGTACAGAGTATGCGCTTTAAATTTCGCACAACGGTTTTGGAAATTATCTTATTGATACGCGAAAAATATAGTTCATGCTAGCAGCATATCGAAATTCGCCCGCAAGCCCGCGTAAGCGGTGGGTTTGGTGGGCCGGAACAATCAGAAACCTTTAGAGGGAGGACCTCATCGTGGAAGAGATTGGTCACTTTATCAACGGCAAGCATGTAGCAGGCAAGTCCGGCCGCACAGCAGACGTTTTCAATCCTGCAACAGGTGAAGTTACTGCAAAAGTCGCGTTGGCAACTACTGCTGAGATGCAAGAAGCGGTTGCCATTGCTGAAAAAGCGCAGGTCGGCTGGGGCGCAACCAACCCACAGCGCCGCGCGCGCGTGATGATGAAGTTCGTTTCCCTGCTTCACCGCGACATGGACAAGCTGGCATCCAAACTGTCTTCCGAGCACGGCAAGACCTTCCCTGATGCAAAAGGCGACGTGATCCGTGGTCTGGAAGTTGCAGAATTCTGCATCGGCGCTCCACAAATGCTCAAGGGCGAGTTCACCGAGGGCGCAGGCCCTGGCATCGACATGTACTCCATGCGCCAGCCACTGGGCGTTGTTGCCGGTATCACGCCATTCAACTTCCCTGCCATGATCCCCATGTGGAAGTTCTGTGTGGCAATCGCAGCAGGTAACGCGTTCATCCTCAAACCATCTGAGCGTGACCCGTCTGTTCCAATGATGCTTGCAGAACTCATGCAGGAAGCAGGCCTACCGGACGGTATCTTGAACGTCGTAAACGGCGACAAGGAAGCGGTAGACGCCATTCTTGATGACCCGATCATTCAGGCTGTTGGCTTCGTTGGTTCCACCGCAATTGCTGAGTACGTGTACACTCGCGGCACAGCTTCCGGCAAACGCGTCCAGTGCTTCGGCGGTGCAAAGAACCACATGCTCATCATGCCGGATGCGGATCTGGATCAAGCGGCAGACGCCTGATCGGCGCAGGCTTCGGTGCTGCTGGCGAACGCTGTATGGCAATCTCTGTTGCCGTTCCAGTTGGTCAGGAAACCGCAGACCGTCTCATCGAAAAACTCATCCCTCGTGTAGAGAGCCTCAAAGTTGGCCCATATACAGCTGGCGATGATGTAGACTTCGGCCCTGTCATCACCCCACAGGCCCGTGAGCGTATCCTTGGACTGGTGAACTCCGGTGTGGAGCAGGGCGCCAACCTTGTGGTTGATGGCCGTGACTTCAAACTGCAAGGCTATGAAAACGGTAACTTCATCGGTCCTTGCCTGTTCGACAACGCAACAAAAGACATGGACATCTACAAAGAAGAAATCTTTGGTCCGGTTCTGACCGTTGTGCGCGCAGCGACCTATGAAGAAGCCATTCAGCTGCCAATGGAGCATGAATACGGCAACGGTACTGCGATCTTCACGCGTGATGGTGATACCGCCCGTGACTTCACAAGCCGTATCAACATCGGCATGGTTGGCATCAACGTTCCAATCCCTGTGCCGCTGGCTTACCACACCTTCGGTGGCTGGAAGCGTTCCGGATTTGGGGATCTGAACCAGCACGGCCCTGATGGCTTCAAATTCTACACCCGCACCAAGACAGTCACATCCCGCTGGCCGTCAGGCGTGAAAGAAGGCGCAGAATTCTCTATCCCGACAATGGGATAAGCCTTTACTGGGAAGATTTTTTTTAAAAAGGCGCTCGTCAGAGCGCCTTTTTATAGGTTGCTGCCTAAAGGGTAGGCGCAGGGCGTGGAATCCACATCACGGCAGGCTCGTAATAGGCGATGTCGCTCTTGCTGTCGTCATCCCATGTCAGCTGTACCGCAAGCGCCTGCACGGTTCCGCCATCAAATTCGAGGATATATGGCTGATGGATGCTATCCGGCACCACCTGGAACGGATACTCACGGTTGCATTCTGGGATAGGAAAGCTCTGATCCAGATCTTTTGAATCTACCGAGTACCGGATCTCTTTGAGCCTGCACCTCAGCGCCATGACCGGTGCAAAGCTGACAATCTGCTTGCCATCCAGCTCTTGAAAGGTGACCCAGCCATCGGGCTGCAGGTCGCTGGCCATTGTCTTAAAAATGTCCAAAGGCGGAATAACATCGTCCCGCTCCTCAGAAAAACCCGTTTTTGCGGAGGTGATAGCGAAGAAGGTAAGGCCAAGGCCGCAGACTGCCGTAAGGCAAACTCGACGAAAAGAGCAAAACATGTCAGGTTCTCTCCCTTTATTGTTATTCAGCAATATGAACTTAATCGCTCTATGTAGGCTGAGACAAACAAGACAACGGAGGGACCCTAGCGGAAAGCCGTTAATTTCCCGAAAATGGGAAATCCATGAGCCATTTTGATCTTTGTCGTGGCAGCTTCTCGGTAAAACCCCGTAAAGATCTGGAAAACAAGAGGTTCTGGGCATTGAAGATTTCGCAGGGCGCACCTGTGCGCTTATGTCCCATGCTAAATGGGGTATCTTCGCCCCTGAGTTGATTGCGATTTATTAAATAACTGGAGTAATTCTAACAAGCGTGTTGCAATTCCGGGCCTTGTAGGTCAACCCATTGCACAAGCAAGTGAAGGCGATAGAAGAGTTTTTTCGGAAATTGCCTAAAAATACAGGCGGATGCCCCGGCTAAGAGGGAACCGGATAAGCGGAATGACTGAAAACCTAGCAGATATTACAGAGCTGTCTGATGAAGACATTGCGCGGGCCAGTGCTGGTGCAAAGAAACGGGGGCGCAAAAAGTCTGCGGGTCAGATTTGGCTGCAGGATGCTGTTCGCCCCGAGATGAAACTGGTCAAGCGCGGTGCGATGCTACAAGGCATCTCCGAACTTCTCTGGATACCACAGGCCGCACTCCTCGCACTGGCAATCGCGGGCCTGATCGATCCGCATGGACCCGGCCTTGATCCATTTTACGCAACAGCTTCCATTCTGGTTCTTGCCGTCATCCGCCACTTTCTGCGGGTGAAAGGAGGCGGGATCGCGGTTCGCGCAGCCTCCAAGGCGCGCCACAGACTAGAAACCAGTCTGCTGAGCAATCTGACCAACCTGTCACCGGCAACCGAACTGCCCGCCAGCGGGAAAATCGCGTCTATCGCGGTAGATCACATTCAGGCCATCGGCCCGTACCTTGGCCGCTTTCTTCCCATCCAGTCGCGCCTTTCACTTGTTCCTCTCGTACTTCTTGCCTCCGTTGCCTATGTCAGCTGGTTTGCAGCCCTGTGCCTGTTGGTGTTCGGGCCTCTGGTGCCCGTCTTCATGGCAATCGTTGGCATCCGCGCCAAGAAGGCCAGTGACCAGCAGCTCGGCGTCCTTGCCGATATGGGTGGTCTGCTGCTTGATCGCCTCAGAGGCATGGAAACCCTGCGCCTGTTCGGTGCCGTCAAACGCTCTGAAGACGACATCCGTAAGCTGGGCGGCGAGTTCCGCATGTCCACCATGCGCGTGCTCCGCATCGCATTCCTCTCAAGCACCGCACTTGAACTGTTCAGCGCCGCTGCAATTGCCATCACCGCCATCTATGTTGGTTTCTCCCTGCTTGGAGATTGGAGCTTCGGCACCTACGGCTCTCCGCTGACACTGGCAGGTGGCCTGTTCGTGCTGATGATCGTTCCTGAGTATTTTGCCCCGCTGCGCGCCTATGCAGCTGCCTATCATGATCGTGCGGCAGGATTAGCCGCCGCAGACCATATCGTTGAATTGCAAAAGCAGCTGGAAAATGATGATCACAAGGGCAGCTTAGCTGAAGGTATTGACGCTGTTCCGCTGCCAGCCACCGGCGCACTAACCATCCGCAGCCTGAGTGTGTCCCGTGGCCAGCGCGCGATCCTGTCAGACGTCAACCTGTCTCTGGGCGAACCCGAGCTGGTGGTCGTCAAAGGACCTAGCGGAACCGGAAAATCAACTGATGGATTGCATCTTGGGCTTCCTGCCGGCAGATCAGGGACAGATCGCCTATGGCGGCCTGCCGATCACATCCTACGGCCTGACCAACTGGCAGCAATCCATCTCCGTGCTCTCTCAAAACCCGGAGCTGTTCCACGGCACGCTACGCGCCAACCTGCGACGTGCAAATGATAGTGCAGATGATGCAGCACTCACTGAAGCTCTGAAACTGGCAGCAGTCGATGAGCTGCTTGCAAAAATTCCGGGCGGCTTGTCCGGTCAGATCGGGGAAGACGGCAAGGGCCTGTCTTTGGGCGAGCGTCGCCGCTTTGCACTGGCTCGCGCTGCTTGCGAAAGGACGCAAGGCTGATCATTGCAGATGAACCAACCGCAGATCTGGACGGTGCAACCGCACAAAAGGTTGTGACAGCCCTTAAAACGCTGGCCCAGAACAAACCAGTTCTGGTCGCAACCCATGACCCGCGTGTTGGTGCTTCTGCCGACCGCGTGTTGACGCTGAAAGAGGGCGTGCTGGTTGAAGTTGGTGGCCGTGAAGGAGAAGAGAAATGAGATCATCCTTCGCATCATCTGGCTGTTGCAAAAAGAAGAACCGCTTGCATTTTGGGGCGGTCTGATACTCGCGTTTGTTCCGGCAATCGCAGGCATCGCCCTGATGGCTGTGTCCGGCTACTTCATCACAGCAACCGCCCTTGCAGGATTGTCAGCGGGCGCAATTGTCTATAGCACCTCAGCAGCGTCCAACAGCATCCGTCTTTATGCCTTCCTGCGCATCTTCGGTCGCTATGTAGAACGTGTGATCACCCACGATGCTACCTTCCGTTTTCTGGCTAACCTGCGCTCCGGCGTCTTCCGTGGCCTTGTGGCCCGCGAAAGCAACGGCACCTCTAGCCAACGCTCCGCCACTGCATTGTCACGTGTGGTGAGTGATGTAGACCAGCTCGACGGCCTGTTCTTGCGTCTGGTCGTGCCGCTAAGCTCCGCAACGATCATCACCGGCCTGACGCTTGTAATCCTGTGGAACTACTCCCCAATGGCCTCCGTCGCCCTTGGCGCTGTTCAGGCCGCTGGCCTCACTGTACTGGCAAGTCCGGTGGTCACCGCCAAAAGGCGCAGGCTCGCAAGCTCAATACTGCGCGTGATGCCCTGCGCGTTCGTGTGTCCGACCTTGTACGCGGCCGCCGCGATCTTTCAGTCTATGGCGGTCTGGAGCAGCAGCGCCTTGCAGCCCTCAAGGCAGTCAATCAGCTGGACGAAGTGCAGGAACAAAACGATCTGACAGACATGCGCAATCAGGCTGTTGTCAGCACCATGAGTCAGGTGATGGTAGCCGTCACCTTCCTGTTTGCAGCTTATTCCTATCAGCAAGGCCAGATGGAGCTGAAGCACATCGCTCTGTTTGCCTTCGTCGCACTTGCCCTGCCGGAACTGCTTATCTCCATCGCCAACAGTGCAGGCAGCTGGAGTAAGATGTCAGGGGCCGCCGACCGTGTTCGCTCCCTGCTTACATCCGGGCAGGACAGTGAGGCGCTACAAAACGCACGCAGCAGCTCTGAAGCTCCGTCCTTTGAAGCTGGCAAGGATGCGCTCAGCCTCAAGAACATCACCTTCGCTTACACGCCAAAAGCCGCTGCTATTCTGGACAGCGTGGACCTTGCCCTGCCAACCGGTAGCCGCACAGTGATTATTGGTCCAAGTGGAGCAGGAAAATCCACCCTTGCTGCGATTGTCGCCCGCCTGCAAACTCCGCAAAGCGGCTCTGTGAAGATCGGCGGCGTGGAGTTGAACGCTCTGGCCGAAGATAAACTGCGTGCAACGCTAACCGTGGTTGGCCAGCGCACGCAGATCTTCCATAGCACCATCGCAGAGAATCTGCGTGTTGCCCGTGAAGACGCAACTGACGCAGAACTCTGGGAAGCTCTGGCCCATGCGGGCTTGAAAGAGCTGGTGGAAAGCAGACAAGAAAAGCTGGAAACCCGTTTGGGCGAGGGCGGCCTTGGCCTGTCAGGCGGCGAAGGCCGACGGCTGGCTTTGGCCCGCGCCTACCTGCGCGATCCGGAAATCTGGGTCGCGGACGAGCTCACTGAAGGGCTGGATCATGCAACCGCAGACAAGGTGCTGCCTCCTTCCGCGCCATGACCAGAGGCAAAACAGTTCTCATGGTCTCTCACCGCGCCAGCGAACTGGAATGCGCTGACCGCGTTCTGGTGCTGGAAGACGGCAAACTGAATGAAGTCACGCTTCCGCTGTCTGATGAGATCAAAGGTCGTTTGCGCGACGACTGATCCGAAAGAAAAAAATGTCATGCAAAAAGCGCAGCCCCCGCAAGGAGCTGCGCTTTTTTGTTTTATGCGGTCACAACCGAAGGCGGTCAGGTGCCTTAAGCTGCGATCTGGCGTCCTGGCGATTGCTCATCAGAGCCACCATTGTTGTAAAGCCCGCCAAAACGATTGGCGAGGAAGTCCTGCAAGCTGATGCTTTCCTGCTTTACAAAGCCCTTGGCGGTCAGCGTACCATCCATCAACAGATCCAGCGTGGCGCAAATGCTGGCCGCTGTGGTGATCTGGATACCGCTCCAGTGCTTGCCCATGATCTCGCGGTCATTGACCACATGAGAGTAGGATTTCTGCTGGAAGCGTCCGTCCTTCATGCCCGTTGCGGTGCTGAAAATGAGCACACGGTCCTGCATGGTCACAGGAATGGAATCTTCCATCACTTCCTTAAGAAGCTCACGCTTGTTGATGAAGCCCAGATCCTTCAGCAGCAACTCCATAATGTCCCGGTGACCGGGATAGCGAATGGAAAGATAACGCAGGCTCTGTACCTTACCCTTCAGCGTGTCGGACAAAGAGCCCAATCCGCCTGAGGTGTTGAACGCCTCATAATCAACGCCGTCCAGTGAGAAATGCTGCAGACCCGCCAGAGCCGGAACTTGGTCAACTCGCCATTCTCAATGGCAAGGCATGGATTGCAGTACTCGTTGATCAACCCGTCCGTAGACCATGTCAGATTGTACTTGAGTTTGTTGGTTGGATAGCGGGGCAGGGCACCCACGCGCAGATGCAGGTCTTCCAGACTGTCAAACTGCTTTGCAAGATCATAACCGGCAATGGAGACAAAACCGGGTGCAAGGCCACACTGTGAGCAAACGCCTTATTGGCACCTTTTGCAATTTTCTCCACTTCAGCTGTGCTGGCCACATCTTCGGTCAGGTCAAGGTAGTGGCAGTCTGCATCTTTTGCGGCCTGCGCAATCACCGGCGTCAGAAAGAACGGGGCAGCTGAAATAACCGCATCACAGCCCTTTAGAGCGTTCGTGAGCTTTCCCAGATCACTCACATCCAGTGCTTCTGTGGTCACGTGCGGCACGTCCAGCGCACTCAGCGCATTCGCACTCTGGTCCAGTACCTTGATCTGGTAATCACCTGAACCTTGCAGCAGCGCAGCGATCATCCCACCGATCTTACCTGCACCCACAACAGCAACATGATGTCGCTCATAAGCCCCTCCAAGCTTGTTTCAACTGTCTTAGAGTTTAGCTCAAAACACTGCCGGAGTTTACGGGGCAACTTGCCGAAATGACGTTTTATCTCGTCAGTGTGACGGGCATTATGTCATATTGACATTAAAATAGTGAAAATAACGGTCTCCGCGTGCGGCCCTCATATGATTCGAACCGCTGAGAAGTTGCAGGCAGACTCAGGTGAATTCATGCTTGCGAAAAATACGGAGGAGCAAGAGCTCCTATTTCTCAAGGCTATAGACGTTCTGCGGCATGAAAGGCCGCTGGCGCTCAAACTTCTTCGTCAGCACAATAGAGGAGCGCGTGCGCTCAACACCGGGAATGGCGGCAATCTCGTCCAGCACCGCATCCAGTTCTTCCAGACGATCAGGCTCCACGATCAGGCACAGGTCAAACTCGCCGGAGATTGTCAGGCAGCTGCGGATCTCAGGGTAAGTTTCCAGTTGCGCAATCAGCTCGCGCGAGCGTTGCTGCGCCACAGAGAGCATCACCAGCGCCTGAACGCGCTTCTGGTCCTGATCGTCTCCAAGAATAGCGGTATAGCCGATGATGATGCCTTTACGCTCAAGACGGGCAATGCGTTCCTGAACCGTAGAACGGGCCACGTCCAGACGCCGTGCAATCGAAGACACCGGTTCGCGGGCGTTGCCCTGCAAGATCGCAATTAGCTTGCGGTCCAGCTCATCCTTAATCTCGGCCATAAAATTTCCTTATAAATTTTTGGGCAATATAACAGCTCTCTTGTCAATTTGGCAGCAAGATCAGGCAAAACTAACAGGTAATAAGGCAATGTCCCATATAACGCACTGAAATTAAAGCGATACTATTTCCGGCAATTAGCGTTCTACAAAATCTGAATAAGTCGAAGAAAGGCCGTTGCACTCCAAAAAAACGCGACGTTATAAAGTAACATTAGTGAATGTAATAATATTACAAAGGTTCTGGTGCACATGAGGCATCTTCTGGGTTCAATCAGTATTCTTGGTGTGTTGGCGGGTAGCGTGTCGTTTCCGGCACTGGCTCAGGCACAGGTCAACGTGGTGACGTCCATCAAGCCGGTCCATTCTCTTGTGGCCAGTGTGATGGAGGGCGTTGGCACCCCCGATCTGGTGGTCGAAGGGGCAGCTCACCGCACTCCTATAGCCTGCGCCCATCAACGGCCCGCAAGATCGCCAATGCAGATGTGGTGTTCTGGGTGGGACCCAGATGGAGAGCTTTCTTGAAAACCCGCTGGAAAATCTTGCGGATGACGCCACCATCGTAACTCTGAGCGAGACAGATGGCCTGACCCTCCTCAGCTTCCGCGAGGGCGGTGATTTCGAAGGCCATGCCCACGAGGACCATGCAGGCGAAGCTGAGAGCGAAGATCCCGCGCATGATGATCATGACGAAGAAGCCATGGACATGCACATCTGGCTGGACCCGCAAAACGCCATCGCCATGCTGAACGAAATAGAGAAAGCACTCTCGGAAGCTGATCCGGAAAACGCTGCCCGATACGCCGCCAATGCAAAGGCTGAGGCAGATGAGATTACTGCTACTTCCGAAATATTGAAGGCAGAGCTACAAAACCATCAGAACAAGCCGTTCGTGGTGTTCCACGATGCTTACCGCTATTTTGAAGAGGCTTATGATCTCAACGCGGTTGGCTCTGTCACCGTAAGTCCGGAAGTTCTGCCCGGTGCCAAACGCATTTCTGAAGTGCGCGAGAAACTGGAAAATCTTGACGTCGCCTGCGTCTTCTCCGAGGCGCAGTTCAACCCGAGAATGGTTGAGGTCCTGAAGGAAGGAACTGGCGTCAACTCTGCAGAACTGGACCCGCTGGGGTCCACATTGAACGCCGGCCCGCAGCTGTACACCGACCTGCTCAAACAAATGGGCAGCGCGTTTTCAACCTGCTTGTCCGGTAATTCCTGAGCCCAAGCAATAATCATTAAAACACGCCGGAACTGACATAGCCGCCAAGGCAAGCATTGTCAGTTCCACGCAGCCCTTACAGGACCATTTGCGCAATAAACGCACGCAGGATCAATCCTTAGGGCAACGACCTTTGATGGTTTTGCCGTTCCTAACCCGACCCGTTACAGATGAGCGCCGATCTTCCAGATAGACACGCCCCTTCACGCCAGAAAAGGTCACACTCGCGACCTGAGTGTTACCGTCAAGACAAAGGTACGGTCTGCCAGACCTGTTTCCAGTGTATCGGATCGTTACGTGCTCAGCGGTTGTTCTGTTGGACAGCTTGTTGCTTCCACCTTTGATTTTAAGATCAGCAAACTGTGTTTTCGATGCGTTCATCGGTCCGGTGACAGAAACCATTTTCTTGAATTGGGACCTCATCGATCTGAACGGCCCGATTACTGAAACCTTCGACCGAAAGATTGAGGTTTTGGCGGTTGTTGGCCCGGTGACAGAAACCTGCGACCTATAACGGGAAGCGGTGGAGTGAAAAGGCCCGACAACAGAAACCTTGGAAGTAAACTTAGAGTCATTGAAGTTGGTCGGTCCCGCGATCTGCAAGGCTCCTCTGGCTGTGCTTCCCTGAACGCTGGTCGGACCATACCAAGTACGATCATGATCAATGGTTTGGTTTGAAATGTTTACAGGTCCGGCTGCAGCAGAACCACACATGATAATGGAAAAAAATCAACGCGGTTGTAGAAAAGGTTCTCTTGGTCATATCTTCCCTGAAATGTAGGCGTGCAAGTCTATTAACAACAGCGCTCATCAGCGCCGTTACCATCATGGATAAATCAATTTTGGCTAGGATTTGAACTTCCTGCATCTTCAGATGGGGAACTGAATTCTAAAAACAACCTGTTATTTTGGAAAAATCATCTTTGTAAAGCCATGCGACTGATAAGATACCGCAACTCCTATCGGAATTGCGGTCCCCAAAAAAATAAAGAGAGGTTTTGCAAAGCTGCGCTCGTAAGCAGCTGGCAGCAGCACTGAAAAGGGAAGGCTACATCGCCCCGTCTGTTTCCAGCTTGTGGCTCCAGCGTTCCAAAATGCCTGCGAGCGCCTCACGGTCTTCTGGAGCCAGAGCCTTGAGCATCTCGGCCTCAAGCTCAAAGTGCTTACCGGCAACTTTCTCAACCAGATCCCGCCCCGTATCGGTGAGGCGGATCATCAATGCACGTCGGTCATTCGGGTTGGCCTCCCGCCGGACCAGACCCAGTCTCTCCAGCTTGTCCAGACGGCTGGTCATAGTGCCAGAGGTCAACATGCTCGAACGTGTCAGCTCGGTTGGGCGTAGCGCATAAGGCGTCCCACTGCGGCGCAGCGTTGCCAGAACATCAAAGTCACCTGTTGCCAGACCAAACTTGCCAAAGTTGGCAGAAAGCATCTTGTTGATCTGCGTACTCAGCCGCATCATGCGCGCCAGCACGTACATTGGGCTGGCATCAACCTTGGGATATTCGCTTTTCCACTGGTTCACAACGCGGGCAACATGATCAGTCATGGTCACTCTCAATAATCTGGTTTTCGGCAATCTCCCATATATTGCAGATGAATTACTTGATATCAAGATACTTGACGTTTCTATCTACATATCTTAAACAGCGACTCGAATAATTTGAAGTCAAAATAATTGAGGTCGAAGTATATGTTGATTCAACTGCGCACAGCGCTCACGCCCGCCATTTGGGGCACCACATACGCAGTCACCACGCTGCTGCTGCCCGCAGACCATCCCGTCTGGATGGTGGTCTATCGCCTGCTGCCCGCAGGCCTGCTGCTGCTGGCACTGGCACCCGGCGTGCTCAAAGGTCCATGGGTAAAGCGCGCCATGACCATCGGCCTGACCAACCTGTCCATGATCTTCTTTGTCTTCATCGCCGCATTCCGTCTGCCAAGTGGAATGGCCGGAACCCTCATGGCAACACTTCCCTTGCAGATCATTTTCTACATCTGGATTCTGGATGGCAAGAAACCCGTTGCCCGCCAGCTCATGGCCGCGCTTCTTGGCCTGATTGGCGTCGGCATGTTGCTGCTTGGTGCACTTGAGCTGGACTGGATAGGCATTGCAGCGGCAATGGCCGCGTGTTTGAGCACGTTCACCGGCGTTTACCTCGGCGGCAAATGGGGCAAACCTGATGTGAGCATGGTTACCTACACCGGCTGGCATGTCACTCTGGGTGGCCTGTATGCCGTGCCGATCGCGCTCATGCTGGAAGGTGCCGCTCCCATGCCGGACCTGAACATGGTACTGGCGTTCTTCTGGATCGGAATTCTGGGAATGGGGCTGGCATCAGTCAACTGGATGAAGGGGATCGTTCAACTCAACCTACCACGATTGGCTTCCTGTCGCTGGTCAACCCGGTAACGGCTGTCTTGTGTGGTCTGTTGTTGATCGGAGAGGAGTTTGGCATCCGTCAGTGGGTCGGTATCCTCATCGTGCTGGGAAGCATTGTTTATGCTTTGACAACACCGGATGCCTCAAAAAGAGCAGCGCAACCCAAAGCAACCGCAGCAACCAGCTAGAGCGTATTCCCGAAAAGTGGGTCCGGTTTTCGGAGATGAATACGCGTGAGAATAAACGTTTAGAGCTTGGCGCGTGAATTCATATGAACGCGACATGCTCTAAAACAGGCTCTGACAAAGTGGGGAAGAGGAGAGAAGGCAGGTTCAAAACCATGAGCCTGCCGTAAGCCTAAACGATCAAAGGCTTGGAGCGTGCCCGCTCAAAACGGAACAAAGATCAGCGCAGGTAGGCGATATAGGCATCCTGCGCTTTTCGCATGGCTTCAACCTTGTCGTTGACGTCGCCTTTGCACACAACACCGTTGTGATGCAGCTCCCAGCGCCATGGCTTGCGGGTCGTGTCACATTCTTCGCGATGAACCCGCATACTCATTTCAGTATTGAGAACGCCCGTTCCGACAGTGTAATCAGGAACGTTTCTCCAAAGCTGGCGCCACTGAAACTTCTTGGACATAGTTATCTCGCACCCGATGTTCTTTCTATGTTCTCTTTGTGGGATGATTCCATTAATTTTCTCCTAATATCTGTGATGTGTTACAGACAGACCGCATACAAACAACTCAAGCACAAGGTTCGGCTGCTCACCGAGGCCTATGATTTTTCCGTTGTCAAACACAGCTTTTGGAGCGTATTCCGTTTAAGTAGATGCAATCAAACGACAAAAATCCCCTCATTCTCAGGCAAACCAGCACCCACGCAAAGGACTGACGCTGCTTGATGAGGCGGAACTGGCTTCTCGTTTTTTTGGCTCTTTTACCTTGCCATCCAGTTCCATTTCCGCCGTCGGACCGTCTTCCAGATTGGAACCCGTTAGATGCGCGTCATTTCGTCTACAGTATGCCTATCCAAAACGCCGTCTGTTGCGGCAAAAAAACGCCGCCAAATGCGGTGTCTTCATGTGGTCTTGCCACAGGGCACGGCTCTCCCATTGTTCAAAATACAGGAAGTGACCGGGTTCATCATTGTGCACGTGCAGGTCGTATTGCACGCACCCAGCATCTGCACGGCTCACATCAATCAATTTCACAAGCTCGGTCTTAAGCTGTTCTTCTTTACCTTTAACGGCATAGAGATGGGCAACGATGGTTAATGTCATTGTGTGATCCTTTCTTTTGTTTTGCTGGCAAGGAACCTATATAATCGCTATATCGGGAATAAGTACGCACAAATTGGCCTATAGGGGCAAAAAGGATACCGTGGAGCTAACATGAATGATAAAAACCAACGCTTCCAGCAATCCAATTGTAGTCAGGGCTGTCCGGTAGAAGCTGCATTGGAGCTGATTGGTGGCAAATGGAAAGGCGTCATCCTCTACCACCTGATGGAAGGCACCCAGCGCTTCGGCGAGCTGAAAAAGCAAATTGGATCAGTCACCCAGCGCATGTTGACTAAACAGCTTCGCGAGCTGGAAACGGATGGTCTGGTTGCCCGCAAAGTCTACGCAGTCGTCCCGCCTCGGGTGGAATACTCGCTCACCCTAAAAGGTGAAACCCTGCGCCCAATCATCCTCGCCCTGCGTGACTGGGGTGTAGATCACACGGCGCAAGAAAATGAAGAAGCCTGACAGCAAAAGGGCATTATGAATGCGCAGCTGGGGTGTCTGCATGCTCTTAAACGCAGGAAGTCTAAGCGGCATATAAGGCCTAAGCCCGCTAATGATCTTCCCCGAAAGGCCACGAAAATGGCCAGATGAAAGGCCCAAGCCCAACCGTGCAGAAAAACAGGAAGTAAGCACTCACCATACCAATCAGGTCCAGCTCATAAAGCGCCAGTCCCGCCTTAACAAGCACGTAGGCACTAAACAGCATAAACCCAACCGCCACCACCACCCGCACCGCAAGCATCACCAGATCCTGAAAAGACCGGTAGGTCTTAGGCTGTATGTTGGTAGTGCCCATGGTTGAGTTCCTTTCCACGCTCAATATGACAAGAAAAACCTATCAGATTCCTTCATCCATACACCGCACAGTGTTGAGTGGCTTATAATCCAGTATTCCCCCTGTTTATGATCGCTTGTTATCTTTGCAGAAATTGCGGCGCATGCTGTTCCATATTTTTATTTCCTTATTGGATCAGGAGGTAAAGGAAAGGCAGATGCTATGGCCTACACACTCATACAAACCGCTAAGCTCACCAATGTCGAACCGCAAAGGTGGCCCTCTTGGGTTCGGGCTCAAATTGCTGACCAGAAGATCAATCGCCTCAACGACCTCAAGTCATGGTGTTACGCTGCAAAAGCAGCGTAACTGAAGCCCTGCGTGACAAACAGGTTGGCTCGCCAATCATTTACGTAAGGTCAAACTTTGCCACAGAGCGTGTCTTTCGTCGGAATAAATACCATCCTGTCCACAGCGTGCCATAGAGAAACAAGACAGCATAGATCGCAGGATGCGGGCTTTCCACAGAGCTAATTGAGCCTGCATAAGATGCAATAAGAACGTAGGGAAGCGTGCTCAGACTGAAATAAGAAACATAACGAACGAAGTTCATGTTTGTGGCACCGGCCATACAAGCTGTCACCTCAGGTACGATTGGGGCTGCGCGAGATAGAACGATCATAACAGGTCCGTTTTGATGAAAGGTCCTGGCCATCTCTTGTCGGTCATCAGGATTTCGAACCAATAGTGAAATAGCTCGCTCCCCCCAAATTCGACTGATCGTATAACCAGAAAATGCTGCGACAGACATACCTATGAATGCTGCGGTTGCTCCTGCCGAAAACCCAAGAAAATAGCCCGCTAGTATCGTGATAGTTAGGGTTGGGACAGCAACAAATAAGTCTAGAAAGAGAAGAAGGATGACGGTGCCTACGAGCCACAATGGGTCAACGTTTGCCGCCAGTTCCAACCACAGCCTGACGTTTTCAACCGTTAGTATTCCCAGTAGCCGGCCCATTACGAATGTGAGTGCAAAAATTGATCCCAAGACCAGCATGACTTTGATAAGAGGTTTCATGGGTTAGCTCGCCTTCATCATTTTGGCAGCAAGGCCAGGTGACAGACGGTGTATAACCCTAAGAAACTTGACTTTGCCGACATCCGTTACTGAGCGTGAACTCAACAACCCTCTAATAATCTCTGCGGCAGCTCGCTCGGCAGATAGTTTTCCTTTGCCTCTGCCCTTTGTCATCTCTGTATCAACCAATGGCAAAAACACTTGTTTTACATCGATATTGGTGTCTTCAAGCTGATGTTGAAGCGATTGGGAAAAAAAATATCGAGCGAACCTTTGGTCGCGCAATACACCGCTGAACTTGCCTTAGGGGAGATAGCCAATCCGGAGTTCACATTGAGAATAATTGATGGATCGGACTTCATCAGGTTAGGTAAGAGCAAATAGATAAGGGTGCAGACAGACGTGAAATTGACATCAATTTCACGCTTGATGGTTTCAAATCTAAAATCATCATCCAAAAATGAGGCGTGTATTGCACAGCGGCATTGTTGATTAAGATATCAACGTTTTTGCCCGTACCAACCAATGATTCGGCTGCATTCTCAACGGATTTGAGATCAGCAAGGTCCGCTTCAATGACGTTTATTCCTCCGTACTCGTGGCGTAATTTATTCAAACCAGATGAAGGACGAGCGATGACTGAAATCTCGTTTTCGTCATTAAGCTGCTTCACCAACTCAAGTCCTATTCCTGACGCGCCGCCAGTAATGACAATATACTTACCAACAATCTTCATTTGTTACTTCCGAACAGATTGATTAATCATGATGTTCGGAATGAATACGTGTCCCTGCGGCTTTCGGAATTAACCCAAGTTAAAATCATGAAATTAAATGAATTCATCACACTGAACGGCAAGCCTCGTTCCGCGGAACTAAACGAGTATTTGTTCCGACAAGGAGATATGAGCCAATCCCTGTTTCTGGTGAACAGCGGGTTGTTAAAGGCATACTACCTGTCACCGGATGGTAAGGAGAACATCAAGTCCTTTATCCTGCCGGGCGACAGTATTGGCAGCCTAAGTGCAATTCATGCAGGCGAGCTTTGTACATTCAGCCTTGTCTGTCTGAAACCCTGCGAGCTTGTCGTTCTGCGTTTCAGCGAACTGTATGAAGCCAGCCGTAAAGACCCTGAAATCTCCGCAGCCGTGGTCGATTTTCTACTCAAGTTTGGCATGAAGAAAGAAATGCGGGAATATGAACTGCTGTGTTTATCTGCCGAAGACCGGTATCGAAGACTTTTACAAAACACACCAGAGATCATTGAGCTGGTAACACAAAACGAGATTGCTCGCTATCTCGGCATCACACCGGTCGCACTAAGCCGTATCAAGAAGCGTCTGGCTGACTAGGTGTATAGTCCCGTTATGTGATGGGCTGGGCTCTGAAGCGAGTTGGAGACTAAGAGGCCGCCTGCTTTCCCAGCCAGTTCAAGATCGCCTGGTTCGTTTCATCCGGCCTTTCTTGCTGGATCCAATGACCGCAATCCAGATTGACCACGTCCACATTGGGCACAAACTCTTCTAGCCTTTTAGACTTCGGGACCACGTCCCTGTCGCCATAAATCATCAAGGCAGGCTGTTCGATGATTGGGTTGACGTCCGCTAATAGATGCCAGTTACGATCAAAGTTTCTGTACCAATTCAGGCCTCCGGTGAACCCTGAGGTCTCAAAAGCGGAAACGAAGACCGCAAGTTCACTATCGCTCATTAGGGGGTCACCGCGAGGTGTTTCCGCTTTGGCCAGATTGATCAATGCCATACCCGGTTCCGGCGCTCTGGGGGGCTGGTTCTTCCTGTATATGTTGCGAAGGAACTGGAACGTATTTTCTTCAAACACCACGTCCGCGACGCCGGGTTGCCGGTTGAAGTGAACAACATAGAAGTCGCTGCCAAGCATATCTTCCATGAACTCGACCCATGGCTTCGGGCCGCGTTCCTGATAAGGCACGCTCAGATTGATCACCTTGTTGACGCGCTCGGGATGCAACAAAGCCAAGCCCCAGACAACAAGCGCCCCCCAATCATGCCCAACAAAGGTCGCCTGTTCGTATCCATAATGATCAAGCAGTCCGGTTAAATCACCCGCCAAATGCGCAATGTCATAGTCTGTCACCTTACTCGGGCGCGAGGAGTTGCCAAAGCCTCGCTGGTTCGGGACGATGACATGGTAGCCCGCATCAACAAGCGCTGGCACCTGATACCGCCACGAAAAAGCATGCTCCGGCCAGCCATGGCAAAGAATAATAGGGTTTCCCGCGTTTTGCTGGCCTGCTTCAAAAACTTCAAGCTCCACATCATTGACCGAAATAAGAGTGGGCTTGGAAAAATTAATCGGATTAAACATAGGAGTGCCCCTTGGGCTTTTGGGGGTGTTCAAAGGACGTCCCTTGATTCGGACGTAGTCAATTTCCCTAGTTTACTGGGTCTCCGTCCAAAACAGCCAGCAATTCCGCAAACTGCTTCAGTTCGGCAAATGTGGTGCTTTCCCGTTTCCAATTTCTTGGTTGTGATCTTGAAGGTAACGCTTTATGACGTTTTCGAAGGTTTTTGGGCGTGTTTCAACCCGCTCGGAAGCGACAACTCAGTTTCTCGTTTGTTGAGCCAAGTTTGGGCCACCTGCTTGCGTGAGAACACCTTGCTTTCTCGGCGAACGATTTTGCCCTTTGGCTTCTTCAATCAGTATCTGCACGCAATAAGAGATACTGCCATCTTGGCGAGGCTGTGAGAGTATGGTGCCCATCGGAACGAATTAGGCAGGGTTTCAGGAATGCTAAATGACTGAAAATAAGAAAAAAACTCTATGATATCAATCAGCCGGTGTTTGCAGTCGCGCCGATGCTTGATTGGACGGACAGGCATTGCCGTGCTTTTCACCGTGTGCTTTCCAAGAACTCGCTGCTCTACACCGAGATGGTCACCACTGGCGCCTTGATCCATGGCGACAGGGACCGTCATTTGCGGTTTTCTAAACAAGAACAGCCGGTTGCCTGCCAGCTAGGTGGCTCCGACCCTAAAGCGCTGGCGGACTGCGCCAAGATGGTCGAAGATCGGGGCTATGACGAAGTCAACCTCAACGTGGGTTGCCCATCCGACCGCGTGCAGTCCGGCAAGTTTGGTGCTTGCCTCATGCAGGAGCCCGATCTGGTGGCAGACTGTATCGCGGCCATGAAGGACGTGGTCTCCATACCTGTCACCACCAAATGCCGCATCGGCGTGGATGATCAGGAGCCGGAAGAGGCTCTCAACGCTCTGGCAGATAAAGTCATCGCTGCGGGTACCGATGCCCTGTGGTGCATGCCCGTAAAGCATGGCTCAAGGGCCTCAGCCCCAAGGAAAACCGCGATGTGCCGCCGCTGGACTATGAGCTGGTCTACCGCCTGAAACAGCGCCTGCCGGATATCTTCATCGGCATCAACGGCGGTGTGGCAACGCTGGAAGAGACCTCTGCGCACCTGGAAAAGCTCGACGGCGTCATGATGGGCCGCGCAGCCTATCAAAACCCGATGTTGCTGGCCGATGTTGACCGCGTGGTCTACGGCGAAGATACGGCCGCCATCACTCCGGTAGAAGCAATGGACATCTACCGTGGCTACATCGAGAACGAACTGACCGAAGGCACCAAGCTGGCGTCAATTACGCGCCATATCCTTGGCACCTATCAGGGTGTGCCCGGCGCTCGCCACTTCCGCCGCATCATGACGGTGGATGCCAACAAAGCAGGCGCTGGCATTGAGGTGCTGGAAGATGCACTGGCAGCGGTCTCACGTCATCAAGCTGAAATGCGCGAAGCCCGCGAACAAAAGGAGCAACGCTCGTTGGAAACCATTGGAATTGAGGAGGGGGCAGCATGGACATGATTTCGCTGTCGATGCTGGGGTTCGGCGCAGCGCTGATTGCCTCAGGCGCACTGGCAGGTTTTCTGGCGGGATTGTTTGGCATCGGCGGCGGCGCGATCCTTGTTCCCATCCTTGTCACCGTGCTAACGCATGTCGGCGTTGATACCACCAACGTCGTCCAGATCTCGGTGGCATCCTCTCTTGGTGTGATTGGCCCCACGTCCTTACGCTCTTTCTTTGCACACAAGAAGAAGGGAGCGGTGGATCTGGCCCTGCTGAAAAGCTGGATTATCCCTATACCAATTGGCGTGTTTTTGGCCTCTTATGTGGCTGCAATCGTTTCCGGTGAAACGCTCAAAGCCATCTTTGCAGGCATCGCATTTGTGGTCGCTATGGGCATGCTATTCAACCGTGAAAGCTGGAAGCTGGGCAATGACATTCCCGGCAATCCTGCACGTTCGTTTATTGGTGTACTGGTCGGTTTTTTTCTCAACATTGATGGGCATTGGCGGTGGCGTCCTGAACAACACCTTCATGACCCTGTTTGGCCGCCCAATCCATCAGGCCGTGGCCACATCCTCAGGGGTGGGCGTGTTGATTTCCATTCCAGCGATTATTGGCATGGTCGTAGCAGGGTGGGGCGCACCCAACCTGCCTCCGTTCTCCGTCGGCTACATCAACTTGCTGGCCGTGGCGTTGATCATTCCGATCTCCACCTACGTGGCACCCATGGGCGCGCAGTTCGCGCATAAACTGCCAAGCGCAAGCTGGAGATCGCATTCGGCATCTTCCTGCTGATCGCTGCGGCCCAGTTTATCTACAGTCTGTTGTAAAGCAGTCTCCAAGCTCAAAAGACAAAAGCCGCTGACTTTTATGTCCGCGGCTTTTTTTTGTTTCACATGGTCAGACTGGCTTAACGCGCCTGCAAAATCAGCTGATTGCCTTCCACCCGCCAGCTGGCAAAGGTGTTCAAGGCACTCATACCCAGCAAGCTGGTGCCTAGCATTTCATCTTGTGCCACAAACGCTGGCACACTGTTCAGGTGCCAACTTCCAATTTGCAGCTCAGGCAAGCGCACACGCGCCACAAACCCCATACCGTTCGCCGTGGAAACCGGCGTATTGAAGGATAGGTTTTCCGTATCAATGCCAATCCGGTTTGCATCCCTATGGGTGAGCGTAATGTGAGAGGCTCCCGTATCAACCAGCATGTCTAATGGAACACCATCTACCTCTGCATCAACAAAGAACTGCTGATTGGACCCGCGCGAAATCACCATTTCACCGTTTGCGCTCTGGCTGATGGAGCCGGGAAACAGCTCGGACATAACCCGGTCGCGAACGGTCATCAGTTCAAAGCGGAACGAGTAGCCAATCACCAGCAGCAGTGCCAGACCACCCCAGAACACCACAGCACCAACAACGGCGGGAACTCTCGGACGGCGGCTGAAAATCCCCATTCCGATGACGATCCCCATGGCCAGCAAAGCAACAAGGCGCGGCCCTTCCTCCTGAAACGCACCGCCCAAAAAGGACGGTGTTCCAAGGTATCCGGTAGCAACACCAATCACCATGGCGCCCACAAGGATGACAAGACCTATCATCCAGCGCATTGAGCATCCTCCATTTGATGAGCCAGAAAATCAGCTTTGCGAGCAGGGAGCTTTGCAACAATGTCCTGTTGCGCGTGCGCCGACAAGGAACCCCATTCTGCAATCTCGCTCAGTAATCTCCAGCAGTTCACACATATTTTTTTTGTTCTGGATCCAGCTTACACAGTTTTAAACAAGGGCTGGCTGGTCGTTCTAGAGTGCCTGACAAAGTCTTTCCTATAAAATATATGTCTTATGTCACCATTATCAACGCGGAGTGCCAATAGTTGACGGTGTAGTGATCAGGATATTGACAGTATCACCCGAAAACTCGGTAAAACTACGGCCATACGCTCTCATGTGCCCGCCAATACTTTGCCTGCTTCGGGCCTGAGTGCCCCGGTGCAGCGCAGTGATTAGTCGCGATTTAATACGGTAAACTGCGTATACTTATGGTGGTTGGTACTCTCCTGACCTCCCACATAGGTCAGTTCAATGACCACAAAGATCAATCTAAGTGAGACCTCTAAAGACAGAGTACGCCCAGAAGGAAACCAAGGGAACCGACCTGCTGTGCAGCGCCTAATACATCTCCGGTAACGCCTTTAATCTTGGAGAAGGATAATTTCGCCAGCGCCCACACCAGCACAAAGCTCACCAGAGCCCCTAAAACAACCTGCCAGAAGCTGAGGTAAAACAGGCTGATCACAACAAACGGCAGACCAAAACAGGCCGCCTGATAAAGCGCGGTCTTCGTTGGTATCCCGAAGCGGGTCGACAAGCCACCTTGATAAGCCGCCGGCACTGTATGCCAGATCCAGACCATTCCGGTCCGGCCCGCAGTCTCGGCAGCCAGATAGCCAAGCGCCGCGCCCAAACCGCCAAACGTCTCCAGCAAGGAAGACAGCAGCAGCCAGCGCAAGCTGAGCGAGAGCACAAGTGCCACCGTGCCGAAAGCGCCAATGCGGCTATCCTTCATGATCTCAAGACGCCGCTCTGCCGTATGCCCGCCAAAGAACCCGTCAACCACATCCGACAGGCCATCTTCATGCAAGCAGCCCTGAACCGCAGCAACCACGGCAATGGCAAGCAAGGCGACAACCCCAGATGGCAACGCGCTTTGCGAAAGCACCAGCAGCACCACAATGCTCGGCAGTGAAATCACCACACCCGCCAGCGGAATGCTGCGCGCCCGCAACCGGAAATCGGGTGCCGTGTTCAGATCATCCCACTTGCCAAGCTTGGGCAACGGAATGCGGGAGAAGAAGCGCACCAGCTCGGCGACCTCCGACAAAACGAAGGAGGACGAGGGCAGGGAATCTTCGCGGTTATGATCGTCGGACATAATGGGTCTCGCTGAAATGAAACAGGTATCAAAAGCAGTTGAAATGCCTTTGACCGCGTTCCATCTGATTGCTTCAATCAAATGGCAGAGAATCGCTCAAAGGCAAAAAAATCAGAGTACGGCGCACGAATATCCTAAGCTCTAAATCAACAATTAGTAGTTTGCAAAGCCGTGGAAACCACAAATAGTTGATAAGTCTCATTTGTATTCTGTGTCGAGTAGCTTATAGATCTGCGCAAACAACAAAGCGCAAAAAAAATCCATTTTTGCGGATCAACTCAGTTCGGAGAAGCGTATGTCTCTTGCGACGTCGGCACTGCCATTCGATGATATCAGAAATCTGGTGGGCGAAATGCCCGGTCCAAGCCTTGAAGCGGTTGAGGCGGTTAGAAAGCGTGATGCGCAGCTGACAAAGCCATCGGGCTCTCTGGGACGTCTGGAAGAGCTGGTCGAATGGCTTGCCGCATGGCAGGGCATGCCAATGCCAAAAGTGACCCGCCCGCTCGTGGCTGTTTTTGCAGCCAACCACGGCGTAGCCGACAAAGGCGTGTCTGCTTTCCCGAAAGAAGTGACCGCGCAGATGGTTTCCAACTTTGCAGCTGGCGGCGCAGCGGTAAACCAGCTTTGCATTGCCTATGACCTTGGCCTGAAGGTGTTTGAGCTGGCGCTGGAAATGCCTACCCCGGACATCTCCGTGGAAGACGCCTTTGAAGAAAGCGAATGCGCAGCAACCATGGCCTTCGGCATGGAAGCCATCTCCGGTGGCACAGACCTGCTCTGCATTGGCGAGATGGGCATCGCCAACACCACTGTTGCAGCGGCCATCTTCTACGCACTGTTTGGTGGCACCGCTGAAGAGTGGGTTGGTCCGGGCACCGGCGTTCAGGGTGAGGCGTTGAAGAACAAGATCGCAGTCGTTGAGCAGGCCGTACAGCGTATTGGTGGCCCGGGCAAAGTGGAGCCTCTGGAAGTTCTGCGCCGCATCGGTGGCCGCGAGTTCGCAGCCATGGCGGGTGTTATTCTTGCAGCTCGCATGCAGCAGGTTCCTGTCGTTATTGATGGCTTCGTTACATCCGCAGCAGCTGCCATCCTGTACAAGATGGACAACACCGCGTTGCAGCACTGTGTTTTCTCTCACGCCTCTGCCGAACCAGCACACCGCCGCGCCTGACCGAAATGGGCGGCAAGCCTCTGCTCGACCTCGGCATGCGCTTGGCGAAGGCTCCGGTGCGCAATCGCAGCTGGCATTATCAAGGCCGCTGCTGCAACACACTCCGGCATGGCAACCTTTGCTGATGCAGGTGTTGCAGGTCAGGACTGATCTAACATTACCCCCTCTCTCGGGAAGGGGAATAAGTTGAAAAAGGCCGCCTCACTCTCACGAGTTGAGGCGGCCTTTTGTATTTCTCACCAAGCAACGCAGAAAATACAGTTTCTCTTCAAACCAACGCACATTTCAACGCAAACGCGGTTTGATGAGCTGAGTTAATCCACGAAGCGCCATGTATCAGCCCATCAAAGTGGCGCACACGGATGTCCTTCACGTCTTCAGCTGGCACCAAACGTGTATTGATCGCCATTTTATCCCCCTTCGGGTCAGTGGGCGCCCAGTGCGTGGTGTTGCCGCAAGTCTTGCAGGTATGGAACTCAAGACCCTTGTCGCCCCACGCATACCGGAAGGTCGCATCCGGATCACATTCAATGCTCACATTCTCGGGCGCCCATGCGCCCAAACGGTGCCGTAGCGACGACATGCAGAGCAATTACACTCTGTCAGCCACTCTGGTTTCTCACGAAATTCAAACTTAACTGCACCGCAATGGCAGGACCCACGAAGCATATGTTTGCCTCCCAACAAACTCATCTCGAACAAATTCGGAAACTACGCACTTATCCTGCACGAAGCAAGGGCGCTCTATTTTTACGTGCATTGGGGTCTGGTGTCGGGATTGGGTCAGTCTGGTTCAAAACGCGCTTGGCAGGCAGAGAAATAGTCGCCTGCGTGCCTTATGCAGCTCGGAGGTTAGTTTGAACTCGCCCTCATGCATCTGGGCCAGTGCCTGAACGATGGAAAGGCCAAGGCCGGTACCTTGCTCGGCATCCTGAATGGCCTGCGTGCCCTGACCAAATGCCTGTAGCACCACTGGGATCTCTTCCTCCGGAATGCCAGCACCGGTGTCGTATACGCTGATGTACTGACCACCAGATCCATCAGTGCCCACATGAATGGAGATTTCCCCAGCTTCAGGCGTAAACTTGATGGCGTTGGCCAACAGGTTCAAGACCATCTGGCGCAGGGCTTTCTCATCTGCCCAGACCTTGCTTAGGCCTTCCTCGTAAGACTCATGGATCTCAATGTTCTTTGCCGCTGCCCGCATATGCATCATATGCTTACAGTCCACGGCGACATCGCGAAGACAAACCGGCTCCTCCTGCAACTCATAACGCCCCGCCTCAATGCGCGACAGATCGAGGATCTCATTGATCAGATTGAGCAGGTGTTCGCCTGACTGGTTGATGTCCCGGGAATAATCCACGTAGGTTTTGTTCTGCATTGGACCAAGGATTTCGTCCTTCATCACCTCGGAAAACCCTAGAATGGCATTCAAAGGCGTGCGCAGCTCGTGGCTCATTGTTGCAAGAAAACGCGTCTTGGCCAGGTTCGCATCTTCCGCCCTGCGCCGCGCTTCCTGAGAGATCGCATTGACCTGTTCCATCTCGGAGATCAGGTGGTCCTTCTCAGCCCGATACTCCAGCAAGGTCAATGCGGAGTTATGCAGTTGCTTGCTCAAAACATAAAAGAACACTTGTGCCCCAATAGCCATCAGCCCATTGCATAGTGGTGCATTCCATCAAATTGCCAGAAGCTGATGAGCAGGGCCACGGTGATTGGAGTGGTAGCAGCCAGCAAGGCGCCGGGAAGGGGAGAGGACAGCATGGTGGCCATGGCTATGACAATCAACATGGTCGCGAACTGGAAAACATCGAAGCTGTAATCCGTATTAAATTGCATCCCGCTGATGAAAAATGCCGCCCAAACGAGGCCATAAAGCATATCGCCAGCAAACAGCACTCTGCGGATTGAACGCAGTTTGCCTTCTCGGGCAAGGCTTTTTTCCATGCGTTTGGTGGATAAGATAACAAGAGAGTGCGCAATCAGCATGACCACAAGCCAGCCGATGGCCAAATTCACGGGAACCCAGTAGGTTGAGACGGTCGCAGCTACAGTGGCGATCATCGGCATCGCATAAGCCACCGACAATCTATCTTCACGAACATCAAAATAAGATCAGCTTCAAAACTGGGACGAACACCCTCTACCATACCAAGACGTTCACGGGCGTCCTTTACGGTACGCGCAACTTCTCGCCGACGATTTGCTCTGGCGTGATTAATAGTTGTCTTGTCCATACTATTCTGCGACGATCCGTTATCCATGTATTCTCGAGCTCGTTGTGCAAATAGATTGATGGGATACTTGCCCTTTTGACCAGAATGAACATGATCTCTTAAGATTGCTCTGACTCTTAGGGTTAACATCAAGTATACGAGTGAGCGCAAATGCTGGAAGAATGCCCTGCTTTGGGACAGTTTCACCCATAGATTGTAAGGGCAACAGCTAATGGTTGTTGGGAGGCACCATTGAAACTTTATAGTCACAGGCAAGCGCCTAACCCTTTTCGTGTTACCTTATTCCTCGCGGAGAAGGGTGTTAAGGTTAATACTACCTACGTAGATTTCATGCATGGCGAATTGAAGGCAGACGAATTTAAAGCGATTAATCCATTTCAGCGATTGCCGGTGCTCCTGCTCGATGACGGCACTGCAATTGCCGAAAGCTGTGCCATTTGCCGTTACATCGAAGAAATGAACCTCTCAGACCTTTGCTGGGCCAAACGGCCAAGGAACGGGCGCTGATTGAGATGTGGAACCGGCGAGGGGATCTGGGTCTGTTATATCAAATTGCTCAGGTATTCCGTCACACCAACCCCGCCATGGCACTGCTTGAACAGCCGCAGGTAAAGGAGTGGGGAGAGGCCAATCGGCCCAAAGTCATGGAGACACTGGAAATTTTTGATGCACAACTGGCGGGCAACCATTTCGTTGCGGGAGACCGGTATTCCATTGCTGACATCACGTTGTTTGTAGCAATCAACTTTGCCCGCGTAATTAAGCTGCAAGTTCCTGAGGAACTTGGTAATCTGCGCAGATGGTATGCAATGATGACAGAGCGCCCCGCAGTGCAGGCAGCGCTACAGGTGATGAAAGAATAATCCAAGACTTAAGAGAACGCATCGCTGCGTGCAGGGTCTGCGTGGAGCATCCAATCCGCCAGCCCCTGCCGCATGAGCCGCGGCCTGTAGTCGTGCTGTCCTCAACGGCACGCATTGCCATATGCGGACAGGCTCCGGGAACCCGTGTTCACGCCTCCGGTATCCCGTTTACCGACCCCTCCGGCGATCGCTTGCGCATCTGGATGGGGGTCGATAGCGAGACCTTCTACGACCGCGCCAAACTTGCAATTATCCCCATGGGCTTTTGTTTTCCAGGTCTCGACTCCAAAGGCGGAGATAAGCCCCCAAGACCTGAATGCAAGAAGACTTGGCATCAAGAAATTTTCAGCAATATGCCTCAGCTTGAAACACTGCTTGCAATAGGTGGCTATGCGCAGGCCTACCACATGCCCGACTTCACCCAAAAACGCATTTGGGAAACAATCGAGAATTTCCAGACAATCTGGGAAACGACAAAACAACGCCACGCAGACGGCCTCGGCCCTCGGGTTATCCCCCTTCCTCATCCTTCCTGGCGCAACAACCACCACATAAAAAAACACCCATGGTTCGAAAAAGAACTGCTCCCACTCTTGAGAGAAGAAGTTGAACGCCTGAAGGGTTAAATAGAGAGATTATTTTTTTATCAGCCTAATTATATGGGATTTGGTTTCTTTGGCTCCAGAAGATTTCCAGCCCACTGAAATTATATTCCCTGATTTTAATATTATGTAGAACGATAACCTATATTCCTATAAAAACTTGGCGTTTTGAGCTGGAATACCATTCTGCTTGACCGTATGCTTCGTGCAATGATTTTGCGCCAAATAATAATTTCCGGTGGGAGATAGGGGTATAATATGATCGATAGGATCGACCGTCGCATTCTGTCCATTCTACAAGAAGACAGCACCGTTCCGGTAGCTGAGATCGGCCGTCGCGTTGGTTTGTCAACCACCCCATGCTGGCGCCGTATCCAGAAGATGGAAGAGGACGGGGTCATCACCCGCCGCGTTGCTGTGCTTGACCCAAAGAAGGTCAACGCCAAAGTCACCGCCTTCGTAGCCATCACCACCAACCAGCACACAGACGACTGGCTGCGCAAATTCGCCGATGTGATCCGCGAGTTTCCCGAGGTGGTGGAATTTTACCGCATGGCCGGACAGGTGGACTACCTGCTGCGCGTCGCAGTGCCGGACATTGATGCCTATGACGATTTCTATAAGCGGCTGATTGCCAAGGTAGATATCGCGGACGTCTCCACCACCTTCGCCATGGAGCAGATCAAGTACACAACTGAACTGCCGCTCTCTTATATCATCGCCGAAAAGCCAAAATCGAACATGTCATAAAGTCTGTTTGCTAAAGCTGAGAATTAAAGCCCCGGTCAAGCTGATCGGGGCTTTGTGTTACAAGCACTTACTTCTTGTCAGCATTGTTCAGTCGGGCAAGCAGGCTGGACGTATCCCAGCGATTGCCGCCCATTCCCTGAACTTCCGCGTAGAACTGATCCACCAGAGCCGTCACAGGTAGCGAGCGCCAACTTCATCAGCGGCCTCCAGGCACATCTTCAGATCCTTGCGCATCCAGTCCACGGCAAACCCGTGGTCGAAATTACCGGCACGCATGGTCTCCCAGCGATTTTCCATCTGCCAGGACTGAGCCGCTCCACCACGCACTGCAGAAATGGCTTTTTCAATATCAAGGTCAGCCTTTTGTGCAAAATGGATCGCCTCGGAAAGGCCCTGCATCAAACCGGCAATACAGATCTGGTTGACCATCTTGGTCTGCTGACCTGCGCCCACAGACCCCATCAGGCCTGCGAATTTGGCAAAGCAATCAATGAATGGCTTAGCGCGGTTGAAGACCTCTTCCTCACCGCCGATCATGACGGTTAGAATGCCCTTCTGAGCGCCAGCCTGTCCGCCGGATACAGGAGCGTCAAGGAATGAAAATCCGCCCGCCCGTGCTTTCTCGTCCAGCTCACGGGCCACCTTTGGAGATGCTGTTGTGTGATCCACAAAGATCGATCCTGCTTCATGCCGTGAAAGGCGCCATTCTCGCCGGTCGTGACGGAGCGCAAGTCATCATCATTACCTACACACGCAAAAACAATGTCACAGCCCTCAGCAGCTTCCTTGGGGGTCAGGGCGAATGAGCAGTATGCTCCTTTACCCATGCCTCTGCTTTGGCGGTTGTCCGGTTGTAAACAGTAACGTCGTGACCGCCACGAGAGGCGAGATAACCTGCCATTGGGAATCCCATGACACCCAAACCAATAAACGCGACTTTTGCCATCGGATTTTCCTTGTATTCTTGAATCAAAGCGCCGCCACACTATCAGTTCCACACTGAGATACCACGCAAAATGATGGAGTGCCTTAACGAAAAAAAAGCGCAGGTCCTGAGGCCTGCGCTTTCATGTGTTCGTTTCTGCCCTATGGCTTATCGTTTCAGGTGGCGCGTCAAACGAGCCTCGATACGATCCCACGCCCGGCGCAGTGTTTCCACCATAACCAGATAGCAATTGCCGCCCATACATACGCCTGGAAGTCATAGGTTCGTGAGAACGCGCGCCGTGTCTCACCCATCAGGTCGTAGATGGTAATGATCGCAACGATTGCGGAGCCCTTGATCATCAGGATGATCTCGTTGCCATAAGGGCGCAGAGAAACGATCAAAGCCTGCGGAAGAATGATTTTCCAGAAGGTCAACCATTTCGGAAGACCAAGCGCGGAGGCCGCTTCCCACTGGCCCTTGGCAACGTTCTCGATGGAGCCACGTAGGATTTCCACTTGATAGGCGGCGGTGTTCAGTGTGAATGCCAGAACCGCACAGTTCCACGCATCACGGAAGAACCACCACATATCAACGGATTGCAGTGGCTCACGGAACGTACCTGCGCCGTAATAGATCAGGAACACCTGTGCGAGCAGGGGAGTGCCACGGAAGAAATAAACATAGCCATAGGCAATGCCGCCCAGAATACGGCTCTTGCTCATCCGCATGAAGGTCATGGGAATGGAGAGCATAACACCCAGCAGCATGGAAGCACCAACAAGCTGCAGTGTTACAATGAAGCCTGAAACGAATTTCTCACCGTACCTGCTCAAAAATGTCGCGTTGTGGGTGATGGAAACCGGCAGCAAACCGTCTCCGCCAAATACCAGTGCAACATGGTTTGAATTCAGCAAGAACCACACAATACCAAGGCCAGCGGCAATCCACAGAGTCAACCATGTGGTGCCAGCAATACGCGTTGGCGTCCATGGCCGCGATGTGGGAGCAGGAGGAGGGGCTTTTGCCTCAATAATCTCGGACTGCACGAAGCTTCCCGGAGTTCCCGTAGAAACATCACTCATCTGGAAGTCTCCCCGCGTTTAGCCCAGGACTCAAGGCGGGAAATGCCACCGGAAGAAATGATCGCCAGTACAAGATAGATCGCGCAGGCAACAGAGAAGAACAGGAACGGCTCTTTGGTTGTACGCGCTGCCATGTTGGAATAGCGAATAATGTCCGCCAGACCGATAATGGAGACCAGAGAGGTTTCTTTCAGCAAGATCAGCACAAGTTGCTCAGCGCAGGCAGGGACAGGCGAACCAGCTGCGGCAGGATAACCAGACGCATGGTGTGCACGTATCCCAGACCCAGCGCATTAGCGCCTTCATACTGACCTTTGTTGATCGCGCGGAAAGCAGATAGGAATGCCTCGGAAGCGTAAGAAGAAAACACAAGTGACAGGGCAATCATACCTGCCAGAAATGCGTTCACCTCAAAATAGACCTCTCCAAACAGAGCAAGCACCTGTTGAATGAGGATCTGACCGCCGTAATAGACGAGAAAAAGGGTAAGGAGCTCTGGAAGGCCCCGAAAGAGTGTTGTGTAAATGTTGGCCGCGGCGCGCAGAGAAGGCTCTTCGGACTTCTTCGCAAGCGCCAGCAGAAAGCCTAAAAGCAAGCCAATGGGAAGGCTTGCCAAAGCAAGGGAGACGGTCATGACAACGCCACGCGCTATCTCGTCACCCCATCCCATGTCCCCAAAGGACAAGAGTGTAAGCATTTCATTCATTACGGGGATTGCCCCTATTCTTTTTAGAACGGCGGGAAATTTGTCCCGCCGTTAGAGTGTATTGCAGCTTGATGCCATCACTCTCCGTAGGCATCAAAGTCGAAATATTTGTCGTTGATCTCTTTGTACTTTCCATTCTCCCTTAAAGCAATAACCGCTTTGGAGAATAGGTCTGCCAATCTTGGTCGCTCTTACGAACACCAACGCCAACGCCTTCACCGTGGATCTCTGGAATAGCCGCCATGGTACCCAGAAGTTTACAGCAGTTGCCGTCATCTGAGTCCAGCCATTCGGAAAGAACAACTACGTCATCGACCACAGCGTCAAGTCTACCGCTTTCCAGATCCAGTTTATATTCATCAGCAGTAGGGTACAAAGACACTTCTGAGCTAGTCAGAACGTCTTCAGCAAACACTGCGTGTGTCGCACCAGCCTGTGCACCTACAAGTGCACCGTCCATGCCCTCAACTGTGGCCTCGGTGATTGTGCTGTCTTTTGGCACTGCCACAGCTGGAGGAGTTTGGTAGTACTTCTCAGAAAACTGAATGCGCTGCTTCCGCTCTGGCGTGATGGACATGGAGGCCATGATCGTGTCGTACTTGCCTGCGACCAGACCCGGGATCAGGCCGTCAAAGTCAACAGGCATCCATTCACATTCAACCTTCATCTCTGCACAAAGCGCGTTGCCCAGATCAATTTCAAAGCCAGTCAGGTTTCCATCAGCAGTGGTGTAAGCAAATGGAGGGTATGAGCTTCAGTGCCAATTCGGACCGTGGTCCATTCCTTTGCCTGTACCTGTGTAGAAGCAAGAAGTGCGAGTGTTGCTACAGAAGCAAAGCGCATGAAGCCCATGTGTAGTCCCCTTTGTGAATTTTTGGCAGGGGTCATCACGATGGCTCCCTGCATAGCCGGGGCGCATCTTTAAATGGATGAATGCAGATTACAACCTATTTGAGTAGGGGTGTCTGCAAAAAAATTGCCAATACAATCCATCTTGAGAGGAGGAAGTTTCCATATTGATCGGTTTTGGGTTTACTCAATCCCCAAAACGGTGATGCATCACGGAAACTTTCCCCAGTTTCGCCTCTTTTTTTCTCGTCAGCGCTTATTCGCCGTAAGCGTCCTGTGAGAAGTACTTGTCGTTGATGGTCTTATAGGTGCCGTTGGCACGGATCGCGAGAATTGCTTCTGAGAAGCGGTCCGCCAGCTCTTCCTGACCTTTGCGAACACCAACGCCAATGCCTTGTCCATGCAGCTCTGGCTGGATCGGCAATGAACCAATGATCTTGCAGCAGGAGCCATCTTCAGAATCAAGCCAGCTCTGCAGAACACCAAGATCGTCAATCACTGCATCCAGTCGGCCATTTTCGATGTCCAGCTTATACTCTTCCGAGGTCGGGTACAGGGAGATATCAGAATCTGTGTAGATTTCTTCAGCAACAACAGAGTGGGTCGTACCGCCCTGCGCACCAATCAGCAGGCCATCCAATGCTTCCGGAGTGATCTCGGTAACCGGAGAATCTTTAGGCACTGCAATGGTTGATGGTGTGTTGTAGTAGCTGCGTGAGAACGAAATGCGTTCAAGGCGCTCCTCTGTAATAGACATGCTGGCGATGATTGCATCGTATTTACCGGAAACGAGACCCGGGATCATGCCGTCCCATTCCTGCGTGCCCCATTCACATTCAATCTTCATCTCTGCGCAAAGTGCGTTGCCAATCTCAACATCAAATCCGGTCAGAACACCATCTGAACCGGTGTAGTTGAAAGGAGGGTAAGCGCCTCGGTGGCAATACGCAGTTTGGTGATCTCTTCTGCATGAAGGGCAGAAGCAGCGGTGAAGCTCATAAGTGTGGCAAGTGCCATGCGGGCAAAAGACATCTGTGTATCCTTGTTCTTTTTGGCAGAGCACTCATTTTGGTGGTGCTCTGCATTTACTGCCAAGGACACTATAAAAAAATAAACAGGACTTCAACTGAAATCACGGTAGTTGCGGAAGAAAAATACACTATATGCCGTTATTGTGAAGTGATATCCGGCAAAATAACGGATTATGTGGAGTATCTAACTCTCCCATGCTGCGGCGAACCGGGAAATCCTACCGTCCTTGCTGGGGAAGTTGCGTAGATAAGCGTCTCCGGGTAGCACTAGCAACCGACAGATTGACTGTTCAAACGTGCCAGTTTGCCAAATTGGCACAAGGAAACAATCAAATTGGCAAAACAAAACCCCCGGAAACATATGCTTCCGGGGGTCTGAAACACGAGCTGATCTCTCAGCTTATCGTCAAGCCAGTCTTATTCGCCGTAAACGTCGAACTTGAAGTACTTGTCGTTGATTTCTTTGTATTTGCCGTTCGCACGCAGAGCTGCAATGCCCTTGGAGAACAGAGCTGCCAGATCTTCGTCGCCCTTACGAACGCCGATGCCAGCGCCCTTGCCGTGAATTTCTTCAACGGACTGCATGGTGCCAAGGATTTTACAGCAAGAACCCATGTCAGAGCTGACCCACTGGTCAAGAACCATCACGTCGTCAACGACAGCGTCAACACGGCCGTTCTCTAGGTCAAGTTTGTACTCTTCCGAGGTTGGGTAAAGCGCAACATCGGAACCCTTCAGAACCTCTTCAGCAAACTGAGAGTGCGTGGTGCTGCCCTGTGCACCAAGACGAACGCCCTTCAGGCTTCCGCAGTAGCTTCGGTGAGTTCGGAATCTTTGCGAACTGCGATACCTGGAGGCGTGTTGTAGTACTTCTCGGAGAAGGAGATCTTTTCCATACGCTCCGGAGTGATGGACATGGAAGCAAGAATGGTGTCGTACTTGCCAGCTACCAGACCAGGAATGATGCCGTCCCAGTCCTGAGTAACCCATGTACACTCAAGCTTCAGCTCGTCACAAAGAGCGTTACCAATTTCAATATCGAAGCCGGTCAGTGTGCCGTCAGCGGTGGTGTAGTTGAATGGAGGGTAAGCGCCCTCGGTCCCCATGCGAACTTCTGTCCATTCTTTTGCTTCCGCGCCAGAAACTGCTGCCAAAGCAATCGCTGCTACTGCTGCCAAACGCATAATACGCATATTATGTCCCCGAATTAATTATCTTGGCAGGGCTTCTTTAGGTAGGCCCCTGCATAACCGGGTCTCATGTTTCACTAAAAGCATCCGTAGATCAACCTATATAGTAAGCATATTAGGCTAATTATTAGCAAATTTATGATAGCTATCGGCAATATCTTGCATTTATTCGCAGCTTTGAGGGCAAACTTATTAAAATTGCAGTCTCAGATCAAAAGGTGAAGAAATACCCTGCTCGCGATTCTGAAAAGGCAAGCAGGTAGAGTTAGCTAAGGCCAATTTCCTCAAAACTGATGAACGGAACCAGATCGCCCTTGCTGACGGATGCAACATCCTCCTTCAATTCAATAAAGCCATCGGCAAATGTGAGGGAGGACAAAAGAGCTGATCCGTCACTGTGTACTTGGTTAATTTGAGTGCACCATCCTCAGTCACGCGCCGCCCACGCAGAAACTCGCGTCGGCCCGTCTTGCGGTTTGTAATCTCAAAGTCAGCACGAATGTATTGCCGTGGTGCACACTTAAAGCCAGAGCCAGCCAGTGCCTCAATCAGCGGGCGGGCAAGAAACGCAAAGGCCACTGTCGCTGCGACTGGATTGCCCGGCAAGCCGATGAAGACACAGTTCGGCAACTCACCAACCATGAACGGGCGGCCCGGCTTGACCGCCAGATGCCAGAAGCTGGTCTTTCCCAGCTTGGAAAGCGTTGCGGAAACAAAATCCTTATCACCACCGCCAGCCCCACCGGAGGTCAGAATGACATCACACTCCGTGGAGGCAGCATCCAGCGCAGCTTCTACAGCTTCGCGCTGATCTGCCAGAATACCCAGATCAACCAGTTCAACAGGCAAATTGGCAAGCATACCGCGCAGTAGAAAATGGTTGGCGTCAAAGATCTGACCAACCTTGTGCGTCGTTCCCGGACGGATCAACTCGTTGCCGGTCGAGAAGACTCCCACCTTCAAGCGTCGGTATGTCTTCAGTGTGCCAAGACCAATGGAAGCCGCCGCCGCAATCTCTTGCGGTCGCAGCAAGGTCCCCGCACTCACAATCGGCGCACCTTTGCGCTGGTCTTCCCCCTTACGGCGGATGTTGCAACCAGCTGCGTAGGGTCGCGAGAGAACTACGCTACGGATTCCACTTGTCTCCGTCACGCTACATTCTTCTTGCGGAACCACAAAATCCGCCCCTTCCGGCACCGGCGCTCCGGTGAAAATACGAGCGGCTTCTCCCGATTTCAGTGGCGCTTTCGGCACGGAGCCAGCATAGATCTCCATAACTGCGGGAAAGGCAGTCTGGTCTCTATGGTCATGCGGCTGGGCAATCGCATAGCCATCCATCGCGGAATTATCCAACCGCGGCAGATCGCAAGTAGCAATGATATCTTCGGCAAGAACACGACCATACGCATCGTAGAGCGACGTCTCTTCCGCAGTGACTTTGCAGTGACCTAATCCACGCAAATGAGATAGGGCTTCGTCAAAGCTGAGCAAAGGCGTTTTCGTGTTCATGTTCATTCCAAAAAAACTTGAGTGGGTGTTCTTCTTTATTTACCAGAGTCACGCACAAGGATTTGGCGAAAATCAAAGATGCCACAAGGATCTGACAATTTTTGCCGTTATCGCACCCGTAAACGAGCCAGATGCTCCAGCGCCACTGGAATATCCTCCGGCGTATTGATGTTAAAAAACGGATCAACCGCCCGCTGGTGGTCAAACGCGACAATGATAGGTGGATGAGACTGAAAGAAGCCTTTGATACTGCGTCCGCCATCAAGGAGATACTCTTTCAGCGGACCTGCCAGCGCAACAGGCCACAGCCCAAGCGCAAAATGGTCGCGTTCGCCGCTGGAGCAGATGATCGGGCGCTCACTATTCGCCTCTTTGTACGATAAAAGCGTCTCAACCATATCTGGAGGGAAAAATGGCGTATCAACGGCCACCGTCATAACGTTATCTGCGTCAGGGGCGTGTTGTTCCACCCAGCTCAGCGCTGCGTGAATACCAGCTAGCGGTCCAAGATGCCCGCTCAGTTCATCAGCCAGCAACGGGAGTTCCAGGCGTTTGTGGAGATCACTTGGCTCATTCACGCTAACAATGACCTGTTGCACCTGACCTTGTAGTCGTGCGCTGACATGCTCCAGCAGCGATATCCCGTCGAAGTCCAACAATGCCTTGTCTGCACCGCCCATGCGCCGGGACTTCCCCCCGCAAAGAACGCAACCGACCACCTTGTTTTGCTCAACCGGCTCAACAGACATGCTTGAATTCCAACTTCAATCTCTGGAGTAAATTACCAGAGTACTTGTGAAACAGGATAGAGCAGGGTGCAAAGCCTCTTCCACCCCAAACCACAAAAAAACGCTCCTAAAGGCAGTGGGAGGAGAGTTGCCTTTAAGAGCGCCAGAGAGTGGCGCGTATGCCACCTTGGGAAACAAGTGCTGTTGTTACATCAGGCAAGCCGGTTGGTGAGCTGGCTTTCACTCATATTCATCGAGAGCAGCAGAAGCAGCTCCATCACCTCTTCACCGCAGGTGCGATCAGGGTGTGCAAGCAGATTGCCGAGGAAACCTGGATGAGTCCGGCCAGCGTCCTCGCGCAGGTCGCAAAAATGCATCCAGCTGTTGTGAAAGAGCCTGAAATCCTGCTCTTCATTGGAAAGAACAGTCAGGTCGGAGTGACGTTTGTCTTCAAGCACACACTCAAACGTACGTTTAACGGACGGCCATGGACCTTCCAGTAACTGAAAAACGTGATTGTCTGTGAGGATAAGAGCGCCAGTAACTCCTGCCATGGAGTTGATGCGCCGAATCCGCGTCAGCGACCGCTCAACTTCCTCATCAAGGCCATATCGAAGTGCAGGCCAATGAATGCGGCTGCGATAACATAACTGCGTGACACTCATTGTCAGATCCTCCTGCTCGCGAAAGTCTGACATCAAATTCTTCTAAAAATGTAAAAAACAATGTTTAAAGCACTGAAATATTTCGCTTTTTGCGAATAAAAGAAAAGCGGAGCACAAGGCCCCGCTTCCCCAAAACATGTAAGTCATTCAGACTTAAAGCGTAATGCGGTACAGTGCAAAACCGTCTTTGCCTTCACCGGCAGCTTCAATCTGCACGCCTTTAACATCTTTCAAGTGTTTTTCACCAGCAGGGCCGGTTTCGAACAGAACAGTTGTGTCTGCAACAGGCTTGAAGTGCCAGTTTGCATCAGCCGTTGGTTGATTGTGCCCTGGTCAACGATGTAGCGAACGATCACATCACGGTTTGTGTCCGGACCAACGAAGATTGTCACATCGTCATTGATACCTGGGAAGTTGCCACCACCGCCAGCACGGTAGTTGTTTGTAGCAACCACAAACTTCTGATCCATGTCGATTGGCTTGCCTTCAAACTGAAGGTTCACAATACGGTTGGAATCTGGATGGGCCACATTGCCTTTACCGTCGTATTTGGAAGGCTGGGTCAGATCGATTTCGTAGGTTACGCCATCAATCACATCAAAGTTGTAAGAGCGGAACTCAGCGTCCAGAAGGGTCTGGTCTTGCTTGCCTGCTTCGATCTGGTTGAACATTCCAGCAGAACGTTCAAGCCATTCCTTCACGTCCTTACCGGTGATCAGCACTGCGCGAGTGGTGTTCGGGTAAAGGTAAAGGTCAGCAACGTTTTTGATCGCGATATCGCCCGCAGCAACGTCCGTGTAGTAGTCCGCACCACCACGGCCACCAGCTTTAAACGGAGCAGCAGCAGAAAGCACCGGCAGGGCAGCCCACTCGGTGTCCTTGAGCATTTCTTTGGTGTACCAGGTCTGTGCCTTGGAAACGATCTGCACAGATGGATCATCAGCAACCAGAGCAAAGTACGAATGCAGCGGAGCTGAGGTTTTACCCACAGCGCGGCGCACATAAGAAAGTGTCTTGCTGTGATCGTCTTCAATTGCTGCCAGTACTTCTTCATCACTGGCGACAAGAGGAATGCTCTTACGACCTTCCTTCTTGTAGATGGATGGTACATCTGTTGTGAAGTTTGCAATGCGCCAGCCATTGTTGCCGTCGCGCTCGATCATCAGGTCAATCACGCCGAGGTGAGAACCCCAGAATCCGCCCATAGCTGCTGGCTTGCCCTGCAAGGTGCCTTTAACTGCATCAACGCCAGGAATGCCTTCATAATTAGGGCCCGGGAACACGTCGTGCTGGTGACCGGTGAACAGGGCATCAATGCCTTCAACACCAGCAATGTGCAGCGCAGTGTTTGCAGCACCTTCTTCATGAGCGCCACCAGCAATACCGCCATGGCACAGCGCAATGATCAGATCGCAGCCCTGTTCCTTCATTTCAGGAACCCATGCACGCGCAGCATCCACCATGTCACGGGTGTTTGCTTTACCAACCAGGTGACGAGAATCCCAGTTCATGATCATTGGAGGAACGAAGCCAACAAAGCCCACTTTAATCGTGTGCTCAACGCCAGCGCCATCCTTGATCTTCTTTTCAACGATTGTGTATGGCTTCAGGAACAAGTCATCCTTGCGGCCATTGGAGGCGAGGGTGGTGCCTTTGGAAACGTTGGAGGACACAACCGGGAAGTTCGCGCCGGCAAGAACCTTCATCATGAAGTCCAGACCGTAGTTGAACTCATGGTTACCCAGAGTACCAGCGTCGTAACCCAGAACATTCATGCCTTTGATGACCGGGTGCAGGTCACCTTCGCGCATGCCGCGCTCATAGGCAATGTAGTCACCCATCGGGTTACCCTGCAGGAAGTCACCATTGTCCACCAGCATGGTGTTGGTTGCTTCAGAGCGCAGCTTTTTGATGATGCTTGCAGTGCGCGCAAGGCCAGCCGTATCCATTGGACGGTCAGCGTAGTAATCGTATGGCGCAACATGGACGTGAAGGTCGGTTGTCTCCATCAGACGCAGGTGCGCTGTGTTCTCTTTTGCAAGAACAGAATATGGGTGCACCAATGCAATGGCACCCGTCGCACCAATGCCTCCCAGCACGCTACGACGATTCATCAAAATAGGATTAGACACGATTGCCTCCTAGCTCGTGGAAAATGCAGAACAAAGTTGTCAGCATAAATTTTGCCCGTTCCTCCCGCTCCCATGCGCAGCAGCAAGAGAATTTCTTGCCCTTGAATATCACGCATTTTTCTTAGTTTGTTGTACTATTGTATCAAGAACAGGAAGCTGGTTTCCTTTCCCGTAAGGCAGATCCCCTATCCAGCTCACTAATCCTCAGAAGACACTAGGTTTTATCTGGAATGAATTTTTTTTTCGCGCATTGAAATATCTGTGAATTTTTGTTGGTTACCTCAACTTTCAGACAATTTAGCTCAACTGAAAAACGAAGGTTTGTCCGCTTAAGTTGCGAATACGCAAAGGTCGTACGCTATCAATGATGAATTCTGTATTGCTCTCTTCCTCCCGAGAAGTATACCAAGCACCAAAAGAACCGCTGGCAAGAGCTTGCACATTTGAATTGCAGGCATATTTGTTTTTTAGATCATATTTTCTCTCTGCTCGCGTAGAAGATTCATAGGCTGTGCACGATGGACAACAATAAACCTAAAGGAATGTGGGGGCGCCTCAAAGGCGGTTTCGCATCAGGCAAAAACCAGAAGGATACCGGAGAGACTATGGCTGGATTGACGCGCGAACGCGTTCTTGAAGTGCTCAAACAGGTGAAATCGCCTGATGGCAAAAGCAACATTGTTGATCAGGATTTGGTTGCAGACCTGTTTGTTTCTGATGGCAAGGTTGTCTTTTCAATCAGAGTCCCTGCAGAACGCGCCTCCCAGTTGGAGGGCCTGCGTCAGGCAGCTGAGAAAGTTGTATCCGTCCTCCCCGGTGCCGAGACCGTATTGGTTGCGCTCACTGCAGAAAAACAGCCCGGCTCTCCATCAACGCCGCCACCAACTATGGGCAAAGCACCTCCCAAAGGCCCGCCGATGCCGGGAAAACAAGGCGTGCCGGGTGTGAAACACATCATCGCCGTTGCGTCTGGAAAAGGCGGTGTCGGCAAATCAACCACATCTGCCAACGTCGCTCTGGCTCTGTCAGCAATGGGGCTGAAAGTCGGGCTGCTTGATGCGGATATCTACGGCCCATCCATCCCCAAGCTGATGGGCGTTTCCGGGCAGCCGGAAGTTCTTGAAAACAGAATTATGAAGCCACTGGAAGCTCATGGCATCAAACTGATGTCCATTGGTTTCCTTGTCGAAGAAAACACAGCCATGATCTGGCGTGGTCCAATGGTCGTCTCCGCTCTCAACCAGATGCTCCGTGAGGTTGCATGGGGAGAGCTGGATGTTCTCATTGTTGACCTGCCACCGGGAACTGGCGATGTTCAGCTCACCATGGCTCAAAAGGTCCCGCTGTCGGGGGCGTTGATCGTCTCAACACCGCAGGATCTTGCCCTTCTGGATGCCCGTCGCGGCGTCGCAATGTTTGAGAAAGTAGCCATTCCTGTGCTTGGTGTTGTCGAGAACATGAGTCACTTCATCTGCCCTGATTGCGGTGGGACCCATGACATCTTCGGTCATGGCGGTGCAAAAGCAGAAGCGGAGAAGATGAAGGTGCCGTTCCTTGGGGAAGTGCCATTGACCATGGAGATCCGAGAGCAATCTGACACCGGAACGCCGATCACCGTGAGTAATCCCGACAGTCCAATCTCAAAGGCATATGGCGTCATTGCTGCTGGGCTTTGGCAAGGTGTTCTCCAGCCAACAGGTGATGCGGCAAGATCAGCTCCGAAAATCGTCATTGGCTGATATATAACTATCTGATATTTCAATTGGATTTCTACTTAAGCGGCAGAATGTCACCTCGTTGCATCCTGCGCTTATTGTATGGTGGCTCCAACACATGAGGAAGCTGTTACCTTCGTGACCCAAATGCCACGACCTTGGTACACCCTCAGACACTCTTCAAACCCGGAGCCCGAAGCAAATGCTTGCCAAGGAGAATGGCCGCGCGATTGTGGCTATGTTTCTGTCTACCGCCTTCTTCATGTTCAACGATGCGCTGCTCAAATACACAGCGCAGTCCATGCCACTTGGAGAAATTATCTTCCTCCGCGGTCTGGTCACAACATCAATTATGGCAATGTGGTGCTGGTTTTCAGGGGCTTTTCAAAATCCCGGTCGCCTGTTGCATCCGGTGGTTTTAGGCCGCTCTGTGCTGGAGATTATTGGCTCCTTTATGTACCTGACCGCACTGACCCAAATGCCAATCGCAAATGCGACCGCGATGCTTCAGGCGATGCCTCTGGCGGTAACCGCTGGTGCTGCGATCATTTACGGAGAGGTTGTTGGCTGGCGCAGGTGGTCCGCAATTGCCTTCGGGTTTGCAGGTGTCATCCTGATCATCCGCCCCGGCATGGACGGCTTCGACGCCTGGGCCCTCCTCGCCATCGCCGCGGTGTTTTTCATGGCCCTCCGCGATCTGGTGACCAAATCCATGCCAAAAGGAATGCCATCTTCTGGCGTGTGCTTCGTGGTCTGCCTAGCAGTCACCTTGATGGGGGCAGGTATGGGAACCGGCGAAGAATGGATTGTAGTAGATACCAGCACCTTCTGCCCCTTCTGGCGTCTCTGCTTTCCTGATCGGCGCCTACTACTTCGCAATTACAGCAACAAGGGTAGGGGACATGAGCGTAGTCTCCCCCATGCGCTACACCGGCCTGCTATGGGCAACCGGTATTGGCATTGTCGTATGGGGCCAAATCCCCGACACAATCACCATCACCGGCATGCTAATCGTCGTCGGCTCTGGGCTTTACACCGTACACCGCGAGCGCGTCCGCCAGAGAGAACTCAAAGCTGGAGGCCCGCAACCACAAATCACGCTGGGTGCCAAGGGCGCTTGGCTCCGGCGGAATGATCATCTTACGAGAAAGGCAGAGCTCATGATGCTTTGCCTTTTTCCATTCGACGAAGACCATGCACTTTGTCATTGAAATGAAGCATCCATCCAAACCAACAAACCTGTTGTGATTGCTTGGAGAGTGAAATCAGCAATAGGGTTTGGTGAGAAGGTCGCGCCCTGCATGGTGGGAAGAAAAGGCTTTTCTGCTCACTTCACGAGCAGCCCCAGCGTGGCTCAAATTGCTTGCATTGCACACATGGTCATGAAGGAGTTGAGTGCGGCAGAGCATACTGCGCCTCAGCCAAACCAAACATAATCTGCGAATATCTGATACGATGAGTGCCCCTAACATTTGAAGGGCTCCAGAGAGCTACAAAATAAGCGCTGGTGAGAAGATCCGTGAGATTTGCTGGGAATTGCTATTTATACAATGGAGAAAATGACAATTAAAAGACAAGGTAAATACTTTGATAATTTAATATCTTGTATTTGAATTAAAAAGAAGATTAAATAAATCAGTTGGTTAATTGGTATATGTGCGCAATGTAGTCATAAGTATGACTGATTGGCGCTGATAATTCTGCATCTCTCCAACAAATCTAAATCTCTCTGTAAATTTGATTCACAAATTGGCAAGCAATGAAGGCATAATTTGCTCGAGGTCCCGTTGAGGAGCGGGGTCTCTAGGGTTAAGAACGGAGTTTAAAACAATGATCACTAAATTTCTTAATGACGAGTCGGGCGCAACTGCGATCGAATACGGAATTCTTGCAGGGCTTATCTCAGTAGCCGTTATTGGCACTGTTGTCACAATGGGCGAAAGTTTAGAGTCAATCTTTACAAAGATTAATACTCAGCTGACAACAGCAAATACCAAGACAAATTAGATTAAAACCCAGCTGCAAAGCAGCTGGGTTTTAATCCCTTTGTAGAACATGCGAAGATTTATGTTTAACCAATAATCATCCACCCGTCATACTCATATGCCGCTTCCCAGTCGCTGACTTACCATCCCGGTCGATAATAAAATCATGCCCCTTAGGCTTTCGTGCAATTGCTGATTCAATCGCTTCCGAGAGCACTTCATTTCCTTCAGAGGCACGCAGTGCTGCGCGCAGGTCTTTCTGGTCTTCCTGACCAAGGCACATGAACAGCTGTCCGGTGCACGTTACCCGCACGCGGTTGCAGCTTTCGCAGAAGTTATGGGTCAGTGGGGTAATGAAACCAAGACGGCCACCGGTCTCTTCAATACGCACATAGTTCGCAGGGCCGCCGGTTTTATACGGAATGTCCGTCAGCGTATACTTGGCTGCGAGCATTTTGCGAACATCGCCCAAAGGCAGATGCTGCGCAACGCGATCACCTTCAATTTCGCCAAGCGGCATTGCTTCGATAAACGTCAGATCGTGCCCACGTGAATGCGCCCATTCCATCAACGGAATGAGTTCATCCTCATTGAAGTTCTTCAGCGCAACGGCATTCAGCTTGATCTTGAGGCCAGCCTTCTGCGCAGCTTCAATCCCGTTGAAGACCTTCTGAATGTCGCCCCAGCGCGTAACCTCTTTGAACTTATCTGCATCCAGCGTGTCGATGGAAATATTGATACGGCGTATGCCCGCTTCATAAAGCTCGTCAGCAAAACGCTCAAGCTGTGTGCCGTTGGTGGTGAGGGTCAGTTCATCAAGAGCACCGCTGTCCAGATGACGCTTCAGACCGTGAATGAGGCTCATGACGTTCTTGCGAACCAGAGGCTCTCCACCTGTCAGACGAATTCTGCGCACGCCTTTTTCAATAAACACCGAGCAAAGACGATCCAGCTCTTCCAGCGAAAGAACGTCCTTCTTGGGGAGGAATGTCATGTGCTCAGACATGCAATAGACGCAGCGTAAATCACAGCGATCAGTCACAGAAACGCGAAGATACGTCACGGCGCGGCCGAACGGGTCAATCAATGCCGGGTGCGTACCTGCTGTTTGTCCTCGGCATGCTGCGCCATCGAAACCTCCACTCACGTATCTATTTATGTGACGAATTTAATAATTCCAATGTAGTGCGCAACAAGTTAGCGTCAATCCATCGGGTAGGAGTTCCGGTGGATTTACCTAGGAAAATATCCTAGAACTACATGTATAATTCCTGAAACATCAATACTGAGTTCCATGAAGTTGGGCAAGGATAAAAAAAACATGACGGAAACACGTTGGCCTGAGCAGATCCACCTGAAGAACGAGGGTTCAACTCTTGAAATTACTTTTGATGATGGCCTGAAGGTTGCGTTTACTGCAGAATTTCTACGCGTCATGTCCCCATCAGCAGAAGTACAGGGGCATTCTCCAGATCAACGGAAAGTGATCCCGGGAAAGAAAGGCGTGACTATTATCGGCGTTGATCCCGTTGGTAATTACGCCGTGAAACTGACATTTGATGACCTGCACAATACTGGGATCTTCACGTGGAGGTACTTTCAGGAAATGCATAATGAAAAAGATGCGCTGTGGAATCGTTATCTGAGCGAGCTGAAGGAACACGGCCTGAGCCGGGAGGCGATGTAAAGGGGGCTGGCTGAGAGCCACCCCCTTTAAATCTAGCGTAGCACAACAACTTTCGTGCCGACGCGTACGTTGTCATAAAGGTGGATGACGTCTTCGTTGGCCAGTCTTATGCAACCAGACGAAACAGCCGAACCAATCGTCCATGGTTCATTGGAGCCATGGATACGGTAGATGGTATTGCCGATATACATGGCACGTGCACCAAGTGGATTGTTCGGCCCACCTTCCATGTAGCTTGGCAAAATGCGGCCTTTACGGCGTTCACGGGCAATCATAACCGCTGGCGGTGACCAGCTCGGCCATTCAGCTTTGCGGGTGATGCGGTGTGTACCAGACCACTGGAAGCCGTCACGGCCCACACCCACGCCATACACCATGGCAGTGCCATCACCGCGAACGTGATAGAGGCGGCGATCTTTGGTGCTGATCACAATCGTATTGGGGCCGTACGAGCATTATAACGCACCAGCTTACGCTTGATGGGTGACTTGCCCGCGCGAGCAGGACCATAGGAAACCCATTTCTTGGATGCGTGGTCAAAGAATTTTCCAGAAGTGTTGGCGTTAGCGGCGTTCCGGTAAAGAGTGCCGCCATGCAAAGAGCAACACTCGCGATAAGTATGCGCATTGAATACCCCCTGGGATATTGTTGTTTGTTTTATCTCGGTTGCATGAGGGAATTTATGCAACGAGTGGGGAGACGCTCGCAGCTTTAAATGTCAAATCTATTAATTGTTGAAGTAATAGAGACTACAACTTCCGCTATATGCTTCTTATGGCAAAAGAATTTACATAGTATCTAGTTCAAGATGATTTACATTAGTCTAGAGATTAATTTTTATCTAGCTAAAACACTAATCAATAGTCGCGCAATAGAATGAGTAATTCTAATTTAAATAATGATTGAATGAAATTGTACTGATAAGTTGCAAAGAAAAAGGGCGCCTCGAAGAACGCCCCTCAAACTTTTAAAACTTAGCCGTTCTACGTCAGCTCAGGTTCAGCTCTTTAAAGAAGTCATTGCCTTTGTCATCGACAACGATAAAGGCAGGGAAGTCCTCAACTTCAATTTTCCAGACGGCTTCCATACCCAGCTCTTCATACTCAACAACCTCAACGCTTTTGATGCAGTCTTGAGCAAGGCGAGCTGCAGGGCCACCGATGGAACCCAGATAAAAGCCTCCGTGCGCCTGACAGGCGCGGCGTACGCTCGCTGAACGGTTGCCCTTTGCCAGCATCACCATGGAACCACCGGCAGCCTGAAACTGATCTACATAAGCATCCATACGACCAGCCGTGGTTGGACCAAAGGAGCCTGATGGCATTCCTTCTGGAGTCTTGGCCGGACCTGCATAATAAACAGGATGGTTCTTGATATAGTCAGGCAGAGGCTCACCGGCCTCAAGACGATCACGCAGCTTAGAGTGTGCAAGGTCACGCGCCACGATCAACGGGCCACTCAGTGAGAGCCGCGTTTTTGTTGGGTGCTTGGTCAGCTCACCGAGAATCTCGCTCATTGGGCGGGTCAAGTCGATCTTCACCACGTCCTCAGAGACATCTGCATCAGTCACCTCTGGCATGTAGACTTCCGGATTGCGCTCCAGCTCCTCAAGGAAAATCCCGTCCTTGGTGATCTTGCCGGTAGCCTGACGGTCCGCAGAACAGGAAACACCAAGCCCGATCGGCAAAGAGGCACCGTGACGTGGCAGGCGGATCACACGTACATCGTGACAGAAGTACTTACCACCAAACTGCGCACCAACACCGCTAGATTGAGTGATCTTATGAATCTCGGCTTCCATCTCCAGATCGCGGAACGCATGACCAGCCTCTGAGCCTTCAGTCGGCAGCTCGTCCAGATAACGGGCAGACGCGAGCTTCACAGTCTTCAGGTTGAGCTCAGCGGACGTACCCCCGATAACAATTGATAGATGGTATGGAGGACAAGCTGCGGTGCCAAGAGTGAGGATCTTCTCCTTCAGGAAGTCGATCATCCGATCATGCGTCAAGAGACTTGGAGTGCCCTGAAACAGGAAGGTTTTGTTGGCAGACCCACCGCCTTTTGCCATAAACAGGAACTTGTAGGCATCGTCGCCTTCAGAATAGAGCTCGATCTGAGCCGGCATGTTGTTCTTGGTGTTCTTTTCCTCAAACATGGAAAGGGGTGCCAGCTGAGAGTAGCGCAGGTTCTTTTTGAAGTAGGCATCCCGCGCCCCTTCACCAAGCGCTGCTTCGTCATTGCCATTGGTCCAGACCTTACGGCCCTTCTTACCCATAACAATCGCTGTACCGGTGTCCTGACACATCGGTAAGACACCTGCTGCCGAGATATTGGCGTTCTTCATCAGGTCAAAGGCAACAAACTTGTCGTTTGCAGTCGCTTCTGGATCGTCCAGAATTTTACGCAGCTGTTTAAGGTGGGAAGGGCGCAGGTAGTGGTTGATGTCTTTAAATGCTTCTTCTGCAAGTAAGCGCAGGCCTTCTTGGTCCACTTTGAGAACTGTCTCACCGTCAAACTCAACTTCACTCACAAATTCGGAAGTCAGCTTGCGATACGGGGTCTTGTCCTTACCCAATGGAAAAAGAGAGGTGTGAACGTACTCGGGAGCAAGTGTATCAGACATCTTGGGACTCTCTGGCTATTTTGGTGTACAGCTGTACACTGTTGAATTGCTGAGCGCCGTTTTATAGAGAAAAAGCCGAGGGGCAAAGCCCCTCAGCCTTCAAAAATTGTCATATTTATTAGATTTTGCCGAATTGATGAGCGATCGGGTGGATAATGCAGCTCTCTTATCGGATTGGGTCCTCAGCGCGTTGCGTAAAGATCAAGCGTCACAGTTATGTTGTTGCTGACCGTGCTTTCTGGCACGCCATCGCCAATATTAAAGTCACTGCGTGAAAGCTTGGCCTCACCAACGGCATGCGCTGTATCGCCTTCAATGGTCAGCGTGAACGGAAGGAACACAGCAATCTTTGCGCCTCTGAGTTCCAGCGTACCCGCCGCCTCATAAAGGTCACCGCCAGCAGGCACTACATTATCAACGCGGAAGACGGCATCCGGATAGCTGGAGATATCCAGCCACTGGGCAGTGGTAATAGCACCAGCTGTCTGAGTGTCCTCAGTATGTACGCTTCCGGTGATGATTGTCGCCTGGATTTCGGTACTTTCAAGGTCTTGCTCATCGAACACGATCTTTGCATCCCAGGTTCCAAATGTACCTGTAACGGTATTACCGTTATTGATGACTTCAAACCCGAGTGTGCTCCTATTGCGATCCACAGACCATTCATCTGCGGAGGCTGTGGATGCTGTGGCGAGCATGACAAACCCAAAAAAAACACTGGCTTTAGAGAATAGATTGGTCATTGATCTCATAGTTTTCTCCGGATACTCAGACTAGTCCTGCAATGATAGCATACGCTGTAAGACTTTGTTCTTGTAAATAAAGTAGTGCTTAAGAGCTGCTCCGATATGAACAAGAATTACTGCAATAAATGCATACGAAGCCCAGCCGTGTACCTCAGTGAAAAACTCGGACACCTTTGCTTTTTGCCCTAAAAACTCGGGCACTGGTAGATGCGGAATCTCAAAGAGGTTAAAGAAAACTGACGGGAGGCCAAGCGGGCTTGTTGAAACCAGTAGCCATCCTGTCAGTGGCATGATTAACATCAGGGCGTAAAGACTGATGTGTCCCAGGTGTGCAGCAACCCTTTCCCACGTCGGCGTATTCTCTGGCAAATCCGGTGTGATATTAGTGATTTTCCAAAGAAGGCGCAGGGCAACCAACGCCAGAACAACAAAGCCAATCGACTTGTGGAGCTGGTAGAGAGTGTAGGTTGCAGGCTCGAAGATCGGCAGCGTAACCATATAAAGGCCAAAGCCCAGCATACCGATGATAAGTGCAGCCATGGTCCAGTGCAGATAAATCGCGACGTATCCATAAGCTGATCGGGTGTTTTTGATCATGGACAGCCCCTTTGATCAAGGGAAGGGACGGCAACGCCCCTTCACCAAATTCGATCAGGCTGTCAGAGCAATGCATGCATCTGACAGACCAGAACTATTACTGTACGGTCGCTTCAAAGCTGATGTTGATGTTCACATCGTCAGACACGTAAGGCAAAGCATGGTCATACCGTAATCAGAGCGCTTGATCGTGGTGGAAGCATCCAGACCAACAGCCCGTTTATTCGCTGATGGATGCTGGCCAAGCTGGTTGACAACAACCCGCAGAACGGTTGGTTTGGTGATGTCGCGAATGGTCAGGTCACCAGTGACTTCCAGCTCGTTATCGCTAACCTTTTCGACCTTGGTGGACTTGAATGTTGCAGTCGGGAACTGTTCAACATCGAAGAAGTCCGGGCTCTTAAGATGCCTGTCGCGTCTCTCCCAGAAAGTATCCATGGAAGTGACGTCAATCTCCACGTCCACTTTAGAGTTGGCCGGGACCTCTTCATCAATGATCAGAGTAGGGTCCATTTAGCAAAGCGACCGTCTGTGGTGGAGTAACCCAGGTGATTGTAGTCAAACGCAAGGTTTGCGTGGGACATGTCAACGTCGTAGGCACTGGCTCAGCCACTGCTGCCGTGGTCAAGAAAGAAGCTGCAACTGCAAGCATTCCGAAGCGAACTGATTTCATCGTAATCTCCAATAAAGTTGAACTCTAAATTTCAAGCTTGGCAAACAATTGGCAGATGTGCAGAAAATTGCAATTAAACGCATTGTTCAATATAGGTGCACAATCACGCAAAACCCAGCGATATTGCTGTTTTTGGAAAACATTGATGCAAAAATGAGTTGCCACTGTGGCAATATAAAGGAGATTGTGAAACCGGTTGATACAACTACAAAACTATAAGGGTTTTACATCACGTTTTCGTGTGTGTGTATCAGCTGGAAACAGTCTGGAAGGAGAATAGGGTAGTAGGGAGGCACAGGTTCGCGCCTCCAACAATGCCCTACGGCTTGTAGGTAAAGAGAATGCCGTTTTTATCGCGCAAAACCTCGAATTTTTCTTTCTTCAGAGTGTCGCGAAGATTAGGCAGAACGCTTTTGTCATCAGCAATCAACATATATCCGCCTACCCGCAGGTGGCCGAGCATGCGTTGTAAAAGCTTAACCCGCGCCGTCCTCGGAACCTCGTGGAAAAATCTGTCTGCAATAATCGCATCAAGACCTGAGGCGGGGTGTAGCCCAAGGCGTCAGCATGAACGATTTCAATAGGCAGGTTGTCAGCTTCAACACGCTCCTGCAATTGGTCCAGCCCCACTTTAGAACTGTCCAGAGCAATCACATTGTAACCGCGCTTGGCTAGAAAGACCGAGTCGCGTCCCTGTCCCGCACCCAGATCTAAGATGGTGCCGGTGTCGAAGTCCAAGTTTGAGAACAGTGTCGTAAACTGCTTGGAGGTATGGCCGAAGTAACTTTCGTCCTTGGCGTAGATTTTATCGTATTTTTGCATAAGTCAGCCTGCATGGATCTTTAAGTCAAGCATATACAGGATCGCAGAAAATGAACAAGCCCAACCAGTATAATGCTGCTTGGGCTTGCTGTATCAGGTGAAGCTTTGCTTCATGAAAACTGTCGGCTCTCCCATATAGGTGCCGTCTGTGTACTTCTTGAACCCGACCCGTTCAGCAAGAGCAATGCTCGCTGTGTTTTCCGGTGCAATAATGCAGTGAACCTCAGGAAACCGTCTGGAATTTTTTTAGCCAGGACAGACACAGCTCCACAGCTTCGCGCGCATACCCCTTGCCATGAAACTTGGGAGAGGTCACCCAGCCAGCCTCCGCAAATCCTTCCAGACTAGGGGTAACATCACGTTTGAAGTCGGAAAAGCCGATATCGCCGATCAGCGCACCACTGTCTTTCTCGATTACAGCCCAATACCCAAACCCGCAAAGGCTCCAATGGCCAGCATATTTAAGGAGTCTGCCCCAAGTATCTGATCGGCTGGAAGCTTGCCTGATATGTAGCGAACCACCTCAGGCTCTGCCCACAATTTGCAGCATGCGTCAAAGTCTGATGGCTGGTGAGCACGCACGATAATGCGCTCGCCCTCGAGTGTTGGAGCGGTTGTACAACGTTCTTCTTCTATGATCACAAAAATAGTCCCCGAAAAAGCCGGAGAGATAAACACTCCGGCTCCCCAAAATTAGCAATAAGTTTTAAAGGCCAAGCCCACCAATGCAAGAGTATTTGATGTTGATGTAGTCATCGATGCCGTATTTGGAACCTTCATTCCCCATACCGCTGTCTTTGTAGCCGCCAAACGGTGCATACTCGGTGGTGATCACGCCTTCATTCACGCCGACGAGGCCATATTCCAGCGCTTCCATCATGCGGAACGTCTGACCCAGATCCTGACTGTAGAAGTAGCAGGCAAGGCCGTATTCAGTATCATTGGCCATCCTGATTGCATCGTCTTCGCTCTCAAACTTGAAGACAGGTGCAAACGGACCAAATGTTTCTTCCTTGGCAACCTTCATGTCCGGCGTGGCATTCAGCAGCAAAGTCGGCTCAAAGAAGCTGCCACCTTGTGCATCACGCTTCCCGCCAGAAACGACGCTGCCGCCTTTCTCCACGGCGTCGGTGATCAGCTCTTCCACTTTGGCAACCGCATGTTCATCAATCAGCGGCCCCTGATTAACATCCTCATCAAGACCATTACCAACGCGCAACTGCTCCTCAATCGCCGCTTTCAGCTTTGCGGAAAACTCATCATAGATACCTGCCTGAGCGTAGATGCGATTGGCACACACGCAGGTTTGACCAGAGTTTCTGAACTTGGAGGCAATGGCTCCTTCAACAGCCTTGTCGATATCAGCTGAGTCAAACACGATAAACGGCGCATTGCCGCCCAGCTCCATGGAGACCTTCTTCATATTGGCCAGAGCTTTCGAGGCAAGCTGTTTGCTACTGGTGTGGAGCCAGTGAAGGTGATCTTACGCACCTTCTCGTTCTCACACATTTCATCGGCTATTTGCGCAGCAGAACCGGTAATAATGTTGATCACGCCCGCAGGAATACCAGCCTCCTCAGCCAGCTCTCCGAGGATCAAGGCCGAGTAAGGCGTCTGGCTTGCTGGCTTGGCAACAACCGTACAGCCGGACCCCAAAGCAGCTGCGAGCTTGCGTCCAAGCATGGAGCTTGGGAAGTTCCATGGCGTAATCGCGCCAACAACGCCCAATGGCTCTTTGGTCACCATGATGCGGCGGTCCTTCCACGGGGAAGGGATCACATCGCCATAAACCCGCTTGCCCTCTTCAGCAAAGAAGCGAATGTAGTTGCCCGTGATCGCCACTTCGCCCATGGACTCAGCCAATGGCTTACCCATTTCAATAGTTAGCAGCCGGGCAAGTTCCTTCTGATTTTTACTAATCAGGTCCGCCCAGCCCAGCATCAGGTTACAGCGTTCGACGGCAGTCATCTTCGACCAGACCTTAAACGCGGAGTGAGCGGCATTAATCGCTTCTGCCGTCTCTGTGCGCCCGAACCGTGGGACTTGTCCGATGATGGCACCGGTCGCTGGATTGTTCACTGAGATGGAATTGCTCTCGTCTCCGCGAACCCATTTTCCTCCAATGAGGCATGCTTCACGAAGGAGTGGAATATCTTTGGTTGGTGAGACTGTGGAACTCATGAGTATCTCCTGATGAAGTAATATCCCGCCAGGCAATGGGGGAGAGACTGGGAAATATGAGGTAGGAATGGCTTTATCTAATCTACACATATAAGTGGAAGATCTGGGAATAACACCTGCTTCTCATAGGATTTGCAAAGATTGAGCCATTCTGCAATGCAGTTTGATGGGACGATTAATTGTCTCTTTCTCAACAGTCGTGGTTAGAACAGAAACTGGCGCAGTTATAAGCTTTAGGGGCGCTTCCGGACAGATATGGAGACCGGAAAAATCTGGAATGATATCATTCCGACAGGCGCGCCTGAACTCCAATTCTCGCCGGAAAAGAGGAGTTCAAAGTCCCCAGAGTGTCGTTCACATCGCTACCACCGACAATTAGCAACACACTGCAATTGTGCTGGCCTGTAAAATATGTCAGGAGCGACCTGCTGAACAATAACTCGAATTGCGAAGGTTTCCTCCATGTCAGACACGGTCAATCTCTCATTAGAAGGAGCACTCAAACTCACTATCTCTGCCTTGTCTGCAAACAAAACCGACCCCGCAAACGCACAGATCGTTGCTCAGGCGCTGGTGAATGCGGAAGCTGATGGTCAGGCAGGACACGGCCTTTCCAGAATTCCCTCCTATACCGCCCAGACCAGAACCGGAAAAGTGGATGGCTTTGCAAAACCGGAAGCTCAGCTCGTCACACCCGTTGTTCAACGTGTCGATGCCAAATTTGGGTTTGCCTATCCCGCAATTGAAGTTGCTCTGCCGTTTTTGAAAGAAGTATCTGCACAAAACGGACTGGCACTCAGCGCGATCTGTCACTCCCATCATTTCGGACAGGCAGGTGCGCATTGCGAACGACTGGCACGAGAGGGAATGATCGCACTGGTCTTTGGAAATACACCCAAGGCAATCGCAGCATTTGGCGGCAAGAATCCCATGTTCGGTACCAACAATCGCCTTTGCAGCTCCAAACGGAGACTCTGACCCGCTCGTGATTGATCTGGCCCTTTCTCGTGTTGCCCGTGGAAAGATCATGGCTGCGCAGCGCGCTGGTAAGTCCATTCCAGAAGGCTGGTCACTGGATAAAGAGGGACAACCAACAACAGACCCCGATGCAGCTCTGGAGGGAACCATGATTCCGATCGGCGAGGCAAAAGGCGCCGCACTGGCAATGATGATTGAGATCCTTGCCGCAGGCTGTGCGGCTCCGCATTCGGGTTTGAAGCCTCAAGCTTGCTCTCCGGAGAAGGCGATGCGCCAGATCTTGGGCAGGTTATTCTCGCAGTGGATGCCAATCTGGTCTCTGGTGGGGCATTTGCGGAGCGGATGCACACTCTGGTTGCGGCCATTGAGGCAGACAGGGGGCACGTCTGCCAGGCACATCCCGCCTGGCAGCTCGGGCCAAAGCACAAACTTCCGGCATCAATCTGCCACAGCCAATCTACCAGGAGGTAATGCGACTGGCTGGCCAGCCGGTTTAATCGTATTCACGCTCATAATAGAAGCCGGCTTTGGCATCCCCGTCAGAGCCAGCTTGCCCGCGAAGCTTCAGGAACTTGGTCACGTCAATATCAACAGCCGCTGAGTTGTCACCGGTTGTTGCTTCCTGTGTAACGCCCAGATAAATCCGCTCACTCACATAGCCACCCACAGCCAGTTCTGGATTTCCTGCGGCATCAAAATTGATATTAATGTCGCTGACACCAAGAAGATTGCGGAGGGTGCCCAAAGGTCCTTCTATACCGGTACCGCCCGTGAGAGTTGCAATCGCACTGGCAAGGTTAGCAAGCTGAAATGGCGAAAGGTCATTGACAGATTCTCCAAACAGGAGCTGCGACAGCACCTCGTCGTTGGGCAAAGTTGGCACCGAAGTGAAGTCAACTGAGGGCATATCGGCAGGTCCGGTCACCAGAACAGTTATCTCGGTGGTACCCGATGTTGTCGATGCTGCAAAATCAAGCCGGGGGACGAGCGGGCCGCTGAATGTCACATTGCCGCGACTGAGTGTCAGGCGTTTTGAGAGAATGTCGATCCGCCCGCGCACCAGCGAAAAGGCACCAACAGTCCTGACATCGCTGAGGGTTCCCCCAACATTCAGCGTTCCACCAGCCTCAGCATTAACGCCTCGGCCACGGATGAAGATTTTACCATCAGCTTCCACATCCACATCCAGTCTGGCCATCATGAGAGGGCTTTGCTGCTCGCCCTCTTGTTCGGTGTCGCGTCCTTCATCCTGAGCCAGAATCTCGGCTTGCTCAAGGATGGGTTTAGGTGCGTTCAGGTGGCGTACAATCACAGGATTGATGCTGGAGTTGAATGAGCTGGGTATTTCAATATCTGCCTGATTGATGGTCACATTGCCCGTAATGGAAGGCGGTGAACCAGCATCCGCAAGAGAGCCCTGAAGAGTGAGGTTTGCATCAATCAAAGCACTGATAAACGTCCCGTCAATATAGCGTCCGCCATCAATTGTCAGCTCCATCTGAGCAGGCAGACCTGCACCTAGCCCCAATGTGCCATCTAGGCTCAAAGTGCCACCGTTAGTAAACTTTGCTGCCAACGCATCTATCACGATTTCCTGACGGGTGACCTGAATAACACCGGTATAATCGGCGAGCGTCATGCCGGTTGAGAATTGGGTGGTCGACAAGTTGACTGGACGGACCTCAATCGCAACCTGCGGATCTCTGAGTGGGCCGGAAATGGTTCCGTCCAGACTGAACCCGCCGCTTCCACCAAGGTTCTGCTCGATCAACTTTGCACCGACTAACTCGAGTGGAATAGTGCCCGTTGTCGTCAAGGACAACTCTTGAGCCCCGGTCAGATTGATTGTTCCAGAACTCTGGACGTTCAGCCCGGACTCGTTACTCACGGTTGTTTGTTGGTTAACCTGGTTCGCGGCAAGGGATCCCGAGTTTTCAATCCGGATCGGGAGAATGCGGTTGTCTACAAGTGGCTTTGCGGAAAACCCGTCAAGAACGATCTGCCAGTTGGCTTGCGGTGCGTCTTTGGTTCCAGATACACGCGCTGTTCCATTCAGAGTGCCCGCCAAATCAAGATCAGAAACAAAAGCATTTGCAAGCGAAAGCGGCAGTCGCATCATTTCCGCACTGATATCAAGCTCACGGCTGGTGCTGCCGGTAACGCGCAGTATCCCATTACCCAATGCCAGTTCAAAAGGAGTGACAGAGGTCCGGTCATCAAGCAAAGAAATCGTCGCAGGCTGCCTTAGATTGCTCTGTATACCTTTGTAGGTGGCCTCTAAAGAACTCAGTGTTAGAACCACCCCGTTAGGAACAGTTTGCACCATACCTGTGCTTTGAATTCGGTCGTTATTCTCTGCAAAGTTAGCGTTAATCGAGAAACCAGTAGCGACCGCATCAGCTGTGTTGCCCTCAACCGGTGTGGCGTTCACACTTAAGGACCGAAGGTTCACCCCTTCAACTTCAACACCATCAAGCGTAATCGTAGCGTTTGCTGCGGGCCGACTGAAGGGCTTGTCGATCCAGCCTTCAGCAGCAAAGGAGCTGATGGAACTTTGCTGAAAGCGCAGTCCAGCGGCGGTCAGATCAAAATTGGCCTTTGCGCCCCCGTCGTCCTGCTGAATGTCAATGTTGCCTTGAGCCGAACCGTCAATTTCTGTCAAGATCAATGGTGACAGTGTACTTAAATCAGTTGCCTGAATGGTGAATTGCCCGACAAGGCCTTGCGGAAGCTGCGCAAGCTCAGGGATCTCAGCATGACCTGTTAGTGAGTTCCCCCCAAACTCAAAATCCAGTGTGGGGATTGATAGCTTATCAGCCTCACTGACCAGCTTGAATTTGCCAATCAGGTCCTGACCTTCAAATGAGCCAGAAAGGTCAATATCTGCATTGGGAGTGGTTTCGGAAAGCGTCCCGTTAGCAGACAGCCGCAACCGCTCCAACGGCGTGCCATCCATCTCAACGCGGTCAGCCTGAACCTGCAGCGTCACATTCGGAGCTGAGACTGGACCGGAGACCGTGCCATTGGCATTTAGGGCACCAACCACACGCGATCCAGCAAATCCAACCGCTCAACCTGCGCCGTAAGCGCACCATCTAACTGACGATCCTGTAAACTGCCATGAGCTTCAATCTGTCCGAAGGTATTCGTGAAACGAAGCGTGTTTAGCTGCCCTGTTGAAGCGAGAAGGTCAGATGTATCCAGTGTCGCAGAAAGTTTGGCCGAGAAATTGCTCAATGAACCAAGGACTGGATCAATACGCTCATTTTGCAGGCTTACACGATTGCTGGTTCCCGAAAGGTCGATCTCTCCTGACATCTGACTAAAATCGGCAAGGAGCGAGAGGCTAGCCTCAACAGATCCACTGAGCTCTTGCTGCACGAAGGCGGACAGAACGCTCAGGTCTGAGATGGAAATCTCACCCTGTGCGCGACCGTTCTCAGGCGAAAGTTCAACCATATCAAAGCGTGCTGTCGCACCATCACTTTCCAGATGAAGCTCGGAAAGGTCAAGTTCCATCCGGGTTGGAGACGCGGTCCCTTTAAGGGAGAGAGTTGCAGTCTCAATGCGTTGATCGTCAGTATCCGAAGGTATTTCAATACCATTCACCTGAAGGCTCGCTCCATGGGAATGGACATTGCGTCAGCCGAGAACTGTGCGCCTTCGCCCTTCGCCGAAAGGTTTATGTCATCCACATTGGCGTCATGCGTTTCCACTTGGCTGACCTGCGCAGACAAATCCCAGTTGAGGTTCTCAAGGGGACCGGAGGCGGTAGCATTGAGCGTCAGTGCGCCAAGTTGAACAACCTGATTACCTCCCCGCAGTACAAGTGGCTCGTTGTTATTTGCAACTGTCTGAATCTGAGCATTTGCATTTAAAACCTTACCGTCCACGGTATAAGCATTATCGAGCCGAGCGGTGATTGCAGCCGTTGAGAGACGTGCACTGGCTGTGAGCGGAATATAATCCTCATTCAGCGAAGCGCTTGCAAACCATAGGGTTTGTCCAGCAAAAAGACTGGTAACCGATGCAGGCAGAAACTGGCCAAGCTCACCTGACAGACGGGTTGTTAGAAATTTCTGCGCTCCATTTTGTGTAAGAGTAATATCGCCATCAATCGCACGGGCATTGTTCAGGTCAACCTGCAGTGAGGAAGACCAGTTTGTGAGTGGCCCGCCACCTTCCATACGCAGTGTAAAGCTAGGCGCGTCCTCAAGCTCAAGAAGATTAGCCGCTAGCCCGTTAGCCGCTTCAGAAACCAGAGCCCGGAAACGAACCAAGCCCTCCTTCGGGTCAAAATCCACATCAACATCTGCCGACCCTTGCACAGCGCCAAAGCGGGTGACGTTGAGCTTCCCTGATATAGTCTCGGGCGAACTGGAGTAGCTCGCTGTGCCGGTAACCGCGAACTGTGCAGGCATCCCTGCAAGTGAGGCGGGCAAGGCTACTTCTTCGATGTTGAGTTGCCCAAGCCTGATTGAACTGAAAGGAAGCGCAATGCCTGTCGCACTGCTGCTGTCTGGCTCAGAAGCTGGACTTTCAGCTGCCTCTGGCAATCGGATAAGACCAATTTGCTGCGCTGATATCTCCCGGATATCAAGTGCCCCCGTTATCAGAGCAAGCGGCGACCAAAGCAAAGCTGCATCATGAACCTCAAGCCAGGAGCCATCCTGATCAGACAGATAAATTCTCTCGGCAAGCAAGTTGCCTGAAATGGTGAGCCTGGCTGCTCGACTGTAACATCTGGCAGGAGCGAGCTGAGCGCTGTCCCAAGCAGCTGGCGTCCTTCTTTAAAACTACTCGCCACAACAAGTCCAGCATAAACCACAAGCACCAATACAAGAAGCAGGGCCAGTAGCTTACCTAGGATCGTTGTGATGCGTCGAACCAGTTGCATTCGCTCGATGATCTTTCTCTGCATAATGCGCGCCTCAGGAAGGCTGCATAAGTTAGAACGACTGACTTAAACCAATATAGAGGGCCAATGGCGGGTCATTGCTTTTTGGTTGAAGTGGCACACCCACATCCAGTCGTAATGGCCCAACGGGTGTGAAGTAGCGCACTCCACCACCAACACCCACGCTCAAAGGCAGATCGAAGTTCGGAAACTGCGTTAGATACGCAGCACCAGCATCCAAAAAGCCGACAAGACCAATATTCTCGGTAATTCTGGTCCTGACTTCGCCGTTGAGCAAGAAGAAACTGCGCCCGCCCGTGACTTCGTCATTGATGCGCGGACCAACATTCTTATAGGCATAACCGCGGATCGTCCCGCCGCCACCCAGGAAAAACCGCCTTGCCGCAGGCACAGCCGGTACAGAGGGAGCGATGATTGCACCCGCTGACACGCGGCCCGCCAATACAACACGATCATCACCAACAATAGGGTAGTAACTGGCAATGGAGCCACGGGAGTAAAGGTTCTCTGTGTTCCCAAGGGCATCATAGGCCGGTTCGAAAAACAGCCTTGCCCACACGCCATTGGTCGGGTTCAAAGTGTCTTCGCGACTGTCATATGTCATGTCAGCCGGAATTCCAAGGAGGAAGTAATCGTTGCGGCCAAACACATCCCGCTCATTGGCAAAATAGACTTCCGCGCCAATCCTTGCTTTTAGATCTTTCGTAAACTCACGCGAAAGGTAGGCATCATAGGCGAGGGATGTACTGCGAAAGTTGTCCGGATTTTCCTGAACGGCTGCAACGCTGGTTGAGAAGGCAGTTAAAGGACCAATGACCCCTGGCTTATCGAAGGAGAGGCGCGCAGCGTATTCAATCTGCTCATTATTGACCGACACCAGCTGACCGACGGAACCGGTGAGTGACAGACGTTCCGCTTTTCCAAAAAGATTGCGATGTCGCCAATATCCATCAACACCAACACCCTCGTTGCTGGAATAATTGGCGCCAAAGCCAAAGACTTTTTTTCGGCCTCTCAGCCACAACAATTGTAATTGGCAGTTCACCGTTCGGACCGATATTGGCAGCATTTTCAAAGCGGATACTGGAGAAAACCTCCAGATCGCGCAGTCTGGTTTGCGCCCGTGAAATGACTTTTGCATCCCACTGTTCACCGCGCGGTAGGTTTGCATAAGTGCGAACAAAGTCCGGATCCATATTTTCCGTGCCCGTCACAGAAACAGGCCCGAAAAGCGCATGCGCACCACTCACAACATGCAGTTTGACCTTGAGAGTCTGACTGGCGTGGTTGGCTAGCAATTGCCTGTCGCTTACCCGCGCAAATGGGTAACCGTTGTCTTTGAGAAAGTCGACAGACTTGCTCTCCGCATCCAACACTTTAGCCGAAAGCGCGGGTTCCCCTTCCACAAGGGTAAGCTTTTCCGCAGTGGGCAGATCAAGTCCATTGGTCGTTGCTGGTCCTTCATAGGTGACTTCCGCTGCACCAAACTTAAACTGAGGGCCTTGGTTGATCTCTACATTAATAGGAATTGGGCGCTCAGTGATCTTTTCAGGATGCAGGACAACCTGATTAAGGGGCATCCCTTGCACTGTAATTTGCACCAGAGCACCATAGTAGCCGTCTTCATAGAGCTTACCTATGAGGCGCTCAAAGTCCTGCGTCGCACGGGCAAGTACGCCACTTGGGCCGGAAGGCAGGTCGTCAATGTTTTGCACCAAAAGACTTACAGATTGCAGCTCTTTCTCAACCTTGCTCGGGCGTGTATCATTCTCACCTACAACCCGAAAATCAACGCGGTAAGGCGTGGGATCGGGTGCGCCGGCAAGTGTGTCCTCAGAATCCTCCGATTTCTCGCCCCAAAGGTGATAGCCAAAAAGTTCAAATGCATAAGCGTCGGTGAATGTAACAATTGAGAATAATAGGCAAACAAGCACGGTAGTAGCGCGCGGAACTCTGACAGTCCACGGCCACCTGAAAGCAGTACATTTTTGCGTTCTTTTCTGCTTGTGAAGCAACTGGAAAAGGCTCCCGCAATCCTCAAAAACGCGGTCAGTTCTCTGTACGTTGCGCTCTTGGGAATAGCCCTGAAAGAATCTGCCCACGTTATACCTAAAATCGCATGACTTGCTTGTCAAAAGCAAACCGCAATTATCACGTCTGCGATGACATCACCCAAAAACTTGCCATGGAGTGTGGAAGACGGAAAAGTGCCCAGTAAAATATGTCTATACTGGGCCTTTATTAACTAGATTTCCTGATCAGGACGGCCAACGCAGGTATAGGAGAAGCCATATTTGGCAATCTCATCTTTGCCGTAGATATTTCTAAGATCCACAAGGACAGGAGCAGCCATTTCTTGCTTCAGGCGGTTAAAATCGAGTGCGCGGAACGCATTCCATTCGGTAATAATCACGAGAGCGTGTGCATCCTTTGCAATCTCATAGGCATTGCTACCAAATGTAACCTGCTCGGTAAGCTCCACAGCTGCATCCATACCCTCTGGGTCATAGGCGTGAATCTCCGCCCCTTTATCCTGAAGCGCCTGAATAATTGAAAGAGCAGGGCTATCGCGCATGTCGTCCGTGTTTGGTTTAAAAGTCAAACCCAAGATCGCGATCTTCTTGCCACGCACGTCGCCGCCAACAGCTTCCGCAACCTTCTTGGACATGGAGCGTTTGCGCTGGTCATTGATGGAGCAGGTGGTCTCGATCAGGCGGACCGGGCTGGAATGGTCTTGAGCCGTCTTAACAAGTGCAAGAGTGTCCTTCGGGAAACACGAACCACCATAACCAGGGCCCGCATTCAGAAACTTCGAACCAATACGGTTATCAAGTCCGATACCGCGAGCAACATCCTGAACGTCGGCCCCAACGGCCTCACTGAGATCTGCAAGCTCATTGATGAAGGTGATCTTCATTGCGAGGAAAGCGTTGCCGGCATACTTGATAAGCTCAGAGGTGCGACGGCTGGTAAATAGGAGTGGAGAGCGATTGAGATACAAAGGACGGTAAACTTCCGTCATAACCGACTTTGCCCGCTCGTTGGACAGGCCAACGACAATCCGATCGGGACGTTTAAAGTCATCGATCGCTGCACCTTCCCGCAAGAACTCAGGATTTGAGACAACCTCAAAGTCTGCGTCAGGATTTGTTTCACGAATAATACGTTCCACTTCATCACCGGTACCTACTGGAACCGTTGATTTGGTGACGACTACGGTGAAACCGTCAAGTGAAGCAGCAATCTCTTCTGCGGCGGCATACACATAGCTCAGATCAGCATGTCCGTCACCGCGGCGAGATGGCGTGCCAACAGCGATGAAAATGACATCAGCCTTGCGAACAGCATCAGACAGCTCTGTTGTAAAACTCAAACGGCCCGCTTTTACGTTGCTGGCGACCAATTCTTCCAGTCCCGGCTCGTAAATTGGGATCTGGCCATTCTTGAGTTTTTTAATCTTGTCTTCTGCTTTATCAACGCAGATGACGTCGTGACCAAAGTCAGCAAAACAGGTGCCTGAAACCAATCCAACGTAGCCGCTGCCTATTACCGTGATTAACATTGTCTCTCCTGCACGAGCCGAATTCTTCTGGATGTGCAAATAGATTTAATTGGGTCGAAACGCAATAGTACATAACCTGAGATGAAACTCATCCATAAGTTAAGTATGTCCCTCTGCCAATTGAACGTCTCTTCCTAAGAAAAATAGCAGTTGGCGCGAAAAACACGGCCCAAATGCACTCAGTATTAGAGAGTATTGCAGTTTCATTTATCTAAAGTTCTAGGTGAATTGAGTTTAATTTTAAGTAGGTAAATGATGCCTATAAAGAATTGATTGGTTAATCAAATAAACTTGATAAATCTACATAGGAATTACAATTGCTATCCTACGTTATAATTCGCGAGATTTTCTGTAGTTTTATCTTGTTTTTCGATTCTACTCCTTGCAGCCTCAGATGCGAACTTAAAACTGCAAATAGTTTATCCCAAGGAATTTTCGCGCTTAACGCGAACTTATTTGTGGTGAATTTATGGCGAAAATATGCCCTTAAAATATCATGCTGTCAAAAATCAGGGTATCGAAAATAGAGTTTTGGCTCTCGCAGAATCCCAAAAATCGCAGATTTTAGCACCCATATTTTGTATTAAGCTAAAATTCAAAGTAAAATTTATTTTTATTTTCTATTATAATTACTTTGGTTTGTTTTGTTCTTTTACTTGGTTTGGACTGTAAAAAAAACTTTATGAGAAATTGACAGGGTGCGTTTCTCTGATTTACCAGCAGTGTATTCATTTTGGAATGAATAGGTTGGGGTGATGTATTTAATTGTTGATGAACAACGGCTTGTGACTGATGGATATGCATCAGGATTTGAGCGAGAAGGTATTTCGACAAGTGGCTTTAGTCCGGATGATTTTCGGGATTGGTTAAATACTGCGCCTGATACTGAATTCGAGGCGGTGGAAGCAATATTGATCGGTGAAACCGGAGAGAGAGAGAACTTCCCGCAGATCATTCGCCGCAGATGCTCTCAGAAACCTGTATTGGTCCTCAACAGCAGTCCTGTCCTTGAGCAGACGCTGAAACTGTTTGCAGCCGGCGTAGATGATGTTGTTCGAAAACCAGTACATCCGCAAGAAATACTTGCGCGTGTAAACGCAATTAAGCGAAGAACAACAAACCAGAGCATCAATGTTGAGCTCGGCGATTTAACCGTGTTTTTCGATGGGAGAGATCCCGAGATCAATGGGAAGACACTTGCACTGCCGCGCAGAGAACGCCGTATTCTTGAGTACCTTGCGCAAAACAATGGTCGGCGTCTTACAAAAACGCAGATTTACAACTTCGTCTACGGCATTTTCGAAAGCGAAGTCGACGAGAATGTTATTGAAAGCCACATAAGTAAGTTGAGAAAGAAGTTACGCAGTCAGATGGGGTACGATCCCATCGATTCAAAGCGTTATCTTGGCTATATTATCAACTCGCTGTAACAACAAAAAGGCTGCATTTGCAGCCTTTTTTGTTGTTGGTCTCTTTGCATTTCAATCTCATAGAAGCTGTGCAAGTTCAGCAAAGGCGTCCTGGCTTGAAGGTGCATCCAGATCCTGTACAAGGGCATTGTAGACCTTCGGGGCAATCTTGATAGCTTGATCAAGAACCGGATCCACGCCTTCTTTATAGCCACCCATCGTGCGTAAGTCCTTTGTATCTTCAAACTTTGCGATCATCGCCTTCAGCTTCATAATGAGGTCGCGCTCCTGAGGGGACCAGCAGCTCTGTGCAAGGCGCGAGATCGAGCCCAGCACGTTGACAGCAGGATATCGCCCTTCCTCCGCAATATGCCGGTCTAAAACCACATGGCCATCCAGAAGGCCTCGGATATTGTCTGCAACCGGATCGTTGTGATCATCCCATCAACCAGAACCGAGAAGATAGCGGTCATCATGCCGCTTCCTTCAATGCCGGGTCCGGCACGTTCCAGCAGCAGGGGAAGTTCTGAAAAAAAACGCTTGGAGGATACCCGCGCGATAGCGCTGGTTCTCCCGCCGCCAAAGCTACATCGCGAAGAGCGTGAGCGTAACGTGTAACACTGTCAACGACGAGCAGCACGGATTGACCTTGATCTCTGAAGTGTTCCGCAACTGTCATTGCAGTTTTGGGCGCAAGTCGTCGCATCATTGGGCTTTCGTCACCCGTTGCAACCACCACTACGGACTTGGAGAGTTGGTCGCCAAGCGTTTCTTCTACGAATTCTCGCACCTCGCGGCCACGCTCGCCGATTAGGCCAATCACAACCGTATCGAAAGAGTTGCTTCGCGCGATCATAGAGAGCAGCGTAGATTTACCAACACCTGAGCCTGCGAAAATGCCCAGACGCTGCCCATGGCAGATCGGGGTGAAAAGATCGAGCACCCGGACCCCGGTCAAAGCGGCATCTTTTACGCGGGCACGATGGACAGGGGGCGGGGGGAGACGGTTGAAAGAGGCGGCGGACGATCCTTCTGCCATAGGGCCAAGGTTGTCGATAGGGTGCCCAAAAGCGTTTATGATCCGGCCACGCCATGAATTATCTGGATGAAAACTCAGCTCCCCGCAGCGTTTCACCTTAATACCGAGCCCAACGTCTGATCTGGAGGCATAAGGCTTCACAAGCACGCTGTTGGGTTCGATCCGAATGACCTCCCCGAACTCTTCGCCGTTGTTGCTCTTGTAGGAGACCTGGTCCCCCAGATTGACACCAACGGAAAGCCCCTTAACTCGAAGGTGGTTAGGTGTAACCTCGCAGAGGGTTCCGCTTATCTCGATATTCCACGAACTGGTTGGAATTTGAGTGGTGAGTTCCTGAATGCGCTCAAGGGCGGTCATAAACAACCTTTTGAAGTACTAGCTTTGTGCAATTGTGTTGCGATGTCGCTCTTGTAACTGCTTGAGGAGGTCCTCAGGCAGCAGATTTCGCGCGTCCTGAGAGAGCTTTTCCACGTTCGGCAAGGTTGAAGCTTTATGGTCAGCTGCACTCACGTCCTCGTGCTCACCACGACCAGCGAGTGCCTCGATAAACATGTCTTCCTGCCCCATGGATATCGCCTTGTTAGACGCAATATTGCCAAACAGCGGCGGAATCTCTCCAGATTGTACGGGCAGGATCGGTGCGCCTCTTTGTAAAGGAGAGGTCATATCCATAACTGGTTCTGGGAGGGGTGGAGTTGGGGTAATTTTCTGCTCAATGATGTTGAGTGCCGTTGAGCTTTCAGTCTGTACTTTTTCAGCATCCAGTACACCAGAGATTTTCATCTCCGCAAGGTTACCGGCAACAAGTCCGGCCATCCCCAATGGTCCGCCAACCATCCCGTACAAAGAACTCCCGGCAACGCGAGAGCGAACAGAAGCTTCATCACCGGTGATTGCACGGTAAAGCGTATTAACGCCGGGAATGTGCTGCAACGGATTAACAATATCCAGCAGTTCCCCCAGCTAAACGGCTCAGCATTGGAGGTCTTTGCATTACCGGAAACGCTGTGGGTCCGGCTCTGGTCAGAGCCACCTGAAATCGATTGAACTGGATTGACTGCCATCAACCCTCTCCCAGCTTACGAATTGTCTGCTGGCGAATACTTTCCACGCTCTGCATCATTGAGTTCGTACTTTCAAACGCGCGCGTGATTGTGATGAGCTTCGTGATCTCGGAGATTGGATTGATATTTGATCCCTCAACAAATCCCTGAGCAAATCCGTTTTCTGCAAAGTCCTGCACCGGTTCCGCCACTGCATCAGGGATGACAGCTGAATTGCCCGCCCGACTGAGCTTTGCTTCTTCAGGAATGGAGAAGAGGCCGAGAACCCCAACTTGACGATCTTCCTGATAAATTGATCCGTCTTTGGCAATCTCTGGTGCCCCGCCAAGTGGATCAAGGATGATGGGTGCATTGCCACTGTCGAGGATTGGGTTGCCCTCGATACTTCTAAGAATGCCGTCGACACCAATCTGGAAGCGACCATCACGAGTATAAGCAACGCCATTTCCGGTTTGCACACCCAGCCAGCCCTTGCCTTCAATGGCAACATCTAGTGAGTTGCCGGTTTGTTTGACGGCTCCTGTTTGTCTTGAGATGTAAGTTTCGCCAGTTGATGCAAAAGATACCGGATCTTGGCCAGGTCGCTTCACCAGGCTGTCGAATTTGACCTCATCAGCGCGATAACCCGCAGTCTCCATGTTTGCTACATTCCGTGCGACAGTCTCAAGCCTGCGTTCCAGCGCCATCTGCCCGGAAAGGGAGACGTAAAGAGAAGATACAATCATGTTTAAGCTCCAGATCCGAATGACGTAATGAAGAAGATCAGCTGCTTGAAACTGCGCGGCCCGCATGTGGCCGGATGATCCATGGCGGCACATCTCTCAGAGAGGTGCTCACGATCTGGCTGGCATTGCGTACTGCACTGCTGTGTCGGGCATAACAAACCTGTCTACACTCAAATACGATAGGAGGATGCTTCAGATGGCTTGTCTGAACCTGTAGCTGGATATGTGGTGATCTGAATTTCTTCACGCCAGTTTCGGACAAGTAAGCCTCGCTACCACAAACTAGGAAAAGTGCTTGTCCGGTAAGTGTGTGGAGCGCAAATTGAATATTCTAGTCGGTCTCGTGATCGTTATTGGATCCATAATTGGTGGTTATGTTGCTATGGGTGGCTATATGAAGGTGCTATGGCAACCTTTTGAGCTGCTGATCGTTGGAGGTGCTGCCTTTGGGACCTTCGTGGTGGCAAACACCTTCAAGACGATCAAGGATACCGGACGTGGTATTCAGGAGGCATTGTTGAACGCCAAGCCGACAAAGCGTGATCATCTGGATACGCTTAGCGTGCTTTACGGGCTTATGAGAACCCTTCGCGCAAAAGGGCGTAATGATGTTGAGCAGATCATCGATAGGCCTGAAGAAGCTGAACTGTTTCAGCGTTTTCCCCGGGTTCTTGCCAATGTCTCGCTGACAAGTTTCATCTGCGATTACTTCCGTCTCATTGTTATCGGAAATGTTCGCCCTCACGAGATTGAGGCGCTGATGGATGAAGAGTTGCACACGCTAGGGCGTGAAGAAATGAAGCCCTATCAGGCTCTCAGCATTGTGGCCGAAACCCTGCCTGCTTTGGGGATTGTTGCTGCTGTTCTTGGTATCATTAAAGCAATGGGTGCCATCGATCAGGAGCCGGAGATCCTTGGAAATCTGATTGGTGCCGCATTGGTTGGTACATTCCTCGGCATTTTCTTGTCCTACGGCATTGTTAGTCCTATCGCAGTCAAGATTAAGGCTGTTCGCGAGCAGCGCTACCGTCTCTATATCGAGGTAAAGCAAACGCTTCTTGCCTTTATGAATGGCGCAGCACCACAGATTGCGCTGGAGCATGGTCGCAAAACCATCGGTGCAGATGATCGTCCAACAATCGATGAAGTTGAGGTGGAGACGATGACGGCTGGTCATGCTGTATCCGCTGCTGTAGCGGAAGGTGAAGCGTGATGGATCCGCAAGAAATAGAAATGAGCGAAGAGATGATCGGCGCTCAGGGTGCCAAGATGGATCTGCCTTCTCGCCTGCTGGATGCGGCGGGACTCGGTGTTGATCGTCTTCCCATGCTGCACGTGGTCTTTGACCGGATGGCGCGCCAGTACATTGATACGCTTCGCCAGATGGCCGCAACAGCGCCTTATCTGGCCGTTGAATCAGTCTCTAACGAGCGCATCGGTGATGCACTTGAGCAGTATGAAGATCGCGCTGTTGTCGCTGTCCTTCATGCGCAGGAGTGGGACGCGCGTATCTTGCTCGGTTTTGACCGTGCCTTCATCTTCTCCATGGTTGAGGTTCTCCTCGGTGGGGACGGTGAGGAAGAAGCGTTCTTGGAAGATCGCGCATTGACCAACGTGGAACAGCGGCTCGCCTACCGAATGTTTCAGGAAGCGGCAACAGCGCTGGAGACCGCATTCGAGGCTATCGCCGATACATCGCTTAAAGTTGAGCGCCTCGAGAACCGAATGGAGTTCGCGCAGACTGGGCGCAAGAGTAATCCGTGCGTACTTGCGAAGATGACGGCCGAGATCATTGGCCGCGAAGGTGAGATATTCATCATCATTCCTCAGTCAGTGCTCAATCCGCTGCGCGAAAACCTGACGCAAGTGCTGTCTGGTGAAGTTGCAGGTCGTGATACCCGTTGGACCAAACAGTTCCAGCAGGAAGTTCAGCGTACCGAAGTCCAGCTCACCGCCATTCTTGAAGAACAGCGCATGACGCTGGAGGAGGTGGCGCAGTTCGAGGTCGGGCTTGTTCTTGAATTGAATGCCACACCAAAGACTGCCGTCCAGCTCGAATGCAATGGCCAGCCTTGTTTAACTGCCGCCTCGGTCAGGTCGCAGGGTCGTACACCGTCCGCGTAGAAGAGTTGATCGAGCAGGAAGGGGAACTTCTGGATGATATCTTATCTAATTGATGGTTTTTTTTACTTTTCGCTCTTGTGATCACCACGTGGCGCGTGGTTGTCATGTACCGGCAGCTGCAAAAGCTGTCTGGCTATCATGAGGACTATCAACGAATTTTTGACCAAACCTCCGAGGCCATGGACAACGTTGGTCTGTCCTTGCAGGAGATCCGCGTTCGCGGAGAGGAGATCCTCACTAGCCTTGGTCAGCGGATTGATGAAGCGCGCGAAACCACGGTCGATATCTCAGGTGTAATCCTACAAGCGCAAACAGAAATGAAAGCGCTGCAGGAGCATATCGAATGGCTGAGCAAAAAGAGCGATGAAGTCGGAATTAGCTTGAGTGATGCACCGCCAAGACCCGGTGGTGATCGCGGACGTCGCTCAGCTGGCGCTTTGAAGTCTGGTGGCCGGTCAAAGAAGAAGACCACAACATCTGGCCTGTCGAATGCAGCGGCATTGTTGCTTGCAACCGGCGTTGCTAAGCAACCAGCCTCAGGTAACGAGGAAGGCACCGCAGTCTCTGCAATCGACAATCAGACGTCAGAGTTAGAAAAGTTTCTTTCGGCCAGAGCGCCACATTCAGATCTGTAAATGTAAAGGACGAAGAAAGTCCTGAAAAGGAGAATGATCCGCAATGAGCAGCTCAAATGAAATGAGTGACGAAGCCCTCGCACTGCAATGGGAAGCAGCTGCTTCTGAGGCTGAGATGGATATGGACATGGCTGCGCCTGCGTCTACACCGCAGTCCTCCGCAGCACAGCCCGGAAAAGGCGTGAGCAACGAGAATGTCGATCGCAATCTGGATGCAGTTCTGGGGATTCCGGTTGATATGCAGGTGGTTCTCGGGTCCGCGACCATGCCGGTGGCCAGCTTGCTTAAGCTTGGTCGTGGAGCGGTGATCCCGCTGGACCACCGCGTTGGTGAACCGGTTGATATCGTTGTCAATGGTCGCACTGTGGCCCGCGGCGAAATCGTGGTTGTTGAGGATGATAACTCACGGTTTGGCGTGTCTCTGACAGAGATCGTGGGCGCAAAAGGCAGCTATAACTAGCCGCACATGAGCTGTGCTTGATTTAAGATGTGTATCTGAGGCGCGTAGAGAATGAACAGTGTTGTTCCAGCTGAAATGGGAAGCGTTATTTCCAGAAAAAATGGCCATCAGAAAGCAGCGGCCCTGCTGTTGGCCATGGGAAGTGACAAGGCAACCCGTGTTCTGAAGCATTTTGACAATGACGAAATGCGGATGATCATCCGGGCAGCTGCAGATCTGGGCACGGTTCCTGCAAGTGAACTCGATGAGCTGATTGAAGAGTTTATCGAGCTCTTTTCAGGTGGTGTAAACCTGTTCGGTACTGCTGAAGGTGCCGAGAGCCTCTTGAGAGGAATTCTCCCGGAAGATCAGGTCGCCGAAATCATGTCGGATGTCATGGGGTATTCCAAGCGTTCGATCTGGGACAAGGTTTCACAAATCTCAGAGCATGTTCTGTCCACCTATCTACAAAAAGAACATCCGCAAACCGCTGCGGTCATTCTCTCCAAGATTTCAGCTAGTGGTGCCGCCCGCGTGATCTCCCAGATCCCACGTAGAAAGCGCAATCAGATCGTCCGCCGCATGTTGACGCTCAAGCCAATTGTTGAGGACGTCATGGAAGAAGTGCAGAAAACCCTGCACGAAGACTTCATGGTGAACTTCGCTCGGACTGTGGGCACAGACTCCCACGTTCGTATGGCGGATATTCTCAACAAGATGGAACGCGACGACCTTGAGGATACACTAAGCAATCTGCGCGAGGCTCTGCCCAGATCCGCAGAGCAGCTGGATGCATTGCTCTTCACCTTTGACGATATTCAGAATCTGGATCTGCGCACCAGAACCGCTATCTTTGACGATGTCCCTAGTGAGGTTGTCACTGCTGCGCTCAAGGGCACACCGCCGGAGTTCCGACAGGCAATTCTTGCAAGCATGGCCTCCCGTGCACGTCGGATCGTTGAAAATGATCTTGCGTCCGGTGAGCCTATGACACAGCGCGAAGTGATGGATGCACGCAGAGAGATCACTGATCTTGCGCTTGAAAAAGCCAATGCCGGTGAGATTGATCTTGAGATTGGTCGTGGAGAAGAAGTCTACGTCTAAGCTTCGGCATGACTTCAAAGTCTGTCAAACCATCTTGAGAAGCGGCAGGTTGCATGTCAGAAGACCAGGATCCCGATAGTAAGACACAAGAGCCCACGGAGAAAAAGGTCCGTGATGCCTTGGAGAAGGGGAATATTCCCGTCTCCAAGGAGGCGTCTGTGCTTGCCTCCATGCTCGCCTTGCTACTCGTGCTGTCCTTTATCGCCGTCGATAAGGCGCAGGGACTGGTCCATTTTCTCAAGTGGTTTTTGGATAATCCCGGAGAAATCAGCTTTGTAAGTGCAGCTGAGCCTGTTCAGTTGATGGCGGCTGTATCCCTTGAACTTGTCTGGTTTCTTGGTCCAATCGTTGCCCTTCTGATCTTCTTTGGTCTGGCCTCTTCCTTTATGCAAAACACCCCGCGGCTTGTACTGGATAGAATTCAGCCCAAGCTCAACAAGATTTCCATAAAGAAGGGCTTGGGAAGGCTCTTCAGTGTCAATGGTGCCATGGAGTTTGTGAAGTCACTTTTTAAGCTGATAACGGTGGTCGTGGTCGCCGCAATTGTTTTGAAGTCACAGCAAGCCGTTGCCTTCACTGCAATGTATAATGACCCAAGCCAGCTGCCGCAGGTTATCTTGTCTGTGGCCATGACGCTGCTCTCAGGCATCTGCGTCGCAACCATCTTCCTTGTGGGTTTCGATCTGGTGCTGGCACGGTTCCAGTGGCGCAAGAACCTGCGCATGTCACATCAGGAGCTTAAGGACGAGTTCAAGCAAGCCGAAGGGGACCCGCTGGTAAAAGCGCGGTTGCGCTCTCTTGCACGTGATAGAGCCCGCAAGCGCATGATGTCATCGGTGCAGGATGCAGCCGTTGTTATCGCAAACCCGACCCACTTTGCCGTTGCGCTCCAGTATGAGCGTGATGGGGATCAGGCGCCACGTGTTGTTGCGAAAGGGCAGGACCTTATAGCTCTGAAGATCAAGGAGCTGGCTTATATTCATGATGTTCCAGTTATAGAAGATCGACAACTTGCACGTTCACTTTACGCCGCTGTAGAAATAGATCAGAGTATTCCAGAGGAATATTATCGCGCGGTAGCAGAAATCATTTCATATGTTTATCTAAAGCGCTAATAACTTAGTTTAAGCATATTTCTGCCTTGCGAGGGTGAATTGTCTATAAAGACCGAACTGAAGAAAAATGATCTGTCTGCAGCATCTGAAGATGTTTTGCGCGAGGCGTTGATCGCAAATGCGATGAAACCAATCGCTGCCGAGTTGCGGTTATGTGACCTGTCTTCCTTGGCGCGTCATATCCTCTCAAACGAGGCCGCAAACCTGACTGATCTGCTGGAATCCTCCTCTGAACTCCATTTCAAGCCCGACACGCTGACCTATGCCGGAACCTCATCAATCGACCTCAACTGGAACGGCGGTGTCACCGTTTGCCTGCATATGAAGTTTGCCAACAATGGCGTCAATGTCATATTCCATCTGTACTTGCTCTCTTTAAACTCGGCAATTGATGTGAAATTCATCTCATTCGAGCAGCCTTGTGAGGATGCTCATGAGAACACAAAACAGCTCGAAGCTGCGCTTTCCGATGCATGCGTCTCGCGGTAGTTCTCATTTTAACATTTTGTTAATATAAAATTTTAAATTAAAGATAAATACTTGACTAACTCAGTAAATCTCTTTGGTTTTTGAGAGAAAGTTGATTCCACCAGCTACGGACAAGATTGCACTGCTATCCAATTCAGGCAGTTTTTGTAGCGGAGTGGATTTCTTGGAGCCCGTATATCTTTTTAGTTTGGTTTCGCGGCAGAATTCTTGGTTGTCCGTGCGCCAATCAACAATTTCCGAAAATATTGCGAACGTCGATACTCCTGGTTATGCGAGCAAGGATGTTGAGCCTTTTAAAGATATTCTGGACAAGACCAGCATTCGCATGGCGGCGACCCAGTCAGGGCATATCAGCGAGGATGGTTCAAACTCTCGCCGTGTCCGCGTAAACAGCAGTGAAGCATGGGAAGTCTCTGTCTCTGATAATTCCGTTTCTCTCGAGCAAGAGCTGATTAAATCGGGTGAGGTTGCCAGGCAGCATTCTCTCAATACCCAGCTTGTCGGGTCCTTCTACGGTTTAATGAAGTCCAGCTTAGGGAGATAGGGATTATGATTGATCCACTCGTTGCATCTTTGAAAATTTCGTCCTCGGGCTTGAGGGTGCAGTCGCAGCGCATGCGCATTGTCTCGGAAAACTTGGCGAACGTGCAGTCAACGGGCGATACCCCCGGCGCCAACCCTTATCAGCGTAAGACTATTACTTTTAAGTCTGAAGTTGACCGCGCGCTCGGTGCCAATCTGGTTGAAGTTAAAAACATTGGCACGGATAAGGGTGATTACCGTATCGAGTTTGATCCGTCGCACCCCGCTGCGGATGGGAACGGCAACGTAAAATACCCAAATGTGAATACTCTGCTTGAACTTGCAGACATGCGTGAGGCTTCCCGTTCTTATGAGGCCGGTCTGCAAATGATGGTCAAGTCCAGAGAAATGATTACTCGTACAATTGATTTGCTGAGGAGTAGGTAATGGCGGATTTTTTCGGCGCTGAGTTCAGTCTCGCGCGTATCAACGTTTACCAGTGGGGTAAATGATGTCTCTTCCGTCTCTCGCACTCGTCAGTACTTGGTGGGTGGTGCCGATAATGCGCAGTCAACTCAACAGGTGCAAGGCAGTTTTGCTGACACTATGGCGGATGTGGCCCGTGAAACAGCAGGCGATCTGAAAACCGCTGAGGCGACGTCGGTTGCAGCTGTGCGCGGCGAAGTTTCCGCTCAAAGAGTGGTTGAGGCGGTGATGCAGGCGGAGCTTTCCTTGAAGAGCGCAGTTGCTGTGCGTGATAAGGTTGTTGAGGCCTATCAGGAATTCGCTCGGATGAGCATCTAATTGATTGAAAGAAGGTTTTCCTCATGAAGGCTCTTGCTATTGCTGCGACGGGTATGTCTGCTCAGCAGAAAAACCTCGAAGTTATTTCCAATAACATAGCGAATATGAACACCACTGCTTTTAAGGCGTCTCGCGCTGAGTTCTCCGACCTGCTCTATCAGGTGGACCGCGCAGCTGGTGTGTCAAACCGTGGCGGTGCCGCCCCGGTTCCAGAAGGTGTTCAGCAAGGTCTCGGTGTGAAAACCGCCGCAGTGCGTAAACTGCACTCACAAGGCGCGCTTACACAAACCAATAATGCGTTTGATCTGGCGATTGACGGTCAGGGCTGGTTCGAAATTGTTGGCCCTGATGGGGAAGCGCTTTACACCCGTGCTGGCGCATTCAATGTGAACGGCGAGGGGGCACTCGTAACTCTTGATGGTTATGAAGTGCAACCAGGTATCGCCGTACCCATTGAGGCGGTGAAGGTGACGGTGAACGAAAGTGGAGAAGTATTTGCGTCCTTCGCAGACGGAAACCCGGCAAGCAGCATCGGACAGCTAAATCTGACCAGCTTCGTCAATGACGCGGGCCTCAAGGCAATCGGAGGCAATCTGTTCCGCGAAACGGAAGCCTCTGGCGCTCCTAACGATGGTATCGCCGGTGAGGGGTCATTCGGCGTTATCCGTCAGGGCTATCTTGAAGCTGCCAATGTGGATCCTGTGAAGGAAATCACAAGCTTGATTAGTGCGCAACGCGGATACGAGATGAATTCCAAGGTCATTCAGGCTGCCGATGACATGGCTGGAACTGTGTCCAAGGGCATTCGCTAGGGCACGGTAATGAGTGCTTCTAAGCAGCTGCAAAGCCTGATCGTTTTAACCTTGTTTCTGCCGATGTGTATTACAGCGGCATCAGCGGCAAGCCGGCGCGAAGTTGTAAAACTTCCCGTTCCGGCCATGATGATTTATCCGGGCGACAAAATCGAAGAAGGGATGCTTCGTGAGCACGGATTTATCAAATCAACGGTGGCGCAGCTTTCCATTGCAAATCGAATGGAAGACGTGGTCGGCCTCGAGGCGCGCAGGACTCTTTTTCCCGGAAAACCGATCCCGATAAATGCAGTGCAGGACCCGGTTGTGGTGCAGCGAGGTTCTTCTGTGCTGTTGGTTTTCAAAGAAAATGGGTTGGAGATCCGCGCCATCGTTGAAGCGCAGGAATCCGGTTCCGTTGGCGCAAACATCAGGGCACGAAACCCTGATACCGGTTTAAGTGTTATGGGCAAAGTGCAGGAAGATGGATCTTTGCTGGCTGAAGGAGAGTAAAGTCGTGCGTTTTAAAAGCCGTTCTCTGGGGGCAATCTTCTTTGCTTTTCTTGCGTTGTTTTTCAGCATTGAGAGTGCATCTGCGCTGGTTCGTATCAAGGATATAGCTGACCTGCGCGGCATGCGCTCCAACCAGCTTGTCGGCTACGGTATCGTGATTGGCCTGAATGGCTCTGGCGATACAATGCGCAACTCTCCTTTCACTGAGCAATCTTTACAATCCATGCTCGAGCGCATGGGGGTCAACGTTCGTGAATCCAACCTAAGATCACGAAACGTCGCCGCCGTTGTTGTAACCGCTGAGCTGCCTCCTTTTATCGGCAATGGTTCGCGTATTGACGTGTCCGTAGGCTCGCTGGGAGATGCATCATCCCTGCAAGGTGGCACATTGCTTGTCACACCATTGATGGGCGCAGATGGAAATGTTTACGCCGTGGCACAAGGTCCGTTTCCGTTTCAGGTTTCTTGGCAGAAGGTGATGCTGGTAGCCTGACACAAGGTGTACCAACAGCAGGCAATGTCCCCAATGGGGCGCTTATTGAAAAGACATTGCCAGATTATTTCTCCTCTTTGCCGCAACTGGTTCTGGAACTCAAAAATCCGGACTTTAAGACAGCAATACGCGTCACAGATGCAATCAACGCGTTCTCGCTCAATCGTTATGGTATGAAGCTTGCCAGCGAGCTGGACTATCGCTCCGTGCAGGTCCAGCGCCCCGCAGGCATCAGCTCTGTGCGCTTTATCTCGCAGATTGAAGGCTGATGGTTCAGCCAGATACACCTGCAAGAGTGGTGGTGGATGAGCGTACCGGAACAGTGGTAATCGGCCAAAACGTGCGCATTTCAACGGTCGCTGTAACCCATGGAAATCTAACCGTCCGCGTCTCCGAGCGCCTGAAGTGTCTCAGCCGCTCCATTTTCCAAGCAGGGGGAAACAACTGTTGTGCCGCGCACAGATATCGATGTGCAGCAGGAGGAGGGGCAGCTTCAGCTGCTGGGTGGAACCGATCTGCAAACTCTGGTCAGAGGCTTGAACCGTATTGGCCTGAAGCCGAGCGGTATAATTGCGATCCTTCAGGCGATCAAACAGGCAGGGGCTCTACAGGCAACTCTCGTGGTCAAATAACAGGACACGGCACTTGGATAAGCCACGGGCAAGCTTGTGGCTTCAATGTACCGCTAAACCTATTGGAACTGAGTTGTAATGCCTCTCCTAAACCTTTCTAAGAAGAAATTCTTTCCGCTGAAGTGTGCAGTGGTATCTCTCGGTTTGTGCGTGTCGCTTGCAACTGCAGGTGCTCAGACAAACGAAGACGAGACAGAAGATCTGAGCGCTGCAATCGAGCAGGCCAGGAATTACTGTGAAGCGATTGCTGATCAGGCAAAAGACACTCGAATTGCTTGGCAAATGCGGGCTTTGTTTGATGTAGAGCGTCAGATGACATCCAAGATTTCCGAGCTCGATGCAAAAATCGCCGAGCTGCGCAGCTGGGTCAAACGCCGCGATGATATCCTGCGCCGTGCTGAGGGGCATGTGTTGATATCTATGCCAATATGCGCCCGGATGCCGCTGCACAGCAGCTCACCGCGCTGGATGACGAAACCGCAGTCTCAATTCTCCTGCAGATGAAAGCCCGCAAGGCTGGTTCAGTGCTCGCTGAACTGTCGGCGGACCGAGCGGCTTACCTCACAGATATGATGGCGGAACTTACGGCTCGAAAAGCTGTGAAACAAAATATGGGAGCGTCACAGTGAAGCGCACTTTGGTATGCATTCTCGCCGCAATTACGCTAACTGGCTGTAGTTCCATGAAAAACGTCGGTCAGGAGCCTCCGCTGACACCGTTGGGGCAGGGGCTTCAACCAAATGTGTCAGCTCTACCAGCAACGCCTGCGAAGAATAGTGGCCGTTCCAATCGCGCGTATCATGGGCTTTGGGCGGATGGTGAACAGGACTTCTTCCGCGATCCGCGTGCAAAGCAGGTTGGTGATGTGCTCACTGTTGCGATCAAAATCAACGACAAGGCCAAGCTGGACAATTCCAGCGAGAGAAAACGAGACTCCTCACGTGCAACAAGTCTGCGTGGTACATTCTCTTGGGCTGACGTAGATTCAGGTGAAGCAGACCTGAGCGTTTCCGGAAGCGGTGCCACAAGCAGCAAGGGGCAGGGCGCAATCGACCGGAGTGAGGAGATTAACCTTTCCATTGCCGCTGTGGTCACAAGAGTGCTCCCAAACGGAAATCTGATCATCTCCGGCCAGCAGGAAGTGCGTGTCAACTACGAGGTGCGTGTCCTGTCTGTAGCGGGCATTGTGCGTCCCGAAGACATCACCGGCCGCAACACCATTCAGTATGACAAGATCGCCGAAGCACGCGTGTCCTATGGTGGTCGCGGACGTGTAACCGAAATGCAGCAACCCAGCATAGGGCAGCAAGTCATTGATATCATTAGTCCGCTCTAAGGGAGGCTTCAATGGCTCTTAAACCGCAATTGCTAACCTCCGAAAATTCCTGGCCCGGCATCGCAGTGGCTGTTGTTATTGTGACAGCAGTTGCCGGAGCGAGCGGCATGGGAATAGGCTCAACGCTTGTTGAGCAGGTTCACAGCAAATATCTGGCAGAACAAAAAACAACCAGCGGCGCGTTGATCAACCCCGAATACACGCAGAACAGTCAGATCGTTTCTTTAAAACCCATCGTGACCAACCTGCTGTCCTCCTCCAAAAACTGGATCCGTATCGAAGCCTCCGTGGTGCTTATGCAAAATGCAATAGAAGAGCAGGATCAATCTTTGCTGGTCAAGCAGATCGAGCAGGACCTGCTGCTCTACGCCCGCACCTTGGGCCCGCGCCAGCTGGAAGGAACGCGTGGCCTGCTGCGTTTGCGTGATGATCTCAATGAGCGCGCCAAGATGAGAGGCGGAAAATTCGTCAAGGAACTGGTGCTTGAATCCGTGGTGATTCAATGATGCGTCGGTTTGCGTTTTTTTTACGTCTTTTCTGAGTTTATTTGCGTTATTTTGCATCGCTCCGGCTTCAGCTCAGGATATCAACCTGAGCGACCTGCTCCCGGCCGGACAAGCCTCCGCAAGTGGCCGCATAATCCAGTATGTCATGATCCTGACAGTGCTCTCGTTGGCACCGGGTATCCTGATCATGGTCACCAGCTTCACCCGCTTTGTGGTCGCTCTGTCTTTCCTGCGCTCCGGTATCGGGCTTCAAACAACACCTGCAAATATTATCCTCATCTCCCTTGCTCTGTTCATGACCTTCTACGTCATGGCACCCACTTTTGATGCAGCCTGGAAGAATGGTCTTCAACGTTGATCAAGGAAGAAATCTCCGAGGAGGTCGCCTACAAGGAAATGACGAAGCCGTTCCGAAGCTTCATGTTGGACAATGTTCGTGAAAAAGACCTGGTCCTTTTCGACGATCTAGCTGTGAGTGCCTTCAATTACGAAAAGGATGCCCCTCTGGACGAACTGGACCTGCGTGTCCTCATCCCAGCCTTCATGATCTCCGAACTCCGCCGAGGCTTCGAAATCGGGTTCCTGATCGCATTGCCATTCGTCGTCATCGACATGATCGTCGCGACCCTGACAATGTCCATGGGCATGATGATGCTCCCCCCAACAGTCATCTCACTCCCCTTCAAGGTGCTGTTCTTCGTCTTGATTGATGGGTGGTATCTATTGACGGGTGGCTTAATAAGATCGTTCACCTAGCACAAACTGCAAAGAAGCCCCATTTCGGGGCTTTTTCTTGTCTGTGGTCTTAGGTCAGCTTGAGGTAAGTTTAGTGAGTCATTATAAAGTTCTGTTACAGGCTTTGAACCTCAAAGTGCATGACGCAACTCTGTAACTCCGGAAATTAAAACCGGAATGTCCCATTTCTTCTACTTAAGGGACACATAAAATGTCTTCTCTTTTAACAAACACCTCCGCCATGGTTGCTCTTCAGACTCTGAAGGGTATCAACAACAGCATGGCGGAAACTCAAAACCGCATCTCCACCGGTATGCGTGTTTCTGATGCGTCCGACAACGCGGCCTACTGGTCCATTGCAACCACCATGCAGTCAGACAACAAGGCCTTGGCGCTGTTGAAGATGCTTTGGGTCTCGGTGCTGCGACCGTTGATGTTGCCTTTACCGCAATGGATAAGGCGGTTGAAGTTATTGATGACATCAAGGCGAAGCTTACAACTGCTAAAGATGGTACCGTCGATAAAGGCAAGATCCAGGCTGATATCGAACAGCTTCAGGAGCAGCTGAAAACCATCGCGTCCTCCGCAAACTTCTCTGGTGAGAACTGGCTGCAGCAGGATAAGTCCACAGACACTCTTATGAAGGAGATTGTTGGCTCCTTCACGCGTGACTCAGACGGTCAGGTGGAAATTCAGAATATTGAAGTGGATACAGGTTCCATTGTTCTGGTTGATACCAACTCTAATGCGGCTGCGAACAGTGGTCTTCTCTCTCAGCAGTTTGGTGCAATCAATTTCGGTGACGATGTTGATCTAGCTAACCTTACTATTTCTATTGGTGGCACGATTGATAATCTGGACGTCACTTTTGAAGATGGCTCAGGTAATGCTCTCTCAGGTGTTGAAGCCGACGCATTGGAAGAGGTGGTAAGGCAGCACTACAGCAATCCAGCTAATCAGCCAGGCGGTGGCGGACTTCCAGTTGCAGGTGATGTTGAGACATTGCTTGAAACTGGTGGTGGTTTGAATGGGGCAGCTGCACAGGTGCAAACTGATCTAACTACTGCGGCTAACAATCTCTCTACGACTTCCATCCTTGAGTTTGATGTTAGTGGCTTGGGTGACACAATTATCGACAAGGCCGTTTTGACTGCAGTTGTTAAGCAAGTTGATACGACGCTTCAGGCAATGACCGATGCGGCCACCGATCTTGGTTCCGCTAAGGCGCGCGTTGACATGCAAAAGCAGTTCGCAAGTGATCTGTCTGATGCAATTGAGCGTGGTGTTGGCCAGCTGGTTGATGCGGACATGAACGAAGAGTCTACTCGTTTGAAAGCTCTTCAGACTCAGCAGCAGCTGGGTATTCAGGCACTGTCCATCGCGAACGCCGGTTCTGAAAACATCCTCAGCCTGTTCCGTTAAGTCGGAAAGCACTGAGAACTCTGGAAGCTTTAAGGTCCCGGTTTATCGCCGGGGCCTTTCTTTGTTTTTATGATAAAATTTTAGATAAAATTGTATTAAGTCAGGTTTAGGCAAGTTCGACTAAATATATTTGTAGCTGAGCCAAGGGTTCATAAAACTTTCTCCTGTTGGTTTGTTATAGGCGGAGCACTGTTTGATGTTGGGTGATCAGTTAAATATCTCCACGTCTGAGGAGGTGGAAATGAGGCAGTTGGACCTTTCCGCACATGCCTCGGATCAGACACTGGGAGATTTATTGGCGGCGCTGCGAAGAGACGAGCGATGCTGGTGTGCTGTCGACGGGCTGACGCATGAAGCGCTTCTTGAGCAAGCTGGCCAGCCTTTGCAAAATGTCTCCGGTAAAAGTGCCATGATCGCTATCAATTCTACAGCTGACCGCGTGAGCCGCGACTTGAAGGGGCAGGCCTCGGGCTTGTCTGTGAGCGGTTTGCCGAGTATTCAGCGCGTCGCGCACGCTGGCGCATATACTTGATACTGTTGATTTTCTTTCAAGCCACACGGCAAACCTCCGAGAAACCGTGGATTTCTTCGCGATGCCAAGCCTGATCACGTTCGCGCAAGGTTGAAAAGCGAAGGTAGCGCCATTGATACACCTGCAGAGGTCGCAATGGCAGCTCGTGAAAACGCCGAAAAAAAATCTATAGTAATCTTGCTGAGTTAGGCGCAAAGCGCCTGATCGTGCTCGCACTTGTTGGGCTATTTACGTTTGTTGCAATTGGCACAGCAGCATTTCTCTTGTCTCGTCCGGAGCAAGAGGTTCTCTATGCAAATCTGGAGCGGGACGACGTCACGCAAATCGGCATGGCGCTGCAGGCAAGCGGTATACCGTTTGATGTCAACGCAGATGGCTCGTCGATCTCCGTAGGCGTGGGTGCAACGGCCCGTGCCCGTATGCTGCTGGCGGAAAAGGGCCTGCCGCGCGGCTCAGGCGCTGGTTACGAGCTCTTTGACGAAATGGGCTCCCTTGGTCTGACCTCCTTTATGCAAAGTGTGACAAAAGTCCGCGCGCTTGAAGGGGAGGTTGCTCGTTCCATTCAAAGTATGCAGGGCGTGAAAGCCGCGCGTGTGCATCTGGTTCTGCCTGAAAAAGCAACCTTCCGCCGCGAAAATCAAAAGCCGACGGCGTCCGTGCTGATCCGCACAGAAGGCGTGCAGACAAGCACTGTTGCTCAATCCATCCGTTATCTTGTGGCAGCAGCTGTTCCCGGTCTTACCGCCGAGGGCGTGACAGTTCTTGATACAGAAGGCCAGCTGCTTGCTGCCGGTGAAGATGCGCAAAGCGCTTCCACCGGGCGCAAGGCGATGCTGGAAGCTGACCTTTCCTCGCGCAAAGAAAATGCAATCCGTCAGGCACTTGCGCCGTATCTGGGCGTAAATAATTTTGAAGTCAGCGTCTCAACCGCTGTAAACACCGACAATCAGCGCGTCTCAGAGACCTCATACGATCCGGAAACACGGGTCGAGCGTTCCTTCCGCGTCGTGCGCGAAAACGCCAGCACGCAAAACGCGAGTCTGGAAAATCCGACCACTGTTGAGCAGAACCTGCCTGAAGAGGCGGTATCATCGCAGTCCGGTGAGCGTTCCTCAGAAGAAAACGAACGCCGTGAAGAGCTGACCAACTACGAGATTTCTTCTCGAACAGTTGAAACGGTTTTTGATGACTATCGCATCGAGCGTATGAGTGTGGCCGTGCTCGTCAATCGTGATCGCCTTGTGCAGGAAATGACACGCCGCATCGGTGGGCAAAAGGGTGATGCAGTCATTGCAGGCGTTGCGCCGGATCTGAGCGAAAAAATCAACGAGATTGAAGAAATTATCGCAACCGCAGCAGGTGTCGACCCTGCGCGCGGCGATAAGGTTTCCGTCTCTGCGGTCAACTTTATGCTGGCAGGCGACCAGCTTGCTGCCATCCCCGAGCGCACATGGCAAGATGTATTGATGCGCAACATGGGCTCAGTGGTCAATGCGGCTGCGATCCTCATCGTGACCTTGATGATCATCTGGTTCGGCCTGCGCCCCGCCGTTGCTTCCTTATTCCAAAACGAGAGCAGGCTGCGGAAGGTCTGGCGCTTGGTGCGAACTCCAATACTGCCGGTGTGCATGAAGGCGAGTTTGAAGGTGAAAACGGCCAATTGCCTGATATGAGCAACGGCGAAGGGTTGGTCCGTGAAAACGTGGACACGACTGTCGTGAACCGCGACAACCTGCGTAAGCTTGAGCGTGCTGTCGAGATGGACGACATGCAAACGGCAATCATCCTTAAGCAGTGGATGTATGACCGGGAGCGCGCCGTATGACGAACGGCATCAGCCACTTCCTAGCCGACTTCACCACGGATACGGGCGTTACCACCAAGGACCTGCAAGATATGCAGGAAGTGATCTCCATGCTGCCGAAGGGCTATGGAGAGGGCGGCGACTGGGTGAACCGTGTCTTTGAAGCCTATGAGAATGGCTTTTCTGAAGGCGAGGAGGCCGCAAAGGCCAACGCTGATGAGCGCATCAGGAAGATGCGCGAGGAGCTGGAAGTCGAACTTGCGGAGCGCGAGGCGGCGTTTAAGGCAGGCGAGGGCGAAAAGCTCAGGCAGGCATTTCAGCAGTCTCTGGTTGAGATTGAAGAGCGACTGTCTAAAACCACAGCTGAAGTTCTGGTTCCCTTTATTGAAGAGCGTGCGCGGGACCGCGCCGTGGCCTCACTGGTGCAAGTGCTGCGCCGACAACTCTCTGAAACGCCTGAGGTTCTGGTTCAAGTCTCAGGTCCACAACATCTATTTGATCTGTTCGGTGATAAAGCCGGTGAACTTTCAAACACCATTCAATTTTCTGAAAACTCCAGCGCTGATCTTGCGGTGAAGGTGTCCGATATGACGCTGTCTACCGGCTTGAAAGAATGGTGCCAGGAGCTTCGCAATACGCTGGGAGAGTAGTGGCCATGGCGTTGGAACCGCAAGAACTGATTATCGTTCGCAGGCGTCATAACGACATGGGTGTCACACCTAAGTCAGGTGTTTGGAAGATCGCTTACGCAGATTTCGCAACAGCAATGATGGCGTTCTTCCTGCTCATGTGGCTGGTGAATGCATCTGACGAGTCGTCCCAGCGCAGCATCGCAGGCTACTTCAATCCCATCAAGCTGGTCGATACCACCGCAAACCCCAAGGGTATCCGCGACTCGAAAGAAGTCCAGTCCCGAAGCAAAAGCGAAGATGGCGTCGACAATGGCAAGCCCGTTGGCTCCGGCGGCACCGAAAAGAATGGCCCTGTCTCCGGCGGAGGCGCAGAAATGCCCGAGCCGGTCTCTGACCGTGAAACCGGCGAAAACTCCGAGTTTGCAGGCGCCGATGCTGAAGACGGCAGCGCAAAGCGGACGGGTGTGACCAGCCGCGCGTATGAGCGTGAAGCCAGCTATTCAGAGAACCAGCTCTTCGATAACCCCTACGCCATCCTTGCCGCACTGGCAGCCGAGGCGGAAGCCACCGTCAAGACAGATGGCTCACCGGGCACAGGCGGCATCGGCGCACTGAAGATGGCAAAAACGCCGGTCCTGTTTGCTCTTCCCAACCGTGACCCCGATGGACAGGGCCTTGCAGACGGCACCAGCTTCCGCGACCCGTTCGACCCGTCCGGCTGGCAAAAGGACGAACTGCCCGGCAACGCACCACTCCTCGCTCAAATCCCGATCCTCCATGAGCGGGAAGAAGGCATTGCTGCCAACGAGCTGACTGTCGAGCAGATCAAAGTTCTGGAAGAAGCGTCAGACCTGGCACGCGGCGGCAAGGTCCTGCCTGCGGTGTCAGGGGATGCCTCAGCCGACAACTCGGTCATCGTGATTGGTGATGGACCGAAGACAAGGGCGATAAACTTGCCGAAGGCGAGATCATGAACCAGCTTGCCCAATCTCAGGCAGAGTCTGAAGGCAAAGACACTGTAATGACACGCCTCGTTTTGCTGAGGCAAAAAGAAACGAAATTGCCACTGAGCAAGAAGCCTCTGTCACGGAGACTGAGGAACCGGAGCAAGTGCCTGTTGTCGAGGCTAGTGCAGCAGTACCTGAAGCCGCCCCAGTGGTGCCACTGGCAAAGCCTGCGGATGGGCAAAAGCACGATGGGTCTGACGATGAAGAGGCAACAAGCAGCTCGTCACGCTGGCCAATGCGATGGGTGAGGCTCTGGAGGGTGTCAACACTGGCGCCAGCATTGAGTTCACCCATTCAGCTGATGGTGTCCTGATCCGCATCATGGACAACGATGACTTTGGCATGTTTGCCGTTGGGTCCTCTGAACCGCACCCGGATGTGGTCAAGGCAATGGAAAAGATTGCAAAGGTTCTGGAAGAAGAAAAGGGCGAGATCATCATTCGCGGACATACCGATGCACGGCCCTTTAAGTCCAGGAAAAATGATAACTGGCGCCTCTCCACCGCCCGCGCTCATATGGCCTACTTCATGCTTGTCCGTGGTGGTTTGGATGAGAACCGTATAATCGGAATTGAAGGGTATGCCGATCGTCGGCTGAAGGAAGTGGACGACCCGTATGCGCCTCAAAACCGCCGCATCGAAATCATGCTGACGGAAGGGCAGGCCTGATGCGGGTTGGTATTGCAAAACATTCTGGAATGTCTTTCCTTAAATCTGCACTGCTTTGCACCGGACTGATGGTGGCGGCAGTCCCCGTGGTGCTGACCAGCCAGCCAGCCTCTGCGCAGATGGTCTCAACTGCTGACCCCGACCTGATGGTGCTGGAACTGCAAATCCTGCAGGATGAGATCATCAAGGGGAACCTTGAAGCCTATAACCTGCTCCAGCCCTCCCTGATTGTCATTGGTCGTCGTTTCCTGCGTCTTGATCCAGAGATTTGGAAACAGGAGCGCAACTCACGCGCGGCCATTGCATTTATGTTAAGTGGCGGCTCAGGATCGGTGTTTCAGGAGCTTGCCGCGCAGGGCGTTGTGTTCAATGCGGACCCAAACCTGTTTGCCGGTGCCATGGCCTACTCGCAGGGCAATCGCAAGATGGCTTTGAGCTTGTTGCGAAAGGTTGACCCCATTGGGTTGCCGGTCGCAATTGCAGGTCAGGTCGCTCTGGCTCAGGCAATCTTGATCTCCAACGATGATCCCGCAGGAGCGCAACGTTACTTTGATCTTGCGCGTTTGATGATGCCGGGCACACTGGTTGAAGAAAGCGCTCTGCGCCGTCAGGCCCCCATGATTGCAAAGCTCGGAGACACGCCCAAATTCGAGCGCTTGTCCCGCCGCTACCTCTTCCAGTACAGCAATTCCGTTTTCTCATCCGAGTTCCGTGACACGGTGGCAGATGTGATCAGCGGCTCCGATTACCTGACCAAAGAAGATGAATGGGAGCGCGTCTTCCAGCTTATCTCCGAGTTTGATGAAGAGTCTCAAAGCATCCTCCTACTGCGCTTGGCAAAAGCAGCGCTGGTCAGCGGAAACACCGCGTTTGCGCAACAGGGCAGCATCGCGTTCTTGGAGCTTGGTTCCCAAAAAAGCGAATGGATTAATGAAGCGAAGCTGTATCTCTCAGCGTCCAAAGCATCCAGCGAAGACTGGAAAGCCGCAATTTCCGGTCTGGTCGCAGTAAAGATTTCAGCTCTCAGTAAGGAAAATCAGCTGATCCAGGCTGTTGCAATCACAATGGCAAACTCGATCCGCGAATGGCCGCAACCAGACTTGCACCTCGCATCCGAGTTTGTCCCGTATGTTCCAAAAGTTGGGTTGAAGAAAAAGCTCTATGATCCGGACGTATTCACTCTTTTCGAAAATGCGCTAAACGATGCAGATAAAGCTCTGAAAGAGGCCGAGTTTTGATGAATCCCACTCTTCCAAACGTAGATCGTGGTGCCCCTGTTAAAGAATCTGCGAAACCAGTTAAGGACACTGCATCCTCGCAGAAAGACGCGCGTAAAAACGGGTTTGAGGAAGTCATCGATAAGGTCAGGGATGAAAAGAAGGTCCCGGACCGAAAGGGTGTCTCCAAGCAGAACCAGAAGACGGATCGGGCAAATGATCCTGCGCACGCTGGCGATGATGAGACCGAAGCCGCGAAAGCCCTCAGTGATCTCCTGAGAAAGGCCGGTGCGCTTCCGAAAGAGACAGGGGAAGCCAGCAGCCCGGAGACGCAGAGTGATGATGCGGATCAGAATTCTCTCAGCGCGGAAGACCTTGCACTTCTCGCGGCAAACACACAGCCAATCAATTCCGCAATGACGGCCGAGCAGAAAGCTGTATTGCAATTAAGCTCGGTAACAGGACTTGCAAATGAGATGGCAGCAGCCAGCTCTGGCCGTGGCAGCACCATGGCGAGGTGCTCAACGCACTGAGCGCAAAAGACCTGAAAGGTCTACGTGGTGAGGTTGATCGCAGCTCCAAATCTTTAAAGTCTGCAAGTGAAGTCGTTAGGTCGGGAGCCACTGCAAGCGGTGACGTAAATACGTCTGGTGCAGGACCAAAGCTGGATGGAAGCGGTGCGATCAATCTGCCACAAGCAAACGGAAAGGCTTCTGGAGCAAAACAGGCGGCAACCGAGTTTCTTGCAAAGCAGAGCATGGCTCCGTCAGATCAGACTGCTGGCAAGCCTCTTGCGGGTGGTGAGGTCAAGGTAGTGAGTGTGGAAACACACCTGCCACCAGCTGACCTTGGCGCCCGGCGCAACAGATCGCCAATGTACTGACAAAGCAAGTGACCGCCGCTGCAGCAGCCAGAGCCACAGAAGATCTGGCGGCCCAGACCGCAGACAAACAAGCGGTCAAACCTATCAAGTCACTGGAAATCCAGCTGCGTCCGGATAACCTCGGTGTGGTTCGTGCAAACATCCAGATGCGCGGTGGTGAGTTGGAAATCTCGCTCACGACCAGCACTCGGGAAGCTGCTGATATGTTGAAGGGGGACCGGCAGGCATTGGCCCGCGTGCTGCAGGATGCTGGTTATCGCACTGAAACCCAGAATATCACGGTGAATTTCAAAGACGAGATGGCAGGCCAAATGCGCCAGCCTGGACAAAATCAGGAGCGGTTTGGTCAGGGCAATAACCCGGAAGGAAGCGCAGGTGAGGGCGGGGCTCAGCAACATCAGCCTGAGCAACCGCAAGCTGACTATTCCGGAGCAGGGCAGAATGAAGCGGACACTCAAGATATTCGCAGCGGCATCTATCTGTAGCCAGATTGCGGTCTCCGCACAGGCGGCAGGCACTAAGAAGGCAGTGCGCCTGTGTGAGCGCCAAATGCAGCAAGCCGCACAAAAATACGATGTTCCGCTCGGCATCCTGTATGCGGTTGGTCTGACTGAGACTGGCCGCAGGATTCCCTGCACCCGTACGCTTTGAACATCGCGGGTAAACCATACTTCGCGCAGAACGCCTCTCAAGCATTGGCTGCAATCAAAAGCTCACAAAAGCGCGGCATAAAACTGATTGATGTTGGGTGCATGCAGATCAACGTCCATTACCACCGCGACAAGTTTGCAAGCCTAAAAGCCATGCTAGATCCTGCACAAAATGTAAGATACGCAGCGCGGTTTCTCGCCGAGCTGAAGCAGCGCGAAAAAAAGCTGGACTATGGCCGTTGCCAGATATCACGCAGGGCCGGACAACAACCCCGCGCAAAAGCGCTATGTATGCCGCGTGATCAATAACATCGTCGCCTCCGGTTATGGTCGCTGGACGCCGAATTCATTAAAGTTTTGTAAATAATTCAACCCGGTTAGGGTCAGGCTCGGACAAGATTAACAAGCTTTACTGCGATGAGTTAATTATGCATTTGATGTCGCCAGGAGCAGATCATGGGCCTTTACGGAATTATGAATACCAGCGTGTCAGGTATGAACGCGCAGTCGAATAAATTATCAACTGTTGCCGACAATATCTCCAACGCAAATACCGTAGGCTACAAACGCTACAAAACCTCATTTTCCTCACTGGTCGGCTCTGGCGGCGGCTCAGGACATGAATCAGGTATCGTAAACACATCCGTTGTTCAGACAGTGCGCCAACAAGGTGCCTTCAACTTCACCTCCCGCGGCACCGACCTCGCCATCAACGGCAACGGTTTCTTTCAGGTGGAAGATTCCGATGGCGGTCAGTATTACACCCGTGCTGGCGACTTCGTGCTTGATAAGAACGGTCAGATGATAAACTCCGGCGGTTACAAGTTGCTCTCACAGGGCGGTTCACCGGTAGCAGTCGATCTCAATACACCAGTCTGGCAAGCGAGTACTCAAGGTGAGCTGGGTGTGAACTTGGCATCTAATACCGTTGCGCCTGCAATCTTTGATGAGACTGGGCTTCTTGTTTCTGGAACCGCACCAACGACAGGTCTTCCAGCAGGTTATGATTACAAGACATCAATCAGTACGTTTGATCAGAACGGTAATGCTGTGAAGGTAGACGTCGTCTATACGAAGGTTTCGGAAACTAAGCATTCGGTAACAGGCGATATTTTGGGTTCTGAGTGGCTTGTAGAGGCGGTCGACGAGAGTGGTACACAAATCCCAGCAACTGGCACGGCGCCAGGTGTGGTGAGCCTTAAGTTTTCTGGTGACGGAAAGCTGGACCCGAGCTCACCAACGGATTTTGTCTTTAAAGTCCCGAACGGCGAAGATGTTACGCTCGATCTAAGCAAAACAGTCACTGCTGGCGAAAAGTTCAGCGTCAACAAAGTTGATGTGGACGGATACCAGCCATCAACGATCCAGAGCATTCGTGTCGAGTCTGATGGGCGGGTGTACGGTGTGTACGGCAGCAGCGCAGAAAAGCTCCTCGACCAGATCCAGATCGTGAACTTCTCAAATCCCGATGCTTGCAGGCCAAGAGCGGCAATGTTTATGCCGCAACTGATGCCTCTGGAGATCCGGCAGTGGGTTTCCCGGGCGATAGTGGGTTTGGTTCGCTCTACTCAGGAGCAGTTGAAGGCTCCAACGTTGATCTGGCTGCTGAGCTCACCGAGATGGTTCAGGCGCAGCGCACCTACAGTGCAAACACCAAGGTGTTCAACGCAAGTTCAGAATTGCTCCAAGAGCTGAATAACTTACGTTAAGGGCGCAAAGCATGTCTCTTACCTCCGCAATGCTCACGGCGCAGTCGTCCATCGCAGCCGCTCGGCTGAAATGGCGATTGCTTCCCGCAATGTCGCAAATGCCAATAATCCGAACTACACGCGCGTTGAAGCAAGTGTTCAAAACATTGTCACGGACACTGGCTCCGTTGTCTATGTTTCCCACGCATCGCGGATGGTCAATCAGGCAGCGTTCAAAGCGACGTTGAAGTCCGGAAGTGCGGCGATTGCATCCGGCTCCTATGCCAAGATGCTCGATCAGCTTAATCCATCAGGCAGGTGCCTTTTGGAACAAGCACGGCATCAGGTATTGGTTCGCTTAATGAGAGCCTGATTGCTTATGC